>NZ_JAUSZK010000001.1:4533571-5159285 GCF_030817495.1 Streptomyces sp. V3I7
TCGACGTGGAGGCCGTCACCGAGGGCCACTACGAGACGGAGCGGCTGACCCTGCGCGGATTGGTCTTCGCCGAGCCGCACGAGGCGAGCTGAGAAAAGCCCGCACCCGGACCGTCGTCCACCACCGCGTGCGGCGGGACACGGCCCGGGTGCGGGCAGCGGAACCCCGCGCATCTGCAACGCGCGGTCCCGCAAGGCCGAGCGGAGATCAGGCCTTCTTGGTCTCCCAGAAGATCTTGGCGACCTGGTCGATGTAGTCCAGGGCCTTCTGACCGGTGGCCGGGTCCGTAGAGGCCTTGGCGGCCGACAGGGACTTGACGGCGTCGTTCAGGAGCGTGTGCAGCTCCGGGTAGCTGTCGAAGTGCGGCGGCTTGAAGTAGTCGCTCCAGAGCACGTCCAGGTGGTGCTTCGCGAGCTCGGCGCGCTGCTCCTTGATCACCGTGGCACGGATCTGGAAGTGGGGGTCCTCGTTGGCGGCCATCTTCTCCTGGATGGCCTTGACCGACTCCGCCTCGATGCGGGCCTGAGCCGGGTCGTACACACCGCAGGGCAGGTCGCAGTGCGCGCTGACCTTGACCGTGGGGGCAAACAGGCGGGAAAGCATGGAGCATTCCTTCCTCGTGATCGTCTTCTCAGGTGGGACATTACTCCCTGGAGCACGGGTTTTCTCGAGTGCCCCTGTGGGCTTAGGGCAAAAGTCCCGGGTTGGCGGCTGTGGGTCGGGGTCTTGGCCATGCGTGGCCGTCATGTCCCTCGCAGGGGTGAACGGGGCAGGTTTGTGTGATGGCGCAGAGGCTGGGAACGCATGATCGGTGGTGGTAGTTGAGTTCCCTGCAACCGGGGGGAGGAACCAGTGGCGCGCAAGCGGGGGCGGAAGCGGGAACACCTGGGCTTTGCCGAGGCTCGTGCCACCGGCCCCACGAGCACCCGGGACGGGCGGCTGCGCGCCGCGATCAGTGAGCTGATCGCGCTGGCCCGCGAGAACGCCGACCACCTCGCCGCCTGTGTCCTTGACCCGCACGGCAACCCGATCGGCACACCACTCACGATCCCGGCCGGGAGACCATGGGCCGGGGCAGACGTGGAAAGGCGTTCCGCCGCACGGTGGCCGGCATTCCCACCGCCCGCTTCCGCGAACGCCTGCGCGGCATGACTCACCACGCCGGCCTCGTGGTGATTGCCGTCGACCCCGCCTACACCAGCCGCTGGGGCGGCCAGTACTGGACCGCACCCCTGCAGCAGCAGTCCAGGAACAAGACTCAGGTCACCCGGCACAACGCCGCCTCGGTGGCCATCGGACGGCGCGCCCTCGGGCACGGGATTCGGCGTCGGCCAGGTGTGACCGGCCACCACCGGAGGATGGTGGCGCGGAGGGCTACCGGCCAGGCCACATCCCTACCCCGGGCGTGCGGGACCGCGAGTCCACCCAGGACAGCGGGCACGCCCACCCAGGGCGGCAAGACCCGACCGTGCCGAAGTGGCCAACTCGCGCTGTTCCCCGGCCCCCAGGACCGTTCGGAGGGCCACCGGACCAGACGTCGGGATCACGGTGAGTTGACCAACACCGGCCAACAGCCCTAGGAACGGTGAGACTGAGACTGTGGAGGAACGGATCGGGGAGGTGCCGGGGATGCCGGAGCTGTCGCAGGAGCCGGAGCGGGGAAGGCCCGCGCCGCCCTTCGGACTGGCCGAGGTGACGGGCCCGTCGATGGTGCCCACGCTCCATCACGGCGACCTGCTCCTGCTGCGGTACGGGGCCGTGGTCAGGCCCGGTGACATCGTCGTCCTGCGTCATCCGTTCCAGCAGGACCTGCTGGTCGTCAAGCGGGCCTCGGAGCGGCGCGAGGACGGCTGGTGGGTGCTGGGGGACAACCCGTACGCCGGTGGGGACAGCACCGACTACGGGACCGTGCCGGAGGAGCTGATCCTCGGCCGGGCCCTCGCGCGGTACCGGCCGCGCAAGCCCGGTCAGCGCTCGCCGCTGGCGCTGGTGCGCTGGGCGCTGTCGGCGGCCCGGCCCGTCTTCCCCGACCGGTCGGCCTCCAGGCGCTTGCGGGCGCGGTAGGCGGCGACGTTGGCGCGGGTCGCGCAGCGGTCGGAGCAGTAGCGCCGTGAGCGGTTGGTCGAGGTGTCGAGGTAGGCGTTGCGGCAGGGCGCGGCCTCGCACAGGCCGAGGCGGTCGACGCCGTACTCGGTCAGATGGAACGCCAGGCCCATCGCGGCGATGGCCGCGAAGCCCGCGGTGGCGTTGGACGGATGGTCGGCCAGGTGCATGTGCCACAGCGGCCGGCCGTCGTCGTCCCGGTGGTCGTGCCCGGAGATCTGCGGGCTCACCGGGAACTCCAGGAGCAGGGAGTTCAGCAGGTCGACCGCGAGGGTCTCGTCGCCCTGGTCGGCCGCCTCGAAGACGCCGCGCAGCCGGGCCCGCACCGACCGGAAGCGCGTGACGTCGGCGTCGGTGGCGCGGCGGGCCGCCGACTGGTTGACGCCGAACAGGTCGCGGACGGCCTCGACCGAGGTCAGGGAGTCCTTGCCCCGCGCCGGTTCCTCGCTGTTGACGAGACGGACGGCGTAATCCGAGTAATAGGCCAGTTCCACTTGTAGTCCTTACGGATGCGCTCTAGGGTCATGCCTGCGGTCGGGTAATAGACGGTCGCGCTTTCAGGGTATTACAGGTGCGAGGGGAAGGGGATCTCCATGACTATCAGTACGGGAACCGACTGGGCCGCGTGGCAGGAGAGCTGGGACCGGCAGCAGGAGTGGTACATGCCGGACCGCGAGGAACGGTTCCGGATCATGCTCGACATGGTCGAGGCGCTCGTCGGCACCGCACCCCGCGTGCTGGACCTCGCCTGCGGCACCGGCAGCATCACCGCCCGGCTGCTCGCCCGCTTCCCCGAGGCCACGAGCACGGGCGTCGACCTCGACCCCGCCCTCCTCGCCATCGCCGAGGGCAGCTTCGCGGGCGATGACCGGGTCACCTTCGTCGAGGCCGACCTGAAGGATCCCGACTGGCGCGCCCGGCTGCCGTACGAGTCGTACGACGCCGTCCTGACCGCCACCGCCCTGCACTGGCTGCACGATGAGCCCCTCGCCGCCCTCTACGGCCAGGTCGCCGAACTCGTGCGCGACGGCGGTGTGTTCATGAACGCGGACCGCATGATCGACGAGAGCACGCCCCGGATCGACGCGGCCGAGCGCGCCCTGCGCCACGCCCGCATGGAACAGGCGCGCCGGGCCGACGCCCTGGACTGGGCCGAGTGGTGGCAGCTCGCGGCGCAGGACCCGGTCCTGGCCGGGCCCACGGCCCGCCGCTTCGAGATCTACGGCGAGCACGCCGACGGCGACATGCCCTCCGCCGCCTGGCACGCCCGCGTACTGCGCGAGAAGGGCTTCGCGGAGGCCCGTCCGGTGTGGTGCTCGCCCTCGGACACCCTGCTGCTCGCGCTCAAGTAGGGCTCCGGGCCACCCGGTTCGATGCCGGGCATGCGGAAGGGGGCGGTACGAGGATCACGTACCGCCCCCTTGCGCTCGCCTACAGCACCTTGGACAGGAAGGACCGGGTCCGCTCGTGCTGGGGGTTGGTCAGGACCTCCCGCGGATGGCCGGACTCGACCACCACGCCGTCGTCCATGAAGACCAGCGAGTCGCCGACCTCGCGCGCGAAGCCCATCTCGTGCGTGACGACGATCATCGTCATGCCGTCCTCCGCGAGGTCCCGCATGACGTCGAGCACCTCGCCGACGAGCTCCGGGTCGAGCGCCGAGGTCGGCTCGTCGAAGAGCATCAGCTTCGGCTCCATCGCGAGCGCGCGGGCGATGGCGACGCGCTGCTGCTGACCACCGGAGAGCTGGGCCGGGTAGTGGCCCTTGCGGTCACCGAGGCCCACGCGGTCCAGCAACCGCTCGGCGCGCTCCCGGGCGACGGCCTTGGTCTCGCGCCGGACCTGGAGCGGTGCCTCCATGACGTTCTCCAGCGCCGTCATGTGCGGGAAGAGGTTGAAGCGCTGGAACACCATGCCGATGTCCCGCCGCTGCGCCGCGACCTCCTTCTCCTTCAGCTCGTAGAGCTTGTCGCCCTTCTGCCGGTAGCCGACCAGGTGGCCGTCCACGGACAGGCGGCCCGCGCTGATCTTCTCCAGGTGGTTGATGCACCGCAGGAAGGTGGACTTGCCGGAGCCGGACGGGCCGATCAGGCAGAACACCTCGCGCGGGTTCACCTCCAGGTCGATGCCCTTGAGGATGTGCGCGAGCCCGAAGGACTTGTGTACGCCCTCGGCCTTGACCATCGGCCCGCGGCTGGTGCTCTCGCTCTTGCCGATACCGGTCATCGGGCCACCTCCGGGCGACGGAACGAACCGAACAGACGGAGGTTCTGCTTCAGGCGCTGCAGCGGGGTCGGCGGCAGGCTGCGCGTCGAGCCGCGGGCGTAACGCCGCTCCAGGTAGTACTGGAAGACGCTGAAGACGCTGGTCAGGATCAGGTACCAGATCGACGCCACGAAGTACAGCTCCACCACGGCGAGCGAGGCGCTGGAGATGTCCGTGGCCCGCTTGATCAGCTCGTTGAACTGCACGGCGTAGGCCAGCGACGAGGTCTTCAGCATGTTGATGAACTCGTTGCCGGTCGGCGGCACGATCACGCGCATCGCCTGCGGGAGAACCACGCGCCGCAGCGTCTTGCCCTGGGTCATGCCCAGTGCGTGCGACGCCTCGGTCTGCCCCTCGTCCACGGACTGAATGCCCGCGCGGACGATCTCGGACATGTACGCGGCCTCGTTGAGGCCCAGGCCGAGCAGCGCCGCCAGGAACGGCGTCATGACCTGGTTCATCTCGTCCTTGTAGAACCCCAGGTTGAGGATGGGGAAGATGAGGGCGATGTTGAACCAGAGCAGGAGCTGGACCAGGACCGGCGTCCCGCGGAAGAACCAGATGTAGAGCCACGCCACGTAGCTCGTGACCGGGTTCGACGACATCCGCATGACCGCGAGGATCACGCCCAGGACCAGGCCGAGCACCATCGCCAGCACGGAGATGTAGAGCGTGTGCCAGACGCCGGACAGGATCGTCGGGTCCGTCAGGTAATCGGGGATGACGGCGTAGTTGATCTTCGCGTTGGAGAACGCGAGCCCGATCAGTACCAGGATGGCGATGACCGCGGCGGCGGCCACCCAGCGGCCCCAGTGGCGTACGGGGATGGCCTTGATGTGCTCCGGCGGCACGGTGGACGCCGGAGCCTTGTCGACAGTGTCAGTCAAGGTGACTGCCCTTCAGGGTCGTGCAGGGCTCAGGAGCCGCCGTTGATCTTGGCCTCGGTCACGGCGCCGTCCGTGACGTTCCACTTCTTGAGGATCTTCTGGTAGTCGCCGTTCTTGACGATCGCGTCCATGGCCGCCTGGAGCGCGTCGCGCAGCTGGGTGTTGCCCTTGCTGACGCCGATGCCGTACGGACCGGCCTCGATCTGGTCGCCGACCACCTCGAAGTCCTTGCCCGCGCCCGAGGTCTTCGCGTTGTACGCGGCGACCGGGAAGTCGTTGAGGTCCGCGACGGACGCGCCCTGCTTGAGGCGGAGCAGCGCCTCGGGGTCGGTGTCGAAGGTCTGGAGCTTGATGGCCTTCTTGTGGTCCTTGGCGCACTTCTTGTTCTGCGCCTTGGCGATGCCCTCGGAGGTGGTGCCGCGCTGGAGCGCGACGACCTTGCCGCACAGGTCGTCCAGGGTCTTGATGCCCTTGGGGTTGCCCTTCTGGACGAGGATCGAGGTACCGGCGGTGAAGTAGTCGACGAAGTCGATGCCCTGGCCGGCCTTCTTGCCCGTCTCCGAGTCGATGCCGTTCTGGCGGTCCTTCGTGTCGTTCATCGCCGACATGACCACGTTGAACCGCTTCGACTGCAGACCCACGATGAGCTGGTCGAACTTGCCGTTCTGGAACTGGAACTTCACGCCCAGCTGCTTGCCGAGGGCGTCCGCGATCTCCGGGTCGATGCCGACGGCCTTGCCGCCCTGCATGTACTCGACCGGCGGGTACGCGATGTCGGAACCCACCTTGATGACGCCCGCCTTGCGGATGTCGGCGGGGAGCTTGTCTGCGAGCGGGGCGTTGGCCGTGGTGGAGCCGCCCCCATTGGCCTTGTCTGTCTGGTCACCGCAACCGGTGAGCAGCAGGGCGCCGGCGACCGCGATCGCACCGACCGCTGCTAGCCGGGAGTGCGCCGCGGTCGTACGACGGGTGGAGCTTGCGGTCATCGTGGGTTCCTCCGGCGGTGGATGGATTGCCGATGGGTCGACGAGAACACACACCTTCGCGTGTTGCGACCTCGCGGGTTGACCGCATCCTGCCACCCGAGCTGGGCCATTCAGGGGAGTCGCAATGTCAAAATCGCATAACGGGTGGTCCCGAACCCCCGCAGATCGTACATCCGCCAGACGATCCCCTGAACCGACCGAGATGTGACCTTGCGCCCATGGGACTCGTCGCCGGGGCCGTCCGTCCGGTAAGAAGGTTCTTTACTCCCCTCATCCGGGGCAGGGCGCGTTGTGCGGCGCGCCCGTCGTGTCGTGCCCGTCCGTGACAGACGAATCGGGTGGTACACGGTCCCGCCCGCTCTCCACCAGGAGCGGTCAACCCTCAACCATGCATACCTAAGGGGTACAACGAAGTGGCAGCGGAGATCGTCAATCCTCGCAGCGACAGCGGTACGGATCAGGACGGCGGGCCCGAGCCCCTCGACTCCTTCGACCCGGCCTTCGCGCTCCACCGCGGCGGCAAGATGGCCGTGCAGGCCACCGTGCCGGTCCGCGACAAGGACGACCTGTCCCTCGCGTACACGCCCGGCGTCGCGCGCGTGTGCACCGCGATCGCGGAGCAGCCGGAGCTGGTCAACGACTACACCTGGAAGTCGTCCGTCGTCGCTGTCGTCACCGACGGTACGGCCGTCCTCGGCCTCGGCGACATCGGCCCCGAGGCCTCCCTCCCGGTCATGGAGGGCAAGGCGATCCTGTTCAAGCAGTTCGGCGGCGTCGACGCGGTGCCGATCGCGCTCGCCTGCACGGACACCGACGAGATCGTGGAGACCGTCGTCCGCATGGCCCCCTCCTTCGGCGGGGTCAACCTGGAGGACATCTCGGCGCCGCGGTGCTTCGAGATCGAGAAGAGGCTCCAGGAGCGGCTCGACATCCCGGTCTTCCACGACGACCAGCACGGCACCGCCGTCGTGACGCTGGCCGCGCTGCGCAACGCCGCGCGGCTGAGCGGCCGCGAGATCGGGCAGCTGCGCGCCGTCATCTCGGGTGCCGGCGCCGCTGGTGTCGCCATCGCGAAGATGCTGGTCGAGGCCGGTATCGGGGACGTCGCGGTGACCGACCGCAAGGGCGTCGTCTCCGCCGACCGGGAGGACCTGACGCCGGTCAAGCGCGAGCTGGCCTCGTTCACCAACAAGGCGGGCCACACCGGGTCGCTGGAGGACGCGCTGGCCGGCGCCGACGTCTTCATCGGCGTCTCCGGCGGTACGGTCCCGGAGGAGGCCGTCGCCTCCATGGCCGAGGGTGCCTTCGTGTTCGCGATGGCCAACCCCAACCCCGAGGTGCACCCCGACGTCGCCCACAAGTACGCGGCGGTCGTCGCGACCGGGCGCTCGGACTTCCCGAACCAGATCAACAACGTGCTGGCGTTCCCCGGCATCTTCGCGGGCGCGCTCCAGGTGCGGGCCTCCCGGATCACCGAGGGGATGAAGATCGCCGCGGCGGAAGCCCTGGCCTCCGTGGTCGGCGACGATCTCGCGGCCGACTACGTGATCCCCTCGCCGTTCGACGAGCGGGTCGCCCCCGCGGTGACGGCGGCGGTCGCCGCCGCCGCCCGGGCCGAGGGCGTTGCCCGTCGCTGACGTCGGGCTGAATGGCCCCGCCCGTTTGGGCGGGGCCATTTCTCCATTCCCGCCCGTATGCGGTGGGCTGGGTGGTCGTTCGGGGGCTGCGCCCCGCCCCCCGCTTCGGTATGGCTGGGACTTTCGTCGTCGTGCAAGAGGGCGTGTGTCACAGGCCCGTGCGGTTCCGTCCGCCGGGCCGAGAACCTATCGTCAAGTCCATGTTCGCTGTCTACGCCGCCCGAATCGACCGGGACCAGCCGCTCACCGGCCTTGAGTTGGGGGAGCGCCCGGCCCCCGAGGCCCGCCCCGGCTGGAGCACCGTGAACGTCCGGGCCGCCTCCCTCAACCACCATGACCTCTGGTCGCTCCGCGGCGTCGGCCTCCCGGAGGAGCGGCTGCCGATGATCCTCGGCTGCGACGCCGCCGGCATCGACGCGGACGGCAACGAGGTCGTCCTGCACTCCGTCATCGGCCAGACCGGTCACGGCGTCGGCCCCAAGGAGCCCCGCTCCATCCTCACCGAGCGCTACCCGGGCACCTTCGCCGAGCAGGTTTCCGTGCCGACCTGGAACATCCTGCCCAAGCCCAAGGGGCTCTCCTTCGAGGAGGCCGCCTGTCTGCCCACGGCCTGGCTGACGGCGTACCGGATGCTCTTCACCAACGCCGGGGTGCGCCCCGGCGACTCGGTCCTCGTGCAGGGCGCGGGCGGCGGCGTCGCCACCGCGGCGATCGTGCTCGCCAAGGCGGCCGGGCTGCGGGTCTTCGCCACCAGCCGGGACGAGACCAAGCGCAAGCGGGCGCTGGAGCTCGGGGCCGTGGAGGCGGTGGAGCCGGGTGAGCGGCTGTCGCAGCGCGTGGACGCCGTCATCGAGACGGTCGGCGCCGCGACCTGGTCCCACTCGGTGAAGTCGCTGCGGCCGGGCGGCACCATCGTCATCTCCGGTGCCACGAGCGGCGACCGGCCGTCCCACGCCGAGCTGACCCGGATCTTCTTCCTCGAACTCAAGGTCGTCGGCTCCACGATGGGCACCAAGGAGGAGCTGGAGGACCTGCTGTCCTTCTGCGCCGCCACCGGTGTGCGCCCCGTCATCGACGAGGTCCTCCCCCTCGACCGCGCCCGCGAGGGCTTCGAACGGATGGAGTCGGGCGGCCAGTTCGGAAAGATCGTGCTCACCAACAGCTGATCGCCGCCGCCGTACGACGGCCGGTCCGGGCGCCCCCCGGACCGGCCGTCGGCGTCTGCGTGGGCGTCTGCCTCTGCCGGGTCAGACCGTCGGGCGGCGCAGTATCGCGCCGATGTGGGCCGCAGCCGTCGACAGATGCCGCCGGGCGTCGTCGAGTTGGCCCGGCGTGACCCCGTGGTCGCGGGCCGCGTCGCGGATGTCGTCCCGGAAGCGGTCCAGCAGTCGGTCGAGGTCGCGGACCGGGTCGCCGGTGGGGCTCTCGTGCGCCCAGGCCGGTTCGTACGCCGCCGGGAAGTCCTCGGGGGTCTCGGTGTACTCCGGCGCGGGCGCCGACTTGGCGGAACCGGAACCGGAACCGGAACCGGAACCGGAACCGGAACCGGAACCGGCGCCGGCGCCGCTGCCGGGGCGGCCGAAGCTGTAGTCCTTCCCGAACTCCTTGCCGAACTCGCCGAACTCCTTGGCCAGTTCGGTCAGCCCCTCGCGAACGCCATTGGGCCAGTCGCCCCGGGTGAAGTGGTCCTGCACCCGTTCCTGGACCCGCTGTGCGATGCGCTGGACCTCCTCCTGGGCCTGGGCCCGTGCCCGCGCCTGGGCCTCCTGGGCCTGGTGGCGGGCGCGCTGGGCCTCCTCGCGGGCGCGGCGGCTCTCGTCCTTGGCGCGCCGGGCCTGCTCCTTCCACTCCTGCTTGGCGCGGCGCATCTCCTCCTTGGCCGCGCGCCAGGCCTCCTTGTCGCCCCGGTCGCCGTACTCCCCGAAGGTGCCGCGCTCGCCGTACGCCGGCCCGCGCCTCGCCTCGGAGGCGGCGGCCCGCACCTCGCGGCGCAGATCGCCCGCGGCGCCGCGCACGTCCGCCCGTATTTCGGCGGCGAGTTCGGCGACCGACTCACCGATCTCCAGCTCCAGATCGGCCAGTTCACCGCTGCGGTCGGCCAGTTCGGCGCGGCCGGCGTCGGTGATGGCGTACACCTTGCGGCCGCCCTCGGTGGTGTGGGTGACCAGGCCCTCGGCCTCCAGCTTGGCCAGCCGGGGGTAGACGGTGCCCGCCGACGGTGCGTACAGCCCCTGGAAACGCTCCTCGAGGAGGCGGATCACCTCGTAGCCGTGGCGCGGGGCCTCGTCGAGCAGCTTGAGCAGGTAGAGGCGGAGGCGGCCGTGGGCGAAGACGGGAGGCATGTCAGAGCACCTTCTTGTCGGTCGTGCCGTCGGCCGGGGTGCTGCTCGCGCCGCCACCCTGGCCGGAATCTGCATTCTCCCCCGTGTCGTCCGGTGCTCCGGCCGTGCTCCCGGCGGGCTTCGCGCCCGCTGCCGAAGACTTGGTGCCGTCCGAGCCGGCGATGTCCTCGTCCTCCCGGGGCGGGCGGCGCAGCAGCGCGATGGAGCCGGAGACCGTCGTGGCCCGGAGCTTGCCGTTGCCCGCGCCGAGGCGGCCGGTGATCTTGTGGGCGCCCCACTGGCCGTGGACGCGCAGTCCGTCGAAGGCGTTGGAGATCGTGCCGCTCGCCGTGTTCGCCTCCACCTCCGCGTCCGCCGGATGCGGCAGACGTATGGCGATCTCCCCGGAGACGCTGGTCAGCCGGACGTCGGTCGGCCCGTCCGGATCGAGGTCGATGATCACCGAGCCGCTGACCGAGTCGGCCCGCACGGCGGAGCCCGCGCCTTCGAGGACGGTCAGGTCGCCCGAGACGGAGTTGAAGCGCAGATCGCCGGTGACGGCCTGGGCCTCCAGGTTCCCCGACACCGTGTCCGCGCGCACCGGGCCGGACAGCCCGACGAGTGTCGTGTCACCGGTGACGCCCTTGACCACCGACGTCCCCCGGATCCCCGAGACCACGGCGCCGGCGCCGACCACGCCCACCTCCACGCGCGTGTCCGCCGGGACCGCGAGGGAGACCACGGCGCTGCGCCGCCAGCCCTTGCGGTCGAGCCACTTGAGGAAGCCCTTCCAGGGCAGGTCCTCGTACGCCACGGTCAGCGTGCCGCCCTCCTGGGTCACCACCAGGGGCGGTCCCTCGATCGAGGTGACCTCCAGGCGGGCGGAACCCTCCTCGGTGCCCACGACGTTGACCGTTCCGTTCACGATGCGCACATGCAGGTCGCTCACGGGAGCGTCGAAGGTGAGTTTCCTCGGCTCGGCGACGGACCACTCGGACATGGTGCTGGACCTCCTCGACCGACACGACACGCCATATCGCGTCTTCCTGAGAACACGATATATCGCGGCTTTGGAAAGTCAAGGCACTTGTTCCACCACCAGTTGCTTAGGCTGTCGGCATAACCCGAGTGCACCCGAGCCCACCGGAGTGCAGACGTAGCGCAGGAGAGACAGCCCATGTACTTCACCGACCGCGGCATCGAGGAGCTGGAGAAGCGGCGCGGCGAGGAGGAGGTCACTTTCGAGTGGCTTGCCGAGCAGCTGCGGACCTTCGTCGACCTCAACCCGGACTTCGAGGTTCCGGTGGAGCGCCTGGCGACCTGGCTGGCCCGGCTCGACGACGAGGACGACGACTAGGGCCTGTCGTTTGGATCATCCCGGCGTCGCGGGGCCTGGCACGCACATCTGCCGCGTTGTCGTCGGTTGCCAACTCCCCCACGCTCGGCTCCGCTCGCGCGGGGGGACCCCCATCGCGTTGACGCCCTCCTCCGCCTTGCAGCTGCACGCACCAGACCCCGCTCGGGTCGGTCGAGAAGTACCGCACCTCACAGCCGGCCTGATCCAAACGACAGACCCTAGCGGGACCGCGGACAAGCCGAAGGGCCCGGCACCGGAAATCCGGTGCCGGGCCCCTCCGCGTCAGGCCGCGTCAGGCCACTTCAGAGGCTCACGCCTCGAAGACCTCGCGGACCAGCTGCTCCTGCTCGGCCTGGTGGCGCTTCGCGGAGCCCACCGCCGGGGACGAGCCGTGCGGGCGCGAGATGCGGCGCAGGCGCTCGCCGTGCGGGACGTCCGCGCCGACCGCCAGGTCGAGGCAGTCGATCAGGTTGAGAGCCATGAACGGCCAGGCACCCTGGTTCGCCGGCTCCTCCTGCACCCACAGGTACTTCTCGGCACCCGGGTACTTGTTGACCTCGGCCTGGAGCTCGGCACCCGGCAGCGGGTACAGGCGCTCGAGGCGGATGATCGCCGTGTCCGTGGCGCCGCGCTTCTTACGCTCGGCCTCCAGGTCGTAGTAGACCTTGCCCGCGCAGAAGACGACCTTGCGCACCGCGGCCGGGTCCACCGACGCGTCGCCGATGACCGGGCGGAACTCGCCCGACGTGAACTCCTCCGCCTTCGAGGCCGCGGCCTTCAGGCGCAGCATCGACTTCGGGGTGAAGACGACCAGCGGCTTGTGGTGCGGGTTGTGCACCTGCCACCGCAGGAGGTGGAAGTAGTTCGACGGCAGGGTCGGCATGGCGACCGTCATGTTGTTCTGGGCGCAGAGCTGCAGGAAGCGCTCCGGGCGGGCCGACGAGTGGTCGGGGCCCTGGCCCTCGTAGCCGTGGGGGAGGAGGAGCGTTACGCCGCTCGTCTGACCCCACTTCTGCTCCGCGGACGAGATGAACTCGTCCACGACCGTCTGCGCGCCGTTGACGAAGTCGCCGAACTGCGCCTCCCACATCACCAGCGCGTCCGGGCGGGCGAGCGAGTAGCCGTACTCGAAGCCCATCGCCGCGTACTCGGAGAGCAGCGAGTTGTAGACGTTCAGCCGGGCCTGGTCCTCGGAGAGGTAGAGCAGCGGCGTGAAGTCCTCGCCCGTGGCGCGGTCGATGAGGACCGCGTGGCGCTGGCCGAAGGTGCCGCGCTGGGAGTCCTGGCCCGCCAGGCGGACCGGGGTGCCCTCGAGGAGCAGCGAACCGATGGCCAGGGTCTCGCCCATGCCCCAGTCGATCGTGCCGTCCTCGACCATCGCCGCCCGGCGCTGCAGCTGCGGCAGCAGACGCGGGTGGACGGTGATGTTGTCGGGGATGTTGACCTGCGACTCGGCGATCCGCTTGACGGTCTCCGAGGAGATCGCGGTCGGGACCGCGACCGGGAAGCCGTCCTGCGGCGCCTGGGACTCGCCCTGCGGCGACTGGGCCGTGGCCTCGCGGACCTCGGTGAAGACCTTCTCCAGCTGGCCCTGGTAGTCCTGCAGCGCCTGCTCGGCCTCTTCCAGGGTGATGTCGCCGCGACCGATCAGGGACTCGGTGTAGAGCTTGCGCACCGAGCGCTTCTTGTCGATCAGGTCGTACATCAGCGGCTGGGTGAAGGCCGGGTTGTCCGACTCGTTGTGACCGCGGCGGCGGTAGCAGATGAGGTCGATCACCACGTCCTTGTTGAACGCCTGGCGGAACTCGAAGGCCAGACGGGCAACCCGCACGACGGCCTCGGGGTCGTCGCCGTTCACGTGGAAGATCGGGGCCTCGATCATGCGGGCCACGTCCGTCGCGTACATGGAGGAACGCGAGGACTCGGGGGCCGCGGTGAAGCCGACCTGGTTGTTGATGACGATGTGGACCGTGCCGCCGGTGCGGTAGCCGCGCAGCTGCGACATGTTCAGGGTCTCGGCCACCACGCCCTGGCCAGCGAAGGCCGCGTCGCCGTGGATCGCCACCGGCAGGACGGTGAAGTCCGTGCCGCCCTTGTTGATGATGTCCTGCTTGGCGCGGGCGACGCCCTCCAGGACCGGGTCCACCGCCTCCAAGTGCGAGGGGTTGGCGACCAGGGAGACCGCGATCTGCTCGCCGTCCAGGCCCGTGAAGGTGCCCTCGGCGCCCAGGTGGTACTTCACGTCGCCGGAGCCGTGCATCGACTTCGGGTCGAGGTTGCCCTCGAACTCGCGGAAGATCTGCGCGTACGACTTGCCGACGATGTTGGCCAGGACGTTCAGGCGGCCGCGGTGGGCCATTCCGATGACGACCTCGTCCAGACGGGACTCGGCGGCGCTGTCGATGACCGCGTCCAGCAGCGGGATGACGGACTCGCCGCCCTCCAGCGAGAAGCGCTTCTGGCCGACGTACTTCGTCTGCAGGAAGGTCTCGAAGGCCTCGGCCGAGTTCAGGCGGCGCAGGATGCGCAGCTGCTCCTCGCGCTCCGGCTTGGTGTGCGGGCGCTCGACGCGGTCCTGGATCCACTTGCGCTGCTTGGGGTCCTGGATGTGCATGAACTCGATGCCGGTGGTGCGGCAGTACGAGTCGCGCAGCACGCCGAGGATGTCGCGCAGCTTCATCATCGACTTGCCGGCGAAGCCGCCGACGGCGAACTCGCGCTCCAGGTCCCACAGGGTGAGGCCGTGCTCGGTGATGTCCAGGTCGGGGTGCTTGCGCTGCTGGTACTCCAGCGGGTCGGTGTCGGCCATGACGTGGCCGCGGACCCGGTAGGAGTGGATCAGCTCGAAGACGCGGGCGGCCTTCGTGACGTCGTCGTCGTGGCTGGCGTCGATGTCCTTGAGCCAGCGGACCGGCTCGTAGGGGATGCGGAGCGCCTCGAAGATCTCGTCGTAGAAGCCGTTCTCGCCGAGGAGGAGGTTCGCGACCTGGCGCAGGAACTCGCCGGAGGCGGCGCCCTGGATGACCCGGTGGTCGTAGGTCGACGTGAGCGTCATGACCTTGGAGACACCGAGCTTGTTCAGGGTGTCCTGGCTGGTGCCCTGGAACTCCGCGGGGTAGTCCATGGAGCCGACGCCCATGATGACCGACTGGCCGGGCATCAGACGCGGGACCGAGTGGACGGTGCCGAGGCCGCCGGGGTTGGTCAGGGAGACCGTGACACCGGTGAAGTCGTCCATCGTCAGCTTGCCGTCGCGGGCGCGGCGGACGATGTCCTCGTAGGCCTGCCAGAACTCGAAGAAGTTCAGCGTCTCGGCCTTCTTGATCGCCGCGACGACCAGCTGGCGGTCGCCGTTGGGCTTGACCAGGTCGATGGCGAGACCGAGGTTGACGTGCGGCGGCTTGACGAGGGTGGGCTTCCCGTCCTTCTCGCCGAACGACCAGTTCATCGCCGGCATGGCCTTGATGGCCTGCACCATCGCGAAGCCGATCAGGTGCGTGAAGGAGATCTTCCCGCCCCGGGCGCGCTTCAGGTGGTTGTTGATGACGATGCGGTTGTCGAACAGCAGCTTCACCGGGACCGCGCGGACCGAGGTGGCGGTCGGCAGCTCCAGCGAGGCGTTCATGTTCTTGGCGACCGCGGCGGCGGGACCGCGCAGCGTGATCAGCTCGGGACCCTCTGGCGCCTCGCCCGCGGGCTTCGCCTTCGGCGCGGCGGCGGGCTGGGCGGCCTTCGCCGGGGCGGCGGCCGCGGGCTTCGCGGCGGCGGGCGCCGGGGGCGCGGCCGGGGCAGCGGGCTGTGCGGCGGCGGGAGCCGGCGCCGGAGCCGCCGGGGCGGCCGGAGCGGGCGTGGTGGTGGTCGCTGCGGCCCCCGCGGCCGCAGTACCCGCCGGAGCCTGCGAGGCGGCGGCCCCCGGCTTGTAGTCGGCGAAGAAGTCCCACCAGGCACGGTCTACCGAATTCGGGTCCTGGAGGTACTGCTGATAGATCTCGTCGACGAGCCACTCATTGGGACCGAACGCAGCAGCGGGGTTCTTCCCCGCTTGATCGTCGGTCGAGATGCTCGATGCGTTACTCGGGGACTGTGGCGACACGGCGGCAACCGCCCTCTTCCGCTTCACAAGGTGATGGACAGCGGGAATAAAGGCTACGCCTCCCCGGGCGAGAAGGTCAGGTCGGGCTGGTCCTTCGTCGCGCAAGTCACATCGGAAAGTGTGTTTCGAGGGTGAATTTGGCGGGAAACAAGCGGGGTTAGCCTACGGCGGGGGTACGGCGATCAGCGCTCAGGGACCCTGCTGACGTGCGAGGTCGCCGCTCGAAGGGGGCTCGTACCTGCTCACACGTGTCCAGCTGCGGGGACGTTCGTGGATCTTGTCACTCCGGGGTCGAACTGTACGTCAACCCGATGCGGACAGATCTCCCGGAAGGCTGATGAAGATCCGGCAGCCGCGCTCGGATTCGGCCACGCCGATCCGGCCACCGTGCAGATCCACGGCCCAGCGGGCGATGGCGAGGCCGAGTCCGGTGCCGCCGTCGCTGCCGGGCCCGTGCGGACGGCTGACGGCGCCCCGGTTGAACCGCTCGAAGACGTGGCGCCACTCCGACTTCGGGATGCCCGGACCCTCGTCCAGGACCTCCAGCTCCAGCGACTCCGGCTGCTGCCCGCGCCGCGCCCGCACCGTGACGCGGCCGTGCGGCGGGCTGTGCTTGACCGCGTTGTCGATCAGGTTGGCGACGACCTGGTGGATGCGCTCGGGGTCCGCGTGCGCGGTCAGCTCCGGCGGGGACACGTCGAGGTGCAGATGGACGTCGGTGCGCTGGTGGCTCCCGGAGCCGGAGGCGATGCCCGCGCGCGCGGAGGCGACCATGTTGGCCTCCTTGAGCACGCCCGAGAGGTACGGCCACACCTCGAAGCGCCGCTTGCGCAGCGGGACGACGCCGTTGTCCAGCCGTGACAGGTCCAGCAGCGTCTCCACCAGCCGGCCGAGCCGCTCGGTCTGCTTCAGGGCCGTGCGCATCGTCTCGGGATCCGCCTCGGCGATGCCGTCGACGACGTTCTCCAGGACCGCGCGCAGGCCCGCGATGGGGGTGCGCAGCTCGTGCGAGACGTTGGCGACGAGCTCCTTGCGCTGGAGGTCCTGCGCCTCCAGCTCGTCGGCCATCGCGTTGATCGTCTGGGCCAGGTCGCCCAGCTCGTCCCGGCGGTTCTCCCGCACCCGGCGGGTGTAGTCGCCCTGCGAGATGGACCGGGCAACCGCGTTCATGTCGTCCAGCGGCGCGGTGAGCGAGTGCGCCACGAACTGTGTGATCAGCAGCGTGGCGATCATCGAGAAGACGGTGATGAAACGGATCTCCGTCTTGGTGGTCACCGCGATCATCGACAGACCTGTGGTGATCAGCACCGAGATGACCACCAGTCCGCCGAGCTTGGTCTTGATCGAGAACGGGCGTACGCCGCCCCAGGGCTCCCTGGGGCTCCTCCGTGGGGCCGGCCGCCCGCCGCTCATGGCGTCGGGGTCTCCAGCGCGTACCCGACGCCGTGCACCGTGCGGATCCGCTCGGCGCCGATCTTCCGGCGCAGGGCCTTGATGTGGCTGTCGACGGTCCGGGTGCCGGAGGCGTCCGCCCAGTCCCACACCTCGGCGAGCAGCTGCTCACGGGAGAGCACCGCGCGCGGGGTGTTGGCCAGGCAGACCAGCAGGTCGAACTCGGTCGGGGTGAGGTGGACGTCCTCGCTGCGCACGCGCACCCGGCGCTGCGCGTGGTCGATCTCCAGCTCGCCGAGGCGCAGGATGCCCGAGCGCGGCGTGGCGGCGGCGAGCGCGGCGCGCTCCACCCGGCGCAGCAGCACGTGGACGCGCGCGGCCAGTTCGCGCATCGAGAACGGCTTGGTCATGTAGTCGTCGGCGCCGACGCCGAGACCCACGAGCATGTCCGTCTCGTCGTCGCGGGCGGTGAGCATCATCACCGGCACCGGGCGCTGGGCCTGCACGCGGCGGCAGACCTCCAGGCCGTCGAAGCCCGGCAGCATGATGTCGAGGATCAGCAGGTCAGGCTGCCAGGCCTCGGCGGTGTCGACGGCGGCCGGTCCGTCGCCCGCGGTTTGCACGAGGAATCCCTCGGCGCGCAGCCGGGCCGCGATGGCGTCGACGATCGTCGCGTCGTCCTCGACCACCAGGACTCGGCGCTGCGCGCCCTGGGTGGCCGCCGCCGTGCCGTTGTGCGAGGTGTGTGTCTGCTCCATCGCCCGCCCCTGAAGTGTGCTTTCCGGAATCCGTGGGGTGATCCCATGTCTGCGTTTGACGCTTGAATGATCTGCGTCAGGGCAGCACATTACGGGGACAGGCCGGGCCGTCGCTATCCAGGTCGTACGGCGAGGTGCACGGCGTCCGGAACTCCCCGGGCAACGGGGACCTCTTTGGTACGCACCTGCCGGAACCCGGCATTCCGCAAGGTTTCCTCAAACCCGGAGGAGGGCTGCGCCGACCATACGGCAAGCACTCCGCCGGGCCTCAACGCCCTTGCGCAGCCTGCCAGTCCGGCCGGGGAGTAGAGGCCGCCGTTGTCCTCGGTGACAGTCCAGCCCGGACCGTTGTCGATGTCCAAGCACAGTGCGTCGAATGTGGCACATCTCTCATTGACGTACGTCAGGAGGTCGCTCTCGACGATCTTCGTCCGCGGGTCGGCCAGCGCGGCCGCGGTCACGGCGGACAGCGGGCCCTCGCGGTGCCAGCCGATCACGGCCGGCTCGCGCTCGACGACCGTGATCCGGCCCCAGCGGGGATCCGCCGCCGCGTGTGCGAGTGAGAACCCCACGCCCAGGCCGCCGATCAGCACGTCCGGTTCCGCCCGCCCGTCCAGCGCGTCGTACGCCGCGTCGACGAGCAGCCGCTCCGAGCGGCCGTCGGAGGTGTCCATCAGGAAGCAGCCGTTGGCGATGATCTGGAGAAGGTCGCCGTGCCTGCGCAGGACCACTTCGCCGTACGGGCCCTCGCGGCGGTCCAGGACATGGGGGGTGTCGTGCGCGGCGGTCATGGCCCCATCATCCCCGAACGGGGCTTGGCGGGCAGGGGAATTACGGAGGACCGCGGCGCGTAGACGTGGAGGAGAGCGCGCGCCGGACAGGTTCACCCGACCGAGGCCGGTCCGGAGGCCGGTCCGAGGTCTTCGGAGTCGATCGCTCAGAGCGAACAGCCCCTGGGGAACAATGGACGACTCACGTGCATTGAGTCCATGTAACTCAAGTTGATTGCTCTAGGGGAGATCATGGCTGCTGAGTCCACGGCGTCCACGCCGCTCACCCTGCCCGTGCTGCCGCTCGACGGCGAGGTCGTGCTGCCCGGCATGGTGGTCCCGCTCGACCTGAACGACCCGGACGTACGGGCCGCGGTGGAGGCCGCCCAGGCCGCCGCCCGCTCCGCGCCCGGCAAGCCCCGGGTCCTGCTCGTGCCGCGCATCGACGGGACGTACGCGAGCACCGGTGTGCTCGGCACGGTGGAGCAGGTGGGCCGGCTGGCCGACGGCGACCCGGGCGCGCTGATCCGCGGCCGCGACCGGGTGCGCATCGGCGCAGGTACCACGGGCCCGGGCGCCGCGCTGTGGGTCGAGGGCACCCGCGTCGACGAGCAACTGCCCGACCCCCTGCCCGGTCATGTCACCGAACTCGTCAAGGAGTACAAGGCGCTCGCCACCAGCTGGCTGCGCAAGCGCGGCGCCTGGCAGGTCGTCGACCGCGTCCAGGGCATCGACGACGTCTCCGCGCTCGCCGACAACTCCGGTTACTCACCCTTCCTGACCCTGCAGCAGAAGGTCGAGCTGCTGGAGACCGCCGACCCGGTGGCCCGGCTCAAGCTCGCCACGCAGCGGCTGCGCGACCACCTCGCCGAGCAGGACGTGGCCGAGTCCATCGCCAAGGACGTCCAGGAGGGCGTCGACAAGCAGCAGCGCGAGTTCCTGCTGCGGCGCCAGCTGGAGGCCGTCCGCAAGGAACTGCGGGAGCTGAACGGCGAGGACGGCAAGGATCCTGCCGAGGAGTCCGACGACTACCGCGCCCGCGTCGAGGCCGCCGACCTGCCGGAGAAGGTCCGCGAGGCCGCCCTCAAGGAGGTCGACAAGCTGGAGCGCGCCAGCGACCAGTCGCCCGAGGGCTCCTGGATCCGCACCTGGCTCGACACGGTCCTCGAACTGCCCTGGAACGAACGGACCGAGGACGCCTACGACATCCAGGGCGCCCAGGCCGTGCTCGACGCCGAGCACGCCGGACTGGACGACGTCAAGGAGCGGATCACCGAGTACCTGGCGGTGCGCAAGCGGCGCAGCGACCGGGGTCTCGGTGTGGTCGGCGGGCGGCGCGGCGGTGCCGTGCTCGCCCTGGTCGGGCCGCCCGGCGTCGGCAAGACCTCGCTGGGCGAATCGGTGGCCCACGCCATGGGCCGCAAGTTCGTCCGCGTCGCCCTCGGCGGTGTGCGCGACGAGGCCGAGATCCGCGGCCACCGGCGTACCTACGTCGGCGCCCTGCCCGGCCGCATCGTGCGTGCCGTCAAGGAGGCCGGGTCCATGAACCCGGTGGTCCTGCTGGACGAGATCGACAAGGTCGGCTCCGACTTCCGCGGCGACCCGGCGGCGGCCCTGCTGGAGGTCCTCGACCCCGCGCAGAACCACACCTTCCGGGACCACTACCTGGAGGTGGAACTGGACCTGTCCGACGTCGTCTTCCTGGCGACGGCCAACGTCCTGGAGGCCATCCCGGAGGCCCTGCTCGACCGCATGGAGCTGGTCCGCCTGGACGGCTACACCGAGGACGAGAAGGTCGTCATCGCCCGTGACCACCTGCTGCCGCGCCAGCTGGAGCGGGCGGGCCTGGACACCGGCGAGGTCACGCTCGACGAGAGCGCGCTGCGCAAGCTGGCCGGCGAGTACACGCGCGAGGCGGGCGTGCGCACCCTGGAGCGCTCGATCGCGCGGCTGCTGCGCAAGGTCGCGGCCCAGCACGAACTGGGCGAGCGCGAGCTGCCGTTCACCGTGCGGGACGAGGACCTGCGCGGTCTGATCGGCCGGCCGCACCATGTGCCCGAGTCCGCCCAGGACCCGGCCGAGCGCCGTACGGCGGTCCCGGGTGTGGCGACCGGCCTCGCGGTGACCGGCGCGGGCGGTGACGTCCTCTACGTCGAGGCGTCACTGGCCGACCCGGAGACGGGGGCGTCGGGCCTGACCCTCACCGGTCAACTGGGCGACGTGATGAAGGAGTCGGCGCAGATCGCGCTGAGCTTCCTGCGCAGCCGCGGCGCCGAACTGGAGCTGCCGGTGGCCGATCTGAAGGACCGGGGCGTGCACATCCACTTCCCGGCGGGCGCGGTGCCGAAGGACGGGCCGAGCGCGGGCATCACGATGACGACGGCCCTCGCCTCCCTGCTCTCCGGCCGCGCGGTGCGCACGGACGTGGCGATGACCGGCGAGGTCTCGCTCACCGGCCGGGTGCTGCCGATCGGCGGCGTGAAGCAGAAGCTGCTCGCCGCACACCGGGCCGGGGTGACGACCGTCGTCATCCCCAAGCGCAACGAGCCCGACCTGGACGACGTCCCGGCTGAGGTACTGGACAAGCTCGACGTCCACACGGTCACGGACGTACGCGAGGTCCTCGAACTGGCCCTGTCGGCGGCCGTGCAGGACGCCGCGGAGGTTCCGGCGGCGGCGTGACGGACGCGGCCGGACGGATCGAAGGCCCGGGTCCCGTGAGGGAGGCCCGGGCCTTCGCCGTACCGGTGGCACCTGGCGCGCGTCAGCCGTTGGCGAGGGCCACGACGCGGTCCAGAGCTCCGTTGAACTTGTCGTGATCACCAACCGTCGGGCCGGTCGAGGTGTACTGCCACATGGTGTAGTACCCCCAGCCCGCCGGCAGCGTCCCCGGATCCGTCGCATACCGCGCGATCCACAGCGGGTTGTTGGCAGCGAAGCCGCCGTAGTTGCCGGTGCACTGGGTCCACCAGCTGGTGGCCGTGTAGATGACGGCCCAGCGGCCGGTGCGGGCGTGGTACTGGTTGATGAAGTCGGCGATCCAGCTGACCATCCCGCTCTGGGTCTTGCCGTAGCAGGCGGCGCCGTAGGGGTTCCACTCGATGTCGAGCACGCCCGGCAGGGTCTTGCCGTCCTGGGACCAGCCGCCGCCGTGGTCGACGAAGTAGTTGGCCTGGGTGGCGCCGGTCGTGGTGTCCGGGGTCGCGAAGTGGTACGCGCCGCGGATCATGCCGACGTTGTAGGACCCGTTGTACTGCTGGGCGAAGTACGGGTTCGTGTAGTACGTGCCTTCGGTCGCCTTGGTGTACGCCCACCGGACCCCGCTGTTCCACAGGGTCGACCAGGCGACGTTGCCCTGGTAGCCGGAGACGTCGACGCCCTCGGTCTGGGTGGCGTCACCGGAGCTGGGCGTGCCGCCCTGGCCGTCGTGGGCGGCGACGCCCATGCCCATGAAGGCGGAGCCGCGGGCGGGGGCGGTCGCCGCGTCGGCGCTGGAGAGGGGAAGGGTGAGGGACAGCGCCGCGAGCAGTCCGGCCACGAGGGCGGTGAGGGCGCGGGGGCGGAGCGAACCAGGTCTGTGCACGGGCATGACGTGCCTCCGAGGTGTTGGTGGGGAGCCGCGGATGACGCACTGGCGTGAGCATGCCATTCAGTGGTGCGGCCTCGACGCTACGCACGTAGACCCGGGCTGGGAAGAGGGGCAGGAGGCTGCCGTTGGTCTACTCCTGCGAAATACTTACGGAGCTGCGGCAATGGCGTCGTTTGGCAGAAACTTTCAGGACCGCGAAACCGATCAGGGGTGCTGACGTGCACGAGAAGGCAAACGGCGACGGACCGCACGTCGCCGGAGGGGTGGCGCCGAGTGGTGCAGACCAGGAGTTCCTGGATCTGGAGCGCGAGTTGACGGTGCTGCTGCGGCGGGCCCGGGCCAGCCAGGGGGAGATGGCCCGCGAGGTCCACCCCGATCTGGAGCCCGCCGCCTACGGCCTCCTCGTGCGCCTCGACGAACACGGCAGCCAGCGTGCCACCGAACTCGCCTGCTACATCGGCGTCGGCAAGGCCACCATGTCCCGCCAGCTGCGCGCCCTGGAGGAACTCGGCCTGGTCGCCCGCGAACCGGACCCCGCCGACGGCCGGGCCTGGCTGGTCACCCTGACCGACGAGGGCCGCGGCCGGGTCGGCAGCGTCCGCGACGCCCGCCGCGCCCGCTACGTCCGCAAGCTCGCCCACTGGGACCGCCACGAGGTCGCGGAACTGGCCCGACTGCTCCACCGGTTGAACGCGGGCGCGGGGGAGTAGCCCGCCCTGGGACCGGGCCGGGCTGTGGCTGATTGCGTGTGGCGCCGGCCGGCCGGGTCGCGTGCTCGCTCGTTTTGCGTGGTCCCGGGGGCGTTGGACCGGCCCGGTTGCCGCGCTGGTTGAACGCGGGCGCGGGGGAGTAGCCCGCCCTGGGACCGGGCCGGGCTGTGGCTGATTGCGTGTGGCGCCGGCCGGCCGGGTCGCGTGCTCGCTCGTTTTGCGTGGTCCCGGGGGCGTTGAACCGGCCCGGTTGCCGCGCTGGTTGAACGCGGGCGCGGAGGAGTGGCCCGGGCCGGCTGTCTGCTCCCGGCGTGGGGCTCCAGCCGCCAGGGTCGCGTGCTCGCCCGTTGGCGCGGGCCCCGGGCGTCGCTGCTCCGGGGTCAGAGCTCGGCGTACACCACCGTCGCGTCGTCGTGGGTCTTGCCGCGGCGCAGGAAGGCGCGCTCGTCGCGGTCCGCGGTCTCCAGGGTGCGTACGCGGTCGATCAGGGCCCGCGCACCCTCCTTGCGGACGAGGGCGAGGCAGTCCGCCCACTCGCCCGCACCGAACTTCTCGACCCAGCGGGCCGCCCCGTCGGTGAGCGCCGCCAGGGCGCGGACCTCCCGGCGCGGGAGGGTGCCGGTGACCGCGCGGGAGGCGGCCGAGGGATCGGCGGCGGCGGTGAAGAAGCCGCCCTCCTTGTTGCGGACGGTGGCGTCGGCGACGGCGTCGCTGATCAGGAGGGAGCGAGGGACACGGGAGAGCCGGTCGTCCAGGACCGGGGTGACCGTGCCGTCCGGGGACTCCAGGAGCAGGGCGGAGTCCGACAGCACCAGGTACTCCACGCGGGCGGCCGACCAGCGGGCCAGGACCACCGTCGCCTGAGGGGTGCGTGGGTGAGAAAGGTCACAGGTTTGAGCGTGGGCGTCCGCGGTGCGGCTGATGGCGCGGGCGAGGATCTCCGGCAGCGTCAGATCTCGGTCGGAAACGGTCAGTTCGGCCAGTGCCCCGCCGAGTCTCGCCGTGAACCAGGGAACGGAGTGCTCGCATCCGGTCCCGCTCTCCGGTGGTGTCACCCCGTCCAGGGCGATCACGCAACCCCCCTGCCCGCAGGCCGGTAGTCCGACAGCGGCGAAGTCCTCGTTGGGGCGGGCGGGGTCGCCGGGTTCCGAAATGACTTCAGTGCGCATCGGGTCAGTCTGCACGAGCCCTTCACAGGCGCCGCCAAAGGACGGCATCCGTTCCCGAATTGACGCCCGCGGGCCTGGTCGCCGCCGGGTTTGTGCGGGATTGGACCGTTCCGGGAAGGCGTGGCGGCGAATACTGCCAAAGGCTGCCCCCCGAGTCCAACCGGCCCGCCGGAAGACGTTCATGTGGCCGGTCGAGTAACTTGCCCGTCAACTCCCCTCCGAGGTTCACTCCTTGAGGTGGCGGGTCAGGTGATGCTCGACCACTGACCACTGGCACTGGGAGTGTCGGGCACCGGCCGTACGGGTCGTACGCGCCGGCCCGGCATCGACTTGACGGAGTGCCACCCGGGCCCATGGGTACACGAGTTCAGAATGCGAGCACCGGTGCAGAAAAAGCGGCCTCGGCGCAAAGGCAATCAGACGGCTCCTGAGGGGGCCGCCGAGCGCACCCCCGTCGGCCGTGGCCGGCCGACCCACGTACGCAACCGGCTCATCGTCGTCGTGGCCGTCGTGGCCGCCGCGACGGCAGCCGCGGGCGCCCCGTCCGTCCTGGCCGCCTCCGGGCAGGTGAGCGACTCCCAGGAGCTGGTGACCCTCGCCGGGCGCACCCAGGACGCCCTCGCGCTCGCCCACTCCCTGGCCGACGAGCGCGACGAGGTCACCTCCTACATCGCGGCCGGACGCCCCAGGACCAGCGCGCCCTCCGGGCAGCGCAGCGCCCGCGTCGACCGGCAGGTCGCCGAACTGCGCGCGGAATCCGGCGCCCCCGCCTCGCTGCGCGAGGACCTCGACGCCGTCAAGACCGCGCGCGAGAACGCCCTGAGCGGCAAGAGCACGGCACTGGAGGCGCACCAGGCGTACACCGACGTCATCGTCGGACTGCACCAGCTCGCCGAGCAGCTGGCCGAGCGGATGTCCGCCCGGTCGGGCTCCGGCGCCTACGCGCTCGTCGACCTGGACGCGGCCGTCCAGCAGTCCGCCGCCGCCCGCGGTCTGCTCCTCGCCGCCCTCAACGTCCCGGGGACCCCCCAGACGGTCGTCAGCCCGGTCACCGGTCTGCCCGTCACGACCACCGTCCCCACCGCGCAGGGCAGAAAGCAGCGCGACGCGCTCACCGCCGTCGCCCAGCAGGCCCGGCTGCGGGCCGACGCCGCGCTCGCCGACTTCCGCGACAGCGCGCCCGACTCCGCCGTGGCCTCGTACGACTCCACGGTCACCGGCACGGACGTCAACTCCGCCGCGAGGTACCTCGCCGTCCTCACCGCGCAGCCGACGCTCTCCACGAACGGCGCGGCGGTCAGCGCCAAGAGGCTGGACGCGGCCCTGTCCGCCCGCGTCGACCTGATGCGCGGCGCCGAGTCCGCCCTCTACAACCGGCGCGCCAAGGACCTCGCCCAGACGCGGGACGAGGACGTCACCGCGCTGGAGATCCGCATCGCGGTGCTCGGCGCCCTGATGCTGGTCTCCATCGGCGTCTCCACCGCCATGGCGCGCACCCTCACCCAGCCGCTCTCGGTGCTGCGCCGCGGCTCCGCCCGCCTCGCCCAGGCCGCGGACCCGCTGGCCGAGGAACCGATCAAGTACACCGGCCGCAACGACGAGTTCGCCCAGGTCGTCCGCTCCGTCAACGCCCTGCAGGCGTACGCCGAGACCCTGCGCGCCGGCGCCGCCCCCCTCAACGAGCGCATCGCCACGCTGGAGTCCGACCGCAAGCACCTGGTCGCCCAACGCCAGCAGATGGCGGACGCCCGTGAGAAGCTGCGCGCGGAACTCGCCCACGCCACCGAGCAGATGGAGCAGCTCCGCCTCAGCATCGGCGGCACGTTCGTCAACCTCGCCCTGCGCACGCTGGGCCTGGTGGAGCGCCAACTGGCCGTCATCGAGAGCCTGGAGGAGCGCGAGCAGGACCCCGACCGGCTCGCCACCCTCTACAAGCTCGACCACTTCGCCACGGTCATGCGCCGGTACAGCGAGAACCTCCTGGTCCTCACCGGCACCGAGCACCTCCAGCAGCGCCCCGACCCGGTCCCGCTCGTCGACGTCGTGCGCGCCGCGGTCAGCGAGGTCGAGCGCTACGAGCGCGTCCGGATCGCCGCGCTCCCCCCGCACGCCCATGTGGCGGGCTTCGTGGCCGACGACCTCTCCCACCTGCTGGCCGAACTCATGGAGAACGCCACCGCGTTCTCCCCGCCGGACATGCCCGTCGAGGTCTCCGGCTGGCTGCTGGAGAGCGGCGAGATCATGCTCTCCGTGCAGGACGAGGGCATCGGCATGACCGAGGAGCGCATGGCGCGCCTCAACGCACGCCTCACCGCCTTCGACCCCGAAAGCCCGTACGACCACGAGGGCGGCGACGGCCTCGGCCTCGGCCTGTACGTCGTGGCCCGCCTCGCGCACCGCCACGGTGTCCGCGTCCAGCTGCGCGAGCAGAAGCAGGGCGGAGTGGCGGCGGTCGTCGTCCTCACCCCGTCCCTGCTGGCGCAGGCCCCGGCCACGGCCGGCCCGGCCACCACCGTGCGCGGCGGCGGGCAGGGCTACTCCCTGCCGGGAGCGGACGCCGAGGCCAACTCCAACGTCCTCCCGGCCCGTCCGGTCCAGGGGGACCCGCTGGTCGCCCTCGCCGAGAAGGCCGTACGGGACGCGGGACAGGCTCCGACGACAGGCGACACGACCGCCCCGACCGCCGCCCCGGCCACCCCCCTGGCCCCTGCGGAGACCCCGGCCGAGAGCACGATGGAGCTGATGGCCCCGGTGGCCCCCGCGGGCCCCATCGCCCCCGCGGACCCCGTGACCCCCGCGGACCTCTACGCGATAGGCCCCGACATCCACGAGCGGACCCCGGACGCCACCGCGCCCGGCACCTCCGGCACCTCCCCGGCGTCCGACGACGCCGCCGAGGAGGAGGTCATCACCAACAAGGGCCTTCCCAAGCGCACACCCAAGATCACCGCACCCGTCCAGGCCCCGCGCCAGCGGACCGGCTCCGTCGACGCCGAAGCCCTGCGGCGACGGCTCGGCGGCTTCCACCGCGGTGCGGACGCCGGCCGCCGTGACGTCGAGGCGGAGATCGAACAGACGACCCGCAACCAACGGCCCGACGCCGCACCACCCCAGGCGCAAGCAGCCGCGGGGGGCACAGTCGAGGAGGCAACCAGTTGACCGCGCCCAGCACCTACGGGCTGAGCAATGAAGCCCGTAACCTGCACTGGCTGCTGACCAATCTGGTCGAGGAGGTGCCGGGCATCCAGTCGGTCGCCGTGGTCTCCTCCGACGGCCTGCTGCTCCTGGCCTCCGACCCGGGCGTCGCCCGCGGGGCCCGGGAGTCCTACGGCGAGCGGCGCAGCGGGCCTCGCGGCTCCGCCGCCGACCTCGCGACCATCGTCTCGGGCATCGGCTCGCTGACCATCGGCGCCGCCAAGCTGATGAAGTACGGCGGCGTGAAGCACACGATGGTCGCGATGGACGAGGGCAGCCTGTTCGTGATGTCGGTCAGCGACGGCTCGCTGCTCGGCGTCCACGGCTCCGCCGACTGCGACATGAGCGTGGTGGCCTACCACATGGCGCTCTTCGTGGGCCGCGCCGGCCACGTCCTGACGCCCGAACTCCGCAGCGAGCTTCGAAAATCCCTGGAGTCCGATTCCACGGGGAGCGCCCGATGAACAGCAGTAACTCCAAGAACAACCTCCCGGTACGCGGAGGCGGTCGCAAGGCCGCCCGCGTCCGCCCCTATTCGCTCACCGGCGGCCGTACCCGCTTCGGCCACGTCCTGCTCGTCGAGACCATGGTGGCGAGCACCGCGGCTCTGGAAGCCGGCGAGGAGCGAAAGGAACTGACGAACGGTTCCCTCAGTACCCGGGTCATGCCGGAGATGAGGGCCATCGTCGAACTCTGCCGCCGTATGCGTACGGTGGCAGAGATCGCCGCGCTGCTGCAGATGCCGCTCGGCGTGGTCCGCGTGCTCCTGAGCGACCTGGCGGACCAGGGAAAGATCCGCGTGTACGGAACCGGAACCGGTCACGGCGTCGGCCGCCCGGACCGCGCTCTGCTGGAAAGGGTGCTGAATGGACTCCGCCGTCTCTGACGCCGCCGGCGTCGCCCGCTTCGTCGATCCCGACGAGGAACCGAAGTCCTGGCAGACGGACCGCACCCGCGCTCCCGTCGCCACGAAGATCGTGGTGGCGGGCGGCTTCGGCGTCGGCAAGACCACCCTGGTCACCGCCGTCTCGGAGATCACGCCTCTGCAGACAGAGGCGGCCATGACCGAGGCGAGCGAGGAACACGACGACCTCTCCGACACCCCGGACAAGCGGACCACCACCGTCGCCATGGACTTCGGGCGCATCACGCTCGACGAGGACCTGGTGCTCTACCTGTTCGGCACGCCCGGACAGCAGCGCTTCTGGTTCATGTGGGACGACCTGGTGCGCGGCGCGATCGGCGCCGTCGTGCTGGCCGACACCCGCCGCCTGAAGGACTGTTTCCCCGCGCTCGACTACTTCGAGAGCTGCGGACTGCCGTACATCGTCGCCGTCAACCAGTTCGACGGCAGCGATCGGTTCGACCCGGAGGACGTACGCGAGGCCTTGACCATCCCCGCGCACATACCCGTCATGATCATGGATGCGCGCCGCCGGATTTCGGCGATCGAGACCCTCCTTACCCTGGTCGGCCACGCGCTGGCCGAAACCCCCGAGTGAACCCTCTCTAGGAGCACCACACCCTCATGCGGAAGATACTCGTCGTCGGAGCCGGCCAGTCCGGGCTCCAGCTGGCCCTCGGACTCCAGTCGCACGGATACGAGGTCACCCTGATGTCGAACCGGACCGCGGACGAGATCCGCGCCGGGCGCGTCATGTCGACACAGTGCATGTTCGACACGGCACTGCAGCACGAGCGCGATCTCCAGCTGAACTTCTGGGAGTCCCAGGCCCCGAAGATCGAAGGGCTCGGCGTCTCGGTCGCGGCCCCCGGTTCCTTCGACCCGGGCCCCTCGCAGCGCGCGATCGACTGGGTCGGCAAGCTGGACGGGTACGCGCAGTCGGTCGACCAGCGCGTGAAGATGGCCGGCTGGATGGAGACCTTCGCCCAGCGCGGCGGTCAGCTCGTCATCCACGGTGCCGCCGTCTCCGACCTCGACTACTTCTCCCGCGCCTACGACCTGGTGCTGGTCTCGGCCGGCAAGGGCGAGCTGGTCCAGATGTTCGGCCGCGACGCCTCCCGCTCCCCCTACAGCGAGCCGCAGCGCGCGCTGGCGGTGTCGTACGTGCACGGCATGGGCCCGCGCCCGGAGCACCCGGAGTTCGACGCCGTCCGCTGCAACCTGGTCCCGGGTGTCGGCGAGCTGTTCGTCATGCCGACCCTGACCACCTCCGGCCGCGCGGACATCCTGTTCTGGGAGGGCATACCCGGCGGCCCCCTCGACGTCTTCAACGGCGTCAAGGACCCCGCGCAGCACCTCTCCCTGACCCTGGAACTCATGGAGAAGTTCCTGCCCTGGGAGTACGACCGCGCCCGCAAGGTCGAGCTCACCGACGCCGGCGGCACCCTCGCCGGCCGCTACGCCCCGACCGTCCGCAACCCCATCGGCCGGCTCCCCGGCGGCGGGCTGGTCCTCGGCGTGGCCGACGTGGTCATCGCCAACGACCCGATCACCGGCCAGGGCTCCAACTCGGCGTCCAAGTGCGCGGCCACCTACCTCGCCTCGATCCTCGAGCGCGGCGAGCGGGAGTTCGACGAGGCCTGGATGCAGGCCACGTTCGACCGCTACTGGGACATCATGCAGCACACCACCAAGTGGACGAACGCCATGCTGGCCCCGCCGCCGGAGCACATCCTGAACCTCATCGGCGCGGCGGGCCAGCTCCAGCCGGTCGCCGACCGCTTCGCCAACGGCTTCGACAACCCGGCCGACTTCGAGAACTTCTTCTACGAGCCGGCCAAGGCCGAGGCCTACCTCGCCGAGGTGGCGGGCGCGGCCGCGGAGGCGTAACCCTCGTTGCTCCCGTGCAGCGCGCTCGCGGGAAGCCTCGGCGGTGCGTAGCGCCCCAGAGGCTTCCCGCGAGGGTCGGGCCGTACGGCACCGAGCACCGGGTTGGCCGCGATCGGTGACACCTTGACGTGCGCCCCCGGCCGCGGCGCCTGCACCACCATCCCGCCGCCGAGGTACAGGGCGACGTGCGTGGCCTCGGGGAAGTACACGACGAGGTCGCCGGGCCGCAGCGCGGACAGCGGCACGTGCCGCAGCCGCGCCCACTGCTCCTGACTGGTCCGCGGGATCGGTTTGCCCGCGTGGTCCCAGGCCTGCGAGGTCAGCCCCGAGCAGTCGTACGCCCGCGGCCCCTGCGCGCCCCACACGTACGGCTTCCCGAGCTGGTCCACCGCGTAGCGCACCGCCCGCTCGCCCTCAGCCGACGGGGCCCGGCTGCCGCTCAGGGCTCCTGACGCCATCATCCGGTCCTGGGCCTTGGCGATCCCGTCGCGCTCGAACGCGGCCAGCGCCGCGAGCTGGTCGCCGCTGAGCGAGGAGATCATCTCCTCGACGCCGGCGAGCCGCGCCCGTACGTCGTCGCGCTGCTTCTCCTGCTGCCGGGCGAGGGCGACCTGCTCGTTCAGCGCCGAGCGCGCCCGGCGCGCGAGCGTGTCGGCCCGCCGTTCGCCGGTGGTGAACCGCCTCAGCGTCCGCGCCCGCTCCCGCGCCAACTGCCCGATCACATGGCCCTCTTCGAGCGCGTGCTGGGGATCGCGGGCGAGCAGCAGCCGTACGTACGGCGAGATGTCCGTGCTGCCCTGGTACTGCTGGCGGGCCAGCCGGCCGGCCGCGCGGCGGCTGTCGTGCAGGGCGGTGCGGGCGCGGGCGAGGTCGCGTTCCAGCCGTCTCGCGTCGGCACGGCGCTCCTTCAGCTTCTCCTCGGTGGCGTTGTAGGCCTCGGTGGCCTGCTCGGTCTCGCGGTACAGCCGCTGAAGGTCCGTCAGCAGCTGCGAGACGGACCGCTGGGGGTCGGGCGCGGCCGTGGCGGGGACGGGAACGAGGGCGGCCTGGACCGCCACCGTGGCCGTGCAGATCAGACGCAGAAGCCGTCCTGACACGTCATCACCTCCGGTGCGAAGGGAGCAGCGGGATCTGTCCGCTCCTCTGTGCACCGTGAGCCTTAGACATACGCGGGCGATCCGCGCGCCCGGTGTACGCGGTCCGGAGCAACCACGTCACCCGTCCGCGTCATCCGGCTTGCCGGACGGCGTGGCGTGTGGCTAGGGCCTGTCGTTTGGATCATCCCGGCGTCGCGGGGTCTGGCACGCACATCTGCCGCGTTGTCGTCGGTTGCCAATGCTCCGCGTTGACGCCCTCCTCCGCCTTGCAGCTGCACGCACCAGACCCCGCTCGGGTCGGTCGAGAGGTACCGCACCTCACAGCCGGCCTGATCCAAACGACAGACCCTAGGCGGGCGGCTGGGTGCCGGGACCGGTCTCCGGCTCGGTGCCGGGCTTCGACCACGGCCACTTCAGGCGGCCGCGCTTCTTCCCCTCCGGGTCGTACACGTACTTCCACCCCTGCACGAGCCCGAGCCTCCTGCTGTGGCCGCGGGGCTCGCGCCGGTAGACCAGGACGGCGGGCGGGCCGCCGTGGGCGTCCGGGACCGGGATGCGGTACGTCTTCGGGGGGTGGCCGGTGGCGCCCAGCAGTACGGGCAGCACGCGCCCGTCCATGGGGCCGCCCTCGAAGGGGGTGTCCTGACTCTTCACGCCACCAGTCTCAGTCATCCGCCGGCGCGGCGACGAGTGCGGCCGTCTGCGGGTCGCGGGCGGCGGTCACCGCCAGGGAGGCGGTGAACTGCTCGACCAGCCAGTCGCGCAGCTCGGCGGCGGGCGGCTGCTTGTCCTCGTCGAGCCGGATGAGGGAGGCCGCCTCCACGGCCGCGATCCACACCCGCACGGTCATGCGCAGGCGCGGCCCCGGATCCGTCGCGCCGAGGTGGCTGAGGATGTGCTCGGCGGCGGCCCGCCGCACCCCGTCGACGAGGGCGGTCGTCCGGCTGGTCTCCACGACGCTGCCGCCGCGCAGCAGCGCGCTGAAGCCGGTGTCGTGCTCGTCGACGAACGCGAGGTAGCGGTCCAGCGCACGGGCGAGGCGCGGGACGAGCGGCCCCTGGCGCGGCTCGTCGAAGCACTGCTTCAGCTGCTCGGCCGCCGACCCGAGCGCCGCCTCGTACAACTGCTGCTTGCCGCCGGGGAAGTACCGGTACACCAGCGGGCGCGAGACCCCGGCCGCCTCGGCCACGTCGTCGATCGACACGTCCTCGGGCTGTCGGTGCGCGAAGAGCGACAGCGCGGCGTCGAGCAGCGAGGCACGACGCGCCTCGACGCTGAGCCGGCGGTAGGCGGGAGCGGCGGCCTGCTGGGTCATGACCGGCAGCGTATTACCGGATCGGCACCCACGGCCCCGCACTCCGGTCACTCCGGTTAAGCCAGCAGTCCCGACGACTTCCACATGCGCCGGCCGACACCCCGCAGGACGCCGATCTCGTCCAGGAAGTCCGTCAGCCGCTTCGCCCCGGTCTGCATGACCTCCCGCCGGTGGGCGCTCGCCCTGACCTGGGCCAGCGCCTCCCGCCGGTCCAGGCCCACGTTCGTGTAGACCTCGGGATTGATGAAGGCCACGGAGAAGACGCGGGCGAACTCGCCGGAGGTGAGCCGGGTGAACTCCTGGGACCAGCGGGGAGCCGTCATCATCTGGCGGCGCAGCTCCTCGCGGGCGTAGCGCACGTGCCGGGCCTCCTCGACCACATGGATCCGGGTCACCCCGCGGATCAGCGGCTGGACCCGTTCGTCGGGGAAGGTCAGCCGCTGCATCCAGTCCAGGATCTCCTCGCCGAGCAGCGTCGCCGTGAAGGAGCCCGGGGTGGTCGAGACCGTCTTGAACAGGCGCCCCAGGTTGTGGTGGAAGCGGCCCACCGGGTACCAGGGCGTGTCCCCGTGCGCGATCAGCCGGGCGAACATCTTGGAGTGGCGGCACTCGTCCTCGATCTCGGTGAGCGCGTAGCGCACGTGCGCGCTGGTCGCCGCCTTGTCGTAGATGTGCCGGGTGAGCAGCTGCATCAGGATGATCTCGAACCAGATGCCCAGCGAGGCCAGCGCCGCCGCCTCGTGCTGGGAGAGCAGGATCCGCTGCTCCTCGCCCATCCGCCGCCACAGCGGGGTGCCGTACAGCGACACCAGCTCCGGTGGCCAGAACCACTTGCCCTCCTCGAAGGGCGCGTCCCAGTCCAGCTCCTCGTCCGGGTCGAAGGAGTGCTTCGCGGAGGAGGCGAGCAGCCGCCGGGCGACCTGCTCCCGGTCCTTGAGCAGACCGAGCGCGTCACGCATGCCGCCCGGCGCGTCGGCTTCCGTCAGGGTCGTCATCGCTCCCTCACTCAGTCACCGCGGGTACGCATTCCCTTCTTATGAGACTGCTCGTCAGCAAGTCAGTCAATCCCCTGTACGTCAATTGCCGCCGCCTCTCGTGCGGTTGAGTCAGCGGCGATGCGCGGGCCGGCCGCCCGCCCCGCGACGCTGGTCCGCGTCCCGCAGCCCGAGCACCGCCTCCATCACCGACTTCGCGATCGGCGCCGCGTCCCCGCCCCCGCTGATGTCTCCCCGGTCCGCAGACGCGTCCTCGACCACCACCGCGACGGCCACCTTCGGCTCCAGATCGTCGTCCGCCTGCGCCCAGGACACGAACCAGGCATACGGCGTACCGGAGTTGTCGACGCCGTGCTGCGCGGTGCCGGTCTTGCCGCCGACCGTCGCGCCCGGGATCGCCGCGTTGGTGCCGGTGCCCTCCCGCACCACGTCGGTCATCAGCTCCCTCAGCCGCGCCGCCGTCGTCGGCCGCATCGCCTGCCGCACGTCATGAGTGCCGGCGCCCTCGACCGTCTCGCCGCCCTTGCGCGTGGTCCGCTCCACCAGATACGGCTCCCGCACCTGCCCGCCGTTCGCCACCGCCGCCGCCACCATCGCCATCTGAAGCGGCGTCGCCCGCGTGTTGTACTGCCCGATCGACGACAGCGCCAACTGCGCCCTGTCCACGGTGGTGTCGAAGGTGCTCTGCGCCACCGAGAACGGGATCTTCAACCCGGTGTCGTTGAAGCCGAACGCCTGGGCCGTCGACACCATGTCCTCCGCGCCGACGTCCACGCCGAGCTTCGCGAACACCGTGTTGCACGACCACGCGAAGGCCACCCGCACCGAGGCGTCCGCACAGTCCTCGGACTCGTTCGTCAGCCAGGTCCGGGTGCCGGGCAGCGTGTACGGGTCGGGGGAGTCCGTCCGCTCGTCGAGGTCCGTCACCACCCCGGCGTCCAGCGCCGCCGCCGCGGTGACCACCTTGAACGTCGAACCCGGCGGATACGTCTGCCGGACCGCCCGGTTGAGCATCGGCTTCCGCGGATCGCGGTTCAGCCGCGCCCAGGCCGACGTCACCGCGTCCCCGTTCCCGGACAGCTCCGCCGGGTCGTACGACGGCGTGGACACCAGCGCCAGCACCCGCCCCGTCGACGGCTCCACGGCCGCCACCGCCCCCTTGCGCCCGGCCAGCCCCCGGTACGCCGCCTCCTGCGCCGCCCGGTCCAGCGTGGTGACGACGTTGCCCGACGGGCTGCGCGCCCGCGTGACGTCGTTCCACAGCGGCAGCGGCGCCAGCATCGGATCGGAGCCGGACAGGATCCCGTCCTCCGTGTGCTCCAGGAGCGTCGTCCCGTACACCTGCGAGGCGAAGCCGGTCACCGGGGCGTACAACGGGCCGTCCGCGTACGTCCGTTCGTGCCGGAGCTGCTCGCCGCTGTCCCGGGTGCCGGTGACCGACCTGCCGCCGACCAGGATGTCGCCGCGCGGCTGGGCGTAACGGGCGATCGTGGCACGGCGGTTGGCCGGGTTGGCGTCGTACGTGCTCGCCTCGAAGACCTGGACCCGGGTGGCGTTGACGAGCAGCGCCAGGAGGAGCAGGGCGCAGAAGACGCCCGCGTGCCGGATGTACGTCGTCACGGGGCCACCCGCGCTGTCCCGTACGCCCGGCGTTGCTCGGGCTGTCCGTACGGCGCGCCCTGCCGCCGGGCAGAGTCGCTGAGCCGGATCAGCAGCGCGGTGATCGCCCAGTTGGTGACGACCGAGGAGCCGCCCTGCGCCAGGAACGGCATTGCCATGCCGGTCAGCGGGATCAGGCCGGTCACCCCGCCCGCGATGACGAACACCTGCAGCGCCACGATCGAGGCGAGGCCGACCGCGAGCAGCTGCCCGAACGGGTCGCGCAGGGCGAGGCCCGCCCGGTAGCCGCGCTCCACGAGGAGGCCGTACAGCAGGAAGATCGCCGACAGTCCGGCCAGCCCCAGCTCCTCGCCCGCCGTCGCCAGGATGAAGTCCGACTTGGCCGCGAACCCGATCAGGATCGAGTGGCCGAGGCCGAGCCCGGAGCCCAGCATCCCGCCCGCCGCGAAGGCGAACAGCGACTGGGCGAGCTGGTTGGGGCCCTGCCCCGCCCTGATCGTCGCGAACGGGTCCATCCAGTCCTCGACCCGGCTGTGCACATGCGGCTCCAGCCACCCGACGGCGACCGCGCCCAGCACGGCCAGCAGCAGCCCCACCGCGATCCAGCCGGTGCGGCCGGTGGCGACGTACAGCAGCACCACGAACAGGCCGAAGAACAGCAGCGACGTGCCGAGATCGCGCTCCAGCACCAGCACCCCGACGCTGATCAGCCAGATGGCGACGATCGGCCCGAGCACCCGGCCCGTGGGCAGCTGCACGAACCACACCCGGCGCCCCGCGTACGCGAGCGCGCCCCGGTTGGCCGCCAGATAGGCGGCGAAGAACACCGCGAGGAGCACCTTGGCGAACTCGCCCGGCTGGATGGAGAACCCGGCGATCCGGATCCAGATCCGCGCGCCGTTCACCGCCGGGAAGAGGATCGGCAGCGTGAGCAGACCGAGGGCCGTGACCACACTGACGTAGGCGTAGCGCTGGAGCACACGGTGATCGCGCAGCAGCAGGACCACCACGATGAAGAGGCCCACGCCGAGCGTGGACCACACGAGCTGGGCGGGGGCGGCCCGGTCGCCGGGCGTCTCCAGGTCGAGCCGGTAGATCAGGACCAGTCCGAGGCCGTTGAGCAGCACCCCGATGGGCAGCAGCAGGGGCTCGGCGTACGGCGCCCGGATCCGCACCGCGAGATGCGCGAGCAGGGCGAGCACCCCGAGCCCGGCGCCGTAGCCGACGGCACCGGGCGGCACGGAGCCGGTCCGCGCCAGGCCGACGTGGCAGTAGCCGTACAGGGACAGCAGCACGGCCAGCACGATGAGCGCGAGCTCGATGCCGCGACGCCGGGGCAGACGTGCGACGGGCGGGAGGCGGTCCGTCGCCGACACGGTGGTTCCGGCCTTCGTCATGTCCGGAACCTACCCAAAGGGGGATGCTTGCGCGCCTTGGCGGGGGCCCTCGCGTGGCGTGGGTGCGGGGTGGGGCGGGTACCCGCTCTGGGCGTAGGCGCGACGGTGGCGGTTCGGGTCGTGTGGTGGTGGGGCGGGTGCCCGCTCTGGACCCGTCGGCGCGTGGGCGGCCGGGCGCGCGTCCGGCGTGGGCGCGACGGTCGGCGGTTCGCGCGCTTGCCCCGGGCGGGCCCTGCCTGGTCCCATGGTCAAGGGGTGATGGCACATGAGCGAACTGCGCGTCGTGCCGACCTGGAGGCACGGCCAGGAGCGGCTGTACGTCTGCCTCACGGACGGCAGGAACATCGCCTGGTACGACCGTGACACGACCAGGGTCAACCTGCTCAGCGCCGACCGCAGGGACGACGTCCTCGAAGCGCTGGACCCGTTCATCACGGTCCCGGTGACCATCGGGCCGCCCCCGGTCCCGACCCCGGCGGAGCTGGCCCGGCTGAACCTCCACCCGGACGACGACCTCGCCCCGAACCGCCCTGGCGAGGCCCTGCTGATCGCCCTCGACCGCGAACCCGCCCCCTCCCGCCGCCTCCGCCCCGACCCGCGGCGCCGGGCCCTCCAGGCCGAGCAGACGGTCGGCGAGGTCCTCGACCGGCTCGACGGCGCCGGCTGGCACGCCCTGCACTCCCTCCCGCTGCCCGGCGGCGACCGCATCCACCACCTCCTCATCGGCCCCGGCGGCCTCTTCGCCCTGCACACCCTGTACGCCCGCAAGCAGCGCGTACAGCTGGCCGACCCGATGGTCACCGTGGGCCGCCGCGAGGCACTCCCGCTGCTGCGCCGGGTCCGCGCCGACGCCGACCGCGCCTCGTACGCGCTGACGGCCGAGGTCCACCCGGTTCTGGTGCTGGTGGCCCCGTCACACGTGTCCGGGACGTCGATGCCGCGCGACGTCCACGTCCTGCGGGAGACGGAGGTCGCGGGGCTGGCGAGGCTGGGGGGCACCCTGAAGCCGGCGGACGTGGAGGGGCTGCACGCGATGGCGCGGGATCGGGGGACTTGGGAGGCGGCGTAGCGGGGGTGTGCGTGTAGGGGGACTTGGGAGGGGCGTAAACGGGGGGTGTGCGTGTACGGGGACTTGGGAGGGGCGTAAACGGGGGGTGTGCGTGTACGGGGACCTGGGAGGGGGGCGTAACGGGGATGTGCGTGTACGGGGTCGTCGTGGTCGGTCAGGGCAGTGCGGCCGCGACGGGGTCGTCGTGGTCGGTCAGGGCAGTGCGGCCGCGCGCTCGGTATCGAGCAGCGGGGCCATCAGGTCGCCGAGGTCACGCAAACGGGCCGCCATGTCCGACGCCTGGATCACGAGGTGCTCGGGCGCCCCACACTCCTCGACCTCGGCCCAGGTCACCGGCGCGGACACGGTCGGCTCGGCGCGCGCCCGCAGCGTGTACGGGGTGGCCGTGGTCTTGCGCGCGGCGTTCTGGCTCCAGTCCACGAACACCTTCCCCGGCCGCAGGCTCCGCGTCATCCGGTGCACCACCAGCCGCGGCAGCGCCCGCTCGGCCTCCACCGCCAGCCCCTTCGCGTAGTCCGACGCCCGCTGCGACGAGGCCGCGCGCACCGCGGCCAGCAGATGCAGCCCCTTCGCCCCGGACGTCTTCACGTACGCCTCGATGCCGTCCGCGGCCAGCCGGTCCCGCAGCCAGAGCGCGACCTCGCAGCACTGCACGATCGTCGCGGGCTCCCCGGGGTCGAGGTCGAAGACCAGCCGGTCGGCCTCGCCCGGCGCCGCGATCACCCACTGGTGCGTATGAAACTCCGTGACGAGGTTCGCCGCCCACATCAGTGAGGCCAGGTCCTGCACCAGCACCATCCGCGCGGGCCCCTCCGAGCGCGGCACCTCGGCGGTCGTGACCCACTCGGGCGTACCGGGCGGCACGTTCTTGGTGAAGAAGCGCTGACCGTCGGGGCCGTCCGGGTAGCGCAGGAAGGACGCAGGCCGGTCACGGAGGTGGGGGAGCAGCGCGTCGGCCGCGGACGCGTAGTAGTGCAGCAGCTCGCCCTTGGTGAAGCCGGTCGCCGGATACAGCACTTTCTCGAGATTGCTGAGCGCGACCCTTCGCCCCTCCACCTCGGTGATAGGCGTCATACGATGACAATCTCATAGAAACCGGAAGAAACCGGAAACCGGAAGAAGCCGTTCGAACCCGGAACGGGAGGGTGCAGCACGTGCGATCCATCTGGAACGGCGCGATCTCGTTCGGCCTCGTCAGCATCCCGATCAAGCTGGTGAACGCCACCGAGAGCCACTCGATCTCCTTCCGCCAGATCCACACCGAGGACGGCGGCCGCGTCCGCTACCGCAAGGTCTGCGAGCTGGAGGACCGCGAGGTCAGCGGCGCGGAGATCGGCAAGGGGTACGAGGACGCCGACGGCACGATCATCCCGATCACCGACGAGGAGCTGTCCCACCTGCCGATCCCCACCGCGCGGACGATCGAGATCGTGGCCTTCGTCCCGGCCGACCGGATCGACCCGCTGCAGATGTCCGCGGCGTACTACCTGGCCTCGGGCGGCGCCCCGGCCGCCAAGCCGTACACGCTGCTGCGCGAGGCGCTGAAGCGGAACAACAAGGTCGCCATCGCCAAGTACGCCCTGCGCGGCCGCGAACGCCTGGGCATGCTCCGCGTGGTCGGCGACGCCATCGCCATGCACAGCCTGCTGTGGCCGGACGAGGTCCGCTCGCCCGAGGGGGTCGCCCCCGACGTGGAGGTCACGGTCCGCGACAAGGAACTCGACCTCGCGGACGCCCTGATGGACACCCTCGGCGAGGTCGACCTGGCCGACCTGCACGACGAGTACCGCGAGGCCCTGGAGGAGGTCATCGCCGCGAAGGCGGCCGGCGAGACCCCGCCCGAGACGCCGTCCCCGGCGGCGAGCGGCAAGGTGCTCGACCTGATGGCGGCCCTGGAGAAGAGCGTGCGGGCCGCGAAGGAGTCGCGGGGCGAGGAAGCTGCGGAGGAGGCGGACGTCACCCACCTCCCCAAGCGCCGCGCCACGCCGAAGGAGACGGGCGCGAAGAAGTCGACGTCCACGCGGGCGAAGAAGACGGCGGCCTCGGCGAGTTCCGCGAGGAAGTCGACGTCGAAGACGGCGCAGCCGGAGCGCAAGGCGTCGGGCGGGGCGGGACAGACGAAGAGCACGGCGAAGACGACGACGTCCAAGCCGGCGCCGAAGTCGGCGTCGAAGTCAGCCTCCAAGTCGACGTCCAAGGGGACGGCCAAGAAGACACAGGCGAAGAAGGCGACGCCCCGCAAACGCCCCGCCTGATCCTCCTGGCCCTCGACTCCCGCCCTCGCATCTGACGCCCGATCCGACTTCAGTGAATCCGCACATCGATTGCACGACTACGTCGCGAAGGCCACGGAATCGGCGACGGCCCGCGTCAGACTACGCACGGTTGGCGCGGAGTGTCCGTTTCCCGATCACCCTGGCAATGCGCCCGAGGGGTCGATCCCGTAAAGCATGTGGAGATTCGTCGCAGATTCCATTTCCATTTCCGCACAGGAGGGTGGCACTCCGTTCAACTTCCGTGCTGGAAAGCCGCCTTGACTGGATGCCCGCAGCTCACCGTGGTTTGATCCGGGGGGCCGCCGGGGTTGCGCGCGAAGGATTTCCGGAACGCATGTCTCCCGCCTGCGGTCGCGGCCTGCAACTGTCCCCAGCAAGGCCGCTCCCCGTGTAGTACTTCGATGCGAAGGGAAGTCCCCCATGAACTCCGCTCCCCAGGTCCACACCGCTGAGATCGCCGACGCCGAGCTCGACAACATCGCCGGTGGCCTGAACCCGCAGGTCGGCATCACCGCCGGTGCCACGTCCATCAGCAGCGCGGACGCCCTGGCCACCGTCGACGCCCTCGGCAACCAGGCCGTCGGTGCCGCCACCGGTGCCGTCGCCGGCGCCACCGCCATCAACCAGGCGGGCGTCAACGTCTCCCTCTGAGCACGCACGTGACCTGACCGCCTTCCGATGAGGCACCCGCCGGCTCCCCCGAGCCCGGCGGGACGGCAAGGCGGCCCAGGAACAAGCTGCACAGACGACGAGGCTCCTGGCGGGCACGACATCTCACCTTGGGTGGGATGGTCGGGCTTCGCTGGGAGCTTTGTGCGTTGGTCAACGCGGCGGTCTGAGCGAATCCCGGACGTAGACGCCGGCAACCGAGAAAAACGATCGAGTACTCGTCTCTCGACCCGTTCCGCCCTGTACGGCGATGTCTGGGCGCCGGAGTCAGATCTTGATGACGGTGGCGCGTCCACCGCACAGGGTGATGAGGTCTTCGGGGTCGGAGGTCAGGATCGTGGCAGGGCCGGGTGCCGCGAGAGCGGTCGCGCTGACCATCGCGTCGATGGCGTACTTGTGGCCGTGCAGCCCGGCGTCCGCGAGGAGAGCAGATGCGTGCCGGGCGATGGGCTCGCTGACCGGTTCGACGACAAGTCGGGAGAGCGTCCATTCGAGGGCCGGACGGTTGATCCGTGGGTGGACCACTTCCACGAGGGTGGCCGAGGAGACGACCACCCGCAGATCGTCGGCGTGAGCGAGGGCGAGCCAGCCGGTGACCGTGCGGTCGCGCAGGACGGCCTTGGCCAGCCCTTCGCTATCGAGAACCAGGGTGCCGCCCGGGCTGGCGGGCGAGCGGGTCACGCGGCGTCCGCCCCACCGTGTGTCTGCTGACGCCGGACCTTGTGGAGCTGGTCTCGCAGCGCCTGGATCTCCTCGTCCGTGACGGGACCGTGCTCGGCCTCGGCGACCTGGAGGAGTTCGTTGAGGTTGTCGCGTTCGATCTGGCGGGCCACTGCGGCGGCCACGTAAGCAGACAACCCCGAGGGCCCGCTCCGGGCCTTGGCGGCTTCGGCGATGTCGCGTGGCATAGTGATCGAGTACTTGCCGGTAGGCTCACTCATGCTACTCATCCTACTCCTCATCCTCTCCCTGTCGGTCGGAGTAGACCTGGCAGACGGATCGCCCTACGGCTCGCTTTGGCGAGGCCAAAGACGCCTCCGCGGGAAGTACCAGGGACGTCAGGGCGCTAGGAAGCACGAAAAAGGCGCTGATCTGCATTTCTGCATCTCAGCGCCTTGATCCGGAGTGCCCCGGCAGGATTCGAAACCTGCGCACACGGCTCCGGAGGCCGTTCGGTGGTGCGGAGCGTAGCACGGGCCGTGACCGGCCCGAAGAGCAGAAGCAGCGGCCGTAGGCCGCTTGCGTAGGACAGCAAAGGCACACGGCCTCCGCGGCCGTGTGTGAGGGCTTTCGTTCGCTCCGATGGGTACGGGAACGTTGCGCGATAGAAGGCGTTTAAACACTTTTCCTTGTCGATTATTCAAGGGCCGTTTAAACACCTCTTGCAAGTCAACCTTGATTCCGCCACCCGGAACGAGTTACAACACTTCCATGATCCTCGACATCACGACCAAAGCCGAAGCCGAGAGATTGCCCGCCTTCGAGGTGTGCGCCGAGCCTGAGGTAGGCGCGTACTACTTGTGGGCGGACTTCACGGATGAGGATCACACGTTCTTTGTGCGACCCGTGACCGTGGACGAATCGGGCTGTCTGGTCGATGTGTTCGGCATCCGTGACGGCGTCGTGAAGTACTTGGGCCGAGACAAGTTCATACGGGAAAGCGGCAGGCTTTGCCTCCTCGAAGAGTAGGCGTGACAGGAGAAGACCGCGCTACGGCCCCGGAAACTCCGGGGCTTTTTCTATGCCCGTGAACGATTGGAGGAACTGTCCAATGACCCAATTTGCCACCGAGACCGCCTATTCCACGGAAGCACAGTGGGATGCCGAGTACGAGCCGAGGGGGCACGCCACCTCGTCCCGTGGACCGTGGTTTGGCCTGAGCCAGGATGCGGCGTTCGCCATGGCGCAGTGCGCGGCCTTGGCCACCGATGCTCGGCTTCTCGGCTACGCGGTGGCCCGCGCGGACCGGTACGGCCACTCCGAGTACGGCCGAGGGGAACTAGTGCGGCTGATGGGGGTCGATGCCGCGAACGTACGGAGAGCGATAGCGAAGCTGAAGGCCGCGGGGGTCCTCGCGCCGGAAGCCGACGCACGTTGCCTTCTCATGGCCTACGAATTCCGAGGCGGCGGCAAGACGCCGAACGACCCGAAGCGATGCTCTCGCCATGGTGTGACGGGTGCCGCTACCCGTGAGCTGGCAAGCGTGCCGTCTCTGCCGAAGCAGCGTGACGCTGCGCTGTTCGCACTGGATCTTTACCGGGGTAACGACGATAAAGCGTGCGCCTGACGCCCCGCACCAGTGCTCTGACCTGGGCAAACGCGGGTTTCCCTATAGAGCCTGGGCCCCGGAGGGAACAGTGCAGCCCTGGCCGAAGCCAGGGGCGATAGCAGTAGAGCCCTGGCCGAGTAAGGCCAGGAGCAACAGCAGTAAATCCCCTGGCCGATTGAGGCCAGGCTGAGAGCACTACTACGGGCACCCCGTCGAGGGTGCCCTACCTATTTCCTATCTATGGGCGCCCCCTCGAAAGGGCGCCCTTCTTCTGGAGTATCTATGGCTTATTTGATGTGCAGCCGCTGTAAGCGGCTCTACTCCCTCGGCTCACGGTGTGAGCCGTGCACCTCGGCCGCAGCGAAGCGGCGGGAGCAGAAGAGACAGCACACGCGCCCTTCGCCCTGGGCGCGTGGTTACAACACTCAATATCGGAAGGCTAGGGCCGCGATCCTCGCGGCTAACCCTGTCTGCTCTATCTGCAATGCTCGGCCGGCCACCACGGCCGATCACATAGTTCCGCTCAGTCGAGGCGGAACGAATGACATTGAGAACCTTCGCCCGGCCTGCGGGCCGTGCAACTTCAGCCGAGGCAACAGGACGGCCTAGGTGGCGCTCGCTAGTTCACTCGGTTCCAGTGGGTTCCGTGGAACCCAACTCGTCAATTGCACGCTGAATCGCTCGCTGTCGTTGGCGCTCTTGATTCAGATCTCTCCGAGTTTCTTTGAGGGTTTTGGACATCTCACGCAAAGCCTTGGCGGCGTCATGAACACCGTACTCGGTCATGGAGAGAAGGCTGTACCGGATCGAGAGATCGAGGATGTAGGTCAGGGGCTCTTGTGGTCTTCCATGAGCATCCTCGAATTCGACGGTGGCTGTGTATTTCATCGGCAGTCCGGCTTCACGCCGATCAGCCCCGACGTCAAAGAGTGCGGTGATGCGTTTGCGTGGAGGCAGTGACGGAATCCCTTGGGTGAGCAACGGTGTCGACTGTAGAGGATATCCATCGCTATCCAGGGTAGATGTCAAGGGCGGATCTATCTTGATCTTGACATTCTTGGCGAGGGTTTGCCCCATGTTCTCAATCACGAAGTCAAAGGCTTGACGCCATACCGGGTTGTCTTGGATGTCAACCACGACAAATGGCTGGGCTTGCTCTTCGCGCAGTTGCCGAGCCAGGGTCACCTGTTGGCGCGCGTAGAGCGCAGCCGCCAAGGCGATAGCCACGGTGAAGAGGGTCAGCAGAGCCGTAGCGACCGCCGAGGCGGCCGACCAATCTTCGGAGGTCCAGGCGCCGAAGTCGACTGCCAGCAGCATGGATTCGCTTGTCATGGGCGCAGGCTAGTGCATCGAAGCATGGGTAACGAGACGTTTGGCGTATCAGGGAAGCGGGGTTCCGCTCACAGACCCACGGCCAGGAGGAGGGGGATGGGAAAAGGATTCCGGGCTACATCCCCGCACCCGCCTCTTTCCCTCTTTTTGCGTGCCTGAGGACATAGGACGGCGGTGGCAGCGGATGCGGACGTATCCGCACGTCAGAGCGCGTATTCGCATGCAATGCCTAGGGACATGCCTGAGGACATTCGGGGGACGGTTGTCCTCAACCATTCGATAGGAGATCAACAGTGAAGCGATGCCCGTATTGTCGTACCCGCACCTTGGAGCGGGCCCGGAATGGGAACGTTAAGGCGACCTGCGGGCAGCCTGATTGTTTGAAGGCCCGAGCGCGGGAGCGCAAGCGTGCGGTGCGCGCTAAGGCCGCTGGGCAGGCCCCTGCGGGGCTGGTGGACCCCGCCCCGTCTATGGAGGAGGCTGAGGGCGCGTTTATGGCGCCTTGGGGGCAGGTGTACGCCTCGGAGGTCGAGGCGTGGGCCGACTGCCTGTTGACGGGTGGCCTAGAAGGTTTGGGCAATGTCTTGCCCGAGGAGCAGTACGAGCGACAGCGGATGTTGGCCGGCGGCAGTGATGGCACGTTCGGCGGTCTACTCGGCTAACGGCCGAGGTGATCGGCATCACCCATAGTTTTGTGGTGGGTTTCGCAACCTAACCCGTCTATAGATTATGAAACTTCGGGTGATCGAGGTTGGGTAGGGCACTGGGCGGTGCGACCGGAGCGGCTCGGTTTCATGGCATTTCCAATGCTGGCCATGGATCGGGCCGCTTCGTGTTTTCCGTACCGGACGCTCTCGCCCCATCGTCATTCGAAGGAGGTGAGACATGGATAGCACGGTCGCTCTGACGTGCTGGACGTGTGAGCGTGAGTTTGCCACGGAGTACCGGACAGGCAGACCGCGCCGATATTGCTCTGATGATTGTCGAGCACTAGCGCACAAGATTCGTCGCAGAGTGCGCTACGCGGAACAAGCCGAGCTTCGGCGCCTGGCTCATGTCGTTCCGTTCTGAGCGTGAAGCCTATCGGCGCGAATCGCCAGGGCCGATCAATTACGGCTTCTTCCTGAACATCTCCTGGTTCTACTCGACCGAGGAGATAGGAGAGCTGATTAGTAGATGGCAGGAGAAAGTCGAAGCCTGCACAAATGAAACGGCGCGGGCTGAATGGCTCGACCGTATAAAAAAGCTTCGCGCGTTCCTGCGCGAACAGTAACCGCCTGAGTCTATGCCGCCCCACCCATTCGGGTGTTGGGCGGTTTTTTCATGGCCGCTACCCGGCCCCAATCCGAAGAAGGTTCTTAATGTCTATTCAGGACACTTACAAGAAGCAGGCGAACGCCGCTCTTGAGGAGCGTGCGAAGCTGGTTACCGAGCTTCGCTCTATCGAGGCCGATTCGAGGCTCTCTGCCGTTGAGAAGCGTGAGCGTGTCGAGCGCATCGACAAGGACCTTCACCGCCTGGAGGCCGAGGCCCGAGACGCTGTTGAGCGTGGCGAGCGCGAGGCGGAGGTTCGCACCCTGGCAGAGCGCGCGGGCATGGCGTCCGCCCTCACTGGTAGTTCGGCACTGCTTGGCGATCGCGAGGACGAGTGGCGCACGCTTATGCCGTCTCTCGGCGAATATCGCGCTCTGATCTCCGAGTCTGTTCCCGTGGATGGTGGATATACCGTTCCTCAGGAGATCTCCGGCAAGTACATCGATGCTCTGAAGGCCAAGTCCACTTTCCTGCGCGGCCTGCCGGCCGACAGTATCATTCCTTTCACTTCGGCTACTCTCTCCGTTCCGCAGCTTGTTTCCTCCACGGGTGCTGACTATGCCGCCGAGGGGCAGCAGATCCCCGAGGGGCAGATGGTTTGGGGTGAGGTCAAGTTTGATGCGAAGAAGATCGGCGAAATTCAGTGGGCTTCGACTGAGGTGCTGGAGGATTCCGCGCTTGATCAGCGGCGGGTGATCGCCGAGAACCTTCTTCGCGACGCTTCCCTCAAGTTCGATGCCGACGCTTTCACTGGCTCGGGTGCGAACCCGATCAAGGGCATCGTGTCTCAGGGCACGTCTACGACCCTCGGCACCGGAAAGGTCACGGTCACGTATGACGACCTGGCCGACGCCGTGGCCCGTATCGAGGCCACGAACGGAACTCCCTCGGTTGTGTGGGCTTCTATCGACATGGCTGCGGCTCTGCGTAAGGAGAAGGCTGCGGGGTCGGGCATTTACCAGGGCGGTTCCCCGACGGATTCCCCGGCTTCCACGGCTTGGGGCCTGCCGATCCTTCCTAGCGCGTTCCTTCCCGCTAAGACTGTCGTCGTTGCCGACGGCTCCCGCATCGTGGTCGGTATCCGTCGCAATGCCACGGTGAAGGTGAGCGAGGATGCGCGGTTTGATTCCGATCAGGTCGGCTTCAAGCTGACCATGCGCATGGCTGGCGTTTCTCTGGCCGAGGCCACTTCGGCTCAGGTCATCAAGGCTGCCGCCAGTTAGTTTTTTTCGGCCCAGTCAAGAAACCGTTCAGCGCGTCGAGGACGCGCCGACCCGTGACGCGCTGCTGTCCCCGTCCTCGTCCCCAACCCATGTGGGCCTGGCGGGCGAAGGCTAGGAGCAACGACCCCCCGCACCCTTCTGGGTGGCGGGGGGCTTTCGTCGTTTTCAGCGCCAACCAACCCGGGGTCCTTTATAGCCGATGCGTACAAGCTGGTCATTGATCGTCTTGCAGCCATCTACCTGCTCGGTCTGAATATGCACACCAAACAATTCGCAGCTCATATTTTTCGAATCCAGGAACTCGGGCCCCAGGAATACAAGGACCGAGCCGATAGTGAGCCCCGCGGCAGGGACCCCGAGAAGGAAAGCCGCGAATAGGCGGAAGTTCGGGCGACGCCACACCGGGAACAGTCCGTCCCGGCTGTCAATTGGATCCACTGGCGTTTCCAAGAGATGAGCGCTCGCGCATTCGACGTCATGTTTCCCTCCATCGACCAGGACAAGAAATTCGGCCGATTGGCCAGTCTTGAATAGGCCCTTGTTCACCGCAACCTTGTTGCCGGTGATCGTTGTTCGGGGAGCTGGTGCCGAAGTGGGGTTAGCCTGAACCGAGAGCACCGAGACCACGGGTGTCTTGAAGTCGAAGACAAGTGAATCGTCTCCGCTGGTAAAATCCTGCTCTCGGACATCGCGTTTGCCCGTATTCTTGAGGATGAGGGTCACCAAGCGGGGCCGCGCGATTGAGGCTCCATCATAGTTGACATCGAACGAGTGTGAATGCGTGTTGGGGTCCAGCAGTGGGGAGTTTGATGCCTCAATCCACAAGAGATGCCGCCTTGGCTTGGCGGCGTAAAGCGTACCCCAAACTGCAAGACCTCCGAATAGTGCCGCCACTAGGACGGTGATTACGGTATTCCAGAAGTCGTTTGACCCAATGTAGCTTTCGGCGGTGATCATCCTGTACCCCGGGCTCCTCTCCCCACAGACAGCGCGTAGGCATGCCAGGGGTGCCCGCACCTCGCACTCCTGTGCATCCCTCGAAGTCACACGAACACGGCCAGGGCCGGACAGCCTAGAGCCTCCGACGGCCTTGCGGCCATCCGGTCACGCTCGACATGACAAGCCCCCTGCACCGTCGGGTGCAGGGGGCTTTCGTCGTTTTGCAGGGCGTTTGCGGCCCTCAGCAGGCAACTGCCCTCTACTGCCCTTCGGGCTGGTCCTGTGAGTCGGCGATGAACGTTCCCTTGGCGGGCAGCGTGACGGCGAGGCCGCGTTCCCGCAATTCCTGAACCGCTCTCCGTGCTGTGCCAATGGCTACGCCGTACTGCTCAGCCAAGGCTCGCTCCCCTGGCAGGCGAGCCCCAGGGTGAAGCTTCCCCGAGGCCACCTCGGCAGCGATGTGGTCAGCGACCTGCCGGTAGACGTACTCGGCGGCTTCCGGATCGATGGGCGTGTCTGCCATGGCTCGAAGCTAGGTCGGTACACAGCTGCGTGCAGCTTGCGGTAGCGGCATAGAGCGGCATGTAGCGGTGCGGAGCAGCCTGTAGCAGTATGGGCTAGTCACGTTGGAGAGGGCCAAGGAGAGGCCGCATGCCTGCCGAGAAAATGGACTCCGCAACCGCCGCTACCTATGACCAGGGCCTCGCCGTGGCCGTACGGCTGAAGCGTGCGCTCGACGCGCACGGCATCACCCTTCCTTCCCTGGCCGGCACTTGGCCCGTTCACGGAATGGCGATGGTCGAGCTCGGGGGATGCCGGGCCGAGGTGGCCGAGGCCCTGGCCGTCATCCTCGAAGAGGCCGGGCAGTGAGGCTCTTCGCTGGCCAGCTCGTATACGACCCCATAGAAGGCCGGAACGGCCACATCATCCCGAGCGGCGGCCACGATGAAGTCCACCCCGCCCGAGTGTGCGTATGGCTCGAACCTGAGGGCGGCGGGCTCGAATGGTTGGCCGATACAGACGATCTTGAACCGCCCCGAGGGGGCACCGCGGCCTAGGTCTCCGCAGAGACGACGGCAGCCCCCGCACGCCTTCGGTGCGGGGCTCGTCTGGCCTGTAGGACAGGGCGTGTAAACGCTCTGTCGGGCGGTATTACTGCGTCACACGCGGCGCGTGTGACCAGTCGCCGCAACGGTCGTTCCGGGCTTGAGCTTGAGCCAGGCGGCATACAGGTCGAGGGCGCGGGCAACGGCTTCGGTCGTGGTCTCCGCGTTCGTCACACGCATGATGTCGGACAGGGCGGCATCGATCATGGGCGTCCTACGGACCGACAGGGAACGGCTCACAGTCACAACTCTCCTTGCAGGATGGGCGTTCGGGGTTTCGGGGCCTGTCAGACCGAGTTCTAGGAAGCCGCGAGGAAGGTGGCGGCATGGTTCAGCTCGTCTTGGCAGGAGCGGCAGACGCCGCCCTGGTGGCCGAGACGGAACGGGGCCTCACAGACTTCGCACTGGGCCCGCTCAACGGGCCGAGAGGGCGCCTGAGCGGCGGCCTGGGCGGTCCTCTCCGGGGTGAAGTTCTTCAGCCGGTGAGTGATCAGGCCGGGGACAGAGCTGACGTGCTCGGGGAGGTTCTGCGTGAGGCACTGAAGGATGTCTTCGCTGCGGTAGTCCTCGCGCAGCCAAGGGACGACCCTCGGGGCTAGGCGGCCTATCTCCTGATCCGAGAGAGGCAAGCTCTTGTGCAGGCTCAGCCGCTCAAGGATGCGACGGCCCTCACGGGCCATCTCGCGGCCGATCTTGTGCAGGAAGGCAGTCTCTCCATTCCCGCCCTGCTCGGGGGTCTCAGGAGCGAGCGGAGCGGCTTCCTGAGCCTGGACGGGGGTAGGGGTGGTGTCTTTCTTGCTCTCCGTCTTTTCTCCCTTGGGAGAGCCGCCGACAGCCCGACCAGTCGTCTCACCGACCGTCGCCATGTGGTTAGTCGGGGAAGTCTCGGACTCCGGGGTGTCGGAAACGGTCGTGACAGTCACCCATCGACCGGTCTCCGGGTCCTGGAGCTTGGCGCGCTTGACGTAGCCAACCTCGACCAGCTCGTTCATGGCCTTGGAGACAGAGCGCCGGCCGTTGGGGACCTGGGCGCAGATCTTCTCGACGGTGGCCCCGGTGCCGTCGGGCAGGGAGAGGAGCCTCACCAGCAAGCCGACGGCTTCGAGGGAGAGGCGCCCGTGCCGCGCGATGACATTGGGGATCTGAACGTACGCGGAGCTGTGCTTAGTACGCTGTACCTGCATCGAAGACTGAACCTCTTCGGTGTCAGACCCCGGAGTGTTGGTAGCACTGCCGGGGTCACTCTTTTTTGGGGGAAGGGCAGTTGCGGCCAGGTGCCGCCATTGCGGACTGCTGCTGTCAGTACCGGTCGCCGAGGCGGCGAACGGCCGTCACGGCGCGATCAGAGGCCATGTCGGCGCCGTACCGGCGCAACATGCTCCGGTCCTTCCAGCCGCCGACTTCCATCACGTCCTCGGGGGAGACTCCCGCGGATAGCAGATCGTGAGTCCAGGTGTGGCGGTGCATGTGGGGCGCTACGTGCCCGTACCCGGCCTGTTCGGCGCGACGGTTGATCACGCGGTAGAGCCCGCTGTACTTCAGGCGTCCTCGGCCACGGGTGCCGAGCCAGAGCCACCCGCCCCCGGCGTGGCGGTGTCCTTCACGGGCTCGGAGGTAGCGGCGTAGGGCCATTACGGTCTTCGGCTGCAACGGCACGATGCGGCCCGCACGGGATGCGCGTGCACCCTTGACCGGGGGAACCTGCAACAGCCCCTCTTCGAGGTGCAGGCTGTCCACGGTGAGCCTCAGCAGCTCATCCGCTCGAAGTCCCTCAGTGAGAACGCGAATGATTGCGTGATCGCGGGTCCGCTCGAAGTCACGCACTCGGGGGCTGCCGCCCCCGGTCGCCTTCAGTACGTCCTCGATGAACTCGGCACTGAGCGTCTTCGGCGCCGCGTCCTGCGGGACGCTGTAACGCTGCAACCTCTTGTCGTCCCACGGGTGCGGGTACTCGTACTCCTCGGCGAGCCAGGTGAAGAGGTGCCGAAGGTTGCGCTGCTTCGTGTTCGTGCCACCCGTGAAGCTCTCATGCTGCTTCTGGTCGTGCGTGCGCTGGTACCAGCGGAAGAAGCGGTTCAGGGTGTCGACATCGCACGCGGTGAAGTCAGCGCAGATGCGCTCTTTCGTCATCCAGTGATGCAGCGCAATCGCAGCGTCTTTGTACGCGCCGATGGTGCGCGGAGCGTACGGGCGGCCGTTCCTGTTGGTCTTCGTTCGAAGCGCGTCGGCGAACTCAGCGATCATCGATTCCCGCTCTGCGACAGCAGTAGCGGTCTTGCTCTTCGGTGCGCTGGTGGTGGGGGAGCGGTCGGGCTTGCTACCCGCCGCTCGGAGCGGGCTCTTCCGAGTCCTCTCGGCACTGCTCGGCATCCATGGCTCCTGGGGAGTCTGGAGCTAGGCGAGCTGCGCCGGCGAGCGTCTTCTAGGCAACAAGAAAGCCGCTTGGCAGTTCGCCTAGCACTCTGGCTAGGGCTACCAAACGGCTTCTTGAAGCACATTTTCGCAGGTCACTGCGGTTCTGTGCCCCCGGCAGGATTCGAACCTGCGCACACGGCTCCGGAGGCCGTTGCTCTATCCCCTGAGCTACGGGGGCGTGTCGATTGTGGAGCTGACTGCTCGCGGCGACGGGTAGAACACTACCAGCTCCGGTGGGGTGTTCAGGAACGGGTTTTGGGGCGGGGGCGGGGTGGGTCCCTCGCGCGGGTGGAAGTGGGGAAAAGCCGGACGCGGTGGCCCGTGCGGACCTACTCTCGAGTTGTGTCGGGCGCGTCGGGTCGGGTGCTTGTTGTCGACGACAACAAGGTCATCCGGCAGCTGATCAGGGTCAATCTCGAGCTGGAGGGTCTCGAGGTGGTGACCGCGGCTGATGGTGCCGAGTGTCTTGAGATCGTTCACCATGTGCGGCCCGACGCCGTGACTCTCGACGTCGTCATGCCTCGGCTGGACGGGATCGGTACCGCCGCCCGGCTCCGTGCCGACCGGCGCACTCGTGATCTTCCTCTCGCCATCGTCAGCGCCTGTACGCAGCACGAGATCGAGAGCGGCCTCGACGTCGGGATCGACGCCTTCCTCGCCAAGCCCTTCGACCCCGCCGAGCTCGTACGCGTCGTACGGCAGCTCCTCGAGTGCGGAAGGGACAGGCGGAGTGGGGACGGAGGCGGTGACGGTGACGGTGACGGCAGCGTCCTCGACATCGACGGTGCGTCGGGCCTTGCCGCAGAGCGGAGCGGGCACACCGAGCGCGCCGCCGGGCCCGCCTGAGCCTGCCCAAGTCCGCCCCCACCCCCATCCAAACCCCACCCCCACCCCAAACCACCTCGCACCCCCACCCCCCTCCTCCCATACCCTTGTCCCGTGACTCCCGTCGAGCTCTCCCGTACCGTGCTGGGCGCGGTGCGTCGTGCTGTCTCGGTGGGGGAGCTGGACGTCGGGGTGCCGGAGCGGGCGCAGGTGACCGTGCCGGGGCCCGGGGGGTGGGGGGACTACGCCACCAACGTCGCGCTCCAGCTCGCCCGGGCCGCCGGGCAGCCGCCCCTCCGGGTGGCCGAGATCCTGCGGGCGCATCTCCTCGACGCGGACGGTGTCGGTGACGTCGTCGTCACCGGGCCCGGGTTCCTCAACTTCAGCCTGCGCAGCGACGCCGGCCCGGTCGCCGCCCTCGTGCGGGAGATCCGGGAGCGCGGCGCCGCCTACGGTCACGGTGACGCCCTCGCCGGAGAGGTTGTCGAGCTGTGGGTGCCGTACGACGTCCGGGCCGAGGTCGTCGCTGATGTGCTCGGGCGGATCATCGCGACCCAGGGTGGCCGGGTCGAGGTCGTGCACGAGGAGCCCGTCAATCTGCGGCCCGTTCCAGCGCCCGAGGATCCCGCGCCGCTCGGGGCCGACGCCGCCCAGTGGGCCCTGCTCCACCCCGCCCTCCACGACCGGCCGCGCATCACCGCCGATCACCTGGTCCAGCGCGAGGGCAACCCCCTCTTCCGCGTCCGCTACGCCCACGCCCGCACCCGGGCGCTCACGCGCAACGCCGCCGACCTCGGCTTCACGGCCGACCCCGGTGACGTGGACGCGCCCGAGCTCGTCACCGCCCTCGCCGACCACCCCCGTTTCCTCGCCGTGGCCGCCGCCCGCCGCGCCCCCGACCTGCTCGGTGACGTGGACGCCTCCGAGCTCGTCACCGCCCTCGCCGACCACCCCCGAGTCCTCGCGGCGGCTGCCGCACGCCGTGCCCCCGACCGGCTCGCCCGGCATCTCGTCACCGTCGCCGACGCCGCGCTGCCCTTTCTGTTCACCGTCCTCCCGCTCGGCGAGGAGAAACCCTCGGCCGCCCACCGCGCCCGGCTCGCGCTCGCCGAAGCCGCCGGGACGGTGCTGGCCGGCGGCCTCTCCCTGCTCGGCATCGACGCACCCGATCACCTTTGAGAGCGGAGAGGGCGAGCTGCGGTCACCAGCACCAGCGGCCAGAGTGGACCCGAGCGACCGTGACCAGCGGTCAGCCGCCGAGTCCCGCCCCCGCCCCCTGCGCCCCAGAGACAGACTGAGAGATCCAGAGAGCCACCGTCATGAGCCGTTCCGCACACCCCGCCGGGCCCCGCTACGCCGACGTCCTCCCCGAGGGCCACTACCACGCGCCGCCCGCCGACCTCAACGCTCTCGACCCCAAGGTCTGGTCCCACACCGTCACGCGCACCGACGACGGAGTCGTCAGCGTCGGCGGGATCGAGGTCACCCGGCTCGCCGAGGAGTTCGGCACGCCGGCGTACGTCCTCGACGAGACCGACTTCCGGGCCCGGGCCCGTGCCTGGCGCACCGCCTTCGGCACCGACGCCGACGTCTTCTACGCGGGCAAGGCGTTCCTGTCGCGCGCCGTCGTGCGGTGGCTGCACGAGGAGGGGCTGAACCTCGACGTCTGCTCCGGCGGCGAACTCACCACCGCCCTGTCCGCGGGCATGCCCGCCGAGCGCATCGCCTTCCACGGCAACAACAAGTCGGAGGACGAGATCCGCCGGGCCGTCGAGGCCGGCGTCGGACGGATCGTCCTCGACTCCTTCCAGGAGATCGTCCGGGTCGCCCACATCGCCCAGTCCCTCGGCACGCGGCAGAAGGTGCAGATCCGCATCACCGTGGGCGTCGAGGCGCACACGCACGAGTTCATCGCCACCGCCCACGAGGACCAGAAGTTCGGGGTCCCGCTGGCCGGTGGGCAGGCCGCCGAGGCCGTACGGCGGGCCCTTCAGCTCGACGGGCTCGAACTCATCGGCATCCACAGCCACATCGGGTCGCAGATCTTCGACATGTCCGGGTTCGAGGTCGCCGCCCACCGGGTGGTCGGGCTCCTCAAGGACATCCGCGACGAGCACGGCATCGAGCTGCCCGAGATCGACCTCGGGGGCGGGCTCGGTATCGCCTACACGAGCGACGACGACCCGCGTGAGCCGCACGAGATCGCCAAGGCGCTGACGGAGATCGTCACGCGTGAGTGTGAGGCCGCCAAGCTGCGTACGCCTCGCATCTCCGTCGAGCCCGGCCGCGCGATCGTCGGACCCACCGCCTTCACGCTGTACGAGGTCGGCACCATCAAGCCCCTCGACGGGCTGCGGACGTACGTCTCCGTCGACGGCGGCATGTCCGACAACATCCGCACCGCGCTGTACGACGCCGAGTACAGCGTCGCGCTCGTCTCGCGCACCTCCGACGCCGAGCCGATGCTCGCCCGGGTCGTCGGCAAGCACTGCGAGAGCGGCGACATCGTCGTGCGCGACGCGTTCCTGCCCGCCGACCTGGCGCCGGGGGACCTCATCGCGGTGCCGGCCACCGGCGCGTACTGCCGGTCCATGGCCAGCAACTACAACCACGTGCTCCGGCCGCCCGTCGTCGCGGTGAACGACGGCGAGGCCCGGGTCATCGTCCGGCGGGAGACCGAGGAGGACCTCCTGCGGCTCGACGTCGGCTGACAGCCGGAGCAGACCCGGAGCAGACCCGGAGCAGACCCGGAGCACACCCCGCACTCCGGGACCGGAGGGCACGCGCTGCCCTCCGGTCCCGGAAAAATGAAAGAGGCGTCTCATGATCCGGACTTTGGGCAGAAATCCCCCTCCGGTACGTGAGACTGGTTCAACGGTCGACTCATGAGGAAACGAGGTCGGATGATGCGTACGCGTCCGCTGAAGGTGGCGCTGCTGGGCTGTGGGGTTGTCGGCTCAGAGGTGGCGCGCATCATGACGACGCACGCCGACGACCTCGCCGCGAGGATCGGCGCCCCGGTCGAGCTCGCGGGGGTGGCCGTACGGCGGCCGTCCAAGGTCAGGGAGGGCATCCCGGCCGACCTCGTCACCACCGACGCCACTGCCCTGGTCAAGCGCGGGGACATCGACGTCGTGGTCGAGGTCATCGGCGGCATCGAGCCCGCCCGTACGCTCATCACCACCGCCTTCGAGCACGGCGCCTCCGTCGTCTCCGCCAACAAGGCCCTGCTCGCCCAGGACGGGGCCGCCCTGCACGCCGCCGCCGAGGAGAACGGCCGGGACCTCTACTACGAGGCCGCCGTCGCCGGCGCGATCCCGCTGATCCGGCCGCTGCGCGAGTCCCTCGCCGGCGACAAGATCAACCGCGTGATGGGCATCGTCAACGGGACGACCAACTTCATCCTCGACAAGATGGACTCGACGGGGGCGGGCTATCAGGAGGCCCTCGACGAGGCCACCGCGCTCGGGTACGCCGAGGCCGACCCCACCGCCGACGTCGAGGGCTTCGACGCCGCCGCCAAGGCCGCCATCCTCGCCGGGATCGCCTTCCACACGCGCGTGCGCCTCGACGACGTCTACCGCGAGGGCATGACCGAGGTCACCGCCGCCGACTTCCGCTCGGCGAAGGAGATGGGCTGCACCATCAAGCTCCTCGCCATCTGTGAGCGGGCCGCGGACGGGGGGTCCGTCACGGCGCGCGTGCATCCCGCGATGATTCCGCTGAGCCACCCGCTCGCCTCCGTGCGCGGCGCGTACAACGCCGTCTTCGTCGAGTCCGACGCGGCCGGGCAGCTCATGTTCTACGGGCCCGGTGCCGGCGGTGCGCCGACCGCATCCGCCGTGCTCGGTGACCTCGTCGCCGTCTGCCGTAACCGGCTCAACGGGGCCACCGGGCCCGGCGAGTCGGCGTACGCCGCGCTGCCCGTCTCGCCCATGGGCGACGTCGTCACGCGGTACCACATCAGCCTCGACGTCGCCGACAAACCGGGTGTCCTCGCCCAGGTGGCGACCGTCTTCGCCGAGCACGGGGTGTCCATCGACACTGTTCGGCAGCAGGGCAAGGACGGCGAGGCCTCTCTCGTCGTCGTAACCCACCGCGCGTCCGACGCCTCCCTGTCCGGGACCGTCGAGGCGCTCCGGGGGCTCGACACCGTGCGCGGTGTCGCCAGCATCATGCGGGTTGAAGGGGAGTAACGAGCAATGACCCACCAGTGGCGCGGAATCATCGAGGAGTACCGGGACCGGCTGCCGGTGTCCGACTCCACGCCGGTCGTGACGCTCCGCGAGGGCGGTACGCCGCTCGTGCCCGCCCAGGTGCTCTCCGAGCGCACGGGCTGCGAGGTCCATCTGAAGGTGGAGGGTGCCAACCCCACCGGGTCCTTCAAGGACCGCGGCATGACCATGGCGATCAGCAAGGCCAAGGAGGAGGGCGCCCAGGCGGTCATCTGCGCCTCCACGGGCAACACCTCCGCCTCCGCCGCCGCGTACGCCGTGCGCGCGGGGATGGTCTCGGCCGTCCTCATCCCGCAGGGCAAGATCGCGTTCGGCAAGCTGGGCCAGGCCCTCGTGCACGGCGCGAAGATCCTCCAGGTCGACGGCAACTTCGACGACTGCCTCGCGCTCGCCCGTGGACTGAGCGACAACTACCCGGTGGCGCTGGTCAATTCGGTCAACCCGGTGCGCATCGAGGGGCAGAAGACGGCCGCCTTCGAGATCGTCGACATGCTGGGCGACGCCCCGGACATCCATGTGCTGCCGGTCGGCAACGCGGGCAACATCACCGCGTACTGGCGGGGGTACCGGGAGTACGCCGCCGACGGCATCGCCGGCCACACCCCGCGCATGTGGGGCTTCCAGGCGTCCGGCAGTGCGCCGATCGTGCGCGGTGAGGTCGTCAAGGACCCGTCGACCATCGCCACCGCCATCCGTATCGGCAACCCCGCCTCCTGGCAGTACGCCCTCCAGGCGCGCGACGAGTCGGGCGGCCTCATCGACGAGGTGACGGACCGTGAAATCCTGCGCGCCTACCGGCTGTTGGCCGCGCAGGAGGGCGTCTTCGTGGAGCCCGCGTCCGCCGCGTCGGTGGCCGGTCTGCTCAAGGCGGCCGAGCAGGGCAAGGTCGATCCGGGCCAGCGCATCGTGTGTACCGTCACCGGCAACGGTCTGAAGGACCCCGACTGGGCCGTCGCCGGAGCCCCGCAGCCGGTCGTCGTCCCGGTCGACGCGGCCGCCGCGGCCGAGCGGCTGGGCCTCGCCTGACGTACCGACGGGGAGTCCCGAGGGAGTCCCCCGGCGGCCTTCTCGCCAGGGGGACTCCCTCGAACTCCCCGGGACTCCTATAAGGGGGTGCACGAGGGGCTTGCGACACGCATCGTGCGCCTCCTGTGCGCCCTATGTCGCCGCGGAACCTTCCTTCGATAGGCTGTAGGGAACCCGCCCGCTGCATATGCCTTCGCATACGGCGCGGTGCCGTGCCGCTCTTGCGGCCTGAGGGCCTTCCCACGTGTCCGTATCGCAGTCATTCGACCTTCACGCAGCTCAAGGAGAGTCATCGAGCGATGGCCGGTCCAGCGTTCCGTGCCGCCGCCGTCCGGGTGCGCGTCCCCGCCACCAGCGCCAACCTCGGTCCGGGCTTCGACGCCTTTGGCCTCGCGCTGGGGCTCTACGACGACGTGGTCGTCCGGGTGGCCGACTCCGGGCTGCACATCGACATCGCGGGTGAGGGCGGCGACACGCTCCCGCGCGACGAGCGGCATCTGCTCGTACGCTCCCTGCGCACCGCTTTCGACCTGCTCGGCGGGCAGCCCCGCGGCCTGGAGATCGTCTGCGCCAACCGCATTCCGCACGGGCGCGGCCTCGGCTCCTCCTCCGCCGCCATCTGCGCCGGCATCGTAGCCGCGCGGGCGGTCACGATAGGCGGAGAGGCGCGGCTCGACGACACGGCGCTGCTCGAACTCGCCACCGAGATCGAGGGGCACCCCGACAACGTGGCGGCCTGTCTGCTCGGCGGTTTCGCCTTGTCCTGGATGGAGGGCGGCTCCGCCCGCGCCATCAGGGTGGACCCGGCCGATTCCATCGTTCCGGTGGTTTTCGTGCCCGGAAAACCGGTGCTCACCGAGACCGCCCGCGGTCTGCTCCCGCGCACCGTGCCGCATGTCGACGCCGCGACCAACGCGGGCCGCGCCGCCCTGCTCGTCGAGGCGCTCACCCGGCGCCCGGAGCTGCTGCTGCCCGCCACCGAGGACCGTCTGCACCAGGAGTACCGCGCCCCCGCCATGCCGGAGAGCGCCGCACTGGTGGAGCGACTGCGCGCCGACGGGATCCCGGCCGTCATCTCCGGTGCCGGCCCGACCGTCATGGCGCTGACCGACGAGGACACCGCCGACAAGGTGGAATCCCTGGCCGGCGCGGACTGGGCAGCCAACCGGCTGAGCCTCGATGTGCGGGGAGCGAGCGTGCTGCCGCTTGCGCACTGACACACGATTGCCGGATTTCGAGAGGGGGAATGTTTGTTGGATCCGGTAGTGTTAACCTCAAGTCTGCACCCGACCTCCACCATGGCGAGGTGCTTCATGTCCCCGTCCGGGACAGACATTCTTCCGGGAGCCTCCCAAGCCACTCCATGTTCCGTACGTCGTACCTGGGCAGCATGCCGTACGTGACATTGAGCAGGCCGCAGGGCACGCTCCGGAATCGGTGCTACCACGCCACGTGACACAGGCTGTGACGATTCAGGTAGCGCCATCACCAGATATCTCTTCCGCCGTTTCGGGCGGACCACCGCCCCGGCTTGGTTCACAGAGACAGGACCACTGCCGGACAGCACAACCGGTCGCCGAGCCAGACAGGCCGACGTCCGCTCCAGGGAAGGACCCTTCGTGAGCGACACCACCGATCTGATGGGCGCACGTGTCGAGGAGACCGCTGCCGCGCCCGCCACGGACTCCGCGCCTGCCACCGGTGCCGGCTCCCGTCGGCGCCGCGGTACCGGCCTCGACGGCATGGTGCTGGCCGAGCTGCAGCAGGTCGCATCCGGCCTCGGCATCAGGGGTACCGCGCGGATGCGCAAGAGCCAGCTGATCGAGGTCATCAAGGAGGCGCAGGCCTCCGGCGGCGCCGCTCCGGCTGCCAAGTCCGGTGACGCCGCCGAGGCCAAGCCGAAGCGCCGCGCCACCTCCCGCACCCGTACGGGCGACGAAGCCGAGAAGAAGGCGGAGTCGGCCACCGGGGCCCCCGCCGAGAAGGCCCAGCAGCAGATCGACATTCCTGGTCAGCCGGCTGGGGGCCCCTCCCGCGATGGGGGTACCTCCCGCGCGAGCGCAGCCGAGCGTGGGGGAGAAGCCGAGCGTGGGGGAGACGAGGGCGCCGGTGAGCGCCGCCGCCGTCGTGCGACCGCCGAGGCGGGCAGCCCCGAGACGGTTTCCGCCGAGGCGAAGGGCGAGTCCCCCAAGCTCTCGGCTTCGCTCGAGCAGGGAGGTGCCCCCACCGCCGAGGCGCCCGCGCAAGGCGAGGCCAAGGGCGACGCCGGCGAGGGTGCCGAGGGCCGTGGCCGCCGCGACCGCCGAGAGCGTGGCCGTGACCGTGACCGCGATCGTGACCGTGACCGCGACCGCGACCGCCGCGGCAAGGGCGGCGACGACCAGCAGGGTCAGGGCCGTCAGGACCGTCAGCAGCAGGGCCAGGGCGGCGGCCGTCAGGACCGGCAGCAGCAGGACGACGACGACTTCGAGGGTGGCCGCCGTGGCCGTCGCGGCCGCTACCGCGACCGCCGTGGCCGTCGTGGCCGCGACGAGATGGGCGGCCCCGAGCCGCAGCTGGCCGAGGACGACGTCCTGATCCCCGTCGCGGGCATCCTCGACATCCTCGACAACTACGCCTTCATCCGGACCTCCGGCTACCTGCCGGGCCCGAACGACGTGTACGTCTCCCTCGCCCAGGTCCGCAAGAACGGCCTGCGCAAGGGCGACCACATCACCGGTGCGGTCCGTCAGCCCAAGGAAGGCGAGCGCCGCGAGAAGTTCAACGCGCTGGTCCGCCTCGACTCCGTCAACGGCATGGCGCCCGAACACGGCCGCGGTCGCCCGGAGTTCAACAAGCTGACGCCGCTGTACCCGCAGGACCGGCTCCGCCTGGAGACCGAGTCGGGCGTGCTGACCACCCGCATCATCGACCTCGTGTCGCCGATCGGTAAGGGCCAGCGCGGTCTGATCGTGGCCCCGCCGAAGACCGGCAAGACCATGATCATGCAGGCGATCGCCAACGCGATCACGCACAACAACCCCGAGTGCCACCTGATGGTCGTTCTGGTCGACGAGCGTCCGGAAGAGGTCACCGACATGCAGCGGTCGGTCAAGGGCGAGGTCATCTCCTCGACCTTCGACCGTCCGGCCGAGGACCACACCACGGTCGCCGAGCTCGCCATCGAGCGCGCCAAGCGTCTGGTGGAGCTGGGTCACGACGTCGTCGTGCTGCTCGACTCGATCACGCGTCTGGGCCGTGCGTACAACCTCGCCGCCCCCGCCTCCGGCCGCATCCTGTCCGGTGGTGTCGACTCGACCGCGCTGTACCCGCCGAAGCGCTTCTTCGGTGCCGCGCGCAACATCGAGGACGGCGGCTCGCTCACCATCCTGGCCACGGCGCTCGTCGACACCGGTTCCCGCATGGACGAGGTGATCTTCGAGGAGTTCAAGGGCACCGGCAACATGGAGCTCAAGCTCGACCGGAAGCTCGCCGACAAGCGCATCTTCCCGGCGGTGGACGTCGACGCGTCCGGTACCCGTAAGGAAGAGATCCTGCTCGGCGCCGAGGAGCTCAGCATCGTCTGGAAGCTGCGCCGGGTGCTGCACGCGCTCGACCAGCAGCAGGCGATCGAGCTGCTCCTCGACAAGATGAAGCAGACGAAGTCGAACATCGACTTCCTGACGCAGATCCAGAAGACGACGCCGGCCCCCGGGAACAACGACTAGTCGTTCGTCCTTCGCCGGCGCAGTCCACCAAGGGCCGTCCCCTTTCACGGGGACGGCCCTTCGGCTTGTCGCCCTCCGGGATAAGATCTCGCCCTTCGGTCGGCTTTTCGACCGTCGTATCTCTTATCCCTAGGGGGGACTTGAGTGGGTACACCCACGTCCGGGGGCGGACGGCACAGACGCCGGATACGTATCGCCCTTCCCGTCGCCGCGGCCGGTGTCGCCGCGGCCGTCGGCGCCGCGCTGATGGTCTCGTCCGCCGGTGCCGCGAGCGCCGCGCCGACGCCCACGGTGAAGCCGGCGCTCGGCTCACCGTCGTACGCCACGCTGGAGAAGCGCATCGCCGGCGCCCTGGCCGGTGACGACACCGCCGGGCAGACGACCACGAAGTCGTCGCAGAGCGCGAGCACCGGCACCGTCGACGCGAAGATCATCGGTGGTCAGCAGACCACGATCTCCACGGCGCCGTTCATGGCCCAGCTCTGGTACTACGACGACCGGGGCACCGCCGACGAGAGCGACGACATCGGCTTCTTCTGCGGCGGCTCCGTCGTCTCACCGACGAAGATCCTCACCGCCGCGCACTGTGTCCAGGGCTACGACTGGAACGCCAACGGCGCCGTCCTCACGGGCACGTCGCAGTTGCCGACCAGCGACAGCTCCGGTGGCACGGACCTGCACGGCGGCACCGCCACCGGCGTCCAGCGCCAGTGGAACCACCCGTCGTTCAGCATGCGCACGATCGACAACGACATCGCCGTGCTCACGCTGGCCGCTCCGGTCCGGGCGACGCCGATCCGGATGGTGACCTCCGGCGACACCGCCTCGTACACGGCGGGCAAGAGCGCCACGCTCTACGGCTGGGGCCGCACCAGCTCCACCAGCCAGGACATCTCCGAGACGCTGAAGACGGCGACCCTGCCCCTGCAGTCGGACACCACCTGCTCGCGCTACTACGACACGGACTTCATCGCCGGCCACATGGTCTGCGCGGGCGACCCGGCCAGCGGCAGCGACGCCGGCACCACCTCCGCCTGCAACGGCGACTCCGGCGGCCCGCTCATCGTCGACAACCGGATCGTCGGCGTCGTCTCCTGGGGTGTGCAGGACTGCGTCGCGAAGGGCGCGTACAGCGTCTTCTCCAAGGTGCGGACGTACGTCGGCGCCGCCTACGCGCAGGTCGACGACGCGAACCTCAGCTACGCCGACGCCAAGGCCGACCTGTGGGTGCGCAACGCCTCCACCAAGACCGGCTACGAGAAGGACTCCAAGGGCACCTCGTTCGCCACACGCGAGTCGTGGGGCGACTGGAACGGCGTCAACGTCGTCCTGCAGACCGACCTCGACCGGGACGGCATCCAGGACCTCGTCGTCCGCGAGAGCTCCACGGGCGACGTCTACTGGATGCACTACGTCGTGTCGAGCGGCTCCTGGTCCCGGTCGAAGATCTTCAGCGGCTGGACGACCCGGACCCGCATCGTCGTCCCGGGCGACGTCACGGGTGACTATCTGCCCGACCTGCTGTCCGTCGACTCCGCCGGCGCCCTGTGGATCTACCCCGGCAAGGGCAACGGCACCTTCGCCACCCGCGTGCAGGTCGGCACCGGCTGGAACCAGTACAACTCCCTGCGCGGACACGGCGACTTCACCGGCGACGGCAAGGCCGATCTGATCGCGCGCCAGAAGAGCACCGGCGACATCTACCTGTACAAGGGCACCGGAACCTCGGGCAGCGGGGCCTTCTCGACGCGGGTCAAGGTCCGCTCCGGCTGGACGTACAACGCCTTCGACGCCGTCGGTGACATCACCGGCGACGGCAGGGCCGACTTCCTCGCCCGCACCACCGGCGGCACGCTCTACCTGTACAAGGGCACCGGCAAGGCGACCAGCGAGATCTTTGCCACAAGGGTCTCCGTCGGCACCGGTTTCCAGCAGTACGACATCTTCGGCTGAAACCGCAGGTGAGCGGGGCACGCCCCGGCCCGCCCCGCTACCCACCGTGCCCACCGCACCACGCGGTGGGCACGGTGCGTTGTGCAACGCTTTCCCGAGTTTCGCCCGCTGACCAGGCGAAGCACGACGATGGTGCGGGCGACCTGGTCCGGCCTCGCGGCAGGGGGTACACGACCCGATACGAGAACCGAGGAGCACATGTCCGCCCAGAGCACTCCGGACCCCGGCATACCCGAGCCCGGCGCGTACGGCCCCGGCCGCATCGAGGGCCGCCGCCGTACGACCCGCGGCAAGGCCCTGCGGATCGCGGCCTGGACGGCGGCCGGCATCGTCGCGCTGGGCGGCACGGGTGCCGGCTACGTGTACTTCAAGCTCAACGGCAACCTCAAGAGCGTCGACATCGACCAGGCCCTCGGCGCCGACCGGCCGCGCAAGGTCGACAACGGCTCCGAGAACATCCTGGTCCTCGGCTCGGACACCCGCGCCGGCGGCAACGCCAAGCTCGGCGGCGGTGACGACGACGGAAGCTCCCGCTCCGACACGGCGATGATCGTCCACGTCTACCAGGGGCACCGCAAGGCGAGCGTCGTGTCCATCCCGCGCGACACCCTCATCGACCGGCCGTCGTGCACCTCCGCCGACGGCACCGAGCACCCCGCCGCCTCCGACGTCATGTTCAACTCCGCGTACGCCACCGGCGGCGCGGCCTGCACCGTGCGGACCGTCGAGTCCCTCACCGGCATCCGCATGGACCACTACCTGGAGGTCGACTTCGCCGGCTTCCAGCGGTTCGTCGACGACCTCGGCGGCGTCAAGGTCACCACGACCAAGCGCATCAGCGACCCCAACAGCCATCTGCACCTGGCCGCCGGCACCCACCGGCTCACCGGCCGCGAGGCCCTCGGCCTGGTCCGCACCCGGCACGGCGTCGGCGACGGCTCCGACCTCGGCCGCATCCAGCTCCAGCAGGCCTTCGTCAAGGCCCTGGCCGACCAGGCCAAGCAGGTCGGCGTCCTCACCAGCCCGCAGAAGCTGTACCGGCTCGCCGACACCGCCACCAAGACCGTCACCACGGACTCCGACCTGGGCTCCGTCAACTCCCTGATGGACTTCGCGAACGGCCTCAAGGGCATCGGCCCCGCGCACATGACGATGGTCACCATGCCGGTCCAATACGACCCCGCCGACCCCAACCGCGTCCTCGTACGGAAGGCGAAGGCCCGGCTGATCTGGCACGCCCTGGAGCACGACCGGCCGATCCCGGCGTCCGCCACCAAGGGCGCGGCGACCGGCGGCGCCAAGGGCGTCGTCCGGTCCTGACCGGCCCGCCCGCCGCCGGGGAATAGTCGGCCGCCGCCCCCGGTTTTGGGGTATGGCGCCAGTCCTGGCAGACTGGTACGTCGGCTCCGGTTCACGCGGCCGCAACCCGCGGACGCGACCCGGCGCCCTCCCGGATCTAGGAGACACCTTGAAGCGCGACATCCACCCCGAGTACGTCGAGACGCAGGTCAGCTGCACCTGTGGCGCGTCGTTCACCACTCGTAGCACCATCGGCTCCGGCACCGTCCGTGCCGAGGTCTGCTCCGAGTGCCACCCGTTCTACACGGGCAAGCAGAAGATCCTCGACACCGGTGGCCGTGTGGCCCGCTTCGAGGCCCGCTTCGGCAAGGCCGCCGGCTCCAAGTAGCGAGCCCCCATTCGCCGGTCCACGGCTGCGCCCGCCCCAGGGCGCGCCGGGACCGGCGTTTTTGGTCGCCCGCCCCTTTTGCCCGCACGTATTCAGGAGCCCACCATGTTCGAGGCTGTCGAGGAACTGGTCGGTGAACACGCCGACCTGGAGAAGAAGCTCGCCGACCCGTCGGTGCACGCCGACCAGGCCAACGCGCGCAAGCTGAACAAGCGCTACGCCGAGCTCACCCCGATCGTCGCCACGTACCGCTCCTGGAAGCAGCACGGTGACGACGCCGAGACCGCACGTGAACTGGCCGCCGACGACCCGGACTTCGCCGCCGAGGTCAAGGAGCTGGAGAAGCGGCGCGAGGAGCTCACCGAGAAGCTGCGCCTCCTGCTGGTCCCGCGCGACCCCAGCGACGACAAGGACGTCATCCTCGAGATCAAGGCGGGCGCGGGCGGCGACGAGTCGGCCCTGTTCGCCGGCGATCTGCTGCGCATGTACCTGCGCTACGCCGAGCGCGTGGGCTGGAAGACCGAGATCATCGACTCCACCGAGTCCGAGCTGGGCGGCTACAAGGACGTCCAGGTCGCGGTCAAGACCAAGGGCGGCCAGGGCGCGACCGAGCCCGGCCAGGGCGTGTGGGCCCGGCTGAAGTACGAGGGCGGCGTGCACCGCGTGCAGCGCGTGCCGGCCACCGAGTCCCAGGGCCGTATCCACACCTCCGCCGCCGGCGTCCTGGTGACCCCGGAGGCCGAGGAGATCGACGTCGAGATCAACCCGAACGACCTGCGCATCGACGTCTACCGGTCGTCAGGCCCCGGCGGCCAGTCCGTCAACACCACCGACTCCGCGGTGCGCATCACGCACATCCCGACCGGTGTGGTGGCCTCCTGCCAGAACGAGAAGAGCCAGCTCCAGAACAAGGAGCAGGCGCTGCGTATCCTGCGCTCCAGGCTGCTCGCCGCCGCGCAGGAGGAGGCCGAGCGGGAGGCCGCGGACGCCCGCCGCAGCCAGGTCCGCACCGTCGACCGCTCCGAGAAGATCCGGACGTACAACTACCCGGAGAACCGCATCTCGGACCACCGCGTCGGTTTCAAGGCGTACAACCTGGACCAGGTCCTGGACGGCGAGCTCGACGCGGTCATCCAGGCCTGCGTCGACGCGGACTCGGCGGCGAAGCTCGCGGCCGCGTAGGGCGGACCGGCACGACGCCGCGCAAGGCGACAACGAAGCACCGAGCACCGGAGGACGAGCGTGCAGCATCATCTTGGGGGGCGACCCCCGAACCCCCGCGGTCTGCTGCTCGCGGAGGTGGCCCAGGCCACCCAGCGGCTGGCCGACGCCGGCGTGCCCTCGCCGCGCAACGACGCGGAGGAGCTCGCCGCCTTCGTGCACGGCGTCAAGCGCGGCCAGCTGCACATGGTCAAGGACGCCGACTTCGACGCCCGGTACTGGGAGGTCGTGGCCCGCCGCGAACAGCGCGAGCCGCTGCAGCACATCACCGGGCGCGCCTACTTCCGGTACCTGGAACTCCAGGTCGGGCCGGGCGTGTTCGTGCCGCGCCCGGAGACCGAGTCGGTGGTCGGCTGGGCCATAGACGCCGTACGCGCCATGGACGTGGTCGAGCCGCTCATCGTCGACCTGTGCACCGGCTCGGGCGCCATCGCGCTCGCGCTCGCGCAGGAGGTGCCGCGCTCGCGCGTGCACGCCGTGGAACTCTCCGACGAGGCGCTCCGCTGGACCCGCAAGAACGTGGAGGGGTCCCGGGTCGACCTGCGCCAGGGCAACGCCCTGGACGCCTTCCGCGACCTGGACGGCCAGGTCGACCTCGTCGTCTCCAACCCGCCGTACATCCCGCTCACCGAGTGGGAGCACGTCGCCCCCGAGGCCCGGGACTACGACCCCGAACTCGCCCTGTTCTCCGGCGAGGACGGCCTCGACCTGATCCGCGGCCTGGAGCGCACCGCGCACCGGCTGCTGCGCCCCGGCGGCGTCGTCGTGATCGAGCACGCCGACACCCAGGGCGGCCAGGTGCCGTGGATCTTCACCGAGGAGCGGGGCTGGGCCGACGCGGCCGACCACCCCGACCTCAACAACCGCCCGCGGTTCGCGACCGCCCGCAAGGCGCTGCCGTGAGCGTCCCGAAGGCAGTTTTTCCTGAAGTCCCGCAGTACGTGTACTTCGTGTACGAGGAGGCCCGCTAGACATGGCACGGCGATACGACACCAATGACGCGACCGACCGTGTGACGGGTCTGCGCGAGGCCTCCTCCGCCGTCCGCCGGGGCGAGCTCGTGGTGCTGCCGACCGACACGCTGTACGGCATCGGCGCCGACGCCTTCTCCGCGGAGGCCGTCGCCGACCTGCTCGCCGCCAAGGGCCGGGGGCGCAACATGCCCACCCCTGTCCTCATCGGCTCCCCGAACACGCTGCACGGCCTCGTCACGGACTTCTCCGAGCAGGCCTGGGAGCTCGTCGACGCGTTCTGGCCGGGCGGCCTGACGCTCGTCGCCCGGCACCAGCCGTCCCTGCAGTGGGACCTCGGGGACACCCGGGGCACCGTCGCCGTGCGCATGCCGCTGCACCCGGTCGCCATCGAGCTGCTCACCGAGGTCGGCCCCATGGCCGTGTCCTCGGCGAACCTCTCCGGCCACGCCGCCCCCGAGGACTGCGACGCGGCCCAGCGGATGCTCGGCGACTCCGTCTCCGTGTACCTCGACGCCGGCCCGACGCCCGGCAACGTCCCGTCGTCGATCGTCGACGTCACCGGCGCCGTGCCCGTGCTGCTGCGCGAGGGCGCCCTGACCGCGGACGAGCTGCGCAAGGTCGTACCCGACCTCGAGGTGGCGAATTGACAGCCCCTGGAGCGGGGCGCGGCATAGGCCTTGGGGAAAGCCCCGCGGAGATCACGACGACGTTCGGGTTTCCGCGCGACACCTTCCGCATCCTTCACGTCAGCACCGGCAATGTGTGCCGCTCGCCGATCACCGAGCGGCTGACCCGCCATTTCGTGGCGGAGCGGCTCGGCGTACTCGGCGGCCCGCTGGTCGTCGAGAGCGCGGGCACCTGGGGCCACGAGGGTGCGCCCATGGAGGCCCACGCGGAGACCGTGCTCGCCGAGTTCGGCGCCGACCCGGGCGGCTTCACGGGCCGTGAACTCCTCGACGACCACGTGATCATGGCGGACCTGGTGCTGACCGCGACCCGCGACCACCGAGCCCAGGTGATCTCCATGGGCCACTCCGCGGGCCTGCGCACCTTCACGCTGAAGGAGTTCACCCGCCTGGTCCGCGCGATCGACCCGACGACCCTGCCGTCCCTGGACGACGGGGTGGTCACCCGCGCCCGCGCCCTGGTCCGCGCCGCCGCCGCCCTGCGCGGCTGGCTCCTGGCCCCGGACGCCGAGGCCGACGAGGTCCACGACCCCTACGGCGCCCCACTGCCCTTCTTCCGCTCCGTCGGCGACGAGATACACGACGCCCTGGACCCGGTGGTGACGGCGCTGACCGGGGTGCCTGCGCGGATGTGACGCGGGCGGGGCCCTCCGGGAGCGAGGGGGCGTGGGGGATCGGTCCCCTATGGCGTACCGCTGACGTTCTTGCGTCCGGTCGGGGGGCGAGATACACGACGCCCTGGACCCGGTGGTGACGGCGCTGACCGGGGTGCCTGCGCGGATGTAGCTGACGGGCGGTCCGTGTGGATGGGGTGTGTCCGCGCGGATGTGGTGTGTCCGCGCGGATGTGGTGCGTCCGCGCGGATGTGGGGCCGGGCGGCTTTTGTCGGGGGAGTGGTGGCGATACCGGGCGCCGCGTATCGCCCGGGCCTACATTGGACCTACGCCGGACCCATGTCCCCGCCGTCGCCCGGGAGCCCACCATGGCGGTCACCCCTACCCTTGAGACGGACGTCCTGCGCCACCAGGACCCCGAAGTCGCCGAGATCCTGCTCGCGGAGCGCACGCGGCAGGCGACGACGCTCCAGCTGATCGCCGCCGAGAACTTCGCGTCCCCGGCCGTCCTGGCCGCGCTCGGCTCCCCGCTCGCCAACAAGTACGCCGAGGGCTACCCCGGCGCCCGCCACCACGGCGGCTGCGAGCTGGCCGACGTCGCCGAGCGGGTCGCCGTCGACCGCGCCACGGCGCTGTTCGGTGCCGCCCACGCCAACGTCCAGCCGCACTCCGGCTCCCTGGCCGTCCTCGCCGCGTACGCCGCCCTGCTGCGCCCCGGGGACACCGTCCTCGCCCTCGGCCTGCCCTACGGCGGCCACCTCACGCACGGCTCCCCGGCGAACTTCTCCGGCCGCTGGTTCGACTTCGTGGCGTACGGGGTGGACGCCGAGACCGGGCTCATCGACCACGACCAGGTACGGGCGCTGGCCAGCGCCCACCGTCCCAAGGCGATCGTGTGCGGCTCCATCGCCTACCCCCGGCACATCGACTACGCCTTCTTCCGGGAGGTGGCCGACGAGGTCGGCGCCCATCTCATCGCCGACGCCGGCCATCCCATCGGACTCGTCGCCGGGGGAGTGGCGCCCAGCCCGGTGCCGTACGCCGACATCGTCTGCGCGACCACGCACAAGGTGCTGCGGGGGCCGCGCGGCGGGATGATCCTGTGCGGCGCGGAGCTGGCCGAGCGGGTCGACCGGGCCGTGTTCCCGTTCACCCAGGGCGGCGCGCAGATGAACGCCGTCGCCGCCAAGGCGGTCGCGTTCGGCGAGGCGGCCACCCCGGCCTTCAGGAGGTACGCCCGCCAGGTCGTCGCCAACGCCCGGGTACTGGCGGCCGAGCTGGCCGACGAAGGCCTCGCCGTCACCACCGGCGGCACGGACACGCACCTCATCACCGTCGACCCCGCCCCGCTCGGCGTCGAGGGACGTACCGCCCGCGGCCTGCTCGCCGCCGCCGGCCTGGTCCTCGACTGCTGTGCGCTGCCGCACGCCGACGCCCGGGGCCTGCGCCTGGGCACGGCCGCGGTCACCACCCAGGGGATGGGCGAGGCCGAGATGGCCCGGATCGCCGTGCTGCTGGCCGGTGTCCTGCGCGGGGAGATCGACGTCACAGGGGCCCGTGCGGAGGTCCGCGAGCTGGCCGGTAGATTTCCGCCGTACACCGGCTGAGCGGGGGCAGACGCACTGGTGCGGACCTCGTGCGCGGCGCGGGTGCAACCGTTGCCCGCCGCCGGGAAGTCCCCATACATATGTGTGCATCGCTAGTGTGTGGGGCTGTGATGGCCAGCGAGACCTGTGGGGAAGCTTGTGCGTGAATACCTGCTGACGCTCTGCATCACGGCCGCGGTGACGTATCTGCTGACAGGGCCGGTACGGAAATTCGCGATCGTGGCGGGAGCCATGCCGGAGATCCGGGCACGTGACGTGCACCGGGAACCAACTCCGCGCCTCGGCGGGATCGCGATGTTCTTCGGCCTGTGCGCGGGCCTGCTGGTCGCCGATCACCTGACCAGCCTCAACGAGGTCTTCGCCAAGTCCAACGAGCCGCGCGCGCTGCTCTCCGGGGCGGCGCTGATCTGGCTGATCGGCGTCCTGGACGACAAGTTCGAGATCGACGCCCTGATCAAGCTCGGCGGCCAGATGATCGCCGCCGGCGTCATGGTCATGCAGGGTCTGACGATCCTGTGGCTGCCCATCCCCGGCGTCGGCAACGTGGCTCTGACCCAGTGGCAGGGCACGCTGCTCACGGTCGCGCTCGTGCTGATCACGATCAACGCGGTGAACTTCGTGGACGGCCTCGACGGCCTGGCCGCGGGCATGGTGGGCATCGCGGCGACTGCGTTCTTCCTGTACTCGTACCGGATCTGGTACTCCTACGGCATCGAGGCCGCCGCCCCGGCGACGCTGTTCGCCGTGATCCTCATGGGCATGTGCATCGGCTTCCTGCCGCACAACATGCACCCGGCGCGGATCTTCATGGGCGACTCCGGCTCGATGCTGATCGGCCTGGTGCTGGCCGCGGGCGCGATCTCGATCACCGGTCAGGTCGACCCGGACGCGCTGAAGCTGTTCGCCGGTTCGGAGAAGGCGGCCGTGCACCAGACGGTGCCGGTCTACATCCCGCTGCTGCTGCCGCTGACCATCATCGCCGTGCCGGCCGCCGACCTGATCCTGGCCATCGTGCGCCGGACCTGGCGCGGCCAGTCGCCGTTCGCCGCCGACCGCGGGCACCTGCACCACCGGCTGCTGGAGATCGGCCACTCGCACAGCCGGGCGGTCCTGATCATGTACTTCTGGTCGGCGCTCATCGGCTTCGGTGCGCTGGCCTACTCGGTGAACTCCGCGTCGATGTGGATCGTGCTCGGCGTCGTCTTCCTGAGCGCGATCGGTCTGATCCTGCTTCTGCTGCCCCGGTTCACCCCGCGGGCGCCCCGCTGGGCCGAGCGCTTCGTGCCGCCGCGCTACCGCCACCGTGAGGCCCTGGCGGCCGTCGTGGCGGGCGACGCGGCGCAGCCGCTCTCCGGGGATCGCGAAGCCCCCGTTCCGGCCGGCGTCGCGGGCGTCAACGGAGCGACCGCCATCGGCGCCCGTACGCGCTTCCTGGATCGGCGCAAGGCCGGAACGCCGCGCTGACGCCCCCTCCTTACCAAGCGGGCAAGGTAAGAATCTGACTAGAGCATTGCCAACTCGTGGGGGAGCAAAGGCCCCCAATATCAGACAAGTCGGTTCTGTTTTTGCTCAGACGCGCGCTTTCACCCTCATGTGTGACACCGGGCACACCAAGCAGGTAAAGACCTCATCAAATAGTTTGTGATACGGTTCACGAGAACCCCGGACAGAACCGAAGGACCGTAATGCGACGGTCCCTTGGCGCGAGGAATTCACCCCTCGAGCCGGGACTACGCTCGTCCATGACGACACCCCTGCCCCCTTGTGAAAGCGGAGTTGCCGCCATGCCGTCCAATGACGCCCGGATCCTGGCCCAGACCGCCGTACCCACGGCTGTCGTCGGTGCGATCGCCACCGTCGTCAGCGCAGTGGTCGCGGGCGGCAAGGGCGCGATCGGGGCCGTCGTCGGAACGCTGGTCGTGATCCTCTTCATGGGGATCGGCCTCTACGTCCTGCAGCGGACCGCCAAATCGCTTCCGCATCTCTTCCAGGCCATGGGTCTGATGCTCTACGCGGCGCAGTTGCTGCTGCTGTTCATCTTCGTCGCGATCTTCAAGAACACGACGCTGTTCAACCCCCGGTCCTTCGCCATCACGCTCGTGGCGACGACGCTCGCGTGGATCATCGCGCAGGCGCGCGCCCACATGAAGGCCAAGACGCTTTACGTCGAGCCCGACTCGACGTCCTCCTTGAACGGTGACAAGCCCGAGAAGTCGGGGCGCTCGTCGTGAGAGGTAGGGCCGGGATAAAGGCGCACGAGAGATGCTGCTATCGTCCGATGCCAACTGCGGCATCGCGGGCGCGGGCATACGAGCTGACGCCTGCTCAATCGCGAGGCAAGATGCCCCACAGCCGCCCCCACACCCGTAACACCAGTCCCGTGCCGAACCGCGGCCGCACGCCGCGCCGACACCACGAGGTTGCCGTACCTATGCGCCACGATGAAGGAGCCCGCGGTGAGTGCTGATCCGACGCAGACGCTCGCTTTCGACTCGAGCTGTCACCTGTTCACCGGGTGCGGCTTCCCGGCTCCGGGCCTGCACTCGTTCCTGTTCAAGCCCATCTGGGGTGACGCGAACAGCAACCTGTACTTCAACAAGCCGATGCTGCTGGCGTTGCTCGGCTCGATCATCGTGGTCGGCTTCTTCTGGGCTGCTTTCCGCAAGCCGAAGATCGTCCCGGGCAAGCTCCAGATGGTCGCCGAGGCCGGCTACGACTTCGTCCGGCGCGGCGTCGTCTACGAGACGATCGGCAAGAAGGAAGGCGAGAAGTACGTTCCGCTGATCGTCTCGCTGTTCTTCTTCATCTGGATGATGAACCTCTGGGCGATCGTTCCGGTCGCCCAGTTCCCGGTCACGTCGATCATCGCCTACCCTGCGGTGCTCGCCCTGATCGTGTACATCGTCTGGGTCAGCCTCACCTTCAAGCGGCACGGCTTCGTCGGCTTCTTCAAGAACGTCACCGGCTACGACCCGTCGCTCGGGCCGGTGCTTCCGCTGGCCATGCTCATCGAGTTCTTCTCGAACCTCATCGTGCGGCCGTTCACCCACGCTGTGCGACTCTTCGCGAACATGTTCGCCGGTCACACGCTCCTGCTGCTGTTCACGATCGCGAGCTGGTACCTGCTGAACGGCATCGGGATCGCCTACGCCGGCGTCTCGTTCATCATGACCATCGTGATGACCGCCTTCGAGCTGTTCATCCAGGCCCTGCAGGCGTACGTCTTCGTGCTGCTGACCTGCACCTACATTCAGGGCGCGCTGGCCGAGCACCACTGAGCGCTCCCCGTCTCCACCCCGTAGTCGTCCGGTGGCCAACCCCCACCGGTCCGTAAAGAAAAGGAAGAACTGGCATGTCCCAGACCCTTGCTGCTGCTGTTTCCGGCTCGCTCGGTTCGCTCGGTTACGGCCTCGCCGCCATCGGCCCGGGCGTCGGCGTCGGCATCATCTTCGGTAACGGCACGCAGGCTCTCGCCCGCCAGCCCGAGGCTGCCGGCCTGATCCGCGCCAACCAGATCCTCGGTTTCGCCTTCTGTGAGGCCCTGGCCCTGATCGGCCTGGTCATGCCGTTCGTCTACGGCAAGTGATCTACGGATCCACGACAGCCCACTAGACGGAAGGCACTGATATGAGCCACCTGGTTCAGCTTGCGGCTGAGGGAGCCGAGAATCCCCTCATCCCGCCGATCCCAGAGCTCGTCATCGGCCTGATCGCTTTCGTCATCGTCTTCGGCTTCCTCGCCAAGAAGCTCCTTCCGAACATCAACAAGGTTCTGGAGCAGCGCCGCGAGGCCATCGAGGGCGGTATCGAGAAGGCCGAGGCCGCGCAGACCGAGGCCCAGAGCGTCCTCGAGCAGTACCGTGCCCAGCTCGCCGAGGCTCGCCACGAGGCCGCGCGCCTGCGCCAGGAGGCTCAGGAGCAGGGCGCCGAGCTCATCGCCGAGATGCGGGCCGAGGGCCAGCGTCAGCGCGAGGAGATCGTCACCGCCGGACACGCGCAGATCGCCGCCGACCGCAAGGTCGCCGCTGCCACGCTGCGTCAGGACGTCGGCCGCCTCGCCACGGAGCTGGCCGGCAAGCTGGTCGGCGAGTCCCTTGCGGACTCCGCCCGTCAGAGCCGTGTGATCGACCGCTTCCTCGACGAGCTCGAGGAGAAGGCCGAGGCCACGCGATGAACGGAGCGAGCCGCGAGGCACTGGCAGCCGCACGTGAGCGTCTCGACGCGCTGACGGACTCCACGTCCGTGGACGCGGGCGCGCTCGCGGACGAGCTGGCGGCCGTCACCGCGCTGCTCGACCGCGAGAGGTCGCTGCGTCGGGTCCTCACCGACCCGGCGCAGCCCGCCGAGGCGAAGGCCGACCTGGCCCACCGCCTCTTCGGCGACAAGGTCAGCGGTCCCGCCGTCGACCTGGTGGCCGGCATGGTGCGGTCCCGCTGGTCGCAGCCGCGTGACCTGGCCGACGCGCTGGAGGAGCTGGCGAACCTCGCCGACCTCACCGCCGCGCAGAAGGCGGGCCGGCTCGACGACGTCGAGGACGAGCTGTTCCGGTTCGGCCGGATCGTCTCCTCGAACCCCGAGCTGCGCGCCGCGCTGACCGACCCCGAGGCCGACGCCTCGGCCAAGGTCGAGCTGCTGCACCGGCTGCTCGGCGGCCGGGCGGACAAGACCACCGAGCGTCTGGTGACCCGCCTTGTGACCGCGCCGGCGGGACGTAGCCTGGAAGCGGGACTCGAGTCCCTGTCCAAGCTCGCCGCCGAGCGCCGGGACCGCATGGTCGCCGTCGTCACCTCGGCGGTACCGCTGAGCGACTCGCAGAAGCAGCGTCTGGGCGCGGCCCTGGCGAAGCTCTACGGCCGCAAGATGCACCTGAACCTGGACGTCGACCCGAACGTGGTCGGCGGCATGCGGGTGCAGGTCGGCGACGAGGTCATCAACGGCTCCATCGCGGACCGGCTCGAGGACGTCGCTCGCCGCATGGCGGACTAGCAGCACATAGACAAGCAGTACGTACTCACCACGGCCCTGGTTGGGCCGTAACAGAGGATTCACCTCTTTCAGGGGGGAGTCCCCAGCCCCCCAAGTGAAACTTCGGGCCCAACAAGGAGAGCAGGGAACCCAGATGGCGGAGCTCACGATCCGGCCGGAGGAGATCCGGGACGCGCTGGACAACTTCGTCCAGTCGTACAAGCCGGACGCGGCCTCGCGCGAGGAGGTCGGTCACGTCACCCTTGCCGGCGACGGCATCGCGAAGGTCGAGGGTCTGCCCTCGGCCATGGCCAACGAACTGCTGAAGTTCGAGGACGGCACCCTCGGCCTCGCGCTCAACCTGGAAGAGCGCGAGATCGGCGCCATCGTCCTCGGTGAGTTCAATGGCATCGAGGAGGGCCAGCCGGTGCACCGCACCGGTGAGGTGCTCTCCGTGCCGGTCGGCGAGGGCTACCTCGGCCGTGTCGTCGACCCGCTCGGCAACCCGATCGACGGCCTCGGCGACATCGAGACCAGCGGTCGTCGTCCCCTTGAGCTGCAGGCCCCCACGGTCATGCAGCGCAAGTCGGTGCACGAGCCGATGGAGACGGGCTACATGGCCGTCGACGCGATGACCCCGATCGGCCGCGGTCAGCGTCAGCTGATCATCGGTGACCGCCAGACCGGCAAGACCGCCCTGGCCGTCGACACGATCATCAACCAGCGCGACAACTGGCGCTCGGGCGACCCGAAGAAGCAGGTCCGCTGCATCTACGTCGCCGTCGGCCAGAAGGGCTCCAGCATCGCTGAGGTCCGCCGCGCGCTGGAGGAGAACGGCGCGCTGGAGTACACGACCATCGTCGCCGCCCCGGCGTCCGACCCGGCCGGCTTCAAGTACCTGGCGCCGTACACCGGTTCGGCCATCGGTCAGCAGTGGATGTACGAGGGCAAGCACGTCCTCATCGTCTTCGACGACCTGACGAAGCAGGCCGACGCCTACCGTGCCGTCTCCCTGCTGCTGCGTCGCCCGCCGGGCCGCGAGGCCTACCCGGGTGACGTCTTCTACCTGCACTCCCGTCTGCTGGAGCGCTGTGCCAAGCTCTCCGACGACATGGGCGCCGGCTCGATGACCGGTCTGCCGATCGTCGAGACCAAGGCCAACGACGTCTCGGCGTTCATCCCGACCAACGTCATCTCCATCACCGACGGCCAGTGCTTCCTGGAGTCGGACCTGTTCAACGCCGGTCAGCGCCCCGCGCTGAACGTCGGTATCTCCGTCTCCCGTGTCGGTGGTGCCGCCCAGCACAAGGCGATGAAGCAGGTCTCCGGTCGTCTGCGTGTCGACCTGGCCCAGTACCGCGAGCTGGAGGCGTTCGCCGCCTTCGGTTCCGACCTCGACGCCGCGTCGAAGGCCCAGCTGGACCGCGGTAGCCGCATGACCGAGCTGCTCAAGCAGAAGCAGTACGACCCGATGGCCACCGAGGACCAGGTCGTCACCATCTGGGCCGGTGGTACGGGCCGTATGGACGACGTCCCGGTCTCGGACGTCCGGCGCTTCGACAAGGAGCTGCTGGAGTTCCTGCACCGCAAGCACCAGGGCCTCATGACCTCCATCAAGGAGGGCGGCAAGATGTCGGACGACACCCTGACGGCGCTGGGCGACGCGATCTTCGACTTCAAGAAGCAGTTCGAGACCTCCGACGGCAAGCTGCTCGGCGAGGACGCTCCGGCCGCCGCCGCCAAGTGACGTAAGGAAGGGACCTGACTCATGGGAGCCCAGCTCCGGGTCTACAAGCGTCGCATCCGATCCGTCACCGCGACCAAGAAGATCACCAAGGCGATGGAGATGATCGCCGCCTCGCGCGTCGTCAAGGCGCAGCGCAAGGTGGCGGCCTCCAAGCCGTACGAGACCGAGCTCACCCGCGCGGTCAAGGCGGTCGCCACGGGGTCGAACGTCGACCACCCGCTCACCACGGAGGCGAAAAACCCGACCCGTGCCGCGGTCCTGCTCCTCTCGAGCGACCGCGGTCTGGCCGGCGCCTTCAACGCCAACGCCATCAAGGCGGCGGAGCAGCTGACCGAGCGCCTGCAGCGCGAGGGCAAGGACGTCGAGACGTTCATCGTCGGCCGTCGCGGTATCGCGCACTACAACTTCCGTGAGCGCGAGATCGCGGGGTCGTGGACCGGTTTCACCGACCAGCCCACGTACCAGGACGCCAAGAACGTCGCGGCGCCGCTGCTCGAGGCCATCGAGAAGGACGACGCGGACGGCGGTGTGGACGAACTGTTCATCGTCTACACCGAGTTCGTGTCGATGATGACGCAGGTCGCGAAGACCGAGCGTCTGCTGCCGCTGAACATCGACGAGGTCGGCGAGAAGCACGAGGGCGAGATCCTTCCCCTCTACGACTTCGAGCCCTCGGCGGAGGATGTCCTCGATGCTCTGCTGCCGCGCTACGTGGAGAGCCGTATCTACAACGCGCTTCTCCAGTCGGCCGCTTCGAAGCACGCCGCCACGCGGCGCGCGATGAAGTCGGCCACCGACAACGCGGGCGATTTGATCGACAACCTCACCCGTCTTGCCAACGCGGCCCGCCAGGCCGAAATCACCCAGGAAATCAGCGAGATCGTCGGCGGTGCCAGCGCCCTGGCCGACGCGACCGCGGGGAGTGACCGCTAATGACCACCACTGTTGAGACCGCCACGGCCCCGGGCCGCGTCGCCCGGGTCATCGGCCCGGTCGTCGACGTGGAGTTCCCCGTCGACGCGATTCCGGAGATGTACAACGCGCTGCACGTCGAGGTGGCCGACCCGGCCGCCGCGGGCGCGAAGAAGACGCTGACCCTCGAGGTCGCCCAGCACCTGGGCGACGGCATGGTGCGCACCGTCGCCATGCAGCCGACCGACGGTCTGGTCCGCCAGACCCCGGTCATCGACACCGGCGAAGCCATCACCGTCCCGGTCGGCGACTTCACCAAGGGCAAGGTGTTCAACACCCTCGGTGAGGTGCTGAACTCCGAGGAGAAGCACGAGGGCGAGCGCTGGTCCATCCACCGCAAGGCTCCGAACTTCGACGAGCTCGAGTCGAAGACCGAGATGTTCGAGACCGGCATCAAGGTCATCGACCTGCTCACCCCGTACGTCAAGGGCGGCAAGATCGGCCTGTTCGGCGGCGCCGGCGTCGGCAAGACGGTGCTCATCCAGGAGATGATCTACCGTGTCGCCAACAACCACGACGGTGTCTCCGTGTTCGCCGGTGTCGGTGAGCGCACCCGTGAGGGCAACGACCTCATCGAGGAGATGACCGACTCGGGCGTCATCGACAAGACCGCCCTGGTCTTCGGCCAGATGGACGAGCCCCCGGGCACGCGTCTGCGCGTCGCGCTGGCCGGCCTCACCATGGCCGAGTACTTCCGTGACGTCCAGAAGCAGGACGTGCTGTTCTTCGTGGACAACATCTTCCGCTTCACGCAGGCCGGTTCCGAGGTGTCGACCCTGCTCGGCCGTATGCCCTCCGCGGTGGGCTACCAGCCGAACCTGGCCGACGAGATGGGTCTCCTCCAGGAGCGCATCACCTCGACCCGTGGTCACTCGATCACCTCGATGCAGGCGATCTACGTCCCCGCGGACGACCTGACCGACCCGGCCCCGGCCACCACCTTCGCCCACCTCGACGCGACGACGGTTCTCTCCCGTCCGATCTCGGAGAAGGGCATCTACCCGGCCGTGGACCCGCTGGACTCCACGTCCCGGATCCTGGACCCGCGGTACATCTCGCAGGAGCACTACGACACCGCCATGCGGGTCAAGAACATCCTGCAGAAGTACAAGGACCTCCAGGACATCATCGCGATCCTCGGTATCGACGAGCTCAGCGAGGAGGACAAGCTCGTCGTCCACCGCGCGCGTCGTGTGGAGCGCTTCCTGTCCCAGAACACGCACGTCGCCAAGCAGTTCACCGGTGTGGACGGCTCGGACGTGCCGCTGGAGGAGACGATCCGCGCGTTCAACATGATCTGCGACGGCGACTTCGACCACTTCCCCGAGCAGGCCTTCTTCATGTGCGGCGGTATCGAGGACCTGAAGAAGAACGCCAAGGAACTGGGCGTCGAGCTCGAGGACCTGAAGAAGAGCGAGCAGAAGCTGGCCGCCGAGGTCGGCTGAGCCCCGTGCTCTTGACGAGGGGGCGGGTGCGTCCCGCCCCCTCGTCCACACCTACTAGAATTGACCCCAACACCCGGCACAACCGCCGGGTGGTGACCCGAGGAGCCACTCTTGGCTGCTGAGCTGCACGTCGAGCTGGTCGCCGCCGACCGCCAGGTCTGGGCCGGCGAGGCCACCCTGGTCGTCGCGCGCACCACGTCCGGCGACATCGGCGTCATGCCCGGTCACCAGCCGCTGCTCGGTGTGCTGGAGTCGGGCCCGGTGACCATCCGTACGAGTGATGGTGGAACGGTCGTCGCCGCGGTGCACGGCGGTTTCATCTCGTTCGCGGACAACAAGCTGGCCCTGCTGGCCGAGGTCGCCGAGCTGTCGGACGAGATCGATGTCCAGAGCGCTGAGCGCGAGCTCGAGCGCGCGAAGGCGGAGGGCGACGCCGCCGCCGAGCGTCGTGCGGACGTCCGACTGCGGGCTGCGGCGGCAAGCTGACCCAGCTCGCTCGACGCGATGACGTCTCTCAGCCGCGGCTGGGACCGGATAGTCTCCGGTCCCAGCCGCGGCTGAGGCGGATGTGGGTGTTTTTTACGTTCCATTACCTGGTTCTACTACCTGGTTCCACTACTGGGAGACGAGGAGGTCGGTGCCGATGATCCTCGCTCTGACTGTGTGTGGGATCGTGGTCGCGCTCGTGCTGGTGGGACTGTTCCTGTTCGGCCTCCGGCGCCGGCTCATCCAGCGCTCCGGCGGCACCTTCGACTGCAGCCTGCGCTGGGACGTGCCCGAGAAACCGGACCTCAGCGGCAAGGGCTGGAGCTACGGCGTCGCCCGCTACAACAGCGACCGCATCGAGTGGTACCGCGTCTTCTCCTACGCCCTGCGCCCGCGCCGCGTCCTGGAACGCTCGGCGATCGAGGTGGCCGGCCGGCGTGTGCCCGAGGGTGAGGAGGAGCTGGCTCTGCTCTCCGACGCCGTCATCCTCGTCTGTGTCCACCGGGGCACGCGTCTCGAACTCGCCATGAGCGAGGACGCGCTGACCGGATTCCTCGCGTGGCTGGAGGCAGCCCCGCCCGGACAACGAGTGAATGTGGCGTAGCCGCGTTCACTCGTTGGTGGGGGTCCCGGACGGAGTCTGGGGGAGCGTCAACGTCGCGTGAGTTCTTACTGGCATCGCTGAGTTCTTACGGACAACTGCCTTACGACAGCCCGCTGTTGACGGCGCTCACCAGCTCGCCGCCCGCGGTGTCGCCGCTGAACTCCCAGAAGAAGGCGCCGCCGAGGCCCTGTTGCCTGGCCCAGGCCATCTTGGTGCCGATCGTCGCCGGAGTGTCGTACGACCACCAGTTGCCGCCGCAGTGGGCGTACGCCGTGCCCGCGATGGTGCCGGTGGATGGGCAGGAGTTCCTGAGCACCTTGTAGTCCTCGATGCCCTGCTCGTACGTGCCCTGCGCGGCGCCCGTGGCCGTGCCGCCCGGGGCGTCCTGGGTGACGCCGGTCCAGCCGCGGCCGTAGAAGCCGATGCCGATGAGCAGCTTGCTCGCGGGAACCCCCTTGGCCTTGTACCTGGCGATCGCGTCGGCCGTGGTGAAGCCCTGCGTGGGGATGCCGGAGTACGAGGTGAGCGGGGAGTGGGGGGCCGTGGGGCCCTGGGCGTTGAAGGCGCCGAAGAAGTCGTACGTCATCACGTTGTACCAGTTGACGTACTCGGCCGCGCCCGCGTAGTCGGCGGCGTCGATCTTGCCGCCGGAGGAGGCGTCGGCGGTGGTGGCCGCGGTGACCAGGGCGGCGGAGCCGAACTTGGCGCGCAGGGCGGACAGGACGTTCTTCAGCGCCGCCGCGCCGCTGGAGTCGCAGGACAGGCCGCAGGCGCCCGGGTACTCCCAGTCGATGTCGATGCCGTCGAAGACGTCGGCCCAGCGCGGGTCCTTCACCAGGTCGTAGCAGGACTGCGCGAACGCCGCCGGGAAGTTGCCGCGCAGGGGCTGGTCCCAGGTGTCGGCCACGCCGCTCACCGACTGGTCGGCGGTGAACGCCTTGTCGTAGTCGGCGTAGGAGTCGCCTATCGCGCACCGGCCGCCGGTGACGTTGCCGAAGGCGTAGTTGATGTGCGTGATCTTCGCGGCGGAGCCGGACGTCACCAGGTTCTTGACGTTGTAGTTGCGGCCGTAGATGCCCCACTCGGTGAAGTAGCCGAGCTTGACCTTGGCGCCGCCGGCCGGGGGAGTGGTGCCGCCGCCGGTGGTGTGCACGGCCACCGCGCCGCCGGCCGGGCCGGTCTGGCCGGCGGTGTCGCGGGCCCGGACCGTGTAGGAGTAGTCCGTGCCGGCGGTCAGACCGGTGTCGGTGTACGAGGTCGTCGTGACGGTGGCGACCTTCGCGCCGTCGCGCAGGACGTCGTAGTCCTTGACGCCCTTGTCGTCCGTCGCGGCGCTCCAGGACAGTCGCACCGAGGTGTCGGTGACGTCGGAGGCGCTCGGTGTGCCCGGAGCGGACGGGGCGGCGTCGCCCGGGACGGTCGTACCGTCGCAGCTGTCGCCGTTCAGCAGGCAGTGGGACGGGGAGCCGGAGCCCGCGCCGTTGAAGCCGAAGGAGACGGAGACCCCGGGGGCGAGGCTGCCGTTGTACGACTTGTTGCGGGCGGTCCAGTGGGTGCCGGCGGAGGTGACGTCGGCGTCCCAGGCCGAGGTGACGGACGTACCGGAGGGGAAGTCCCACTCGACGGTCCAGGAGCTGATCGTGGTGCTGCCGGTGTTCTTGACGGTCCACTTGCCCTCGAAACCGGTGCCCCAGTCCTGGGACTTGGTGTACGTGGCGGTCGCGGAGCCTGCCGCCTGGGCGGGGCCGGCCAGGCCGACCAGACCGGCGAGGGGGAGTAATAAGGCCGCGAGAGAGACTGCGACTCTGTTTCCGAAGCGCATGCTGCGCCTCCTCGGGGGGTGAGGTGGGGGTAGGGGGCATCGACGGAGCCTGCACACCCACAGTGCCGCGAGAATAGAAAGGTCTGGACCAGCGGTCAATAGGTCTGGACCAGCAAGGAGTTGAGGAGGGTGCATGACGGAGGCGGGGCAGGCGGGGCAGGGTGGTGTGGTGCTCGTCGTGGACGACGACGCGGCCATCCGTCGCTCCCTCGAACGCGGGCTCAGACTCAGCGGGTTCACCGTCCGCACGGCCGGAAGCGGCCCGGACGCGCTGACGGCCGTGCGGGAGACGCCGCCGGACGTGCTCGTCCTGGACGTCTCGATGCCCGGCATGACCGGCATCGAGGTGTGCGGCCGACTCCGCGAGGAGGGGTGGGACCTGCCGGTGCTCATGCTCTCCGCGCTCGACGAGACCGCCGACCGGATCGCCGGGCTCCAGGCGGGCGGCGACGACTACCTGGTCAAGCCGTTCGCACTCCAGGAACTCGTGCTGCGGCTGCGCGCCCTGCTGCGCCGCCGCCCGCCGGCCGGACACGAGGTGCTGACGGTCGCCGGACTGGTCATCGACCCCGCCGCGCGCACCGCCCAACGCGACGGCCGTGCCCTGGAGTTGACCCGGCGCGAGTTCGAACTCCTGGAAATCCTCGCCCGCAACGCCGGACTCGTCCTCACCCGCGACCAACTCCTGGAACGGGTCTGGGGCTACGACGTCGACGTGCGCACCGACGCCGTCGACACCTTCGTCAGCTACCTGCGGCGCAAGCTGGAGGCGGGCGGGGAGCGGCGGCTGGTACACACCGTGCGCGGAGTGGGCTTCGTCCTCAGGGAGCAGGCGTGAGACTGTCCACTGCCAGGGAGCGGCGCCTGTGCGGCGCGGGGTTCGGTGTCGGCGTGCGCGTGGTAGGTCCTGGTGCGGCCTTCGGCGGCGGCTCGCGGCCGGGCGCCTCGGTGGGGTTGCCCGCGCGCGCGACCTGGGCGGTCACCGTCCGGGGCGTGCACACCGGCTTCGTCCTCAGGGAGCAGGCGTGAGACTCTCAACGCGTATCGGCCTCGCGGTGGGCTGCGCCGTGCCCGTGCTCGTGCTGGCCTCCGGGTGGCTGCTGCTCACGCTGGTCGGCCGGGACCTGCACCGGGCCGAGGACGACCATCTGCGCCGGCGGGCCGCGGCCGCCGCCGTCGACGCCCGGGCCCTGCTGCGCGCCTCGGCGGGCGGGCGGCCCCGGGCCGTCGACAGCCGGGAGCGGCGCCTGTACAGCGCGGCGCTCGACGTCGGGATACGCGTCGTCGGACCGGACACCGTCTTCAGCGGCGGCCCACAGCCCGACGCCTCGGTGACACTGCCCGACGACGCCAGAGGACCGGTCACCGTACGCGAGGGCCGCCGCGGCTGGCGCGCGCTGTCCCGCACGGTCCGTACCCCCCGCGCCTCGGGCACCCTGTGGGTCTTCGCGCCCGACACCGCCGACCGCACCCAACTCCTGCTCGTACGGCGGCGCATGGTCCTCACCGCGCTGCTCGCCGCGCCCCTGTCCGGGCTGCTCGCCTGGGGCCTCGCCACCGGCGCCACCCGCCCGCTGCGCCGCCTCACCCGCCGTACCGCGGGCCTCGACCCGCGCACCAGCGCCGCACGGCCCCGCCACGAGCCGACCGGGGTCACGGAGGTCGACGAACTCGCCGCCACGGTGAGCATGGTCCTCGCGCGCTACGACGAACAGGCCGCCCGCGCCGCCGGCGCCCTGAACACCGCCCGCTCCTTCTCGTCGGCGGCGGCGCACGAATTGCGCACCCCGCTGATGAGCATGGGCACCAACCTCGACATCCTCGCCGAGCACCCGGGCCTCCCCGGCGAGGACCGCGCCGAGGTGCTCGCCGACCTGCGCCACGAGCACGCCCGGCTGCTCGGCCTGCTCGTGATGCTGCGCGAACTCGGGCGCGGCGACCTCGTGGAGGCCGAGGCGTTCCAGACCGTGAACCTCACCGAGGTCGCCGACGCCGCGGTGGCCGAGGCGCGCCGCCGCGCCCCGGACGCCCGGATCACCCTGAGCGCACCCCCGTCCCTCGCCGTCCACGGCTGGGAGCCCGGCCTGCGGCTGCTGTGCGACAACCTGGTCGGCAACGCCCTCGCCCACGGCCAGGACGCGCACGGCGGGGCGGAGGTGACCGTCGCCGTCCACGACGCGGACGGCCAGGCGGTGATCACGGTGGACGACCGCGGACCCGGCGTCCCGCCCGAGGCGCGCGAGAAGGTCTTCGAGCGCTTCCACCGGGGCCCGCACAGCACGGGCTCCGGGCTCGGCCTGACCCTGGTCGCCCAGCAGGCCGCGCTGCACCGGGGGAGCGTCACCGTGACGCAGGGGGCGGACGGCATCGGCGCCCGCTTCGAGGTGCGGCTGCCGTCGGCGGGCGGTGAACTCCCCGCACGGCGGGACTGGCTGAGCGGGACGGCCGGGGCAAACCGGTCACAGAATTTCCCCAAGGACCGTCCCTAACCTGCGTCGGGTCGGACGGACGTCAGGGCCGTCCGGGAAAAGGAGACGCAGATGACCATGCGACGACGGCCGCGCACCCTGCTCGTCGGGCTGGCCGCGGCCGCCCTGCTCGCGGGTGCCGCGGGAGCGGCCGCGGCCGACGGGCCCTCCGCCGCGCCGAAGCCGGCCGGCGACGGCGCCAAGGCGCTGTGCAAGCGCGTACCGAAGATCGACCGCCGCATCGACCGGGCCCTGAAGCGGCTCGACGCGGGCCCCGCCCGGCGCGGCTCCGTCGAGCGGCTTCAGCGGCGCGTCGAGAACGCCAGGAAGGCCGGCCACGACGAGGTCGCCACGTTCCTGGAGCACCGCCTGGAGTTCCGCAAGTCCCTCGTGCCGACGCTGAAGCAGCGCAAGGACGACCTGGCGGACGTCCGGACCTGGTGCGAGGACAACGACGGCGGCAAGGACGCGCGTTGACGCGCCCACCCAGGGCGGCCGCCGCGGCGCTCCTCGTCCTCGCGGCCGCGGTCCTGACCGCCGGCTGCGACGGGGACCGCGCCCCGGCGGCCACGCCCTCCGCGACCTCCTCGGCCACCCCCTCCGGCTACGAGGAGATGCGGCAGAAGGTCGCGGACGCCGAGTCGGCCGTCGGGCGGGCGGAGAAGGACGCCACCGACGACGGCGACCGCTGAGGACCGGTGCGGGGAAGCGGGCTCAGCGCTCCCCGCCCGGCACCCACAGCACGTCTCCCACGTCCTTGTTGGCCGTACGGGCCAGGATGAACAGCAGGTCCGACAGCCGGTTGAGGTAGGTCGCGGTGAGCGGGTTCATCACCTCGCCGTGGACCTCCAGCGCCGCCCAGGTGGAGCGCTCCGCGCGGCGGACGACCGTGCAGGCCTGGTGGAGCAGGGCCGCGCCCGGGGTGCCGCCGGGGAGGATGAAGGAGCGCAGCTTCTCCAGACGTTCGTTGAAGCGGTCGCAGTCCGCCTCCAGCCGGTCGATGTAGAACTGCTCGACCCGCAGCGGCGGGAACTCCGGCTTCTCCACCACCGGAGTCGACAGGTCCGCACCCACGTCGAACAGGTCGTTCTGGACCCGGGTGAGGACCTGGACGACCTCCTCGTCCAGCGCGCCGAGCGCGAGGGCCGTGCCGATCGCCGCGTTCGCCTCGTTGGTGTCCGCGTAGGCCGAGATCCGCGGATCGGTCTTGGCCACCCGGCTCATGTCGCCGAGCGCCGTCGTGCCCTTGTCGCCGGTCCTGGTGTAGATGCGCGTCAGATTGACCATACGGTCAGCCTAGGGGGTGCCTCGTCGGTCAGGCCGGGCTCGCGGCGTCTGGCACCGCGCCTCGCCGCGTTGTCGTCGGTTGCCGATTCCCCCAAGCTCTCGGCTTCGCTCGAGCAGGGGGGACCCCCACGCATCGACGCCCTCCTCCGCCTTGCGATGCACGGCACCAGACGCCGCTCCCTGATCCGGCCTGACCGACGAGGCACCCCCTAGCCGCTCAACTGTCCGATGCCGCGGGCGGAATGGGCCCCGCCGGTGTGATGTCCGTCGGATGGGACGTGACGCGCGTTACTAACCCGTCACACAGCGCCTTCTTGGCGCTAGGGTCCGCCGAACAAGGGATACGTGAACAGCGTGTAGGGGAGTCGGAGTGGCAGGGAAGCTCGCCGTCATCGGGGCCGGTCTCATGGGGTCCGGTATCGCTCAGGTCTCCGCGCAGGCGGGCTGGGACGTCGTTCTGCGCGACGTCACCGACGAAGCCCTGCGACGCGGCACCGACGGCATCAAGGCCTCGTACGACAAGTTCGTCGGCAAGGGGAAGATGACGGTCGAGGACGCCGAGGCCGCCCTCGCCCGGATCACCGCCACCACCGATCTGGACGCCGCGGCCGACGCCGACATCGTCGTCGAGGCGGTCTTCGAGAAGCTGGAGGTCAAGCACGAGATCTTCCGCGCGCTCGACAAGCTCGTGCGCGAGGACGCCGTGCTCGCCTCCAACACCTCCGCCATCCCGATCACCAAGATCGCGGCGGCCACCGAGCGCCCCGAGCGGGTCGTCGGCGTGCACTTCTTCTCGCCGGTGCCGATGATGCAGCTCGTCGAGCTCGTCCGCGGCTACAAGACCAGCGACGAAACCCTCGCCACCGCACGGGAGTTCGCCGAGTCCGTCGGCAAGACCTGCATCGTCGTCAACCGCGACGTGGCCGGCTTCGTGACCACCCGGCTCATCTCGGCGCTCGTCGTCGAGGCGACCAAGCTCTACGAGTCGGGCGTCGCCACCGCCGAGGACATCGACCTCGCCTGCAAGCTGGGCTTCGGCCACGCCATGGGCCCGCTCGCCACGGCCGACCTCACCGGCGTCGACATCCTGCTGCACGCCACCGGCAACATCTACACCGAGTCGCAGGACGAGAAGTTCGCGCCGCCGGAGCTGATGCGCCGGATGGTTGACGCCGGTGACATCGGCCGCAAGAGCGGGCAGGGCTTCTACACGTACTGAACCTCGCGTGCGTACCGCCGCCGTCACCGTACAAGCCCCGGGTGTGTCACACCCCGGGGTGAATTCGGTATCGGTTCGCTCACGGACGGCAACTTCGGCGCCGCTGATGCAGTCAGACACAGCACCGTCACGGAGTACTCGGGGTACGACACGGGGTCCGACGCCGCAACTCACGGGGAGCGCATTATGCACATCAGGGGCGACCACGCCGAGCTGGTCGTCGGGGGCCGCCTCGACGTCCGCAGCGCGGCGGACGCCCGTACGGTCCTGCACTCGGCCGTCGACGACGGAGTCGGCGATCTCGTGCTCGACCTGTCCGAACTCGACTCCTGGGACGCCACCGGACTCGGGGTGATCATGGGGGTCCACCGACGGGCCGGCCGCTGCGGCCGCCGCCTGGTGCTGCGCCGCGTACCGCCGCAGATGCAGCGCCTGCTGGTGGCGACCCGGCTGCACCGGATCCTGGCCATCGAGGGAGGCATCGGGGTGGAGTCCCTGCCCCGGGTCTGAAGGCCCCGGCCGCGCCCCGGCCGCGCCGCGGACGGGACGCGTGCGACGGGGGAATCGGGCCGCACACCGCGCCGCGCGCCCTGCGCAATCCTCGCGAGACCGTGACGTCTCGGGCGGCGCGGCACCCCCGACTGTCGCGGACGCTGTGCGAAGGTTTAAGGTTCGGTCGCCCGCGCCTCGACACCCTGGAGCGGGCCCGGACCGGAAGCGACAGCGCTATGTGCGGCAGGCCGGGAGGGGCCGGACACGGGCACATGACGCTTTTGGGGGCTTGAGACCTATGGACCCGATCAACCGGGGACCCGAGGAGTACGGCCAGGACGGCGAGGGCCACGCGCCGCGCCAGCGCCCGCCGAGGGACTCCCTCACCCAGGACTTCGGTCACAGCGCGCCCGCCCGCGTCCGCACGGCGCGGGTCGTCTCGGGCGACTTCCTGCTGACCGTCAATCCCGTCGACGGCAGCGAGATCGAGGCCTGCCCGCCGGCCGACCGGCCGGCGCGGCCCGTGAAGCTCACCGCGGCCGAGCGCGCCGAGGCCGCCCACGCGGACCGTCCGCCCACGCCGGCCGGCCCCGCCCGGCCCGAACTGCCGCTGCTGGAGCGCCAGGACGAGCGCGAGCGCCTGGTACGCCTGCTCGCCCGCGGCCGCTCCATACGCCTCACCGGCGCCGCGGGATCCGGCCGCACCTCGCTGCTCGACCTCGTCGCCGACGACTGCTTCGACCTCGCCCCCGACGGAGTGGTCCGCCTCAGCGGCTTCGACCGCACGGTCGGCGAGCTCTTCCACGACCTGTTCCACGCCGTCTACATGGCGCCCGGCCACCGGCCCGAACAGGACGAACTGCTCGCCCTGGTCCGGGAGATCGCCGCCGTCGTGGTCGTCGACGACCTCGCCTTCGGCGGCGCCGCGCTCGACGAACTGCTCGACGCCACCCCCGAGTGCGCCTTCCTGTTCGCCGCCACCCCCGACGTGCCCGAGCCGACCGCTGACTCCGGCGTCGAACTGGTCGCCCTCGACGGCCTCAAGCGCGCGGCGAGCGTGGAGCTCCTGGAGCGGGCCGCGGGCCGCGCCCTCACCGAGGAGGAGTCCAACTGGGCCGGGGACCTCTGGTTCGAGTCGGAGGGGCTGCCCCTCAGGTTCGTCCAGGCCGGTGCCCTGCTCAGGCAGCGCGACCACCGCGACGCCGAGGCGCGCGCCGTGGACGAGTTCGGCGTCTTCCAGGATGCCCAGGACGTCCAGGGCGAGGCGCCCGCAGCCCCGTACGACGCCGAGGACGGCGGACACATACCCCTGCCCTCCCTCGGCGAGGCCGCGGGCCCCGCGCCGCTGCTCGCCGCCCGGCTGAGCCCCTCCGCCCGCGAGGCGCTGCGCTTCGCCGTCGCCCTCGACGGCGAGATGCCGCACCAGGCGCACCTGCCCGCACTGGTCGGCGACACCCACGCCGACGCCGCGCTCGGCGAACTCACCGCCTGCGGACTGGTCTCGCCGGTCGGCGCCCGCTACCGGCTCGCGGCCGGCGTCGCCGACCAGCTGCGGGCCGCCGGATACGGCGACGACGTCGAGGCCCGCGCGCGGACCGCCGCCCGGCACTACACCTGGTGGGCCGGACACGCCTCCGTCACCCCCGAGCGCGTGTGCGCCGAGGCCGACGCCGTGCTCGCCACGCTGGCCGTCCTGGTCCCGCTCGGACCGGACGAGGCCGCCGCCGACGAGGACGGGGAGAACGGCACCCCGAACGCCACCCTGAGCCTCGCCCGCAGCGCCGCGCCCGCCTTCGCCGCGGGGCTGCACTGGGGTGCCTGGGAGCGGGTGCTGCGCTTCGGCGTCGAGGCCGCCCGCCCGGCCGGTGACGTGACCGAACAGGCCTACTTCCACCACGAGTTGGGCATCCTCGCGCTCTGCGGCGGACAGTACGAGCGGGCCCGCGCCGAGCTGGAGGCCGCGATCGGCCTGCGCGGCGCGCTCGCCGACAAGCACGGCACCGTCACCGGCCGCCGCGCCCTCGCCCTGGTCGCCGACCGCACCGGCGACGTGTCCATCGCGGCCGCGGCCGCCGTCACCGAGGAGTTGGCCGCCGTACGACCGGGGGAGCAGGCCCCGGCCCGGTCCGGTTCCCTCGCGCCCTTCCCGACGCTGCGGCAGTCCGTGACCGACACCGCGGTGACCCAGCGGGCCTCCGTGCCCGCCGCGTCCCCGGCCGCGACGCCGCACTCCACGGCGAAGCAGCGCGGGCTGCGGCGGGTGGTCCGGCGCAACGTGGTGGCCGGCGGCGCCGGCGCACTGCTCGTCGCCGTGCTCGGCACGGTCGTGACGCTCGGCATGAGCTCCCACGACAGCGCCGACGACCCGTCCGACCACGTGAACGTCAACCCGTCCGCGACGCAGGGCTTCGACGACGGCGGCACGGGCGCGGGCACCCCGGGGAAGGACGGCAAGGGCGACACCGGCACCGCCACCAGCCGGCCGACCGACCCGGGCCCCGACGGCACCTTCGGCACGGCGGATGACCCGACGCCGTCGGCGAGCACGGCCCGGCCCTCGGACGAGCCGAGCGGGACGAAGAAGCCGAGCGAGCCCGGCACGTCGAGCAAGCCGTCGTCGCCGAAGCCGAGCAGCAAGGCGCCGAGCAGCAAGTCCCCGACGCCGACCAAGACGAGCCCGCAGCCTCCTTCGGACACTCCGCCGGGCACCCCGTCCGGTACGCCGTCCCAGAGCCCGACGGAGTCGTCGACCCCGTCGACCACCGACACCGCGAGCGGTCCCGCCTCCAGTGCCTCCGCGAGCAGCTCGGGAAGCGCTCCGCGAGGCGGCTCCGGGCTGGTCATCTGACGGCACGCACGCACGAAGGGCCGGGTTCCGCTTTCGGAACCCGGCCCTCGTCGTCGTACACGGCGCTGCCGCCGTGCCTCACAACGCTGTCGCCTTTGCCTCAGAACAGGCGCAGCTTGTCGTCCTCGATGCCGCGGAGCGCGTCGTAGTCCAGCACCTGGCAGCCGATGTTCCGGTCGGTCGCGAGGACGCGGGCCTGGGGCTTGATCTCCTGCGCGGCGAAGATGCCGCGGACCGGGGCGAGATGCGGATCGCGGTTGAGCAGGTCGAGGTAGCGCGTGAGCTGTTCCACGCCGTCGATCTCACCGCGCCGCTTGATCTCCACGGCGACGGTCCGGCCCTCGGCGTCCCGGCACAGGATGTCGACGGGGCCGATGGCGGTCATGTACTCGCGGCGGATCAGCGTGTAGCCCTCGCCGAGCGTCTCGATGCGGTCGGCGAGCAGCTCCTGGAGGTGCGCCTCCACGCCGTCCTTGATCAGGCCGGGGTCCACGCCGAGCTCGTGCGAGGAGTCGTGCAGGACCTCCTCCATCGTGATGATGAGCTTCTCGCCCGCCTTGTTGATGACGGTCCACACGCCCGCGTCCTCGCCGCCGCCTTCCTTGAGCGTGCAGGGCGGCGACATCCAGTTCAGGGGCTTGTAGGCCCGGTCGTCGGCATGGATGGAGACGCTGCCGTCCGCCTTGACCAGGATCAGGCGGGGAGCCGAGGGGAGGTGGGCGGTGAGCCGGCCGGCGTAGTCGACGGAGCACCGGGCGATGACGAGACGCATGGTCGGCAACGCTACTCGACACCCGGCGCTCGACGCGATTCGCCTGCCCCGCCGCGACCCCCGCCGCCCTGTCGGACACGTCACGCCCGCCTCGCCGGGGCTCTCCCGTCACCGGTTCCGACCGGGTCTCTCCGGTCCGTCCCGTTTCTCTGGGTATCCGGTGTTCATCCTTGGCCGATTGTGTGCCCCTCGGGATCGGCGCATGTGCGCATTCTCCTGGTGCCGCCACCTGCCGTTGCCTACCGTAGTAAACGGGAGGTCGCGGCGTGTGTACGCAGCGTGTTCGATAGTCGGTGCCGTGAACTTCCTTTCCGTGTCCGGCAACCCCCGCAGTCCGGGGGTGCGAGAGGAGAACCCATGTCGCTCGACGTCTCACCGGCCCTACTCGAACAGGCCGAGCGAGGCGAGGTCGACGAAGCCGCCTTCGTCGACTGCGTCCGGACCTCCCTGCCCTACGCATGGGAGATGATCAGCTCCCTGGTGGCCCAGCTGAAGGTGGACGGCGGAGACTTCGCCGACAACCAGACGCCTCCGCCGGACGAGCAGGCACGGGGTCAGCTGCTGCGCGCGCTCGCCAGCGACGCGATACGCGGGGCTCTCCAGCGGCACTTCGGTGTACGGCTGGCCTTCCAGAACTGCCACCGGGTGGCGGTGTTCCCGCTCGACGTCGCGGTCGACGAGAAGCTGTCCCGCTTCACCTCGGTACGCAGCCAGGTGCTGAACCAGTCGCCGGAGTTCCGCGACTGCTGACGGCGCTGAGCCGTTCGCTTGCCGCTCCACCGCGGGAGGTGCATTCGGTACGGGGCGGCAGGCTCACCGCACGGCGGACGGCTCGCTCAGCGGAGATGGGGGAGCACCTCGGCGCCCAGGCGCCGTACGTTCTCCTCCGTCGCCGCGAGGTCGCCCGAGCCCTCCACGAGGAGGGCGAAGCGGGTGATGCCGGTCCGCTCCGAGGTCGCCGCGAGCCGGTCGGCGCACAGCCGCGGCGTGCCCACCGGGTGCAGCCCGCAGAGCAGTTCGGTGTAGGCGACCGGGTCGCGCATCGCGCGCGCCCGGCCGTCGACCGTGACATGGGCCTCGAGCCCTTGCCGCAGCCAGCCCGGCATGGCCTTCAGCAGGGTCTCCACCGCGTCCGTGCGCCGGTCCGCGATCTGGCAGACGCCCGCCGAGACATGCGCCGCGCCCGCGATCTCCGCGGCCGGCCGTCCGGCGGCGCGCGCGAACTCCCGCCAGCGGGCGACCATTTCGGCCTTCTCCTCGTCGCCGATGTGCATCCCGAGCAGCATCGGCAGCCCGCGCTCGGCGGCCAGCCGTACGCTCGCCGGCGAGGTGCAGGCCACCACGACCTCCGGGCCCGGCGTCTCCGTGAGCGCCTCCGACGGCCTTGGTACGACGGGGACTTCACGGAACGTGAAGCGCTCGCCCGAGGCGCCGACCGCCGGTTCGCGCAGCCAGCGCATCAGCAGATCGAGTGATTCCGGGAACCCGCGCTCGTACGCCGCGAGTCCGGAGCCGAACACCTCCAGGTCCACCCAGGGCCCGCCGCGCCCCACGCCCAGCGTGAAGCGCCCGCCGCTCGTCACATGCAGCAGCGCGGCCTGTTCGCCGAGGGCGACGGGGTGGACGGTGGGCAGCACGCTGACCGCCGTGCCGACCCGGATGCGGCGGGTACGGCCCAGCAGCAGCGCGGCCAGGGTGATCGCGGACGGACAGGTGCCGTACGGCACGAAGTGGTGCTCGGCCAGCCAGACCGTGTCCAGTCCGGCCTCCTCGGCCACCTCCGCGGAGCGGACCGCCCGGTGCAGGGTCTCCCCCTGACCCTGACCCGGGAACTGGGCCGCCAGCACAAAACTTCCGACGTGCATGTGCGATTCCTGCTCTCTCGGCTCCGACACGGAGCTCCCCCACCCGGCATAACCGGCCGACACGTGACGAGGTCACGGCCTGGCGAAGAGATTTCCGGATTGTCTGCGGAATACGGTGCTCCGGAGGGGGACTTGTGGGGATCGGCCAGGATTGACGCCCTACGCGTACCCAGACGGCCGCCGCGTACGCTGGAGACGGCCCCTGCTCCCCGTACCGCCCCTGTGAGGTGTCCCGTGTCCCCGCGTCGCAACCGATCCAAGGGCCCGAAAGGGGCGGCCTCCGCCGGCCGGAGCGCCGAGGGCGACCGCGCCGGCCGCTACGGGGGCTGGCAGTCCATGGAGAGCTGGCAGGGCGAGGACTGGAACGTCCGGCATGTGGCCGGGGCGAGCGCGGAGGGCAAGACGTACCGCTGCCCCGGCTGCGACCAGGTGATCCCCTCCGGCGTCCCGCACGTGGTGGCCTGGCCCGAGTTCGCGGGCGTCGACGACCGCCGGCACTGGCACAAGGCGTGCTGGAACGCGAAGGACCGCCGCACCACGCGGGTGTGGCGGTCCCGTAACGGGCCGAGATTCTAGGCTCTTTCGTTCGGATCAGGCCGGATCCGGCCGGGCTCAGACGTCCCGGCGCTGGAGCAGTGCGCAGGCCGCCGCGAACACGGCCGCCGTCACGCCCACGATGATCCACAGCGGCTCCCACCCCGACGGGCCGGACTGGCTGAGGGAGTTGGAGTAGAAGACGCTCAACTGGTTCGGGATCGAGTACTCCAGCAGGGCCGCGCGCAGCTTCTCCAGCGACGACGCGAACATGAACAGGGCGAGCACCAGCGGCGCGAGCAGCAGGCCGATCATGATGGTGATGGCGCCGGCCGAGTGCCGGATGATCGAGCCGACGAGCAGTGACAGCAGTCCGAGCAGCGCGATGTAGAGGCTGATGCCGACCGTGGCCTTCATCCAGTCCCCGCCGGACGGGGCCGGGGCGCCGTGGCTCTCCAGCATGGACACCTGGGCGAGGGCCACGAGGGTGGTGGACACCAGCGTGACCACGAAGGCGACCAGGAAGAACACGATCGCCTTCGCCGTGAGCACGCGCACCCGCGAGGGGCAGGCGGTCATCGTCGTGCGGATCATGCCGGTGCCGTACTCGGAGGCCGTGGTCAGCACGCCGAGCGTGATGATCGGCATGCTGCCGAGGAGCAGTCCGAAGAAGCCGAAGCCGAGCGCGTTCTCGGTGGACAGGTCGGAGGAGGTGCTCGCGATCAGCGCGCCGGCGGCCAGCCCGACGCCGAGCACCAGCACGACGAAGACCCCGAGCGTCCACACCGTCGAGCGCACCGACCTGATCTTCGTCCACTCGGAGGCGAGCGCGTGCCCGAGGTGCGTGCGCACCACCGGGATCGGCGAGGTATAGCCGGGGTGCGCACCGCCGGGCGCCGCCTGCCAGGGGGCGGCGGCGGGAGCGGCCTGCGGCATCGGGGGCTGGTGGGTGCTCATCGGACGTCCTCGGGCTTGGTCAGGTCGGAGGGTGCGGGTGCCGGGGCGGGCGCGGCGGGCGGCGGTGCCTGCTCGGCGGCCGGCGGGGCGGCGTGCGGGGCCGGGTGGGCGTACGGGTTCGGCTGCCCGGTGCCGGGAGCGGACGGAGTGCCGTACGGCGAGGGGGCGGGCGCGCCCGGGTGGGGCGGCGGCGGGGCGTACCAGCCCGGCTGGCCCTGGCCCGGCACCGGCATCGGAGGCTGGGCGCCGGGCGGCACCGGCTGCTGGAGGGCAGCCTTCTGGTCGATGGTCGAGCGGTAGTCCACGGCGCCCTGCGTCATCCGCATGTACGCCTCCTCCAGCGACGCCTGGTGCGGCGACAGCTCCCACAGGCGTACGTCCGCCTCGTGCGCCAGGTCGGAGATGCGGGGGAGCGGCAGCCCGGTGACGCGCAGCGCCCCGTCCTGCTCCGGCATCACATGGCCGCCCGCCTCGGTCAGCGCGGCGCTCAGCTTCTCGCGCTGCTGCGGCTCGGTGTCCGGGGTGCGCACGCGCGCGAAGCCGGCGGAGTTGGCCGCGATGAAGTCCCTGACGCTCATGTCGGCGAGCAGCTGCCCGCGCCCGATGACGATGAGGTGGTCCGCGGTCAGCGCCATCTCGCTCATCAGGTGGCTCGACACGAACACGGTCCGGCCCTCGGCCGCGAGCGCCTTCATCAGGTTCCGCACCCAGAGGATGCCCTCGGGGTCGAGACCGTTGACCGGCTCGTCGAACAGCAGCACCCGGGGGTCGCCGAGGAGGGCCGCGGCGATGCCGAGGCGCTGTCCCATGCCGAGCGAGAAGCCCTTGGAGCGCTTGCGGGCCACGTCCTGGAGGCCGACGACGCCGAGCACCTCGTCCACGCGCCGGGCCGGGATGCCCGACAGCTGGGCCAGGGACAGCAGATGGCTGCGGGCGCTGCGGCCGCCGTGCACGGCCTTGGCGTCGAGCAGCGCGCCGACCTGGCGCGGGGCGTTCGGCAGCCTGCGGTAGGGATAGCCGCCGATCGTCACCGTGCCGGACGTGGGGTTGTCCAGACCGAGGATCATCCGCATGGTCGTCGACTTGCCCGAGCCGTTGGGGCCGAGGAAGCCGGTGACTGCGCCCGGCCGTACGTGGAAGGAAAGATTCTGCACGGCGGTCTTGTCGCCGTACTGCTTGGTAAGGCCGACAGCCTCGATCATGCTCCGCACCCATCGCAAGGTTCAGGACGGCGGGGCCCACGCCCCCGTAAGCGTAGAGTAGACAACTGTTCGGCCATGGCGGTGCAAGAGATCCTTTTAGCTCGATCGTGTGATGAGCGGCTCGTGGGCTTGCAACGCCCTGGGCCAGCCGGGTTAGCTGCGTGTGCGATCTGGCGCACAGGAGACGGTGCCAGTGTGCGGGGCCCCCACTTCACCAGAGCGATGGAGCAGGGCCTCCCCGTCACTTATGCCGAACCTATGCGGCCAGGTCGAAGGGAGCCGGCCTCCTGGGACCGGACCATGCACACGATGCGTGACACCACCCTGGGCTGAGTACGCCGGGGACCAGTGCGCTCAAGACCGTTCGGAGCGTGCGGCTGATCGGGTTTGTGCCTGGACAGTCCAAAGGAACGGTTAGGAGGATATCGGGACACTGTCCCTGCCTCATTCCCATGGAGGGCGCCCGGCCCTTCAGCGCGCGAGGCGCGGGCCGGGGCACCGCCCACTATGCGTCCCGCTTCCGCAGGAGCAGATATCCACCCGCGATCGCCGCGATCACCCACAGCCCCATGATCCCCAGTCCGCCCCAGGGGCCGTACGGGGTGTCGTCGCCGACCCGGGGGACCACCTGCATGATGCGGCTCCCGGCCTGGTCGGGCAGGAACTGGCCGACCTTCTTCGTCGCGTCGACGTTCCCGAGGATGTTGGAGATCAGGAAGAAGAACGGCATCAGGATGCCGAGCGACAGCATCGGCGAGCGCAGCATCGCGGCGACTCCCATCGAGAACAGCGCGATGAGCGTCATGTAGAGCCCGGCGCCGATGACCGCCCGGAGCACCCCGGGGTCGCCGAGCTGGGTCCGGTGGGTCCCGAGCATCGCCTGCCCGAGGAAGAACGCGGCGAAACCGGTCGCCATGCCGACGACGAGGGCGAGTCCGCCCGCCACCGCGAGCTTGCTGAACAGGAAGGTCCCGCGCCGCGGGACCGCGGACAGCGAGGTGCGGATCATGCCGGTGCTGTACTCGTTGGACACGACCAGCACCCCGAACACGATCATCGCGAGCTGCCCGAGGGTCATCCCCGCGAAGCTGACGAAGGTGGGGTCGAAGGAGAGCCGCCGATCGGGTGGCATCTGGTCGAACTGACTGCGCGACAGGGCCGAGATCAGCATCCCGAGCGCGATGGTGACGACCACAGCGAGGGACAGCGTCCACAACGTGGACGCCACGGACCGGATCTTCGTCCACTCGGACCGGAGCACCTGGACAGCCGCCATGGCTCAGGCTCCCTTCCCGTCGGCGCCCCAGCCCCGTGGGGCGGAAGGGGGGTCGGTGTGCGCGTGGTACTCCACCGACTGAGCCGTCAGCCGCATGAACGCCTCCTCCAGTGAAGCCTGCTGGGGACTGAGCTCGTACAGCACGACACCGCCCCGGGCGGCGAGCTCCCCGATCCGCTCCGCCTTGCCGCCCTCGACCTCCAGCGTCCCGTCGCCGGGCCGCGTGACCGCGATGCCGTCCTCCTGGAGCACGTCCAGCAGCCGCTCGGGCTGCGGGGAGCGCATCCGGACGTACGAGCGCGAGTTCTCCCGGATGAAATCGGCCATGGAGGTGTCGGCGAGCAGCTTGCCCTGGCCGATGACGACGAGGTGGTCGGCGGTGACGGCCATCTCGTTCATGAGGTGGCTCGACACGAACACCGTCCGCCCCTGCGCGGCCAGCGACTTCATCAGGTTCCGGATCCAGTGGATGCCCTCGGGGTCGAGCCCGTTGACCGGCTCGTCGAACATCAGGATCCGCGGGTCGCCGAGCAGCGCGGCCGCGATGCCGAGCCGCTGCCCCATGCCGTACGAGAACCCCTTGGCCTTCTTCCGCGCCACCGCCGTGAGTCCGACGGTGTCCAGCACCTCGTGCACCCGGCGCTCGGGGATGCCGTTGCTCTGCGCGAGGCACAGCAGATGGTTGAAGGCGCTCCGCCCGCCGTGCACGGCCTTGGCGTCCAGGAGCGCCCCGATGTATGTGAGGGGGTCCTTCAGCTGGTCGTAGTGGCGGCCGTCGATCCGCACGTCGCCGGCGGTGGGGCGGTCGAGGCCGAGGACCATGCGCATGGTGGTGGACTTCCCGGCCCCGTTGGGACCGAGAAAACCCGTGACGACCCCCGGCTCCACGCGGAAGCTGAGGTCGTCCACCGCGGTCTTCTCGCCGTACCGCTTGGTCAGCCCGTCGAGCTCGATCATGCGGCCACGCTAAGACGCGGCAAGGCCCCCTGCCACCGGAGCGGCAGGGGGCCTCGCCGTGGTGCTCGGCGTACGCCGGGGTGTTACCGGGACTGCTGCGCCGGGACGCCCCGGGAGATCGGCTCGTCCTCGGCGGGCGCGCCGGCGGCGGCCACCGCGGCACCCGTGAGCGTGGCCAGCATCTCGCGGACGTTCGTCAGCTGGGCGTTGATGGAGTCGCGGCGGTTGGTGAGAGCCGCGAGCTCGCGCTCGGATTCCGAACGGATGCGGTCGGCCTTGGCGTTCGCGTCGGCCACGATGTCCTCGGCCTGGCGCTGGGCCGTCTCCACCGTCTGGCGGGCACGGCGCTCGGCGTCGGTGCGCAGCTTCTCCGCCTCCAGACGGAGCTGCTCGGCGCGGTGCTCGATCTCGGCGAGGCGCTTCTCGGCCTTCTGCTGACGCGAGGCCAGGTCGCGCTCGGATTGCTCGCGGCGCTTGGCCAGGTTCGTCTCGAAGTCCGCGGCGGCCTGCGCGGCCTTGGCGCGGGTCTCCTCGAAGAGGGCGTCCGCCTCCTCGCGCTTGGACTGCGCGTCCTTCTGCGCGTCGGAACGCAGCTGGGACGCTTCGCCCTTGGCCTTCTCGACGATCCGGACGCCCTCGTCCTCGGCCTTGGCCTTGCGGTCCGCGGCGAAGGACTCCGCGTCGTTGCGTACCTGCTGGGCCGCCGACTCGGCGAGCTCACGGTGCTGTTCGGACGCGCGCCGGGCCTCCTCGCGCAGGTCCTTGGCCTCCTCCTCGGCGAGACGGAGGATCTTCTCGACACGGGCGCCGAGACCCGCGTACGACGGCTCGGCGTCGGTGACGGCGGTCTGGGCGTTCTGGGTCTCGAGGTGGAGTTCCTCGATGCGCTTTTCCAGAGCGGTGATGCGGGCGAGAGCGCTGTCACGGTCGGAGACGAGCTTCGAGATCCGTTCGTCCACCTGAGCGCGGTCGTATCCACGCCGCACAAGCTCGAAGCCGTAGGGGGAAGTGTCGCTCATGGGGTTCCTGTCGAATGAGACCGGTGAGGTGATAGGGGGAATCCTAGGGGCCCAAGCGATGTGTCATCGAGCGGATACGTGTTTGATCTGGAGAATGACACCTCTTTCGGGTGGCTGAGCGCGGGACAGCTTGCCAAATACTTGGGCAAAGGCCCCCAGGAGACACGCAAATCACGCTCCACGGCTAGCCCTCCGACGACTTGCCACCCGAACGAGGTGCCCCCACGGTGGCCCCCGCCTTGACCCCGCCGTCCTTGCCGGCCGCCGGCGCCTCGAAGGACTCCAGCGCCTCCAGCACCGACTGCACGCGCGAGATCTCGGAGTTGATGTCCTCGCGGCGCCGCATCAGGATCTCCAGCTCGCGCTTGCCCTCCTCGACCGTGCGCTTCGCCTCGCGGATCGCCTCGGCCTTGAGCTCCTCGGCCTCCTTGACGAGCGAGTTCTTCTTCTGCCCGGCCTCCTTGAGCAGCCCCTCGGCCTTCTTGACCGCGGCGATACGGACCTTGCCCGCCTCGGAGTTGGCCTCCGAGACGATCTCCTTGGCCTGCGCCCGCGCCTCGGCGAGCTGCTCCTCGGCGGCCTTGACCAGCGCGTCGCACCGGTCGCCGGCCGACTTCATCGCCTCGGCCGACTCACGGCGCGCCCGCTCGTGCAGCTGCTCGATCTCGGTGGTGATCCGCTCACGCAGCTCCTCCGCGCGCTCGCGGATCGCGGTGGCGTCCCGGCGGGCGCCGACGAGCAGCTCGTCCGCGTCCGTACGAGCCTTCTCCACACGGGAGTTGCCCTCGATCGTCGCCTCCGAGACCAGCCGATCGGCCTCCTTGCGGGCCGCGCCGACCATGGTGTCGGCCTGCGCCTCGGCGTCCGCCGTGGTCTTGTGCGCCTGCGCCTGCGCCTCGGTGAGCAGCTTGTCGGCCTCGGCCGTGGTCTCCGTGATGAGCTTGTCGACCTGCTCGGCCGCCTCCGAACGCCGCTTGTGGGCGTCCTTGCGGGCCTCGTCCAGCGTCCGGTCGGCCTCCTCCCGCGCGGAGTTGACCAGGTTCTCGGCCTCGGCGTGCGCGTCCGCCCTGACCCGCTCGGACTCGCTGCGGATCCGGTCGGCCTGCGCCTGCGCGGCGCCCACCGTCTCGGCGGCCTCGGCACGCAGCCGCTCGGCGTCGCCGGATGCGTCCGCGATCAGCTCCTCGGCCTTCGCGACGGCCTCGGCACGCACCCGGTCGGCCTCACGGGCCGTCTCCGACTGCAGCCGCTCCGCCTCGCTGCGGGCCTCGGTGATGAGGGTGTCCGCCTGCGTCGCGGCGTCCGAACGGATGCGGTTGGCGTCCGCCCGGGCGTCGGCACGGGTGCGCGAGGCGTCCTGGTCGGCCTGGGACGCGGTCTCGGAGGCCTCCGTACGCACCCGCTGGGCGTGCGCGGACGCCTCCGAGCGCAGCCGCTCGGCCTCGGCGACGGCCTCCGCCATCGTCCGCTCGGCGAGCGCCTTGGCGGCCTCGGCCTCCTCGTTCGCCGCGTGGCGCAGGCGCGTTGCGTCCTCGCTCGCGCGGTCCCGCTCGGCGTAGGCGTCGGAGCGGACCCGGTCCGCCTCCTCCTCGGCCTCCCGGCGCGTGCGGTCCGCCGCGTGCTCGGCGGCGGAGCGCAGACCGGTGACCTCTTCCTGCGCCTGCTCGTGCAGCCCGGCGACGGAGTCCCGTACCTGCTGGGCGTGCTGCTCGGCGGCCGAGACCATCTCGGTGGCGCGCCGGTCGGCCTCCTCGACCAGCCGGATCGCCTCGGCCTGCGCCTCCTCCACGCGCTTGCGTGCGGAAGCCAGCAGTTCCTCGCTGCGCTCGCGGGCCCGCTCGCGCTCCTGGTCGGCCTCCTGGCGGGCGGAGCCGAGGAGTTCCTCGGCCTCGCGACGGCGCCGGGCGGCCTCCTCCTGGGCGCCGGCCAGGGTCTCCGACGCCTCGGTGCCCAGCCGCTCGGCGGCGGCCTGCGCCTCGGCCCGGACCCGGTCCGCGGTCTCCTGGGCCTCCGACTTGAGCCGCTCGGCCTCGGCCGCGGCCTCCGAACGCAGCCGTACGGCGACGGCCTCGCCCTCGGCGCGCGAGGCGGAGGCGTCCGACGCGGCCTCGTCGCGCAGCCGCGCGGCCTCCCGCTCCGCCTGCTCCTGGAGCGTACGGATCCGCTCGGCGGCCTCGGCACGCAGCCGATCGGCCTCCTCGCCGGCCTCGCGGCGGATCCGGGCGCCCTCCTCGCGGGCCTCGGTCAGCGCCTGCTCGGCGGCGGCGAGGCGCTCCTCGGCCTCGGTGTGCAGCCGGGTCAGTTCCTCGGCGGCCTCGGTCCGCCGGGTCTCGACGGCCCGCTCGGTCTCCGCGCGCAGCTCGCGCGCGGCCGTCTCGGCCTCCGTCGTGAGCGTCTCGGCCCGCTCGGCGGCCTCGGTGCGCAGCCGCTCGGCCTCCTCGCGGGCGCGCTCCAGCGTCTCCTCGGCCTGCTTGCGCAGACCGGTCGCCCGCTCGATGGCCTCGGCGCGGACCTTCTCGCTGTCCGTCGTGGCGCTCTGGCGCAGCTCGTCGGCGTCGGCCTTGGCCTTGGACAGCAGCTCCTCGGCGGACTTCGCCGCCTCCTCGATCTGCTGGACGGCCTCGCGCCGGGCCTCGGCGCGGATGCTCTCGCCCTCCGCGACCGCGTCACCGCGCAACTGCTCGGCCTCACCGCGCAGTCGGCGCGCCTCCTCCTGGAGCTCGACCGTCTTGGCGCGGTAGTCCTTGGTGTCGTCCTTCGCCGCGCCCTTGAGCTGCTCGGCGATGTCGTGCGCCTCGGCACGCAGCCGGTCGGCCTCGCTCTCCGCCTCGCTGCGGATCCGCTCGGCCTCCTCGGTGGCGGCCTTGGTGGTGTTACGGGCCTCCTCCGCCGCCTTGTTGAGGACGTCCTCGGCGGTCTTGGCGGCCTTGGACAGCTGGGTCGCGCTCTCCTCGGCGGTGATCGTGCGGGCCCGCTCCGAGGCCTCGGCGACGATCTTCTCGGCCTCGGTACGGGCGTCCGCGAGCGCCTGCTCGGCCTCGGCCTTGGTGCTCTCGGCGTCCTTGGTCGCCTCGCCGACGAGACGGGCCACCTGCTCCTTGGCAGTGCGCGTGCGCTGCTCGTTGGCGGCCTCGGCACTGGCCAGCGCCTTGGACGCGGCCGTCTCGGCCTCCGTGACCAGCTTCTCGGCCTCGGTCTGCGCCTTGCGCAGCGCCTCCTCGGCCTCGGCCATGCGCTGCTCGGCGGCGCGGCTCAGCTCGGCGGACTGCCGGCGCGCGGCGTCGGACTCGTTCGCCGTCGAGCTGCGCAGCTGCTCGGCGTGGTCGGCGGCCTCCTGGGCCTGCGTCGACGCGGCGTTCAGCAGCCGCTCGGCGTCGGTGCGGGCGCGGCGCAGCAGCTGCTCGGCCTCGGCGCGCGCGGACTCCGCCTCGCTCTGCAGCCGCTGGCGGGCCTCGCTCGTCAACCGCTCGGCCTCGGCGCGGGCGGCGGCCATGGCCTGCTCGGCCTCGGCACGCGACTCCTCGATCAGCCGGCGCGCCTGCGACTCCGAACGGGCACGCAGCTGCTCGGCCCACGCCACGTTCTCGTTGACGTGCGACTCGACGGTCTGCCGGCGCTCGGCCAGCTCCTGGTCGAGCTGCTGGCGGCGGTTGATCGCCTCCTGGTGCAGCTCCGACTGCAGCCGGGCGGCCTGCTCGGCGTGCTCCTGGAGCAGCCGCTGAGTCTGCGCCCGGACCTGGGCCAGCTCGCGCTCGGCGTCCTGGCGCAACTGGTCGGCCTGCATCTGCGCATTACGCAGCAGCTGCTCGGCCTGATAGCCGATGTCACCGCCCTCGAAGGCGGGCCGGGACATGATGGTGCGCCGCGCCTCATGCAGCTTGGCGCGCAGCACCTCGACCTGGTAGCCGAGGTCCTCGGCGTGCTGGATCGCCTTTTCCCGCTCGGTCTTCAGCCGCTTCATCTCGGCCTCGAACCGAGTGAGGTGGTCGACGTCAGCCGCCGGCTCTCGCTCCTGGCTCTCGTAGCCCCGCACTGCGCGGTCCATCCGTCCCCTGGTCGCAAGCCTGTCTCAAAGAGCACCGTCCATCCGCCGAACGGGGCCCCCGGGGAATGGTGTCAGATCTGCGGCGGAGCATGGGCTGCCGCCCCGACGCTCGCCCCCCGAAACCCGGACCCCGGCATGCGGTCGCCCTGGGTGCAGCGACGACCGCCCCCAACCCTACCGGCCCATATGTACGTCAGTCAGTGCTCAGGTGACTCAACAGCCGCCGATGTGACCAGTTCTGTCAGGACGCCATGGCAGTCCTTGGGGTGGAGAAAGGTGATCCGGGACCCCATCGAACCGCGCCGGGGCTCGTCGTACAGGACGCGTACGCCCTTCTCGCGGATGCTCGCGGCGTCCCCGTCGACGTCCGCCGTCCCGAACGCGATGTGGTGCACACCCTCGCCGTTCTTCGCCAGCCACTTGCCGACCGCCGAGTCCTCCCGGGTCGGTTCGAGGAGCTGGAGGTACGAGGCGCCCCCGTCGGACGTATCGTTGATCTTGAGCATGGCCTCGCGCACGCCCTGCTCCTCGTTGACCTCGGTGTGGAACACCTCGAAGCCGTACGTGGCACGGTAGAACTCGACGGTCGCGTCGAGGTCGTGGCAGGCAATCCCGATGTGGTCGATTCGCGTCAGCATGGTTTCAGTGCAGCGCTCCGGAGGTGGTTACGCAACGTGCGCGCGATCACACCGTACGCCCGATGACGGGGTGGACCACCGCTCAGTACATTCGACGTAAACCCTCGTTCACTCCTCAGCTCGTGCAGCTGGAAGGGGATCGCACCTCATGTCAGGAACGAACAGCACGACGTCGGTCATCGTCGCCGGTGCCAGGACGCCGATGGGGCGCCTGCTCGGCTCGCTCAAGTCCTTCTCCGGAGCCGACCTCGGCGGCTTCGCGATCAAGGCCGCTCTGGACCGTGCGGGGATCGGCGGCGACCAGGTGCAGTACGTGATCATGGGGCAGGTGCTCCAGGCCGGTGCCGGCCAGATCCCGGCGCGCCAGGCCGCGGTCAAGGCCGGCATCCCGATGAACGTCCCGGCGCTCACGGTCAACAAGGTGTGCCTGTCCGGCCTGGACGCGATCGCACTGGCCGACCAGCTCATCCGCGCGGGTGAGTTCGACGTCGTCGTCGCCGGCGGCCAGGAGTCCATGACCAACGCCCCGCACCTGCTGCCGAAGTCCCGTGACGGCTACAAGTACGGCGCGGTCGAGATGGTCGACGCGATGGCCTACGACGGCCTGACCGACTCCTTCGAGGGCGTCGCCATGGGCGAGTCCACCGAGAAGCACAACAAGCGCCTGGGCATCCAGCGCCCCGAGCAGGACGAGATCGCGGCGCTGTCCCACCAGCGGGCCGCCGCCGCGCAGAAGAACGGCGTCTTCGAGGCCGAGATCACCCCGGTCGAGATCCCCCAGCGCAAGGGCGAGCCGGTCGTCTTCAGCAAGGACGAGGGCATCCGCGCCGACACCACCGCGGAGTCCCTGGGCAGGCTGCGCCCGGCGTTCGCCAAGGACGGCACGATCACCGCCGGCTCCGCCTCGCAGATCTCGGACGGCGCGGCCGCCGTGGTCGTGATGAGCAAGGCCAAGGCCCAGGAGCTCGGCCTGGAGTGGATCGCCGAGATCGGCGCCCACGGCAACGTGGCGGGCCCGGACAACTCCCTGCAGTCCCAGCCCTCCAACGCGATCCTGCACGCCCTCAAGAAGGAGGGCCTGGAGGTCTCCGACCTCGACCTGATCGAGATCAACGAGGCCTTCGCCGCCGTCGCGGTCCAGTCAATGAAGGACCTCGGGGTGTCCACGGAAAAGGTGAACGTCAACGGCGGCGCCATCGCCCTGGGGCACCCGATCGGCATGTCCGGCGCCCGTCTCGTGCTGCACCTCGCGCTGGAGCTCAAGCGCCGGGGCGGCGGAGTCGGCGCGGCCGCGCTGTGCGGTGGCGGCGGCCAGGGCGACGCGCTGATCGTGCGGGTGCCGAAGGCGTAAGCATTCCCTTGTACGTCTGCATGTCTGTACGTCGGTGAAGTGAACGGAGCTGTGTGATGCAGGACGTCTCCTCTCTGGTGGCCCAGGCCAGGGAAGGCCGGCCGCGGGCCGTGGCCCGGCTGATCTCCCTGGTGGAGGGGGCGTCCCCGCAACTGAGGGAGGTGATGGCCGCGTTGGCCCCGCTCACGGGCAACGCGTACGTCGTGGGCCTCACCGGCTCGCCGGGCGTCGGCAAGTCGACCTCCACCTCCGCGCTGGTGACGGCGTACCGCAAGCAGGGCAAGCGGGTCGGCGTCCTGGCCGTCGACCCGTCCTCGCCGTTCTCGGGCGGCGCCCTGCTCGGCGACCGCGTCCGGATGTCGGAGCACGCCTCCGACCCCGGCGTCTACATCCGCTCGATGGCCACCCGGGGGCACCTGGGCGGCCTCGCCTGGGCCGCCCCGCAGGCGATCCGCGTGCTGGACGCGGCGGGCTGCGACGTGATCCTGGTCGAGACGGTCGGCGTCGGCCAGTCGGAGGTCGAGATCGCCTCCCAGGCCGACACCAGCGTGGTCCTGCTCGCCCCGGGCATGGGCGACGGCATCCAGGCCGCCAAGGCGGGGATCCTGGAGATCGGCGACGTGTACGTCGTCAACAAGGCCGACCGTGACGGCGCCGACGCCACGGCCCGCGAGCTGAACCACATGCTCGGCCTCGGCGAGAGCCGCGGCCCCGGCGACTGGCGGCCGCCCATCGTCAAGACGGTCGCGGCCCGGGCCGAGGGCATCGACGAGGTCGTCGAGGCGCTGGAGAAGCACCGCGCCTGGATGGAGGAGCACGGGGTGCTGGCCGAGCGCCGGAGGGCCCGCGCCTCCCGCGAGGTGGAGACGATCGCCGTGACGGCCCTGCGCGAGCGCATCGGCGACCTGCACGGCGACCGCCATCTGGACGCCCTGGCCGAGCGCGTCGTCGCCGGCGATCTGGATCCGTACCGGGCCGCGGACGAACTGGTGGCGGGCCTCACGCAGGCCTGAGCCCCAAGAGACGGGCGGCGGGCGGGACTTCGCAGTCCCGCCCGCCGCCCGTCTCGAGGTCTCTCCCCGTCAGAGGCGCCCCCGCTGCCCCCTCAGGTGCTCGGCGATCGGCTTCAGCGCGCCCGACAGCTCCGCCAGGGCCTCCGGCGACAGCAGGTCGATGAAGTGGCGGCGCACGGAGGCCACATGGTGCGGGGCGACCTTCCGCATCGTCTCCATGCCGTGCTCGGTGAGCACGGCGTACAGCCCCCGCCGGTCGGACTCGCAGTTCTCACGCCGCACCAGATCGGCGTTCTCCATGCGCGTGATCTGGTGGGAGAGGCGGCTCTTGGACTGGAGGGTGACGGACGCGAGGTCGCTCATCCGCATCCGCACGTCCTCCGACTCGGACAGGTTCACCAGGATCTCGTAGTCGTTCATCGTCAGGCCGAACGGCTGGAGATCCTTCTCGAGCTGGTACGTCAACAGCTTGTTGACCTCCAGGTGGGTGCGCCAGGCGCACTGCTCCGCATCGGTCAGCCAGCGCGTGGCCGTCTCGGTCTCCATGAATGAAGTCTACCTAAGAAGTTGAAAGGCGAACTAGAAAGAGTGGTGTGACGGAGGTGTGCATGCGTTCGATGTCACACTCCGCAGACTACCGCTCACAGCCCGAAGCGACGCTGGAGGTCACCCAGCTGTCCGGGAAGGCGCGGTGCGCCCAGGGGCTCACCGTGGCCGCCGAGTACCCCTCCTCCGCCCGGCACTCCCGGCTCGTGCGGGACCGCTCCCGTCGCCTGCTCCGCCATCAGCGTCTCGGTCGACTGGAGCAGCACCGTGCCGGCGCCGACGAACTCGAACTGGTGCTCCTCGCCGGAGGCCCCGCCGATGCCCGTCATCGCACGTAGACCGCCCATGACACCGGTCATGTAGCCGTGGTCGTAGTGATGGCACGGCGAGGGGCAGTCGGCCCAGCCGACCAGTGCCTGCGGATCGACCCGGATCGGCGGTTCCATGAACACCACCGGACCGTTGGAGGCGGCCACGAACTTTCCGTTTCCGATGAGGGTCAGGAAGCCCGGCACGATCGACTGCTTGAGCGCGAGACTTGGCTCAAAAGCGAGGAGGTTGCCCGAGCGAACGGTCAGATTGCCGTCCTGAAGGTCGTAGGAGTTCACGTCGAAGGCCCGGTCGGCGAGCAGCATCTTGCCCGAGCCCGCCGCCACGACCCAGTCGCTCGCGTGCAAAGGCGAATGGAACGACGTTCGCACCAGCCGGTCGAGCCCGCCGTGCCCGATCCCGTCGAACTGGATCGCCCCGTAGTAGGCGATCATCTTCCCCTTCTGCAGGAACCACTGGCTCCCCTTGAGCTCGACGCAGAAGGTGTACGCGTTCACGTTGTCGTCGCTCGGCAGCGTCATCGGGTCGTGGATCACGGGACCGGCGCCGGCGTTGCCGTATGCGTTCACAGCTTCTCCTCCGAGGCCTGGACGTACACCGCGCCGCTGCCGCTGAGTTCCAGCTGGAACGCCTCGCCGGAGCCGCGTCCCACCATGTCCCGCCAGCCCAGCGCGGTGGAGAGCTTGTTGCGTACGTCGCCGTGGTGGGCGACGTAGGCCTGGGGGTCGACATGGACCGGCCGCTGGGGCGTGACGGGCAGCTCCAGGACGCCGCCGTGCGCCATCACGGCCACCGCCCCGTGTCCCTTCAGGGTCGTGGTGAACAGCCCCTGACCGGTGACCTGGCCCCGGACCATCCCCATGACGCCGCCCTGGGCGCCCATGAACATGGTCCCCTGCTGGAGCGTGCCCTCGAAGGCGAGCAGCCGGTCGGCCTCGACGTAGAGGGTGTCGCCACTGAGGCGGATCACCTGGACGTGGTGGCCGCCGTGGCCGAACAGCACGGTGCCGCTGCCCTCCACGGTCATCAGGGGCGCGGCCTCACCGGCCACCCGCCGCCCGATCATCGACATGACGCCGCCCTGACCGCCCTGGATGTTGGGCGTGAACGACACGTCGCCCCGGTAGGCGAGCATCGCGCCGCGCTGGCTGAAGAACCGCTGACCGGGCACGACGGTCGCCTCGACCATCTTCGAGTTGATCTCGCGCAGACTCATCTCACACGTCCCCCGCGATCGTGTTCCGCTCGCTCGGCTGCACGTACACCAGACCGTCCCCCTCGAACCGGATCTGGAAGGCCTCGCCCCCGCCCTCGCCCATGAACGTGCGGGAGGTCACGCCGGACTGGAAGGACTGGTGCAGGTTCCCCTGGTGGGCGATGTACGCCCCCGGGTCGACGGTCAGCGGGTACTGCGGGCTTACCCGCAGCACGGTCGCCGGCCCGTCGGACATCAGGGCCGCCTGCCCGTGCCCCTCGACGGTCGTCGTGAACAGGCCGTTGCCCTGGGAGGCGCCGCGCAGCCCCGTGAACGTCGTCCCGGTGCGCAGCCCCCCGTCCGTCGCGAGCAGATTGCTCGACTCCACGTACAGCTTGTCCCCCTGGAGCGACACCAGGTTGATCTCGGACGCGCGGTCCGCGAACCAGCAGGTGCCCTGCCCCCTCACCTCCATCACGGTCATCTGCTCACCGGTGAGCCGCCGGGTCACCATCCCCCGCAGTCCCTCACCGCCACCACTCAGCTTCTTGAAGGCCATCTGCCCGTCGTACGCGACCATCGAGCCGTTCTTCGCCTTCACGGCGTCCCCGGTCATGTCGACGGCGAGCACCTTGCTCCCTTGGAGCCGGAACGTCGCCACGGTGCGACGTTATCGGCAGGGCGGGGGCCGCGGACAGGCCGGTCCGGCGGTTTGCCACAATGGGCGGGCGTTTGTGCTCACGTTCACAAAGCGACGACGACTCTCCCACCGAAGGTGACCCGTGGACATCAAGACCGCTTCCGCCCTGCGCCGTCTGCGCCTGGTCTCCGCCCCCGAGGCGGTGTCGTTCCTCATCCTGCTCGTCTGCTCGGTGCTGAAGCGGACGACGGAGTTCAACGCGGTGCCCGTGATGGGCGCCGTCCACGGCATCCTCTTCGTCCTGTACGTGGTCTTCTGGGCCGACGCCTGGAACCGCGCCAAGTGGAGCCCGAAGACCGCGGCCCTCTACTTCGTCCTCTCGGTCCTGCCCACCGGCGGCTTCTTCGCCGAGCGCAAACTCAAGCGCGAGGCCGAGGACGCGGTCGGCGCGGCCATCGCCGCCGGCGCCCGCAAGGAAGAGGTCGCCGGCGCATGATCGTCGCCTTCTCCGTGACCCCGCTGGGCGTCGGCGAGGACGTGGGGGAGTACGTCGCCGACGCCATCCGGGTCGTGCGCGAATCCGGCCTGCCGAACCGCACCGACGCCATGTTCACCTCGATCGAGGGGGAGTGGGACGAGGTCATGGACGTCGTGAAGCGCGCCGTCGCCGCCGTGGAGGCGCGCGCGCCCCGCGTCTCCCTCGTCCTCAAGGCCGACATCCGCCCCGGCGTGAGCGACGGGCTCACCTCCAAGGTGGCCACGGTCGAGAGGTATCTTGCTCCCGAAAACTGAGACAGCGCTGACCGGCATATGACCGGCCGGTAGGGTCGAAGCGTGTCCAAGCCTCTCAGTCTCCCCTTCGATCCCATCGCCCGAGCCGACGACCTCTGGAAGCAGCGCTGGGGCAGCGTGCCCTCCATGGCCGCGATCACCTCGATCATGCGCGCGCACCAGATCCTGCTGGCCGAGGTCGACGCGGTGGTCAAGCCGTACGGGCTGACGTTCGCGCGCTACGAGGCGCTGGTGCTGCTCACCTTCTCCAAGGCAGGCGAGCTGCCGATGTCGAAGATCGGCGAGCGGCTCATGGTGCACCCGACGTCCGTGACGAACACCGTCGACCGGCTGGTGAGGTCCGGTCTGGTGGCCAAGCGCCCCAACCCCAACGACGGGCGCGGCACGCTCGCCGCCATCACCGACAAGGGCCGCGAGGTGGTCGAGGCGGCCACCCGCGACCTGATGGCGATGGACTTCGGCCTCGGGGCGTACGACGCCGAGGAGTGCGGGGAGATCTTCGCGATGCTGCGGCCGCTGCGGGTCTCGGCGGGCGACTTCCAGGAGAGCTGACCCGGGGCAAGATCTCCCGGAACGGGTGGTTACGCTCGTCCTCATGAAAAAGAGCGTGCTGACCCGCTACCGCGTGATGGCCTACGTCACCGGTGTGCTGCTGGTCCTGCTGACCCTCGGTGTGATCGCCAAGTACCTCCTGCACATGGACGGTGCCGCGGACTTCACGCGCGTCATCGGCATCGCGCACGGCTGGCTCTACGTCGTCTACCTGGTCTTCGCCTTCGACCTGGGCTCCAAGGCGAAGTGGCCGGTCGGCAAGCAGCTGTGGGTGCTGCTGGCCGGGACGATCCCGACCGCCGCGTTCTTCGTGGAGCGCAGGATCTCCCGCGAGCTGGAGCCGGCCGTCGAGGACGCCGCTCCCGCCGTCGCCAAGGCGTAGATCCACCGCCGCGAAAACCGCCGCACGAACGAACGTGCGGCGGTTTGCCATCGACAGTTACTAGGACGTCCTAGTAAATTCGATGGTATGGACGACGCCATCGAGGACGGCCGCCGACGCTGGCAGGCCCGCTACGACGCCTCCCGCAAGCGCGAGGCCGACTTCACCACGCTCTCCGGCGACCCCGTGGAGCCGGTGTACGGCCCCCGGCCCGGGGACCGGTACGACGGCTTCGAGCGGATCGGCTGGCCCGGTGAGTACCCGTACACCCGCGGCCTCTACCCGACCGGCTACCGGGGGCGTACGTGGACCATCCGGCAGTTCGCCGGGTTCGGCAACGCCGAGCAGACCAACGAGCGCTACAAGATGATCCTCGGCAACGGCGGCGGCGGGCTGTCCGTGGCCTTCGACATGCCGACGCTCATGGGCCGCGACTCCGACGACCCGCGCTCGCTGGGCGAGGTCGGGCACTGCGGCGTGGCCATCGACTCCGCCGCCGACATGGAGGTCCTGTTCAAGGACATCCCGCTCGGCGACGTCACGACCTCGATGACGATCAGCGGCCCGGCCGTCCCCGTCTTCTGCATGTACCTGGTCGCGGCCGAGCGCCAGGGCGTGGACCCGGCGGTCCTCAACGGCACGCTCCAGACCGACATCTTCAAGGAGTACATCGCCCAGAAGGAGTGGCTCTTCCAGCCCGAGCCGCACCTGCGCCTGATCGGCGACCTCATGGAGCACTGCGCGGCCGGCATCCCCGCCTACAAGCCGCTCTCCGTCTCCGGCTACCACATCCGCGAGGCCGGCTCCACGGCCGCGCAGGAGCTGGCGTACACGCTCGCGGACGGCTTCGGCTACGTCGAGCTGGGCCTGTCCCGCGGCCTCGACGTCGACGTCTTCGCGCCGGGTCTGTCCTTCTTCTTCGACGCGCACGTCGACTTCTTCGAGGAGATCGCCAAGTTCCGGGCCGCGCGCCGCATCTGGGCCCGCTGGATGCGGGACGTCTACGGCGCGAAGTCCGAGAAGGCCCAGTGGCTGCGCTTCCACACGCAGACCGCCGGGGTCTCCCTGACCGCGCAGCAGCCGTACAACAACGTCGTGCGCACGGCTGTCGAGGCGCTCGCGGCGGTGCTCGGCGGCACCAACTCGCTGCACACCAACGCCCTCGACGAGACCCTCGCCCTGCCGAGCGAGCAGGCCGCCGAGATCGCGCTGCGCACCCAGCAGGTCCTGATGGAGGAGACCGGGGTCGCCAACGTGGCCGACCCGCTGGGCGGTTCGTGGTACGTCGAGCAGCTGACGGACCGGATCGAGGCCGACGCGGAGAAGATCTTCGACCAGATCAAGGAGCGCGGACTGCGCGCCCACCCCGACGGGCGGCACCCCATCGGCCCGATCACCTCCGGCATCCTGCGCGGGATCGAGGACGGCTGGTTCACCGGCGAGATCGCGGAGTCGGCGTTCCGCTACCAGCAGGCCCTGGAGAAGGGCGACAAGAAGGTGGTGGGTGTCAACGTCAACACCGGCTCCGTCACCGGCGATCTGGAGATCCTGCGGGTCAGCCACGAGGTGGAGCGCGAGCAGGTGCGGGTGCTGGCCGAGCGCAAGGCCGCCCGCGACGAGGCCCGCGTGAAGTCGTCCCTGGACGCCATGCTCGTCGCCGCCCGCTCCGGCACCAACATGATCGAGCCGATGCTGGACGCGGTCCGCGCGGAGGCGACCCTCGGCGAGATCTGCGACGCCCTGCGGGACGAGTGGGGCGTCTACACGGAGCCGGCCGGGTTCTGAGCCCGGCCGCGTGACGGAGGCCTCGCGGTCCGGTCCGTCAGCCGGCCCGCGACGCCCCCGCGAGTCCCAGCAGCAGGAGGCTGGTGAAGCTGCGCACCCAGGCCTCGTCCGCCGGTTCGTCGCTGACCAGCATGCGGTGCACCACCGCGCCCGCCACCACGTCGTAGATGAGGTCGACGGCGCGGGCCGCCGCCTCCGGGTCCGGTTCCGGGGGGAGTTCGCCGCGGCGCTCCGCGCGGGCGCGGCCCTCGTGGACCAGGCGCTTCTGGCGGTCCACGACGGAGGCGCGCAGGCGCTCGCGCAGCGCCTCGTCGCGGGTCGCCTCGGCGACCACCGCGATCAGGCCGTTCCTGGCCTCCGGGCGGTTCAGGATGGCCGCGAACTGGAGCACCACGCCCTCGATGTCGGCGGCGAGACTGCCGCGGTCGGGGACCTGAAGCTCGTCGAAGAGCTCGGCCACCGCGTCGACGACCAGTTCGTACTTGCCCGGCCAGCGCCGGTAGAGCGTCGTCTTCGCCACCCCGGCCCGCGTCGCCACGTCCCCCAACGTGAGCTTCGACCAGCCGAGTTCGACCAGCGCCTCGCGCGTCGCGGCGAGGATCGCGGTGTCCGCGGCCGCACTTCGGGGACGGCCCGTGCGGTGGGCGGGGGTGCGGCTGTGCATGGCACGACCATAACCGGCTGGTTGCCGGTGATCGTGAGGCACGTCACCGGGGACCGGTGTTGCGGGAGGGGCGTATGCCATTACGCTACGAGTCGTAGCGAAAGCTTGCGCGGGACGTGCGCGGGCGGACGCGCACGAGTGACGAACACGAGTGATGACCACACGGCGCCGAGTGGGGACCCGGCGCTTTTCACTTCGTTTTTCACACACGCGCCGTAACGGGGGAGGATAGACGTATGCAGCCACGGAACATGTCCATGAGCGGCGTCGTCGACCTCGCCGCGGTGAAGGCGGCCCAGGAGGCCAGGGCCAAGGCGGAGCAGGCGCGCGCCGAATCCGCCCGGCAGGGCGGGACGGGAGCCGTCTCCCCGGCCGACCTGGTCATCGACGTCGACGAGGCCACCTTCGAGCGCGACGTACTCCAGCGCTCCGCCGAGGTGCCCGTCGTCATCGACTTCTGGGCCGAGTGGTGTCAGCCCTGCAAGCAGCTGAGCCCGGTCCTGGAGCGTCTGGCCCTGGAGTACGACGGGCGCTTCGTGCTCGCCAAGGTCGACGTCGACGCCAACCAGATGCTGATGCAGCAGTTCGGGGTCCAGGGGATCCCGGCCGTCTTCGCCGTCGTGGCGGGACAGGCGCTCCCGCTCTTCCAGGGGGCCGCGAGCGAGCAGCAGATCCGCGAGACCCTCGATCAGCTGGTGACGGTCGCCGAGCAGCGCTTCGGGCTGACCGGCCTGACCGTCGACCCGGACGCCGAACGCGGCCCCGAGGAGGCCGTCGCGGAGCCGGCCGGCCCGCACGACGCGGCGCTGGAGGCGGCCGTGCAGGCGCTCGACGCCGGCGACCTCGGCGGCGCGGTGCAGGCGTACAAGAACGTGCTGAACGAGGACCCGGGCAACACCGAGGCCAAACTGGGCCTGGCCCAGGCCGAGTTGCTCCAGCGGGTGCAGGGCGCCGACCCGCAGCAGGTGCGCCGCGAGGCGGCGGACAACCCGGCGGACGTCGAGGCCCAGATCGCCGCGGCGGACCTGGACCTGGTGGGCGGTCACGTCGACGACGCCTTCGGGCGGCTCATCGACGCCGTGCGGCGCACGGCGGGCGACGACCGGGACGCCCTGCGGCGGCGGCTGCTCGAACTCTTCGAGGTGGTGGGCTCGGAGGACCCGCGGGTCGTCAACGCCCGCCGGTCGCTGGCGCGCGCTTTGTTCTGAAATCCGGACATGTGTCGGGGCGGGGCGAGAGCCCCGCTCTGACCAGTCGCTAAACGCCGGTACATGTGACCGCCGGGTGAAACTTTTGCTGACGTCATGTCAGGGCAGCCGCGTTTTACCAAATCTTGGCAATCGCGGCCGCTGTTACTCGGAGTAAATCGCGAGCGTTGTTCTGTCTGAATCCGTCCAGGCATCAACGACTTTGTTCTCCCCTTGGATGCCACCGAATGTTGCACCCCGGTGTCGCTGGGTCGCCGTTCGGTTACCCCGTCGTTACTGCCTAGTAATGACCCCCCTTGTGCGGGCGGCGAGAATGCACCACGATCGGCGGCGCTCGGTCCATTTCCGCACGCCGACACCCAGTCGGGCGGGCGGCCAATCTGGGTCCCCACCGGGCAGAGCCGGCGGCAGTGGCGCCGGCTCTAGGGCAGGGGGGTCTTCGCCACCGGTGAAGCCTGCCCGGCAGGGTTGTGCGTGATGCGTGTCAGGCGCGACCAGTGGTTGTCGCTCGGGGGTGATCGCCGGTGATTCGGGCGCGGTTCGCGCCTTCGAGCGCGGGCGCTCTCCTTTCCGAGGACGTAGCACTTCTCCCATCCCTGTGACCGGCCGAGCCGCCGACTGGGGCCAGGCCGGGGCCAGGAGATGTACGTCCGAGAAGGAGGAAATATGGAGTCCCAGGTGCGTGGCGGGACCAGATGGAAGCGGTTCGCTGTGGTCATGGTGCCCAGCGTCGCCGCCACGGCAGCGATAGGTGTCGCCCTCGCGCAGGGCGCCCTGGCCGCGTCGTTCAGCGTGTCCGGTCAGTCGTTCAAGGTGACGGCGGACCGGCTCGAGGGTGACGGCTTCGCGCAGTACGGCGCCCTCGACGAGGGTTACACGCTCAAGGGTGACAAGACGGTCCACCCGGTCGCCGTGTCGTCGTTCCAGCACGCCAACATCACCAACATGTGCCAGTCGGTGGTCACTCCGGGCATCCCGGTGCTCGGCTCCGTCAGCCTCGTGCTGACGGCGGGCAACAGCGGCACGCCGGTCAAGGCCGACAACATCTACATCGACGTCGCCGACCTGAACGCGGACGCCACGTTCAAGAACATCGACATCGGTGTGGCCGCCAAGGACGCCTCCAAGGGTCCGGGCATGAAGGGCCATGGTGAGCAGGCCAACCCCTTCGGCTTCGCGCAGCAGGCCGACAAGGCCATCCTGACCGACGTGAAGCAGACGGCGTGGGCCACCACCGCCGGAACCTTCAAGCTCAGCGGCCTGAAGATGTCGCTGCACCAGGGTGTCAAGGAGTGCTACTAAGCACTCGATGACGGGCGGGGGAGCCATCGGCGCCCCCGCCCGTCCCCTCTCCGGCCGCGCCTTCACACGCGGCACACATCACCACCACAGCACAACGCCGCACCAGGGAGCTGTTTTCCATGAGCGCCGAGACTCCTGCCGTATCCGGCCAGTTCACCCGCAGGAGGCAGCAGTTCCGCGTCTGGCGGGGCGAGAGGCCGTTCTGGTCCGGGCTGTTCGTCCTGCTCAGCGGGTTCCCGATCGCCTACCTGCCGTACGCACATCTGCAGATCGGCCACCTCACGCTGGCGATGGCGACCACGGCGGGCGCCGGGTCCCTGATCATCGGTGTGCTGCTCGTCGTCCTGGGCGTCAGCCTCTGGTTCCAGAAGCACGTACGGGTCTTCGCGGGTGTCGCGGCGATTCTGCTGGGGCTGGTGTCCCTCCCCGTGTCCAACCTCGGCGGCTTCTTCATCGGCTTCCTGCTCTCGCTGATCGGCGGGGCGATGGCCGTGGCGTGGGCGCCGGGCGAGGAGAGCCAGGCGCAGCCGGCCGGTGCGGGGACGACGGAGGCGGGCGACGCGGCGATGCATGCGAACGATCTGTCAGGAACGAGCCCGGCCAACGGGGCGAACGGGAGGCACAGTGCCGGCTGACGAGGTGACCCACGGGACTGATGTGGACGAGTCCTGTGCGAGAACCGGGCCGCGCCACGCGGCACCCAAGAAGCCGCTGTTCACCAGGTTCCACATGCCGACGGGCCGGACGATAGCCTCCGTGGCGATGCCGACCGCGGTCCTCATGGGCATGGGGTTCACGTCCTCGCTCGCCCTCGCCGACAGCGGGACGCCGACGCCGAAGCCGTCCAAGAGCCTGTCCGCGGACGACTACGCCAGCAATCTGTCCGTGGACCAGTACAAGGACTGCGTCGCGGCCCTCGACGGCTCCAAGGACAAGACGGACACGCCGTCGCCGTCCGCGAGCGAGGCCGACAAGTCCGACGGCACGTCCAAGGACGAGGCCGAGCCGAAGCCCTCGGCGTCGAGCGGCGGACAGGACACGCCGGGCACGCCGTCCTCGCCGGATTCAGGTTCCGGCGATGCCGGTACGCCCTCGCCGTCCGCCTCCCCCGAGGCGCCGGAGAGCGGTTCCGGCAGCACCTCCTCGGCTCCCTCGTCGTCCTCGGACGGCGGGCTGCTCGGTGGCCTGGGCGACGCGGTGGGCGGTCTGCTCGGCGGCGGTGGCTCGACCCCGTCGGCGAGCGCGAGCCCCACGCCGTCCCCGTCGGCCACCGGCGACGCCGCCGGCAGCGTCACCGGCTCCGTCAAGGACACGGTCGACCAGACCACCAAGACGGTCGGCGACACCGTGAAGGGCACCACCGACACGGTGTCCAAGACGGTCGGCGGTACCACCGAAGCCGTGCGGAAGGCGGCCGAGGCGGCGGCCTCCGGAACCGGTCCGGCGGCGGACTCCGGCGCGTCCGCGGACGGCTGCCCGGTCGCCACCGACGAGACCGGCGGCGTGGACAACGCGGTGCCGGTGGCGGACGACCCCTGGTACCTCAACGCCAGCTCGCTGCTCCTCAAGGGCGCCGACTACCAGGGCATCGTCCAGGTGAAGACGGCCAGCGGGGGCACCAAGAAGGTGCTCAAGTACGTCATCTCCGACGGCACCGACATCGGCGACCTGCACCAGACGGTGAAGGACAAGCAGTCCGGCAAGACCTACCACGTGCAGGCGGCCAAGGGCTCGACGTCCACGATCCGCGACGGCAAGACGGTGATGTACACCGAGAGCATCTCCGGCAACCTGTTCGGGCTGATCCCGCTGAAGTTCACCCCGGACAGCCCGCCGCCGCTGAACCTGCCGCTGATCTACTTCACCGACGTCCACGTGACCCAGGCCGCCCAGTTCGGCGGCAGCCTGCACGTGCCCGGCATGCACGTGTTCACGACCGACTGAGCGCGCTCACAGGCCCGTTCGGGAGCCGCAACGCCTGAGGGCGCCCCCTGTCGCAGGGGGCGCCCTCAGCGCCGTTCAAAGGCCTTCGCGGCCGGGGCCGTCGGTGGCCGTCAGTCCTGGTCGCCGCCACCGAGGTGGTGGACGCGCACCATGTTGGTGGTGCCGGGGACGCCGGGGGGCGAGCCCGCGGTGATGACCACGATGTCGCCCGGGCTGAACCGCTTGAGCTTGATGACCTCCTGGTCCACCAGGTCGACCATCTCGTCGGTGCTGTTCACGAACGGCACGACGTGCGACTCCACGCCCCAGCTGAGGGTCAGCTGGTTGCGGGTGGACTCGTCCGTGGTGAAGGCGATGACCGGCTGGGCGGCGCGGTAGCGCGAGAGCCGGCGGGCCGTGTCACCGGACTTGGTGAAGGCGACCAGGCCCTTGCCGCCCAGGAAGTCCGCGATCTCCGCGGCCGCGCGGGCCACCGAACCGCCCTGCGTGCGCGGCTTCTTGCCCGGGACGAGGGGCTGCAGGCCCTTGGACAGCAGCTCCTCCTCGGCCGCCTGGACGATCTTCGACATCGTCTTGACGGTCTCGACCGGATACGCGCCCACGCTCGACTCGGCGGACAGCATGACCGCGTCGGCGCCGTCCAGGATCGCGTTGGCCACGTCGGAGGCCTCGGCGCGGGTCGGACGGGAGTTGGTGATCATCGACTCCATCATCTGGGTCGCCACGATCACCGGCTTGGCGTTGCGCCGGCACAGCTCGATCAGGCGCTTCTGCACCATCGGGACCTTCTCGAGCGGGTACTCGACGGCCAGGTCACCGCGGGCGACCATCACGCCGTCGAAGGCCATCACGACGTCCGTCATGTTCTCCACCGCCTGCGGCTTCTCCACCTTGGCGATGACCGGGACGCGGCGGCCCTCCTCGTCCATGACCTTGTGGACGTCCTGGATGTCCTTGGCGTCGCGGACGAAGGACAGGGCGACCATGTCGCAGCCCATGCGCAGCGCGAACCGCAGGTCCTCGACGTCCTTCTCGCTCAGCGCGGGCACGTTGACGGCCGCGCCGGGCAGGTTGATGCCCTTGTGGTCGGAGACGACACCGCCCTCGATGACGATCGTCTTCACCCGCGGACCCTCGATGTCCACGACCTTCAGCTCGACGTTGCCGTCGTTGATGAGGACCTGGTCGCCGCGCGAGACGTCGCCCGGCAGGCCCTTGTACGTCGTTCCGCAGATGTGCTTGTCGCCCGGAACGTCCTCGGTGGTGATGACGAACTCGTCACCGCGCTCCAGCTCCACCGGGCCCTCGGCGAAAGTTTCCAGACGGATCTTCGGGCCCTGGAGGTCGGCGAGGACACCGACGGCCTTGCCGGTCTCCTTGGCGGCGGCCCGGACGCGGTCGTACCGCGCCTGGTGCTCGGCGTGGGTGCCGTGACTGAAGTTGAAGCGGGCTACGTTCATGCCCGCCTCGATCATGTCGACGAGCTTCTCGTGGGAGTCGACCGCGGGGCCGAGAGTACAGACGATTTTCGAACGGCGCATGGGTGCGATCCTATCGGTTTGTTTCGCCGCGGAATATTCCGGCCGGTGGAAGAGACAAATGGGCGGACATGCGCTCAGGCGTGTTACCGGGCTGTATTGCTCAGCTGTTCCCTCTATTGCTCAGCTGTTCTTTCGGACCAGCGCGTAGGTCTGTGCGGCGATCTCCAGTTCCTCGTCGGTCGGCACCACCGCGACCGCCACCCGCGCGGACTCGGGCGAGATCAGCCGCGGTTCCCCGCCGCGTACGGCGTTCAGCGCGTCGTCGACCGCCAGGCCCAGCTCCTCAAGGCCCGCGATCGCCGCCGCGCGCACCGGCGCCGCGTTCTCGCCGACGCCGGCCGTGAACGCGACGGCGTCCACGTGACCGAGCAGCGCGTAATAGGCGCCGATGTACTTCTTGAGCCGGTGAATGTAAATATCGAAGGCGAGCGCCGCCTCTTCGTCGCCCTCGTCGATCCGGCGGCGGATCTCCCGCATGTCATTGTCGCCGCACAGACCGAACAGGCCGCTGCTCTTGTTCAGAAGAGTGTCGATCTCGTCCATGGACATTCCGGCGACACGCGCCAAATGGAAGATGACCGCCGGATCCAGGTCACCGGAGCGCGTTCCCATCACGAGCCCCTCCAGCGGCGTCAGCCCCATGGAGGTGTCCACGCACCGGCCCTTCTCCACCGCCGACGCCGAGGCGCCGTTGCCGAGGTGCAGCACGATGACGTTGACCTCGGAGGGGTCCTTGCCCAGCAGCCGCGCGGTCCGACGGGAGACGTAGGCGTGCGAGGTGCCGTGGAAGCCGTAGCGGCGGATGCGGTGGCGGTCGGCGATCTTCGGATCGATGGCGTACCGCGCCGCCGACTCCGGCATCGTCGTGTGGAAGGCGGTGTCGAAGACCGCGACCTGGGGCAGGTCGGGCCGCAGCGTCTGCGCCGTACGAATACCCGTCAGATTGGCCGGGTTGTGCAGCGGCGCGACCGGGATCAACCGCTCGATCTCGGTGAGCACCGAGTCGTCGATGACGGTCGGCTCGGTGAAGAACATGCCGCCGTGCACCACGCGGTGCCCGATGGCGGCCAGTTCCGGCGAGTCCAGGCCGAGGCCGTCCCGGGTCAGCTCCTCGGCGACGGCCTTCAGCGCGCCCTCGTGGTCGGCGATCGGCCCGTTCTGCTCGCGGGTCTCGCCGGTGGCCAGGCAGGTGTGCTTCAGCCGTGAGGTCTGCTCGCCGATGCGCTCGACCAGGCCCACCGCGAGCCGGCCGCTGTCCCTCATGTCCAGCAGCTGGTACTTCACCGACGAGGAGCCGGAGTTGAGGACGAGGACCCGGGTCGGGTCGCTGGGGGTGCTCACTGCTGGGCTGCCTTCTCGCTGGGGTGCTGGGCCTGGATCGCCGTGATGGCGACGGTGTTGACGATGTCCTGGACGAGAGCGCCCCGGGACAGGTCGTTGACCGGCTTGCGCAGACCCTGAAGGACCGGGCCGACGGCGATCGCGCCGGCCGAGCGCTGCACGGCCTTGTAGGTGTTGTTGCCGGTGTTGAGGTCGGGGAAGATCAGCACACTGGCCTGCCCGGCGACCTCGGAGTCCGGCAGCTTGGTCGCGGCCACCGTCGGCTCCACGGCCGCGTCGTACTGGATCGGGCCCTCGATCTTCAGGTCGGGGCGCCGCGCGCGGGCCAGTTCGGTCGCCTCGCGCACCTTGTCGACGTCGGCGCCCGAACCGGACGTACCGGTGGAGTACGACAGCATCGCGATCCGCGGCTCCACCCCGAACTGGGCGGCGGTGGACGCCGACTGGAGGGCGATGTCGGCCAGCTGCTCGGCGTTCGGGTCCGGGTTGACGGCGCAGTCGCCGTACACCAGCACCTTGTCGGCGAGGCACATGAAGAACACCGACGAGACGATCGACGCGTCCGGCCTGGTCTTGATGATCTCGAAGGCGGGCCGGATGGTCGCGGCCGTGGAGTGCACCGCCCCGGACACCATCCCGTCGGCGAGCCCCTCCTGGACCATCAGCGTGCCGAAGTAGTTCACGTCGCTGACGACGTCGTACGCCAGCTCGACGGTCACGCCCTTGTGGGCGCGCAGTTGGGCGTACTTCTCGGCGAAGGCGTCGCGCAGTTCGGAGGTGGCCGGGTCGATCAGCTGGGCCTCGGCGAGGTCGATGCCCAGGTCGGCGGCCTTCTTGCGGATCTGGTCGACCGGACCGAGCAGGGTCAGGTCGCACACGTCCCGGCGCAGCAGCACCTCGGCTGCGTGCAGCACGCGCTCCTCGGTGCCCTCCGGCAGCACGACCCGGCGCCGGTCCGCGCGGGCCCGCTCCAGCAGCTTGTGCTCGAACATCATCGGGGTGAGGCGGTCGCCGCTCGGGGCGCTCACGTGCGAGGTCAGCTCGCCGGTGTCGACGTACCGCTCGAACAGCCCGAGCGCGGTCTCCGCCTTGCGCGGGGTGGCCGCGCTCAGCTTGCCCTCCAGGGAGAACAGCCGCTCCGCGGTCGGGAAGCTGTTGCCGGGCACCGAGAGGACCGGGGTGCCCGGGGCGAGGCGGGCGGCCAGGGTGAGGACGCCGTCGGAGGGGACCTCGTTCAGGGTCAGCAGCACGCCGGCGATCGGCGGGGTCCCGGCGCTGTGCGCGGCCAGCGAGCCGACGACCAGGTCGGCGCGGTCGCCCGGGGTCACGACCAGGCAGCCGGGGGTCAGCGCGCCCAGCAGGTTGGGCAGCATGGCCCCGCCGAAGACGAAGTCGAGCGCGTCCCGGGCGAGCCCCGAGTCGTCGCCGAGCAGCACCTTGGCGTCGAGGGCGTGGCCGATCTGGGAGACGGTCGGCGCGGACAGGGCGGGCTCGTCAGGGAGGACGTAGCAGGGGACCGGCATCCGTCCGGCCAGCCGCTCGGCGATCTCGTCGCGGCCTCGGCGGTCCACCCGGTTGGCGACCATCGCCAGGACGTCGCAGCCGAGACCGTCGTACGCCCGGTAGGCGTTGCGCGTCTCGGCGAGCACCGACTCGGCGCTCTGCCCCAGGCCGCCCACGACCGGGATCACGGACGCGCCGAACTCGTTCGCCAGCCGCGCGTTCAGCGACAGCTCGTCCGGGAGCTGGGTGTCGGCGAAGTCCGTGCCGAGGACGAGGACGACGTCGTAGTCGCGGGCGACCTTGTGGAAGCGGTCGACCAGCACGGACACCAGCTCGTCGGTGCCGCGCTCGGCCTGGAGGGCGGACGCCTCGTGGTAGTCCATGCCGTACACGGTGGCCGGGTCCTGGGAGAGCCGGTAGCGGCCGCGCAGCAGCTCGAACAGCCGGTCCGGGCTGTGGTGCACGAGAGGCCGGAACACGCCCACCCGGTCGACCTGCCGGGTGAGCAGTTCCATGACGCCCAGCTCGACGACCTGGCGGCCGTCGCCGCGGTCGATACCGGTCACGTACACGCTGCGGGTCACGCGTGCTCTCCGTTTCGTCTGCGTCTTCGTCTGCGGCACGGATTCCCTGTCGCGCCACAAAAATCGCCCACCGAGGTGAGCGGAGCCCTCTTGACAATACCCCTGGCCCTCGATATGGCGCCCGCCGACCCATGTCGTCCTTCGCAGCCCCGGGGGACGTGAAACAATCGGACTGGCTCACCGGTATCAACAGCGAGCAGGAGACACAGCACGATGCGCATCGGAGTTCTCACCGCAGGCGGCGACTGCCCCGGCCTGAACGCAGTGATCCGGTCGGTCGTGCACCGCTCGGTGGCCCAGTACGGCGACGAGGCCATCGGTTTCCAGGACGGCTACCGGGGGCTGCTCGACGGCCACTACCGCCCCCTCGACCTGGACGCGGTCAGCGGCATCCTCTCCCTCGGCGGCACCATCCTCGGCTCCTCCCGACTGGAGCGCGACCGGCTGCGCGAGGCCTGCGAGCGGGCGACCGACATGGTCGAGGAGTTCGGCATCGACGCGCTGATCCCGATCGGTGGCGAGGGCACGCTCACGGCGGCCCGGATGCTGTCCGACGCGGGTCTGCCCGTGGTCGGCGTCCCGAAGACCATCGACAACGACATCTCCGCCACGGACCGCACCTTCGGCTTCGACACCGCGGTCGGCGTGGCCACGGAGGCGATGGACCGCCTGAAGACCACGGCCGAGTCCCACCAGCGCGTGATGGTCGTCGAGGTCATGGGCCGGCACGCCGGCTGGATCGCCCTGGAGTCCGGCATGGCCGCCGGCGCCCACGGCATCTGCCTGCCCGAGCGCGCCTTCGACCCCGCCGACCTGATGAAGATGGTCGAGGAGCGCTTCGCCCGCGGCAAGAAGTTCGCCGTCATCTGCGTCGCCGAGGGCGCCCACCCCGCCGAGGGCACCATGGACTACGGCCACGGCGCGATCGACCAGTACGGCCACGAGCGCTTCCAGGGCATCGGCACGGCGCTCGCCTACGAGCTGGAGCGCCGCCTCGGCAAGGAGGCCAAGCCGGTCATCCTCGGCCACATCCAGCGCGGGGGCACCCCGACCGCCTACGACCGCGTCCTCGCCACCCGCTTCGGCTGGCACGCCGTCGAAGCCGCCCACCGCGGCGACTTCGGCAAGATGACCGCGCTGCGTGGCACGGACATCGAGATGGTGCCGCTGGCGGAGGCCGTGACGGAGCTGAAGACGGTGCCGAAGGACCGGATGGACGAGGCGGAGTCGGTGTTCTGACCCGCTTGCCCCGGCGGGACCGTTGCGCTCAGACGCTGATGATGCCGATCGAGGGCTGCCCCGGAAGCTCCAGAGCGGCGGCACACAGCTTCGGTATGTGCGAACTGTCAGACGTCACCAGGCGGACGGGCGGTGCGCTGAGCGCCGCCGTGGCAACGACGACAGCATCCACGAGACATTCGTGGCCGTCGAGGCCGGTCGCGTCCAGCAGCTGCCCCGCTGCCTGGATGACGCCGTCGTCGACGGGCCTGGTGTCCAGCCGGGACAACAGGAACGCGAGACGCCGGCCAGCGTGCCCCGTGCGCCTCACTTCGAGGGGTGTGAGAGCGGACAGCGCCACCTTTCGGCCGTGCTGCTCGGCGGACTTGATCCGGGCGCGCATTCCGTCGTCGCCGTCGACGTACAAGGACAGGCCCTGGGCGTCCAGCACGAGGGTACCTCCGGCCTTGACCCTCGCCTTGAGCCGTTTGCTCACCACTCGGATTCCGCCCGCCTCATGGCCTCGTCGCTGACAGGCCCGAACTCGCGCTCGTCGGCCTCGACCACTTCGCGCAGCTTGGCCATGGCCAGCCACTGCTCCAGTGCCTCGGAGACGACGGATGAGAAGCCCGTCTTTCCGGTCCGCGCCTCGACTTCCTTTATCAGCGACTGGGGCAGCGAGACCGACCGCTTTCCGGCCCGCTCCGGCGTGGGGGAAACAGCGTGTGTACCCATACCCAAAATGTACTACTGCTGGTAGGAAAGAACCTGGGATCGGGTGGACCGGAGGCCGAAGCGGTTCAGCCCTTGACCGCCCCGCCCAGTGCGAATCCGCCCCCGAGCCGCCGCGCCACCAGCACGTACAGCAGGATCACCGGGGTCGAGTACAGCATCGAGAACGCGGCGAGCTGGCCGTAGACGACCGTGCCGCGGTTGCCGAAGAACTCGTTGATTTCGACCGACGCGGGCATCTGGTCGGGGGACAGCAGGAGCATGAAGGGGACGAAGAAGTTGCCCCACATCAGTACGAACGAGAAGACCGTCACCACGGCGACCCCGGGCCCCATGAGCGGCAGCACGATCCGGACGAGTGACTGAAGGGACGACGCGCCGTCCGTCCACGCCGCCTCCTCCAGCTCCTTGGGTACGCCGTCCATGAAGTTCTTCATGATCCATATGGCGAAGGGGAGTTGGGAGGCGGTGAAGAACAGGATCGTGCCCTGCATGGTGGCGATGAGGTTGACGCGGACGAACAGGGCGTAGACCGGGACCATGATCGCCGTGACCGGCAGGCAGGTCGCGAAGAGGATCGTGAGCAGGAACGGGCGGTTGAGGCGGGAGCGGAAGCGGGACAGGGGGTAGGCGGCCAGGGCCGCGCACACCACGGTCAGCAGGGTCGCGCTGCCGCACAGGATCAGGCTGTTGAGCAGCGGCGTGAGCGTGATGTCGGGGGTGAGGATCGCGTCGAAGTTGCCGAGGGTGAGGGCGTCGGGCATCCGTACCCGGAGGTCGGCGTGCGGGTTCAGGGAGGACAGGACGACCCAGGCGAGCGGGAGGACGAAGCCGGCCGCCACGACCAACAGGCCCGCGTCGGCGGCCAGTCGACGGGTCGTACGGCGGGAGAGAGTCGGTGCCATGGCTGGGGTCAGACCTCCGTCCGCAGCAGGCGCAGATACACCAGGGAGAAGAGCGAGCCGACGACCAGGAGGAGCAGGGCGACCGCCGTGCCGTAGCCGATCGCGCTCTTCTGGAAGGCCTGCTCGTACATGAACAGGGGAAGCGTCTGGCTGCGGTTGCCCGGGCCGCCCCGCGTCATCACCCAGATCAGCCCGAAGACGGACAGTGTCTGGAGGGTGTTGAGCATCAGGTTGGTGCCGATGGAGCGGCGGATCATCGGCAGCGTGATGTGCCACATGCGCCGCCAGCCGCCCGCCCCGTCCACCTCGGCGGCCTCCGTGATCTCCTTCGGGATCTCGCCCAGCGCGGCGGTGTAGACGAGCATCGAGAAGGCCGTGCCGCGCCAGACGTTGGCGAAGGACACGGCGAGGATCGGAAGGGTGAACAGCCAGTTCTGGGTGGGGAGATGGAGCCAGTCCAGGATGGCGTTCAGGGTGCCCTCGCGGCGGAAGAAGGCGTAGAGCAGGAAGCCGGCCACCACCTCTGGCAGCACCCACGCCGTGACCACGACCCCGCCGGTGAGCGTGCGCACCGGCTTCGACGCGCGCTGCATGAGGGCCGCGAGGGCGAGCCCGAGGGTGTTCTGGCCGATGAGGGACGACAGGACCGTGAACACCAGGGTCAGCCATACGGCGTTGCGGAACGCCTCGTCCCCGAACGCCGTACGGAAGTTGTCGAGGCCGACGAACGAGGAGTGCGCCTGGCCGGTGAGCTGGAGGTCGGTGAAGGCGATGAGGACGCAGTAGGCGAGCGGGCCGGCGAGGAAGAGGAGCAGGACGACGACGGCGGGGTGAGGGGGAGGGCACGTACCAGGCGGCGACGGATCACTTCTGGGTCACTTGGTCGTCCGCGGCCCGCTTGAGCGCCTCGTCGTAGTCGCGCGCCGCCTTCTCGACCGAGGAGTCGCCTGTCGTCACGCCCTCCATCGCCTCCTGGATGGCGGTGGAGACCTTCGGGTACGCCGGGTAGGCGGGCCGGTAGTGGGTGCTGGCGACGAGGTCGGTGAAGAACTTGATGCCGGGCTGGGCCTTGACGTACGCCGGATCGGCGGCGACGTCCTTGCGGACCGCGATACCGGAGTTGGCGATGTACCACTTCTGGGCGTTGGCCTTGGTCTGCATCGTCCTGATGAAGTCGAAGGCGAGGTCGGGGTTGCCCGCCTTGGCCGGGATCGCCCAGGTCCAGCCGCCGGACATGCTCACCTTGCCCGGGGCCTGGCCGTGCTGGGTGGGCATCGCGGCGAGGCCGAGCTTCTTGGACCACTCGGGCCAGGCGTGGCCGGCGCCGGGCAGCCAGTCCTGGGGCAGCCAGGAGCCGTCGAGGTTGATGCCGAGCTTGCCCTGCGGGAGGAACTCGTCGCGGGCCCGGATGGCGATGTTGGGGTCGAGCGCGTCGGAGACGTCGGGCCCGAGCTTCTCCTTGTACACGGTCTGGACGAAGGAGAGGGCGTCCTTGAAGGGCTGCCCCGCGGTGATCCACTTCTTGCTCGCGCTGTCGTAGAGGGGCTCGGCGTTCGCGTCGCCCGTGCCGTAGAGGAGCATCTCGAAGCCCTGCATGGCGGCGGCCTCACCGGCGGGCTTGCCCGTGTAGACGTTGAGCGGGATGACACCGGGCACCTTCCGCTTGATGGTGCGCGCGGCGTCGAGGACCTCGTCCCACGTCCTCGGCTGCCAGTCGGCGGGCAGCCCCGCCTTCTTGAACACGCCCTTGTCGAACCACAGGCCCCGGGTGTCGGTGCCCTCCGGGATGCCGTACGTCTTCCCGTCCTCGGCCTTGGCCGCGGTCTTCGCCGTGTCGATGAACTGGTCCCAGTCCTTCCACTTGGCGAGGTACGGGTCGAGTGGCCTCAAGTACCCGCTGGTGATGTCCGAGTTGATGAGGAAGGTGTCCTCGTAGACCACGTCGGGCGCGGTCTTGGGGGAGCGGAGCATCTGCTGGAGCTTGGTGTAGTACTCCGAGTCCGGCGCCTTGATGGGCACCAACTCGACCTTCTTTCCCGGGTACTTCTTCTCGAACTGCTTCTTCATGTCGGCGAGGTACGTGTCCATCACCTTGATGGAGTTGTCCGTCGACTGCTTGAAACTGACCCTGACGGTGTCCGGGCTACTGCCCGAGCTGCCGCTACAGGCGGTGAGGGCGGACGCGGCGAGGGCGGTGGAGAGGAGGGCGGTGAGGGCGATGCGGGCGGGCCGGGAGGTGCGGGTGGCACGGGCAGTGCGAGCGGTGCGGGCGGCGGCGGGACGCACGGGCATGACCTCCTGCGGACTCACTGGGCTGTGGCCGGGATGGTTGCGGTGCGAACGTAAGAGGAGTGGTCTGGTCGGGTCAATGTGTGTGCGCGGGATTGGGTGCCGCGAACTTCATGAAGTCCGCGGCCCGAGTGGGGACTTCACTGTGCGATCACCGTCACGGCTCCAGGGCTCTGGTGATCAGTACGCGGGCCAGAATGCGCATGGCCACCGGGTCCGGCTCGACGAGGTCGGCGTGCTCGGTGTGCGCCCATACGTCCCGACCGGGCCCCGTGTTGGTCGGCTCGAACCGCAGGTGCACCGCGGCGTCGGGGGCGCTGATCGGCTGGCCGCAGTAGCGGCACACGGGCAGTCCGAGGGTCACGATCAACCTCCGGCCTGACCATGGCGGTTGCCGACCTTTTCGTAGTGGTCGCACAAGGCGTCCAGGGCTCGGGCCAGGCGTCTGGCGTGGCCGGCGACTCCTCCGTATCTGCGGCTGGGTTCGGAGTTGAGCCTGCGGCGTGCGTCGCCGACGCAAGCGAGCGCGCAGTAGCGGGGAATGCTCTCCTTGCCGAGCCTACGGACCGTTGCCTCGACCTCCGGGATGAGCAGCTCCAGGTGGCGGCGTACCGTCCGGGTCAGTGACTCGATCTCCGCGTCGGACGGCGGCAGTACCTCCGGGACGGCGTCCGGATCCAGCAGGATTCTCACGGTCTCGCGCATCGCCGCGAGGTCCAGCGGGTCTCCTTCGCTTTGATCTGCCGCAGCCGTCGGTCGGGTTGTAGGTTTCATGGTGTCGGCGCTCCCTCGAAGCGTTGACCAAGCCCCGGGGCCCTGCCAGGCCGCCGGGGTCCTGCGGCTTCGACGGTAGAAGCGCCTGCGCGGTACTGCCGACCGTAATCCGGTCGCTACGCTCAGGCAGCGAGGAGGCCCACCTTCGCCGCCAGTTCCGAGGCACGCCGGCGACGTGGCTCCCGCGTCGATTCGACCTGCTCCAAGAGGATCGCTCGCGCGTAGCCGTTGTATCGGATCGTCTCCGGCGCCGCCTCGTAGGCCTTCTCCAATGATGCGAGTGCCACGTCCGGTTGGTTGTCGAGCTGGTAGCCCCGTGCTTCTTCGATCCGGTGCCTGGCGCGGCGGGGGCGGGACTGGATGGTCGTCCGGTTCGCGCGGGCCGCTTGCCGTACCGACTCACCGCCTTGGTGCAGCTCCACAGCCACTGTCACGGCATGAGCGCCCATGACGGCTCGGCTGAAGCTGGTGACGGGGTGGTAGTACTCGGCGGGCAACCGTGTCGCCATGGCGTTGGCCTTGTCCCAGTGCCGCCATGCCGTACCACTTTCCTGACGGCGGGCTGCGGTATAGCCGAGCTCGAACTCAAGGGCGCCCGCGATGGCGAGGACGTCGCGCGAGGCATCGGGCAACAGTGGCTCAAGGAAACGTACAGCCTCGCTGTTGACGGCGTCGGCGGCGCCGTAATGCCTCGGCCCGGAGTCGCGGTGGGCCTGGGCGAGCAGCCACGAGGCGACGCCGATGGCATGCGGGTCTTCGCTCTCCTGAGCGGCGGTCATGCAGCGTTCGGCGACGCGCCACAGCAAGGACGAGTCGGGCTGGTAGGCGATGAAGAACTGCGACAGCGCGTAGGCCTGGGCGAGTTGGGATTGCGCGAAGCGCCTCTCAACTGCGGTGTCGGCATTTCGGACGAGGGCCTGGGTGTCGCGGATCAGGTCGGGCAGCAGCCTGCCGATCGCCTCACGATGGTTCTTTGAGGCATGGCGTGCCTTCCAAGCGGCGTGCAGTCGGGCCTCGAGATGTGACACCGGCGGTGGCTCGACGCCGGTGCCGAGCGGGAAGCTGTCGATGGCGGACCTGACGGCGGCGAGGCGTGGATGACCGGGGCCGATGAACAGGTCCACGTTCGCGTCCGAGCGTCCCGTCAGCTCCGCCAGGTCCCGGACCCGCAGCGCCTCGGCGATGCGCAGCACCGTGTCGAGGCGGGGTGGCTTCTGCTGGCCGTTCTCGATCTTCCGCACGGTGTGCTCCGAGAGGCCGATGAGACCGCCGAGTTGGGCCTGGGTCATCCCACGGCGTTCACGGAGGATCTGCACCCTCTGACCGAACCGCAGGGGATCGGCGTACGGACCCGGAGTAGCTTCTGAGGACATAACGGCGTTGCCCCTTCTGCCGGTTTCGTCATTGCCAGGGTAGAGGGAAGGTCGGTTTTCCGTGGCGATCAGGCTCGGCTTTGACATCGGGACGGCCCGTGCACCCTTGGGCGCGATGCCCGTGTGGGCGATACGAGGTGTACTGCAAGGGTTCCCCCGCCCGGCCGTGTCCGGTGCATGGTCAGTCGTCGAAGGAGGGGCACTGACCGACGTGGCGTTCGTGGCCGTTGAGGGCAGTGGGTTCGCAAAGCGCAGTGTGGCGCAGGTGTTCAGCGAGCACGGCCGTGGCCGGTGACGAGACACGGTCCCTGACGCCCCAGGCCAGCAAATGGTGGCGGCGGGCCCAGGAATCCCCCAGTTCGCACACGTCGAGTGGCTGGCGGGAGTCGACGGCGCGGCGCGGTACGACGGCGAGCCCGATGCCGGCGGCGGCGAGGGCCACGAGGACGTGGAGGTTGGCAACGGTGGTGCGATAGCGCACTGCGGGGGCGTGAGGCCCGAGGCGCTTCTCGATCCAACGTCGCAGTGAAGAACCGGCGTTGAGTCCAACGAGAGGGTGCTCGGCGACCTCGTGGTAGGCCAGCGCGGTCCGTCCGGACAGGATCCCTCCGGCCTGGCCGATGACGACGAGGGAGTCGTCGCCAAGAGGTTCCATGCGCAGGCCGCAGTCGCGGGCCTCGTCGTCTAGGACGACTCCCAGGTCCGCCTCGCCGTCAGTGAGCATTCGCACGGTCTGAGGGGTGCGGCTTTCGAAGACCCTGACATCGACATCCGGGTGGGCGCGGAGGAACGAGATCAGGGCCTGCGGCACGAGCCGATGCATAGCGGAGCCGCCGCCCAGCAGGGTGAGCGGAGCGGTCGGGGAGCGGGTATAACTCGCGACGGCGCTTTCGAGCCGTACGGTCTGGGCGATGACGTCGCGCGCATGGCGGGCCAAGGTCATCCCCGCCGGTGTGGGCCGCACGCCCCGTCGGCCTCGGATCAGGAGGGCCACACCGGCGTGGCGTTCCAGTGATCGGATCCTGGCACTGGCTGAAGGCAGGCTCAGACGCATCCGGTGAGCGCCCGCCGTGATCGATCCTTCAGCCACGATGTGGAGGAAGAGCCGCAGGTCGTCCAAGTCGTAGCGCACCGCCTCAGCCTAAGTTCCAGCCTTAGGCTGAGTAAGGCGATTACGCATTGTGGGCTCACCGTTCACAGGGCGATGCTCGGCGTGTGTCCGAGATATTGCTTGTCCTGCTGGCGGGAGTCGCCGCCGGAGCCCTGAACGCCATCGGTGGTGGAGGCACGTTCGTGGCGCTGCCCGCTCTGGCCGCGTTCGGCCTGTCACCGGTGACGGCGAACGCGTTGTCGCGGATTGCCCTCGTGCCCGGAGCGGTAGCGAGTACGTGGGTCTACCGACGGGAACTCACCCCGGTCGGGGCGATATCCACGAAGGCGCTGACGGCGACAAGTGTCCTGGGCGGCGGAGTCGGCGCTGCTCTGCTGCTGGTGCTCCCAGCAGCATCGTTTGATGCCGCGGCACCGTGGCTGCTCGCCTTCGCCACGGCGATTCTCGCCTTCGGACACCGCCTCTCCAGGGCGATGAGCACCGCACTGGGGCGCTCGTTCGGCATGAGGTCCCAAGCCGTTCTGATCGGCCAGTTCCTCCTCGCCGTGTACGGCGGATACTTCGGCGGTGCCGTAGGCATCATGATGTTGGCCCTGTGGGGCATCGGCCTCGACCTCGATGCTGCAGCCGGCAACCCGATGCGGATCGCGCAGATGGCGGCCATCTATCTCAGCGCCACCGCGCTGTTCCTTGTCGCCTCGGACGCACTGGACGTACCGCTCCTCCTTGCCGCCATGCTGGTAGGCGCCGTGGCCGGTGGCTTCGCGGGTGCCCACGTCGCCCGACATCTCTCTGCCCAACTGCTGAGGGGCGTCATCCTGGTCACCGCCGTGACCACAACCGTCCTGTACTTCCTGCGCGGATGACCACAGGGGGAAGGCGTGGCGATGATCCTGCGTCAGGCGCCGCAACCCGTCTCACTGCCCCGCCCCCCACCGATACTGCAACTCCGGTCGCCCCACCGTCCCGTACTGGGGGCTGCGGGCTGCTCGACCGGTGTGGACCAGGTGTTCCAGGTAGCGGCGGGCCGTGATGCGGGAGATGCCGACCGCTTCGGCGATGCCGGTGGCGGTGAGGCCGGCCGGGTGGTCGCGGAGAGCCGCGGTGACGCGTTCCAGGGTGGGGGCGCTGAGGCCCTTGGGGAGGGCGGCGGGGCCGGGGGCGCGCAGGGCGGCCAGGGCGCGGTCGACGTCGGCCTGGCCGCTCGCCTCGCCGGCCGCCGTGCGGAACTCGGCGTAGCGCATCAGCCGGTCGCGCAGGGTCGCGAAGGTGAAGGGCTTCAGGACGTACTGGACGACCCCGAGGGACACCCCCTCGCGGACCACCGTCAGGTCGCGGGCCGAGGTCACCGCGATGACGTCCGCGAGATGGCCGGCCGCGCGGAGCGAGCGGGCGAACTGCAGGCCGTGGACGTCCGGGAGGTGGAGGTCGAGGAGGAGCAGGTCGACCGGCGTGCGGTCCAGCAGGCGGCGGGCCTCCGCGCCCGTGTGCGCCGTGCCGACCGCCACGAAGCCCGGGACCCGGCCGACGTACATGACATGGGCGTCCGCCGCCACGGGGTCGTCCTCGACGACGAGGACGCGGATGGGTGGTGCGTCCGTCATACGGCACCCCGCGCCAGTGCGCGTCCCGCCGTCTCCCACGGCAGCCGTACCTCGAACACCGCGCCGCCCTCCTCGGCCTTCGCCACCGTCAGCGAGCCCTCGAGCCGGGTGACCGCCTGGCGTACCAGGGCGAGTCCGAGGCCGCGGCCGCCGGGTCCGGCCGGCTTGGTCGAGAACCCCCGCTGGAATACCAGACCGGCGTGCGCGGGATCCAGGCCCGTGCCCGTGTCCGCCACGCGCAGCAGCAGCTCGGCCCCCGCGGGGTCGTCGGAGTTGCGCGTGTACGCCGTCACCGTCACCCGGGCGCCCGCGCTTCCCTGCGCCGCGTCCACGGCGTTGTCGATCAGGTTTCCCAGGACCGTCACCAGGTCGCGCGCCGACAGGGTCTCGGGGAGCAGGCCGTCGTCGAGGCGGGTGTCGGGCGACACCACGAGCGCGACGCCCCGTTCGTGGGCCTGGGCCGTCTTGCCCAGCAGCAGGGCGGCCAGCACCGGTTCGCCGACCGCCGCCACCACCTGGTCGGTCAGCGCCTGCGCCAGCTCCAGTTCGGCGGTCGCGAAGTCCACCGCCTCGTCCACGCGGCCGAGTTCGATGAGGGACACGACCGTGTGGAGCCGGTTCGCCGCCTCGTGCGCCTGGGAGCGCAGCGCCTCGGTGAAGCCGCGCTCGGAGTCCAGTTCGCCCATCAGGGACTGGAGTTGAGTGACGTCCCGGAGCGTGACGACGGTTCCTCGGCGCTCGCCGCCCGACACCGGGGAGGTGTTGACCATCAGTACCCGGTCCGCCGTCAGATGCACCTCGTCCACCCGCGGCTCGGCGGACAGCAGCGCCCCCGTCAGCGGGGCGGGCAGCGCCAGTTCCGCCACCGACCGGCCCACCACGTCCTCCTCGGGGCCCACGCCGAGCAGCTCCCGGCCGCCGTCGTTGACGAGCGCCACCCGGTACTGCCCGTCCAGCATCAGCAGCCCCTCGCGCACCGCGTGCAGCGTGGCCTGGTGGTAGTCGTGGACGCGGCTGAGCTCGGTGGCGTTCATGCCGTGGGTGTGGCGGCGCAGCCGGGCGTTGATGACGTACGTACCGACCGCGCCCAGCAGCAGGGCGCCCCCGGCGACGCCGAGCAGGGCCGTGAGCTGGTCCTGGACCCGGCGGCTGATCGCCTCGACGCGGATGCCCGCGCTCACCAGTCCGACGACGCGGCCGTGCTCCTCGACCGGGGCCACCGCGCGGACCGACGCGCCGAGCGTGCCGGTGAAGGTCTCGGTGAAGGCGTGGCCGCTTCGGGCCGGCTCGATGTGGCCCAGGAAGCGCCTGCCTATCTCGTCCGGGTCGGGGTGGGTCCAGCGGATCCCCTCCGGGGTCATGATCGTGACGAAGTCGACGCCGGTGTCGCGGGTGACCTGGAGGGCGTACGGCTGGAGGCGCGCCGTGGGGTCGGGGCCGCGCAGCGCGGTCCGTACGGAGGGGGCGTCCGCGACGGCGCGGGCGACCGCCATGGCCTGGCGCCCGGCCGCCTCCTCGGCGTGGCCGCGGTTGCCGGCGTAGGCGAACAGCGCGTACCCCGCGACGACGACCGCTATCAGCACGGCCTGCATGGCGAACAACTGCCCGGCCAGGCTGCGCGGCCGGGGGACGACGGGAAAGCGCATCCCGACAGTGTGCCTCCCGGCGGGCGAGCGGGGACTCATCGCCCCCTGGGCGGGTACGAGCTCCGGCCCGCCTGCGACCGGATGGCTCGGCCTGCCCGCCCCGGCACGCGGCCCCGGCGCTCTTAGAACTCCTAACGAAATGATCTTCGAGATGGTTGGATCACTCCGGGATCAGCGATCTGGGGGTGCGGGGTGGCTCGGCCGAAGCCGTGGGAAGTTGACGACGAGTTGTGGGCGGTGGTGGAGCCGCTGTTGCCGAAGGTAGAGCGTCGGGCCCATCATCCTGGGCGCAAGCGGCATCCGGACCGGTTGGTGTTCCAGGGCATCCTGTTCGTCCTGCACACCGGGATCGCCTGGGAACATCTGCCACAGGAGCTCGGCTTCGGCTCGGGCATGACCTGCTGGCGGCGGCTGGCCGAGTGGACTGAGGCCGGGGTGTGGCCCCGGCTGCATGAGGTCCTCCTTGCCAAGCTCCGCAGCGCCAACGTCCTGGACTTCTCCCGGGCGGCCGTCGACGGCTCCCACATCCGAGCGCTAAAGGGGGCTCGAAGACGGGACGAAGCCCTGTTGACCGGGGCAGGACGGGCAGCAAGCATCACCTGATCACCGACGCTACCGGCATCCCGCTCGCTGCCACCTTGACCGGCGGTAACCGCAACGACGTCACCCAGCTGATCCCGCTCCTCCAAACCGTGCCGCCGGTGCGGGGCAAGCGCGGTCGACCCCGACGCCGCCCGGACGTGCTGCTGGCCGACCGCGGTTACGACCATGACAAGTACCGTCGCCTGGTCTGGGATCTCGGCGTGAAGCCGCTGATCGCCCGCCGGGGCACCGAACATGGCTCCGGGCTCGGCACCCAACGCTGGGTCGTGGAGCGCGCGTTTGCCCACCTGCACTGGTTCCGCCGCCTGCGGATCCGCTGGGAGATCCGCGACGACATCCACGAGGCATTCCTCACCCTCGGATGCGCTCTCATCTGTTGGCGACGCCTGAACTCGCCCCGCCTGGTTCCGGCCGAGGCGGCTGGTGCAGGATCTCGAGGTCGGGATCCGGCTCCAGGAGGCACACCATCACCATCATCACGCACGAGGACCCGATCGGCCGAGGTCCCAGCAACTACATGATCCACGCTGATCTGTCGGATCGGGAGGACGGCTGGCGCGAGCAGCTTTGGACCCAGCAGCTCGCGCCTGACCGGTTCGAGGTGGCGTGTCTGCCCTTCTTCACCTACGGCATCTGCTACCGCGACGTGGTGGCCATAGACAGCAACCACCTCGTAACCGCCGTGCTGGAGAAATCCGGCCACCGGACCCTCCGGGTCGCTCTCGTCATCGACCACCCAGATCGGGACCAGCTGCACGAACTCCTGCACGACAGCACCATTGAGGCCGGCTTGCCCCACGAATGGCTCCAGGGGACCTACCTCGCGGTGGACCTCCCGCCGGGCACGGATCCGACAGCAGCACTCGTGAAGATCCTGGAGGCATCCGCTCAGACTGGCGCTCTCCACTGGGAGATCGACTCCTGAGCATTCCGATAGGAGTTCTTAGACCGGATGCCCGTGTCCGGATGCGGGGCCTGTTCGGTGCGGCGCAGGATCCTGATCATGCGGACATCCACGGTCACCCTGTCCTCGCTCCGGTCGATGCGGTGTGGCGGTGCGCGGCATTTCGTATCCGTGGCCGTCGCCTGCGGCGTTCTGCTGGCGACGATGACGGCTTGCGGGGTCACGGGCGTGCGTACCAGCCCCGCCGGTGCGCCGGGCACCAACAACCCCGCGTCCGCCACGCAGGACGCGCCCCTTCCGGGCGTGGGGGAGCGGATGTGGCAGCGGGTGCCGTCCGGCACCCGGCAGGTGGTGGTCGTCTACGGGGAGGGCCGGAACTCGGCCGACAGCCTCGTCGCGCTCTACGAGCAGCACGGAACGGCCTGGGAACGGACCGGCAGCTGGCCTGCCCACAACGGCCGGATGGGCTGGACCACGGACCATCGCCTGGACGACGAACGCAGTCCCGTCGGCGTGTTCACCCTCACCGACGCAGGGGGCGCCCTGAGAAGCCCCGGCAGCCGGTTGCCGTACTGGTACGACGACAACGCCTTCACCGCCACCCTGGGCCAGGCGGACCGGGAGTACGAGGCGTACGGAGAGGACGAGGAGGACGGGAAGGGCCAGGACGCGGCCTTCGCCCACGCCTTCGACTACGTCATCGCCATCGACTACAACCGCCTCAAGGGCGCCCCGCCCTACGACTGGTCCCGGCCCGACGGCGTGGAGAAGGGCGGCGGCATCTGGCTGCACCTGGACCACGGAGCGGGCACGTCCGGCTGCGTCTCCCTCCCGGAGCCCGGGATGAAGACCCTGCTGCGCACCCTCGATCCCGTCGATCACCCTGTGGTGGTGATGGGGGACCGGGAACGGCTCGGGAGTTGACGCAGGCCGGAGGGGCGGCACACAACTCCCATGCCAACTCCCGTACCACGCGGATCCGTTCGGCACCCCGGCCCCACCGGGGGTGCCGGCGCGTCCGAACCGGGAGGCCGCACGGCACGTGAACTCAATGAACGGAAGGGTGACCGCCCGCACACAGCAGGAGATAGTCACGGCATTCCCCCACCCCGGACGTGAGCCGCACGCCGGTGATGCCGACGACGACGTCAAGGAGGGCAGCCGTGGCCGCCACAACCCCCGATACGGCACCTGCCGCACCCGCTGGGAAGCGGGACCGCACTCATTACCTGTACATCGCCGTCATCGCGGCAGTGGCGCTCGGCATCGCCGTGGGGCTCATCTGGCCCGAGGCCGGGGTCGAGCTCAAGCCGCTGGGCACGGGCTTCGTGAACCTGATCAAGATGATGATCTCGCCGATCATCTTCTGCACGATCGTGCTCGGCATCGGCTCGGTCCGCAAGGCCGCCAAGGTCGGCGCCGTCGGCGGCATCGCGCTCGGCTACTTCCTCGTGATGTCGTTCGTCGCGCTCGCCATCGGCCTCGTCGTCGGCAACGTCCTGCACCCCGGCGACGGACTGCACCTGACCGCCGCGCTCAAGCAGACCGGCCACGCCCAGGTCGCGCCCGACGCGCTGCCGCCGGTCGACTTCGTGCTGTCGATCATCCCGGTGACCTTCGTCTCCGCCTTCACCGAGGGCCAGGTCCTCCAGACCCTGCTCATCGCGCTGCTGGCCGGTTTCGCGCTCCAGGCCATGGGCCCGGCGGGCCGGCCGATCCTGCGCGGCGTCGAGCACATCCAGCGGCTCGTCTTCCGCATCCTCGCCATGGTGATGTGGGCCGCGCCGATCGGCGCCTTCGGGGCCATCGCGGCCGTGGTCGGATCCGCCGGCCTGGACGCGCTGAAGAGCCTCGCCGTGCTGATGCTCGGCTTCTACGTGACGTGCTTCCTGTTCGTCTTCGTCGTGCTCGGCGCGCTGCTGCGGATCGTCACCGGGCTGAACATCTTCTCCCTGCTGAAGTACCTGGCCCGGGAGTTCCTGCTCATCCTGTCCACCTCCTCCTCCGAGTCCGCGCTGCCGCGGCTCATCGCGAAGATGGAGCACCTGGGCGTGAGCAAGCCGGTGGTCGGTATCACCGTCCCGACCGGCTACTCCTTCAACCTCGACGGCACCATGATCTACATGACCATGGCGTCCCTCTACATCGCCGACGCCCTGGGCACCCCGATGTCCATCGGCGAGCAGATCCCGCTCCTGCTGTTCCTGCTGCTCGCCTCGAAGGGCGCGGCGGGCGTCAGCGGCGCCGGTCTGGCGACGCTGGCCGGCGGCCTGCAGTCGCACAAGCCCGCGCTGGTCGACGGCGTCGGCCTGATCGTCGGCATCGACCGCTTCATGAGCGAGGCCCGCGCCCTGACGAACTTCGCGGGTAACTCCGTCGCCACCGTCCTGATCGGTACCTGGACCAAGGAGATCGACAAGGACCGCGTCCAGCGCGTCCTCGCCGGTGAACTGCCGTTCGACGAGACGACGCTGCTGGACGAGGACGGGGACGAGAGCGGGGCCGACGCGGACTCCGGGCTGCCCGAGCAGCGCGGCGACGGCGAGAGGGAGCCGGCCACGGCCTGACGACGTACGAACCCCGGGTCCGTACGCCGACCCGGGGTTCGCCCCCCGAGCGCTCAGGCGCTCAGCTTCGCCACCAGTTCGGTGGCCTGTGAGGCGGGCATGCCCGCCGCGATCAGGACGGTGATCGCGGCGGAGCGGCCCGCCTCCTCTGCTGCCAGCTGCCCGTCGTTCACCGCCTCCATCAGCGCGAACAGCATCTGCTCATGGACGTACGCCAGCACCGGCGCCGGCAGCGTGGAGTGGAACAGGCCCGCGTCGAGGCCCTGTTGGAGCAGCGCGGCGCTGGACTCCCGCACGGGCGTGAGGCGTTCGCGGATGCCCTGCGGGGTGACCGTGCGCTGGGCGAGCGCGATCAGCAGCCGGTAGCGGTCGGCGATCTCCCAGACGGTGAGCACCGAGCGGGCCACCGCCGTCGCCGGATCATCCTCGACTCCTTCGTGGCCCGCCGCCTTCGCGGCCATCACCGAGTCCACCGCCTCGTCGAGGAGCGTGCTGATCAGCGCCTCGCGGCTGGGGAAGTGCCCGTACACCGTGCGGCGTACGACCCCCGCGGCGCGGGCGATCTGGTCCATGGAGGCGTCGGGGTCGCGCAGCAGCTCCGCGAGCGCGACGTCGAGGATGCGGCGGCGGTTCGCGTCGGCGCGCGTGGTGTTACCCGTGGTCATGGCGGCCATTCTGCCTTCCCTCGACTTGCACATCAATGTGCAACGGCGTACATTGCACAGCGTTGTGCAATTGCACTCCACTGTGCAAATCTGGTCGTGGTGCACCCGTCAGGGCTCGTGGTGCGCCTGCGAGGAAGGCGACTTCTGCCCATGCGACTCGTCATGAACGAACCCGTCGAACGGATGGAGCGCCCCTACGCGCGGCGCTGGTGGGCGCTCCTCGTGCTCTGTCTGAGCCTGCTGATCATCGTGATGGCCAACACGGCCCTCACGGTCGCGGCGCCCGACATGATCCGGGACCTGGACCTCTCCAGCGCCGACCTCCAGTGGGTGATCGACGGCTACACCGTCCCGTACGCCGCGCTGATGCTGCTGCTCGGCGTGATCGGCGACCGCCGCAGCCGCCGGGGCGCGCTCGTCCTCGGGCTCGCCGTCTTCGGAGGCGGGGCCGTCTTCGGCTACCTCGCGGACAGCGCCACGACCGTCATCGCGGCCCGTGCCGTCATGGGCGTCGGCGCGGCGCTCATCATGCCCGCCACGCTCTCCCTGCTCGCCGCGACCTTCCCGCGCGCCGAACGCACCCGGGCCATCACCCTGTGGACCGCCACGGCCGGCCTCGCCATCGCGGCCGGACCGGTGGTCGCGGGCGCCCTGCTGCGCGACCACGGATGGTCGTCGACCTTCCTGATCAACGTGCCCATCGCCGCCGTCGCGATCGTGGGTGCCCTGGTCCTGGTTCCGCCGTCCAAGGCGGCCGCCGGCCCGGACGGCACCCGCGCGAGGATCGACTACGTCGGCGGTCTGCTGTCCGTGCTGTGGACCGGCTCGCTGATCTACATGATCATCGAGGGCCCGCACTTCGGCTGGGGCACCAAGGCCGTCACCGCCGCCGTCGTCGCGGGCGCCGGGCTGATCGCCTTCGTCCTGTGGGAGCTGCGCCACCCGCACCCCGTCCTCGACGTCCGCCGCTTCGCCGACCGCCGGTTCGCGGGCTCCAACCTCGCCGTCGCCCTCTTCTTCCTCGCCGTCTTCGGCGCCTTCTACTACCTCACCCAGCACCTCCAGTTCGTGCTGCGCTACGACGCCCTGGAGACCGGTGTCCGCATGCTGCCGCTGGCCGGCGCCGTCTTCGTCGGCTCGGCGGTCACCGGCTTCCTGACCCCGCGCATCGGTATGAAGTGGACGGTCGGCGCGGGCATGGTCGGCGGCACGACCGCCCTCGCCCTGCTGACCCGGGTGGACGCCGCGTCGACGTACGGCGACTTCGTGCCCCCGCTCATCGTCCTCGGCCTGGCCATCGGCCTCGCGCTCTCGCCCTGCACGGACGCGATCATGGGCGCGTTCCCGGAGTCCCAGCTGGGCGTCGGCGGCGCCGTGAACGACACCTCGCTGGAACTCGGCGGCTCCCTCGGCATCGCGATCCTCGGCTCGCTCCTGTCGACGTCGTACGACCACCACCTCGCGGACGCCACCCGGGGCAGCAAGCTGCCCTCCGACGCCCTGTCCACCGCCCAGGACTCGGTCGGCGCCGGCTACGCCGTCGCCCAGGGCATCGCCGACAAGGCACACCGGCTCGCGGCGCAGGCCGCCCACACGACCGACCCCCACCAGGCCGCCCAGTTGAAGGCACAGGCCCAGGCACTCGCGGCCGGCGCCCGCCAGATGACGGACGCCGTCGGCTCCTCGTTCGCCGACGCGGTGGCCCACACCAGCCTCATCGGCGCGGCCATCCTGGGCCTCGGCACGCTCGTGGTGATCCTGCTGCTCCCACGCCGCAACCGGACCGCGGCGAAGCCGCCGACTCCGGCGGCGGGAACGCCGGTCGCCGGGGAGGCGTCGGCTGAGGCCGGGGAGGCGTCGGCTGAGGCCGGGGAGAAGTCGGCTGAGGTCGAGGGGATGTCGGCCGGAGAAGCGAAGTCGGCCGCGGAGGAGAAGCCGGTCGAGGTGGAGCAGTCGACCGAGGCAGAGCAGCCGACTGAGGCTGAGCAGGAGGAAAAGGGGGAACAGGAGGAACTCGCGGACAGTAAGGCGAGCTGAGGCTGCGGGTCGCCCCGCGGGGGAGCGGGGGGCCAAGGGGGCCCGGCACCCGAGGGGTGACCGGCCCCCGGCCAGGGGTGCAGGGGGCGCAGTCCCCGTCGCGGTCTGGGGCGGAGCCCCAGGGGGGCACCTTTCAGCCGACCGAGTCGGGTGGTTGGGTGGGCAAAGATCCGCGACCCAAGCGGAGCGCGACCCCTTGCCCTGACGTCGGCGTCAACCCCTACCGTCACAGACATGCGAATCGGCGAACTGGCCGCGCGGGCCAGGACCACCACGCGCACCCTCAGGTACTACGAGGCGCGGGGGCTGCTGCCCGCGCGGCGCGACGGCAACGGGCACCGGGCGTACGACGAGCGGGACCTGGAGTTGCTCGCGCAGATCCGGACGCTGCAGGACTTCGGGTTCGAGCTGGAGGAGACCCGGCCCTTCGTCGAATGCCTGCGGGCCGGACACCCGGAGGGCGACTCCTGTCCCGCCTCGCTCGCGGTCTACCGGCGCAAGCTGGACGAGCTCGACGCGCTCATCGGGGAGCTGCGGGCGGTGCGCGAGAAAGTCGCCGGGCAGCTCCGGCGGGCCGAGAGCGCGCGCGACGAGCTGGCCGCCGAGGCGCTGGTTCCGGGGGGTCCGGAACCCGTATGCGAACTGGGAGGGCAGGCAGGATGACCGTGGTGAGCGGGCTGGCCGAGGTGACGGACGCGGACTTCGAGGCGGAGGTGATCGGCTCCGAACTGCCGGTGCTGGTGCAGTTCACGGCAGACTGGTGCGGGCCGTGCCGGCAACTGGCGCCGGTGCTGAAGGACCTCGCCTTCGAGGAGGGCGACCGGCTGAAGGTCGTACAGCTGGACGTCGACCGCAATCCGGGGACCACCGTGGCGTACGGCGTGCTGTCGACGCCCACGCTGATGGTGTTCCGCGACGGGGAGCCGGTGCGGTCGATGGTCGGGGCGCGCCCCAAGCGGCGCCTGTTGGAGGAGCTGTCCGACCTCCTCTGAGGCCCTGCCCCGAGACCTGATCCGAAGGCCGCCGAAACCAAAGAAATCCCCCGGGCAATTGCGCTCGGGGGATTTCTTTGCGTATATTCGATGATTCGCGACTTCGAATGAATGAGGTCACGAAGAAGTTCGATGAGCAGAGTATATCCGGGCGGGAGTGGAATTGTCAAACACCGAATTTCCGGACGTTGAATTGCGGCAGGAACAGGAATTCATCGACGGACTGTACGCGCGTGTGGACGCGCTGCGCGGCGACACCGAGGCGGCGGTCGCGGACGCGCTCGCCCAGGGTGACAAGCCCATGCAGGCCCGGCTGGAGCGGGACATCGCGGTCGCCGAACGCTCGGGGCTGCTCGCCGCGCTCAACGCCGTGGACGGTTCGCTCTGCTTCGGCCGGATCGACCTGACCTCCGGCGCCGCCCACCACATCGGCCGTATCGGTCTGCGCCGCGACGACGCCGAGCGCACTCCGATGCTCATCGACTGGCGTGCCGACGTCGCCCGGCCTTTCTACCTCGCCACCGGTCACACCCCGATGGGGTTGCGCCGGCGCCGGCACATCGCCACCAGCGGCCGCACCGTGACCTCCCTGCACGACGAGATCCTCGACCTCGGCGACCAGGAGCGGACCGGCCACGAGGACCCGACCGGCGACGCCGTGCTGCTCGCCGCGCTCAACTCCGCGCGCACCGGCCGGATGAGCGACATCGTGCAGACCATCCAGGCCGAGCAGGACGAGATCATCCGCGCGCCGCACCGCGGGGTGCTCGTCGTCGAGGGCGGCCCCGGCACCGGCAAGACCGCCGTCGCCCTGCACCGTGCCGCGTACCTGCTCTACGAGCACCGGGAGCTGCTCGCCCGCCGCGCCGTCCTGATCGTCGGCCCCAACCCCGCGTTCCTCGGCTACATCGGCGAGGTGCTGCCCTCGCTCGGCGAGACGGGCGTACTGCTGTCGACGGTCGGCGAGCTGTTCCCGGGGGTGCGGGCGACTGCTCAGGACACTCCGGAGGCGGCCGCCGTGAAGGGCCGCGCCGACATGGCCGACGTCCTCGCCGCCGTCGTCCGCGACCGGCAGGCGCTGCCCGACCCGGTCATCGCCATCGAGCACGACCGCGAGACCCTCCTGCTCGACGACGGTCTGGTGAGCGTCGCCCGCGAGCGCACCCGCGCGGCGAAGCTGCCGCACAACGCGGCCCGCGAGCACTTCGAGGGGCACATCCTCAACACCCTCACCGACCTGGTCGCCGAGCGCATCGGCACCGACCCGTACGACGGCTCGAACCTGCTCGACCCCAGCGACATCACCCAGATCCGCGACGAGCTGGCCGAGAATCCCGACGTCTGGGCCGCCATCGACCAGTTGTGGCCGGTGCTCAGCCCGCAGCGGGTGGTCGCCGACCTCCTGGCCGACCCCGAGGGGTACCTCGGCGACGCGGACGCGGCCGCCGTCCGTCGCCCGGTCACCCGCGAGTGGACCGTCTCCGACGTACCGCTCCTGGACGAGGCCGCCGAACTGCTCGGCGTGGACGAGCGGACGGCCCGGGCGCGCGCCGAGCGCGAGCGGGAGACGCAGATCGCCTACGCGCAGGGCGTGCTCGACGTGTCGTACGCCTCGCGGACGTACGAGTTCGACGACAAGGAAGACAGTGACCCGGATGCCTCCGAGGTCCTGTCCGCGCACGACATCATCGACGCCGAGCGCTTCGCCGAGCGCCACGAGGAGGAGGACTTCCGCAGCGCAGCCGAGCGCGCGGCCGCCGACCGCACCTGGGCCTTCGGGCACATCATCGTCGACGAGGCGCAGGAGCTGTCGCCGATGGCCTGGCGGCTGCTCATGCGGCGCAGCCCGACCCGCTCGATGACCCTGGTCGGTGACCCGGCCCAGACCGCCGAGGCGGCGGGCGTCGGCTCCTGGGCGGGCATCCTGGACCCGTACGTCGAGGACCGCTGGGAGCACACCCGCCTCGGTGTCAACTACCGCACCCCGTCCGAGATCATGGACCTGGCCGCGGCCGTGGTCCGCGCCGGGGACCCGGACTTCGAGCCGCCGAGCTCGGTGCGCTCCACGGGCGTACGTCCCTGGGTGCGGCAGGTCACCGAGGACCTGCCCGGCGCGGTCGAGAAGGCCGTCGCCGAACTGACCCCCGAAGAGGGCCGGTTGGCGGTGATCGCCCCGCGCGAGCTGCACCGGGCGCTGGCCGCCCGGCTCGACGGCGTGACGGCGGGCGCCGCCCCCGACCTCACCCGCACCGTCGTCCTGCTCGACCCGCGCCAGGCCAAGGGGCTGGAGTTCGACTCGGTCCTGGTGGTCGAGCCGGGCGACTACGGCACGAGTGATCTGTACGTCGCGCTGACCCGGGCCACGCAGCGGCTCGGCGTGCTGTGCGCCGGCGCGCTGCCTCAGGGTCTGGCCGACACGGTGTGACGGTGGAGGCCCGGGACGTCGTGTCCCGGGCCTCCGGCCGCCCGGCTCAGGCCGGCCGCAGCCACACCGTCGCCAGCGGCGGCAGCGTCAGGCGGACGCTCGCCGCGCGGCCGTGCCAGCCCTGCGGTTCGGTCTTGACCGGGTGCGGGTGGACGATGTCGCCGCCGCCGTAGTGCGCCGCGTCGGTGTTGAGGACCTCCGACCAGGCGGGGATGTCGTCCGGAACGCCCAGGCGGTAGTCGTGGCGTACGACGGGGGAGAAGTTCGAGACCGCGAGGAGCGGGTTGCCTTCGGCGTCGAGGCGCAGGAAGGCGAGGACGTCGTCCTCGGCCGCGTCGCCGACGACCCACTGGAAGCCGGACGGGTCGGTGTCGCGCTGCCACAGGGCCGGGGTGCGCCGGTACACGGAGTTGAGGTCGCGGACCAGGTCGCGCACGCCGCGGTGGTCCGCCTCGGCCCCGTACGCGGGGTCGAGCAGCCACCAGTCGGGGCCGTGTGCCTCGGACCACTCGGCGCCCTGGGCGAACTCCTGCCCCATGAAGAGGAGTTGCTTGCCCGGGTGGGCCCACATGAAGCCCAGGTAGGCGCGAAGCGTGGCGCGCCGCTGCCACCAGTCGCCGGGCATCTTCGACACCAGGGAGTGCTTGCCGTGCACAACCTCGTCGTGGGAGAGCGGCAGCACGTAGTTCTCGCTGTACGCGTACACCATCGAGAACGTCATCTCGTGGTGGTGGTAGGCGCGGTGCACCGGCTCGTGCCGCAGGTACTCCAGCGAGTCGTTCATCCAGCCCATGTTCCACTTCAGCCCGAAGCCGAGGCCGCCGAAGCCGCTCGGGCCGCGGTGGTGCGTGGGGCGCGTGACGCCGTCCCAGGACGTCGACTCCTCGGCGATCGTGACGACGCCCGGACAGAGCCGGTAGACGGTGGCGTTCATCTCCTGGAGGAAGGCCACCGCGTCCAGGTTCTCCCGGCCGCCCTGCTCGTTCGGGATCCACTGGCCGGGCTCGCGCGAGTAGTCGAGGTAGAGCATCGAGGCGACGGCGTCCACGCGCAGTCCGTCGATGTGGAACTCCTCGCACCAGTACACGGCGTTCGCCACCAGGAAGTTGCGCACCTCGCGCCGGCCGAGGTCGAACTCGAGGGTGCCCCAGTCGGGGTGGGCGGCGCGCAGGGGGTCCTGGTGCTCGTACAGCGGGCGCCCGTCGAACTCCGCGAGCGCCCACTCGTCACGCGGGAAATGGGCCGGGACCCAGTCCATGATGACGCCGATGCCCGCCCGGTGGAGGGCGTCGATCAGGTACTTGAAGTCGTCGGGGGTGCCGAGGCGGGCGGTCGGCGCGTAGAAGCCGGTGACCTGGTAGCCCCAGGAGCCGCCGAAGGGGTGCTCGGCGACCGGCATGAACTCCACGTGCGTGAAGCCCAAGTCGCCCACGTAACGCGGCAGTTGGTCGGCGAGCTGGCGGTAGGTGAGCCCCGGGCGCCAGGAGGCGAGGTGGACCTCGTACACCGAGAACGGCGCCTCGTGCACGGGGATGTCCGCGCGGTGCGCCAGCCACTCGGCGTCGCCCCACTCGTGGTGCGAGGCCGTCACCACCGACGAGGTGGCCGGAGGCGTCTCGGTGCGGCGGGCCAGCGGATCGGCCCGCAGGGTGTGGGAGCCGTCCGGGCGGGTGATGTCGAACTTGTACAGCTCGCCCTCGCCGATCCCCGGCACGAACAGCTCCCAGACACCGGAGGAGCCCAGCGAGCGCATCGGGTACCCGGTGCCGTCCCAGAAGTTGAAGCCGCCGGCCAGCCGCACGCCGCGCGCGTCCGGCGCCCACACCGCGAACCGGGTGCCGGGCACGCCCTGGTGGGTCGTGGGGTGCGCGCCGAGCGCCTCCCACAGCCGCTCGTGCCGGCCCTCGCCGATCAGGTGCAGATCGAGCTCGCCGAGCGTGGGCACGAAGCGGTAGGCGTCCTCGGTCTCCTGGACCTCTCCCTCGTACGCGACCAGCAGCCGGTACTCCGGGACCTCGCGCAGCGGCAGCAGACCGGAGAAGAACCCCGCGCCGTCGTCGTGCAGTTCGGCCCGCAGGTCGCCCGAGACGACGGTGACGGAGCGCGCGTACGGACGGAAGGCGCGGAAGGCGACGCCGCCGGGCACCGCATGGGCGCCTAGGACGGTGTGCGGGTCGTGATGGGTGCCGTCGAGCAGACGGGCCCGGTCCTCCGCCGAGAGGGCGGGGGACACCGGCTGCTTCTTCCGCGCGGCCGCCGGTTTCCTCCCCGGCTTGGCGGGCCTGTCCTTGGGCGGCTTCTGCTCGGCGGACGCGGACTTCTTGACGGACGCGGACTTCCTGGGGTCGGGGACTGTCTTCTTGACGGGGGCTGTCTTCTTGGACGTCACGGAGGCTTTCTCCCGGGCGAGAGTCAGGTGAGCTCGGACGTGGCGAGGCGGCGGACCGCCGACAGGGGGACGGGGAGCCAGTCGGGGCGGTGGCGGGCCTCGTAGGCGACCTCGTACACCGCCTTGTCGGTCTCGCAGGCCCGCAGCAGAACGGGATCGCTACGCGGATCGACGCCGGCGACCTCGGCGTACCCGGAGCAGTACGCCGCCCGGCACACGGCCGCCCAGCCCGGCACCGGCGGGGTCGCCGAGTGCGCCGCGTAGTCGAAGGAGCGGAGCATCCCGGCGATGTCCCGCACCGGCGGCTGCGGCATGCGGCGCTCGGCCAGCGGGCGGGCCGGCTCGCCCTCGAAGTCGATCAGCGACCAGTGGCCTCCCCCACCGCTCAACGCGTGGGAGGTGCCCCCAGTCGAGCGCAGGCACTGCCCGAGGTGCAGGTCGCCGTGGACGCGCTGGGCGGTCCAGGTGCGGCCCTCGGCGGCGAGGTCGGCGAGCGCCGCGTAGGCGGAGCGCAGCCCGGGCTCGTACGGACGCAGCGCGGGCACCGCCTGCGCGGTCGCCGCCAGACGCTCGGTCATGCCGTCGACCAGCTGCCGCAGCGGGCCATGGCCCAGCGTGACCGTGGGCAGCGCGCGGGCGAGGGCCGTGTGGACCTCGGCGGTGGCCCGGCCCAGCGCCCGCGCCTCCGCGCCGAAGTTCTCGTACTCCTCACCCTTGGCCAGCTCGCGCAACGCCAGCTCCCAGCCGTCCGTGGCGCCCCGCAGAAACGGCTGGAGCACCGCGAGGACGTAACTCTCCCCGGCCGCCGCCTCCGCCCGCAGCCACGCCGTCGGCGCGGGCACCCGGGCGCAGCCGGCACGGGCCAGCGCCAGCGGCAGCTCCAGGTCCGGGTTGGTGCCGGGAACGACGCGGCGGAGGAGCTTCAGGACGTACGTGTCGCCGTACACCACCGAGGAGTTGGACTGCTCGGCGGTCATCAGTCGCGGTATGAGGCCGCCTCGGATCTCCGAGCCCGGGTCCCGCTCGAAGCGGAGCCCGCCGATGCGGGCCTGGGAGCGCAGCGCCTCCAGGAGCACCTCGGCGGGCCGGGGGTCGTACAGGGCGTCGTACACCGTCCGTCCGGCGAGCGGCCCTTCCTGTACGTGGCCGATCAGCGCGGGCGCCAGCCGGGGCGGCAGCGCCTCGCGCACGCCTATGAGGAGCTGGTAGCAGTCGCCGGGGTGGGGCGGGGCGCCGGGCACGGCCGGCTGATGGACCCGGACCAGCAGATGGAGCAGCCCCAACCGGCCGTCGGACGGCAGGAGTTCGGTGACCGCCACCGGCGAGAACCCGGCGACGGGACGCCCCTTGCCCGCGAACCAGCGCTGCCTAGGCAGCCACTCGCGCAGCAGGGGACCCAGCGACGTGAGGAGGGACCCGGGACCTGTCGTCCCGGAAGGGGTGACAGTTTCCGCCATGGCGTCACGTCCTTTCCCCGGGGCCATCGGGGTGGTTACTGATGGGTGCCCCGGGTGGGGCGGGGGAAACCGCCCCACCGGCCGCGGCTAAACGGAGGCGACGGGTCCGTCCTTGCGGATCCGGAACCAGTAGAAGCCGTGGCCTCCCAGGGTGAGCAGGTACGGAAGTTCACCGATCGCCGGGAAGCGCACCCCGCCGAACAGCTCGACCGGGTGCCGGCCGGTGAAGGGCCGCAGGTCCAGCTCCGTCGGCTGGGCGAAGCGGGAGAAGTTGTGCACGCACAGGACGAGGTCGTCCTCGTACTCGCGCAGGAAGGCGAGGACGGCCGGGTTGGTCGACTGGAGCTCGGTGTAGGTGCCCAGTCCGAAGGCGGGGTTCTGCTTGCGGATCTCGATCATCCGGCGCGTCCAGTGCAGCAGCGACGAGGGCGAGGACATCGACGCCTCGACGTTCGTCACCTGGAAGCCGTAGACCGGATCCATGATGGTCGGCAGGAACAGCCGCCCCGGATCGGACGACGAGAAACCCGCGTTGCGGTCGGGTGTCCACTGCATGGGTGTGCGGACGGCGTCGCGGTCGCCGAGCCAGATGTTGTCGCCCATGCCGATCTCGTCGCCGTAGTAGAGGATCGGCGAGCCGGGCAGGGAGAGCAGCAGGGCGGTGAACAGCTCGATCTGGTTGCGGTCGTTGTCGAGGAGGGGTGCGAGGCGGCGGCGGATGCCGATGTTGGCGCGCATGCGGGGGTCCTTGGCGTACTCGGCCCACATGTAGTCGCGTTCCTCGTCGGTGACCATCTCCAGGGTCAGCTCGTCGTGGTTGCGCAGGAAGATGCCCCACTGGCAGCCCGACGGGATCGAGGGCGTCTTGGCGAGGATCTCGGAGACCGGGTAGCGCGACTCACGGCGCACCGCCATGAAGATCCTCGGCATGACGGGGAAGTGGAACGCCATGTGGCATTCGTCGCCGCCGGACTGGTAGTCGCCGAAGTAGTCGACGACGTCCTCCGGCCACTGGTTCGCCTCGGCGAGCAGCACGGTGTCCGGGTACTGGGTGTCGATCTCCTTGCGCACCCGCTTAAGGAAGTCGTGCGTGGCAGGCAGGTTCTCGCAGTTGGTGCCCTCCTGCTGGTACAGGTACGGCACCGCGTCCAGCCGGAACCCGTCGATGCCCAGGTCCAGCCAGAACTTCAGCGCGGAGATCATCTCCTCCTGCACGGCCGGGTTCTCGTAGTTGAGGTCCGGCTGGTGGGAGAAGAAGCGATGCCAGTAGTACTCCTTGCGCACGGGGTCGTACGTCCAGTTGGAGGCCTCGGTGTCGACGAAGATGATCCGGGCGTCCTGGTACTGCTTGTCGTCGCCGGCCCAGACGTAGTAGTCGCCGTAGGGGCCGTCGGGGTTCCTGCGCGACTCCTGGAACCACGGGTGCTGGTCGCTGGTGTGGTTCATGACGAAGTCGATGATGACGCGCATGCCGCGCTGGTGGGCGGCGTCCACGAACTCGACGAAGTCGGCCAGGTCACCGAACTCGGGCAGGACCGAGGTGTAGTCGGAGACGTCGTAACCGCCGTCCCTGAGAGGGGACTTGAAGAAGGGCGGCAGCCAGAGGCAGTCGACGCCGAGCCACTGGAGGTAGTCGAGTTTGGCCGTGATGCCCTTGAGGTCGCCGATGCCGTCGCCGTTGCTGTCCTGGAAGGAGCGCACCAGGACCTCGTAGAAGACGGCGCGCTTGAACCAATCCGGGTCCCGGTCTCTGGCGGGGGTGTCCTCGAAGGTGTCCGGGACGGGCTCGTTGACGATCATCGCTTGGCTGACCCTCCGATCTGCGGGGTGGCCGGTCGCAGGATGGTGAGGATGTGGGCGGGACGGTGACCCGGTTCGAGTCGCACGTAGTTGGCGCGGCCCCAGTGGAACGTCTCGCCGGTGAGCTCGTCGCGCACGGGCACCGACTCGTGCCAGTCCAGGCCGAGTCGCGGCATGTCCAACGCGACCGTGGCCTCCTGGGTGTGGTGGGGGTCGAGGTTGGCGACCACCAGCACCGTGTTCGAACCGCTCTGCTTGCTGTACGCGATCACCGAGTCCTGGTCGGCGTGGTGGAAGTGGAGGTCGCGCAACTGCTGGAGCGCCGGGCTCTGGCGCCGGATGGTGTTGAGCCGGGTGACGAGGGGCGCGATGCTGCGGCCCTCGCGCTCGGCGGCGGCCCAGGCGCGCGGCCTCAGTTGGTACTTCTCCGAGTCGAGGTACTCCTCGGAGTTCTCCCTGAGGGGCGTGTTCTCGCAGAGTTCGTAGCCGCTGTAGATGCCCCAGGTGGGGGAGAGGGTGGCCGCGAGGACGGCACGGACCTCGAAGGCGGGGCGGCCGCCGTCCTGGAGGTAGGCGTGCAGGATGTCGGGGGTGTTGGCGAAGAAGTTCGGCCGCATGTAGGCCGCCGCGTCCCCCGACAACTCCGTCAGGTATTCGGTGAGTTCCTGCTTGCTGGTGCGCCAGGTGAAGTACGTGTACGACTGCTGGAAGCCGATCTGGGCGAGCGTGTGCATCATCGCCGGGCGGGTGAACGCCTCCGCCAGGAAGATCACGTCCGGATCGGTGCGGTTGACCTCCCGGATGACTCGCTCCCAGAACAGGACCGGCTTGGTGTGCGGGTTGTCGACGCGGAAGATCCGCACGCCGTGCGCCATCCAGTGCCGCAGGATCCGCACCGTCTCGGTGACCAGCCCGTCCATGTCCGCGTCGAACGCGACCGGATAGATGTCCTGGTACTTCTTCGGCGGGTTCTCCGCGTACGCGATCGTCCCGTCGGGGCGATGGTGGAACCACTCGGGATGCTTGTGCACCCACGGGTGGTCCGGCGAGCACTGCAACGCGAAGTCCAGCGCCACCTCAAGGCCCAACTCCGCCGCCCGGCCCACGAAGTGGTCGAAGTCCTCCAACGTGCCGAGGTCGGGATGGATCGCGTCGTGGCCACCTTCCGGAGAGCCGATCGCCCACGGCACCCCGACGTCGTCCGCACGGGCCGTGAGGGTGTTGTTGCGGCCCTTGCGGAAGGTCGTCCCGATCGGGTGGATCGGCGGGAGGTAGACCACGTCGAAACCCATACCCGCGATCGCGTCCAACCGACGGGCCGCCGTACGAAAGGAGCCATGCGGCTGCTCGGCCGTCCCCTCGGAGCGGGGGAAGAACTCGTACCACGAGCCGAACAGGGCCCTCTCCCGCTCCACCAGCAACGGCAACGGATCGGAAGCGGTGACCAGTTCACGCAGCGGATACCGGTCCAGGACCTCGGTCACCTCCGGCGCCAGCGCCGCCGCGAGGCGCCAGGCGGCCGGCCGGTTGTCGTCCCGCAGGGCGCTCGCCGCGCCGCGTACGACGTCCCGCTCTCCGCCGGCCTTCGGGACACCGGCCGCCGCCCGCTCCAGCAGGCGCGCGCCCTCCTCCAGGACCAGGTCCGTGTCGATCCCGGCCGGGATCTTGATCCGCGCGTGGTGACGCCAGGTGGCGAGGGGATCCGCCCACGCCTCCACCTGGTACGCCCACAGGCCCGGTTGCCCGGCGGTGACGGTGGCGCCCCAACGGTCGGTGCCGGGGGCCAGTTCGCGCATCGGGGTCCAGGGGCCGGGGCGGCCCTCGGGGTCTCTCAGGACGACGTTGGCGGCGACGGCGTCGTGTCCCTCCCGGAACACCGTGGCCGAGACCTCGAACGACTCACCGGTGACCGCCTTGGCCGGGCGGCGGCCGCCCTGGACCACGGGGCGGACGTCGAGGACGGGGATGCGGCCGAGGGCGGTGGGGGGCTCGGCCGCGGCGGGTTTCTCTCGGGCGGTCGGCGGGGCCGTACCGTCCGACCTGCCGGTCCTTGTACCGCTCCGGCCGCGTGCCGGGGGTGCTGACGAATGGTGTGTGGCGGGCATGACCGCTCCTGTCCGCGTCAACGGGGGTGGAACTGCGGGGGTATGCCTGTGCGCTGTACCGGGGGAGCCTTCCCACCCTATTCGGGTGGGCAATCCGGCGCGTTGTTAACTACTCGTCCGTAGACCCGCACACAAGTCCGACGCCGTCCGGCGGGAGGGAGTCGGTGGCGGAACTCCGACTCAAGTCCCCGGCGTGGGAAGGGATTTGTCCGGTGAGCCGGGGCCCGCGCCGGACACGTTGCCGAGGGCGGCGTCGGCGTCCCTTACGAGAACGCGCTCGACTTGAGCCGGTGCGGCCTTCGGGTGGTCCGCCAGGTACCGCGCGCCCGGCCGCCCGCGGGTATGGCGGCGAGCCGCCCGGCCTGTCTCGCCGTGGTCCGGATGGCGTAGCCGTTCGGCACTTTGCCGTAGACGTGGCTGACGTGTGCGCCGTAGGCCGCGGCCACGGTCCGGCCGGCCGCCGATGCGGCCTTCGCCCCCTCCCCGAGTCACCAGGTAGCTTCCGGCGAGGCGACGGCGCGCCCCGCTCACCGCCGTCGCGTATCGTCCCCGGCGCAGACGTCGTGCGCGGCCGAGAACACCATGGCCGCGGCCGCGGCCACGGCTCGGTCGGCCGCCGACGCGTCCTTCGTTCCTCACCGTGGCCGCCGCCGTGGGGCCCCCGCCCGGAGCAGACGCCGTGCGCGCGTCCGTCCGTGTCGTGGTCCGTGCTCCCCATCCCCTCCCGGTCTCGTCCGGGGATGGGCCGGGGCTCGGGCCGGATGCCGCAGCGGCGCGGCCAAGGGGGATTCGGTCGTATCGGCCTGTGGAGGTGTCCGGCCTGGGGGGATTCGGCCCGATGGGGGGTCCGTGGGCTCAGCACCCGGCGACGGGTGGCCGGACACCGGTACGGTGCTGTGTGACGGGACGCACAGTGCTGTGCGTCCAACCAGCGAGCGAACGCGCCGAGGTGGAGTGTGAAGGCGATCCGTCGGTTCACCGTCCGTCCCGTTCTCCCCGAACCTCTCCGGCCGCTGAGTGACCTGGCGCGCAATCTGCGCTGGTCCTGGCATGCGGAAACCCGTGATCTTTTCCAGTCCGTCGACCCCGGGCGCTGGGCCGCCTGCGGGGGCGACCCGGTCCGGCTCCTGGGCAGCGTGCCGGCCGGGCGGCTCGCCGAGCTGGCCCAGGACCGCCGCTTCCTGCGCCGGCTGACCGCGGCCGCCGGCGACCTGCACGACTACGTGACCGGCGACCGCTGGTACCAGTCCCAGTCACAGGCCGCCGACCTGCCCGCGGGCGTCGCCTACTTCTCCCCGGAGTTCGGCATCACCGCCGCCCTGCCGCAGTACTCCGGTGGCCTCGGCATCCTCGCGGGCGACCATCTGAAGGCGGCCAGCGACCTGGGCGTCCCGCTGATCGGCGTCGGCCTGCTCTACCGGCACGGCTACTTCCGCCAGGCCCTGTCCCGGGACGGCTGGCAGCAGGAGCACTACCCGGTGCTCGACCCCAACGAGCTGCCCGTGGCGCAGCTCAAGGAGGCCGACGGCACCCCCGCCCAGGTCTCCCTCGCCCTGCCCGGCGGCAGGCGGCTGCGCGCCCGGATCTGGCTGGCGCAGGTCGGCCGCGTCCCGCTGCTGCTGCTCGACTCGGACGTGGAGGACAACGACCTCGGCGAGCGCGGGGTGACCGACCGGCTCTACGGCGGCGGCAGCGAGCACCGGCTGCTCCAGGAGATGCTGCTCGGCATAGGAGGTGTCCGGGCGGTACGGACGTACTGCCGGCTCACCGGGCACCCGGAGCCCGAGGTGTTCCACACCAACGAGGGCCACGCGGGCTTCCTCGGCCTGGAGCGAATCGCCGAACTGGGCGAGCGGGGGCTGGACTTCGACGCGGCGCTGGAGGCGGTGCGCGCGGGGACCGTGTTCACCACGCACACGCCCGTCCCGGCCGGCATCGACCGCTTCGACCGGGAGCTGGTCGCCCGCCACTTCGGCCCGGACGCCGAACTCCCGGGCATCGAGGTCCCGCGCATCCTCCAGCTCGGCATGGAGACCTACCCGGGCGGTGAGCCCAACCTGTTCAACATGGCCGTGATGGGCCTCAGGCTCGCCCAGCGCGCCAACGGGGTGTCGCTGCTGCACGGGCAGGTCAGCCGGGAGATGTTCGCCGGGCTGTGGCCCGGGTTCGACTCCGGCGAGGTGCCCATCACCTCGGTCACCAACGGCGTGCACGCACCCACCTGGGTCGCCCCGGAGGTGATCCGGCTGGGCGCGCGACGGCTCGGGGCGCAGCGCACCGAGGACGCGCTGGCCGGCGGCGGTCCGGGCCGCTGGGAGGGGCTCGCGGACGTCCCGGACCAGGACATCTGGGACCTGCGGCGCTGCCTGCGCGAGCAGCTGGTCGAGGAGGTGCGCGAGCGGCTGCGCGCCTCGTGGCGGCAACGCGGCGCCGGGACGGCGGAGTTGGGCTGGATCGACGGCGTCCTGGACCCCGGCGTCCTCACCATCGGCTTCGCGCGGCGGGTGCCGTCGTACAAGCGGCTGACGCTGATGCTGCGCGACCGCGACCGGCTGATGGAACTGCTGCTGCATCCCGAGCGGCCGGTCCAGATCGTCGTCGCGGGCAAGGCGCACCCGGCGGACGACGGCGGTAAGCGGCTCGTGCAGGAGCTGGTCCGCTTCGCCGACGACCCGCGGGTCCGCCACCGCCTCGTCTTCCTGCCCGACTACGGCATGGCGATGGCGCAGAAGCTCTACCCGGGGTGCGACATCTGGCTGAACAACCCCCTGCGCCCGCTGGAGGCCTGCGGCACGAGCGGTATGAAGGCCGCCCTCAACGGCTGCCTCAACCTGTCCGTCTTGGACGGCTGGTGGGACGAGTGGTTCCAGCCGGACTTCGGCTGGGCGATCCCGACCGCCGACGGCGCGGGCACCGACCCCGACCGCCGCGACGACATCGAGGCCGCCGCCCTCTACGACCTGCTCGAACAGCGGGTGACGCCCCGCTTCTACGAGCGCGGCCGCACCGGGCTGCCCGACCGCTGGATCGAGATGGTCCGCCAGACCCTGACCCTCCTGGGCCCGAAGGTGCTGGCGGGCCGCATGGTGCGCGAGTACGTCGAGCGCCTCTACACCCCGGCCGCGCACGCCCACCGCGCGCTCACCCCGGACACGGCCCGTGCGCTGGCCGACTGGAAGGCGCGGGTCCGCTCGGCGTGGCACGGCGTGACGGTCGACCACGTGGAGACGACGGCGGCCACGGCCACCGCGGAACTGGGCACGACGCTCGGCCTGCGGGTCCGCGTCCACCTCGGCGCGCTGAGCCCCGACGACGTCGAGGTCCAGGCGGTCTCCGGCCGCGTCGACGCGGAGGACCGCATCACCGACGCCACGGCCGTCCCGCTGAAGCCGGCCGGCGGCGCCGATCTGGAGGGCCGCTGGGTCTACGAGGGCCCGCTCGCCCTGAACCGCACGGGACCCTACGGCTACACGGTCCGCATCCTGCCCGCCCACCGGCTCCTCGCCTCGGGTGCGGAGGTGGGACTCGTGGCCGTTCCGCCGCAGGAGGCGGTGGAACGGGCCGGGGTGCTGATGCGGTGAGAGCGGGCGGGGCGGGCGTTCGGCCGTCGGCCGTTCAGTCCTCGGCGACCTCCGCGCACAGCCTGCGCAGCACCGTCCCGCACCGGCGCGCGTACGCGTGCTGGAAGCCGCGGGCGGCGGGGCCGGCGGCGCGGGCGTACCAGGCGGCCGGGCGGCTGAAGGCGGCGACCGTGAGCCAGACGGTGCCGTCGCCGGTGCGGTCGAGGACGAAGGCCTCCTCGCCGCACTCGGGATGGTTCTCCAGGGTGCCGTAGGCCCAGCCGGCCTTGCGGGCCTCCTGCCGTGTCCAGACGACGCGGCAGGGGCCCTTGAGCACGCCGGCGATGCTGACCGTGACGTCGACGCCGGGGGCCGCGCGGTCGGCGTCGGTGTTCATGCCGATGCCCATCGCGCGGTGCATCTCCCAGGTGAAGAGCGCCTCGGTGGCCCGGCGGAACACCGGCTCGCCCTCGCCGATGCGGGTACGGACGTTCAGGGGGCGGAAGCCGGGCGGGCAGGCGGTGAGGTCCTCGCGGGTCGCGCCGACCGCCTCGTAGGTGAAGGCCATGGCGCCCAAGCGTAGAGCGGCCCCCGGGAACACGGGGTTCCCGGGGGCCGCTCTCGTCCACTGCTCGCGAACTAGTTCACGTTGACGCCGGACCAGGCGGCCGCCACCGCGTTGTACTCGGCGCTGCCGGAGCCGTAGAAGGCCGCGGCCGCGCTCAGGGTGCCGGTGCGGGCGCCCTGGTAGTTCGTGGTGGAGGTGAAGTACGTGGTCAGCGCCTTGTACCAGATCTGCAGCGCCTTGGCGCGGCCGATGCCGGTGACCGTGGAGCCGTTGGACGTGGGCGAGTTGTAGGTGACGCCGTTGATCGTCTTCGAGCCGCTGCCCTCGGACAGCAGGTAGAAGAAGTGGTTGGCGACACCGGAGGAGTAGTGGACGTCCAGACCGCCGACCGAGGAGGACCAGTAGTCCGCCGAGCCGCCGTCCTTGCTGGGCTTGTCCATGTAGCGCAGCGGGGTGCCGTCGCCGTTGATGTTGATCTTCTCGCCGATGAGGTAGTCGCCGACGTCGGAGGCGTTGCCGGCGGCGAACTCGACGCCGGTGCCGAAGATGTCGGAGGTGGCCTCGTTCAGGCCGCCGGACTCACCGGAGTAGTTGAGGCCCGCGGTGTTGGAGGTGACACCGTGGCTCATCTCGTGGCCGGCGACGTCGATCGACGTCAGCGGGTGGGTGTTGCCCGACCCGTCGCCGTACGTCATGCAGAAGCAGCTGTCGTCCCAGAAGGCGTTGACGTAGGCGTTGCCGTAGTGGACGCGCGAGTACGCCGCGACGCCGTTGTTCTTGATGCCGCTGCGCCCGAAGGTGTTCTTGTAGAAGTCCCACGTCACCTGCGCGCCGTAGGCGGCGTCGGCGGCGGCGGTCTGGTCGGAGGTCGAGCTGGAGGCCGTACCGGTGCCCCAGACGTCGTCCGCGTCGGTGAACAGGGTGCCCGCGGTGGTGCTGGTGGTGTGGGCCTTGTTGTAGGTCTTGTGGCCGCCGCGCGTCGTGTCGTACAGCTGGTACGTCGAGCCCGACAGCGTGGTGTTCAGGCCGACCGTGCCCGAGTAGAGGGTCTTGCCGGTGCCGGTCTCGACGCCCTGGTACTCGTAGAGCTTCTTGCCGGTGGCCGCGTCGGTGATGACGTGCAGCTGGTTGGGCGTGCCGTCGTCCTGGAGGCCGCCGACGACGGTCTCGTAGGCGAGGACGGGCTTGCCGGAGCCGGCCCAGATCACCTTGCGCGGGGCGTTGTCCGCGGTGGCCTTGTCGGAGCCCGCGGCCTTGGCGGCGGTCAGCGCCTGCTTCTCGGCCTTGGCCGAGTCGACGAGCGGCTTGAGCGAGGCCACCTTGATGGTGCTCTTCGTCGCCTTGGTGACGCCCTCGGTCTTGCCGGTCTTGGAGGTGTGGACGACCAGGTCACCGCCGAGGACCGGCAGGCCCGCGTAGGTGCGCTCGTAGCGGGTGTGGAGGGTGCCGTCGGCGTCCTTGACGACGTCCTTGACGACCAGCTTCTCCTTGGCGCCGAGGCCTATGGAGCGTGCGGTCTCGGCGGAGTCGGACCGCGCCTGCTGGATCAGGGCGGTGCGGGCCGTCGCGGTGAGCGCCGTCGGGGCGGCGGCCAGCGGCTGGCGGGTGGCGGCCGTGGTGCCGGCCGGGGTCTGGGCGGAGGCGCTGGTGGTCAGGCCGGTGCAGAGCAGCGCTCCGGCGGCCACAGCGGTGGCGATGGCAAGAGTGGTGTGCTTGCGACGCACGTGGAGGGGGCTCACTCAAGCTCCTTCGAGTGGGGGGAGTCCGGTCAGCGTGGGGTTACTGGCCGGAGTGTGCTGTGAAGTGGCTCTACTGCTGCGGCGGTTGAGGAGAGAGTGACACCGGGGGCGCGTACATGTCATGACCCCCAAATGATGTTGGCCGAAAGTCGACTCCCGGGTGAACATTGCGGGAACATGAACGGGCGCCGCCCGAGGGGATCCAACCCCCGGACGGCGCCCTGCTGTTGCCGTGATGACCTGCGGTTTACGGGAAGGTCAGCTTCCAGCTGTTGAGGGTGCCGACGTCGTAGGTGGCTTGGTCCTGGACCTTCAGCTTCCACGTCCCGTTGGCCGGTTCCGACGAGGCGTTGACGGTGTAGGTCTCGTTGACGTTGTCCGCCGAGTCGGAGGAGCTGAAGTTCTTCAGGCGGTACGACGCGCCCGAGGGGCCGATCAGGTCGATCACCAGGTCACCGCGCCAGGTGTGGGTGATGTCGACGTACACCTGGAGGTTGGACGGGGCGTTGCCGGTCCGGCCGGACACCGTGATCGACGAGGTGACCGCCGGTCCGTTGTCCGGGATGGACAGCGGCGTGGTGTTCTCGTACGAGGTGCCCGTGCCGCCGCCGCCCGAGCGCGAGCCGACCGCGACGCCCGCCCAGGCGTCCTGCACGGCCTTGTACTCGGCGCTCGTCGTGCCGTACAGCTCACCCGCCGCCGCGAGCGTGCCGGTGCGGGCGCCCGCGTAGTTGGTGGTGGACGTCCACTTGGTGGTCAGCGCCCGGTACCAGATCTGCAGCGCCTTGTCCCGGCCGATACCGGTGACCGGAAGCCCGTCCGCCGTCGGCGAGTTGTAGCTGATGCCGTTGATGACCTTGGCGCCGCTGCCCTCGCTCAGCAGGTAGAAGAAGTGGTTCGCGGGGCCCGAGGAGTAGTGGACGTCGACCGACCCGATCCCCGAGTACCAGCTGTCCTTGGACGCGCCGTCCTTGCTCGGCTTGTCCATGTACCGCAGCGGCGTGCCGTTGCCGTTGATGTCGATCTTCTCGCCGATGAGGTAGTCGCCGACATCGGAGGCGTTGGCCGCGGCGAACTCCACGCCGGTGCCGAAGATGTCGGAGGTCGCCTCGTTCAACCCGCCCGACTCACCGCTGTAGTTGAGTCCGGCCGTGTTGGAGGTGACGCCGTGGCTCATCTCGTGGCCCGCCACGTCGATGGAGGTCAGCGGCTTGGCGTTGGCCGACCCGTCGCCGTAGGTCATGCAGAAGCAGCTGTCGTCCCAGAAGGCGTTGACGTAGGCGTTGCCGTAGTGGGTCCGCGAGTACGCGCCCACGCCGTTGTTCTTGATGCCGCTGCGCCCGAAGGTGTTCTTGTAGAAGTCCCAGGTGACCGCCGCGCCGTAGTGCGCGTCGGCGCCCGCGGTGGCGGCGTTCGAGGTGGTGCCGTTGCCCCACGTGTCGCTGGTCTGCGAGAACAGCGTGCCGGTGCCCAGCGTGCCGTGGTTGAGGTTGTACGTCTTGTGGCCGCCGCGCGCCCCGTCGTTCAGCGTGTACGTCGACCCCGACAGCGTGGTCGTCAGCGAGACCTGGCCGCTGTACTGGGTGTTGCCGACGCCGGTCTCGATGCCCTGGTACTCGTAGAGCTTCTTGCCGGTCGTGGCGTCGGTGACGACGTGCAGCTGGTTGGGCGTGCCGTCGTCCTGGAGGCCGCCGACGACGGTCTCGTAGGCGAGGACGGGTTTGCCCGAGCCGGCCCAGATCACCTTGCGCGCACCGTCGGCCGCGGACTTGCTCCCGCCGAGGGCCCTGGCCCGCGCGACCGCCTGCCGCTCGGCCGCCGCCCGGGTGACGGACGGGGTCAGGCCGGAGACCCTCACGTCGGCCTTGGTCGCCTTGACGACCCGGGTGACCGCGCCCGACTCGGCGGTGTCGACGATCAGGTCGCCGCCGAGGACCGGGAGACCGGCGTACGTGCGCTCGTAGCGGGTGTGCAGCGTGCCGTCGCCGTCCTTGACGACGTCCCGGACGACCAGCTTCTCCCGGGCGCCGAGGCCGATCGCCCTGGCGGTGGCGGCCCGGTCGTCCCCAGCGTCGCGGAGCAGCCCGGCGCGCTCGGCGGGGGTCAGCCTGACCGCCGCGTGGGCCCGGTTGATCTTGCCGGTCGGTGCCTTGTCCGCCGGGGCGGCGCTCGCCGCGCCCGACTGGACGGCCGCGGCGACCAGCGCGGCGACACCGGCGAGGGCGACGGCGGCGGTGCGTCGCCCGGAGGTGTGGGAGGTGCGTCTGCGAGGCGAACTGGTTCTCAACACTGACTCCTTCTGCATGGCCGCAGGGCGCGCGGCCTGGGGAGATCCCGGCGGCGCGCTGGGCCGACCGGGCAGAGCAGGGCGTAACGCGGAACCATGTGCGAGTGCAGAACTGTCCATGACCGGCGCCGCCACCGTGTTCCGAATCTGTGGGGCCGCTGTGAACCGGTCGTGGGAAGAGTCGCAGGGGATCACCCAACCTGTCAGGAGCGCGTCAGCAACTTGGCCGGAATTGCCTCCGTTGACCGGAGGCCCGTATTCGCTATGCGGACTGCGCGGACTGCGCGGACTGCGCGGGCTGCGCGGACTGTGCGCCGCAGGCGGATCAGGTCAGGCCCGGCGGTCCCCGTGCCACGTCCGCCACAGCGCCGCGTACGCGCCGTCCGCCGCCACCAGCTCGTCGTGCGTGCCGAGTTCGCGGAGCCGCCCGTCCTCCATGACGGCCACCCGGTCCGCGTCGTGCGCGGTGTGCAGACGGTGGGCGATGGCGATGACGGTACGCCCCTCCAGCACGGCGGCCAGCGCGCGCTCGGTGTGCCGGGCGGTGGCCGGGTCCAGCAGGGCGGTGGCCTCGTCCAGGATCAGCGTGTGCGGGTCGGCCAGCACCACGCGGGCCAGGGCGAGTTGCTGGGCGCGCGAACCGTCCGTCGCGCAGCCGTCCGGGCCCAGCAGGGTGTCGAGGGCGTCCGGCAGGTCGCGCACCCAGTCGTCGGCGCCGACGGCCGCGAGGGTCGCCCACAACTGCCCGTCCGTGGCGGCCGTTTCGGCGATCAGCAGATTGTCGCGGACGGTGCCCAGGAACACGTGATGCTCCTGGGTGACGAGTACGACCTGGCGGCGCAGCCGCTCCGGCGCGAGGCCCGCGATCGGCACCCCGCCCACCGTCACCGTGCCCGTGCTCGGCGCGTCCACGCCCGCGATCAGCCGGCTCAGCGTCGTCTTGCCCGCCCCCGACGGGCCGACCACCGCGAGCCGTTCGCCGGGGCGCACGGTCAGGTCGACGCCCCGCAGCACCTCGCGGCCCCCGTCGTAGGCGTAGCGGACGCCGGTGACGTCGATGCGGTCGCCGTCCGGGACGGTGTCGTCGACGTCCGGCCTGGCCTGCGGGGCGCGGGCGAGTCCCTCGACCCGGGCGAAGGAGGCGCCGCCTGACTGGAGTTGCTCGACGCGCATCAGCACCGCGTCCAGCGGCTCGCTGAACTGCCGCAGATACAGTCCCGCCGCCACCACGTCACCCACGCTCACCGCCCCGCGCGCGTGCAGCACCCCGCCGATGAGCAGAACTCCGGCCACGGGAAGGAGATACGACACGTCGATCGCCGGGAAGAACACCGTGCGCAGATGCAGCGTGTGGAAGCGGGCACGCCGGGCCGTCTCCAGCGCCTCACGGCTGGCGGCGGTGCGCCGGGACCGCAGCCGGAACGCCTCGACCGTCCGGGCCCCGGCCGCCGTCGCCGCCAGGATCTCCGTGACGTCCGAGGTGGCCGCCCCCTCGGCGAGATAGGCCGCCCGCGCCCGGCGCAGATACCAGCGCAGGGCGAAGGTGACGGGCACGAGTCCCACCATGCCGATAGCACCCAGCAGCGGGTCGAGGGCGAACACCGCACCGAGCAGGAACAGCGCCTGCACCCCCTGGACGAGCAGTTCGGGGCCGACGTCGCGCAGAGTCGTCCCGACCGTCGTCACGTCGGCCGTGCCACGCGCGGTCAGATCGCCGGTACCGGCCCGCTCCACCACCGAGGCGGGCAGCGCCAGCGCCCGGTCGACGAACTCCTCTCGCACCCGCCCCAGCGTCCGCTCCCCGAACCGGTGCGCCACGTACCGCGCCCAGCGCGCCAGCAGCAGTTGCGCCCCCGCGCACACCAGGATGACCGGCGCCAAACGGTCCACCGCCGCGATGCCACCCCCGGACCGCACCGCGTCCACGATCCGTCCGACCAGCCACGGCCCCGCCAGCCCCGCCGCGGCCGCCGCCGCGTTCAGCGCCAGGACGCCCGCGAAGACCCGCCCGTCGGCCCGCACGAGCCGCGCCGCGGCCCTGCGTACGTCGACGGGCTCGGCGACGGGCAGCTTTTGCTGCGTCACCGCGTGTCCTCCTTGGCGTTCGTGCCGGTGTCCCGTGCCGGCTGGTCCGTCGCCGTGACCGCGCCCCAGGGCCCGATCCGCCCGGCGGGCCTGCCGTGGCCGCCGCTGTGTGCAGTGCCAAGGGCGGTCGCGAGGCCCCGCCCGTCGGCCCGCACGAGCCGGGCCGCGGCCCGGCGTACGTCGACGGGCTCGGCGACGGGCAGCTTTCCGGCCGTCATCCGGCCACCTCCTCGTCGGCTTCGATCTCGGTGTCGCGCGCTACCAGGGCCCGGTATCCCGGCTCCCCGTCCAGGAGTTCACCGTGGCTGCCGCTCGCCGCGAGCTTGCCGTCGACCAGGTAGTGCACGGTGTCCATGCGGTCGAGGACGAGCGGGGAGGTGGTCGTCACGACGGTCGTACGGCCCTTGCGCGCCCCGTACAGCCGCTCGGCCACCGCGGCCTCGGTGTGGGCGTCGAGCGCGGAGGTCGGTTCGACGGCGAGCAGCACTTCCGGGTCGGCCAGCAGCGCCCGGACGAGCCGTACGCGCTGACGCTGGCCGCCCGAGAGGTTGCGGCCCTGGGCGTCGACCGGCGCGTCGAGCCCGCCGGGCAGGCCCTGCACGATGTCGTCGGCCACGGCCGTGTGCACGGCGTTCAGGACCTCCGCCTCCCCCTGTTCCCCGGCCCCGCGGACCAGTTCGCGCAGGGGGCCCGCGAACAGGTCGGCCTCGTGATCGGCGACCAGGATCCGTTCGCGCACCCGCGCCAGCGGGACCGCCTCCAGGCGTACGTCCCCCCAGGTGACGTCCGAGGGCGCGTACCGGCCGAGGCGGTCGACGACGGCGGCGGTGTCGGCGGGCCGCGCCCCGGTCAGCGCGGTCAGCCGGCCAGGCAGCACCCGCACACCCGATTCGGGGTCGTGCAGCGCCGCCGGTCCGGCCGGCGGCTCGGCGGTGCCGGTGTCCGGCGCCGGCTCCAGCCGCAGCAGACGTACGACGCGCCGCGCGGCCACCACGCCCCGGCTCAGGAAGTAGCAGACGTCGATCAGCATGGCGACCGGCCATCCGGCCAGGACGGCGACATAGCCGTACACCGACACCAGCTCGCCCACGCTGATCTCCCCGCGGGCCGTCATCCGCGCCGCCAGCCAGGTCACCACGGCCAGGAACAGCGTCGGCAGCCCCGCGCCCAGCGCCTCGATCCAGCTGGTGACGGCCCCGACCCGGTAGCCCTGGTCGCGCAGCCGCCGCGAGTCCCGGCGGAAGGAGTCCGCGAACAGCCCCTTGCCGCCCAGGCCGTTGAGCACGCGCAGGCCGCCCGCGAGGTCGCCGATCCGCCCGGTCAGCACGCCCTGCCGCTCGCGGTACTCCGTCTCCGCGCCCTGCAGCCGCCCCATCAGCGGCCCCAGGACGACCCCGATCAGCGGCACCCCGAGCAGCACCACCACGGCCAGCGGCACGGAGACGGACAGCAGCAGTCCGGCGATCGCGACGTAGGTCATGAGCGCGCCGACACCGGGCCCGACCACCGTCAGCGCCGTGGCGATCGTCTGCACGTCCCCGACGCCGATCGTGACCACCTCCCCGGCCGCGACCTGCCCGGGCAGCGCGGCCCCCAGCCGCACCGCCTGACGCACGACGACCTTCACCGTGCGGAAGTTGGCGTCCATCCGCACCCGGGTCATCGTGCGGTGCCGCATGACGCCCAGCCACGCGTTGAACGCCCCGACCACGAACAGCGCGGCCGTCCACCCCGCCAGCGCCCCCATGTCACCCGGCTCCAGGCCCTCGTCGATCGCCCGGGCCATCAGGTACGGCGTCGCCGCCAGCAGCACCATCCACGTGCTGCCCAGCAGCGCACCGGCCACCGACCGGCCCGGCTGCCGGGTCACCAGCCACCACAGGTACCGCCAGCCGCCGCGACAGTCGGGCGTGCCGGGATCCTCGTACGCGTCGATCATCGAACCCCCGTTCCTCGTCCCGTCAGGCCAGGCTGGCGCGCCAGGCGTGGTGCAGATCGGCGAACCGGCCGGTGCCGGCGATCAGTTCGTCCGGGGTGCCGTCCTCGACGATCCGCCCGTGCTCCATCACCAGCACCCGGTCGGCGATCTCCACGGTCGACAGCCGGTGCGCGATGACGACGGCCGTACGCCCGCGCAGCACCGTCGACATCGCCCGCTGCACGGCCCGTTCGCCCGGCACGTCCAGCGAGCTGGTCGCCTCGTCGAGGATCAGCACCGCCGGGTCGGCCAGCAACGCGCGGGCGAAGGCGACCAGTTGGCGCTGGCCCGCGGAGATACGTCCGCCCCGCTTGCGGACGTCCGTGTCGTAGCCGTCGGGCAGCGCGTCGATGAACTCGTGCGCGCCGATCGCCTTCGCCGCCCGCTCGATGTCCTCACGGGAGGCGTCCGGCCGCCCGATGGCGATGTTCTCGGCGACCGTGCCGGAGAACAGGAACGCCTCCTGCGTCACCATCACCACCCCGCGCCGCAGCTCGGGCAGGGTGAGTTCACGCAGGTCGACGCCGTCCAGCAGGACCCGGCCGTCGGTGGGGTCGTAGAAGCGGGCGAGCAGCTTGGCCAGCGTCGACTTGCCCGCGCCCGTGGAGCCGACGACCGCGACGGTCTGCCCGGCCGGGAGCGAGAGATCGAAGCGGGGGAGCACCTCGCCGCCGGTGCGGTAGGCGAAACGGACGCCCTCGAACACGACTCCACGCCCAGGGAGTTCACCCGACAGCTCGGGCAGCGCCCTGGGGACCGAGGGCTCCGGCACCGAGGGGGTCTGGGCCAGCAGTCCGGCGATCTTCTCCAGCGAGGCGGCCGCCGACTGGTACGAGTTGAGGAACATGCCGAGGCGGTCGATGGGGTCGTACAGCCGCCGCAGATACAGCACCGCCGCCGCCAGCAGACCGAGGTCCAGCGAACCGGACGCCACCCGGTAGGCGCCCCACAGCACGATCAGCGCGACGGCCGCGTTGGCGACCAGCCGGGAGCCGACGACGTAGCGGGCCATCTCCAGCATGCCGTCGCCGTTGGTCCGCTCGTGCCGGGTGTTCAGGGCGGCGAAGTCGGCCTCGTTCACGGCCTCGCGGCGGAAGGCGCGCACCGGACGGATGCCGTTCATCGTCTCCACGAACTTCACGATCACCGCGGCGATGGCGGTGGACCGTGCCCTGAACACCCGTCCCGCGCGCCGCTGGTAGAGCCGCACGAGGAGGTACAGCGGCATGAAGGAGGCCACCGCGACCGCGCCGAGACCGAGATCCAGCCACAGCAGCATCGCCGAGATGGAGACGAACGACAGGATGACCGTGATCAGTTCCTGGAGACCCTCGCTGAGCAGCTCGCGCAGCGACTCGACATCCGTGGTGGAGCGGGAGATGAGCCGCCCGGAGGTGTAGCGCTCGTGGAAGTCGATGCTCAGCGCCTGGGCATGCCGGAAGATGCGGCCGCGCAGGTCGAGCAGCACGTCCTGGTTGACGCGCGCGGAGGCCTCGATGAACGCGAACTGCAGCATGCCGGAGGCCAGCGCGCACAGCAGATAGCCGGCGCCCACCGCGATCAGCGGACCGAGGTCGTGGGCGCGGAACGCCGGGACGGCACGGTCGATGGCGTACGCCACCAGCAGCGGGCCCGCCTGGACCGCGGCCTGCTGGAGCACCAGCAGCAGGGTGGTGACGGCGACGCGGGCCTTCATGGGGGCGAGCAGCGAGCGCAGCAGGGCGGCCGTCCCGCCGGGCGGCGTGGGCAGCGTGTCGCGGTCGAAGGGGTCGTCGGCGGCGAGGGGCGGGCGCGGACCGTCGTCGTCCTGGCCGGTGGAGGGGGAGGCCGTGGGGGCGGTCATCTCTGGTCGTCCTCCTGCTCTCCGGACATCAGATGGGCGTACTCGGCGTTGACGCGCAGCAGTTCGTGATGGGTGCCGACGGCGGTGATCCGGCCGCCGGACAGCAGGGCGACCCGGTCGGCGAGCAGCACCGTCGAGGGGCGGTGGGCGACGATGAGCGCGGTGGTGTCCGTGAGGACCCGGCGCAGCGCGGCCTCCACCGCCGCCTCGGTGTGGACGTCGAGGGCGGACAGGGGATCGTCCAGCACCAGGAACCGGGGCCGGCCGACGACGGCCCGCGCGAGCGCCAGCCGCTGCCGCTGCCCGCCGGACAGACTCAGCCCCTGCTCACCCACCTGCGTGTCCGTCCCCTGCGGCAGCGCGTGCGCGAACTCGGCCTGCGCGACGGCGAGCGCCCGCTCCAGCTCCGGCCGTCCGGCGCCGTCCGCGGCGCCCATGAGCACGTTCTCGCCGACGGAGGCGGAGAACAGGGTGGGTTCCTCGAAGGCCACGGCGACCTTGGCGCGCAGCTCCTCGCGGGGCATGGCGGTGATGTCCTCGCCGTCCAGGGTGATCCGCCCGGAGGTGACCTCGTGCAGCCGCGGGACGAGCGCCGTGAGCGTCGTCTTCCCGCTTCCGGTGGCGCCGACGAGGGCCATGGACTCGCCGGGGCGGATGTGGAGGTCGATGAGGTCGAGGGTGGGCGGGGTGCCGGGTGCGGCGTCGGGGTATCGGAAGGTGACTCCCTCGAAGCGCAACCCCCGGTCACCGGTGCCGGGTTGGAGCTGCGCGGCTTCCTGCCGCTCCGGTTCGGCGTCCAGCACCTCGAAGTACCGGTCCGTCGCGGTCGCCGCCTCCTGGCTCATCGCCAGCAGGAACCCGATGGAGTCCACCGGCCAGCGCAGCGCGAGCGCCGTGCTCAGGAAGGCGACCAGCGTGCCCGCGGACAGCTCCCCGTCCGCCACCTGGACGACGCCCACCACCAGCGCCGCCCCGATGGCCACCTCCGGCAGCGTGACGATGACGCCCCAGATCGCCGCCAGCAGCCGCGCCTTGCGCAGCTCCGTCCCGCGCAGCGTCCGCGACAGCTCACGGAAGGCCCGCGCCTGGCTGCGGTGCCGCCCGAACCCCTTGATGATCCTGATCCCGAGGACGCTCTCCTCGACGACCGTCGTCAGGTCCCCGACCTGGTCCTGCGCGAGCCGCGCCACGTCGGAGTACCGCCGCTCGAAGACGGAGCACAGCCACATCACCGGCACGGCCGGCCCGAGGATGACGAGTCCCAGCGTCCAATCCTGCACCAGCATGACGATGACGCCGACGAGGATGGTCACCCCGTTGACCAGCAGGAACGTCAACGGGAAGGCGAGGAACATGCGCAGCAGCATCAGATCGGTCGTGCCCCGGGAGAGCAACTGCCCCGACGCCCACCGGTCGTGGAAGGCCACCGGCAGCCGCTGCAGATGCCGGTACAGGTCGGCCCGCATCTCCGCCTCGACATGCGACAGCGGCCGTGCCACCAGCCACCGCCGCAGCCCGAACAGCAGCGCCTCGACGACCCCGAGCAGCAGCAGGTACAACGCCCCGAGCCACACACCCCCGGGATCCCGGCCGGCCACCGGCCCGTCCACCATCCACTTCAGGACGAGCGGGATCACCAGCCCGGTACAGGAGGCCACCACCGCGACGAACGCGGCCGTCGCCAGCCGCACCCGCACGGGACGGACGTACGGCCACAGGCGCAGCAGCGCTCGAACGGCGGACCGGTCGTTGGTGGTTGCAGGTGTCGTCGACATCAGAGCCGAGCGTACGGATGGTGACTGACAACGCCCACTGAGTTTCGCGTCGGACTGGGGGCGGGAGGGGAGCCGTTGGCGGTTTCCCGCTGTGCCCACCAAGGCGATCTTCGGACGATGGTGGGCAAGTTCCGGCGGAGCGAGGTACGCCCCGGCGCCATGACAGCCGCCCGCGCCTCATGCGCCACTCCGGTCTACCCGGCGTCCAGATCGTCCGGCCACAGGGCGAAGGCCGTGTGGCCGGTGAGGGGTCGCACCTTGCGGAAGTGGCGGTGGTCCAGGGTGAGCAGGGCGTCCGTGTGGTACTCCGCGGCCATCACGGCGTTCATCGTGTCGGTCAGTCCGATCTGCGGGTAGCGCCGCATGGTGACCAGGGCCGTGGACAGGTGCGGCTCGACCTCGGGTACGGCGTACCGTCGCTCGGCCACCCGGTCCCTGATGTGCCCCAGCGCCGCCTGAGCGGAGGCCGCGTCGATACGGGTGGAGATCAGGTAGTCGAGTTCAGCCAGGACGAGCGGCGTGATCACGAGGTGGGAGGCGCGCGCGACGGCCTTACGGCATGCGTCGTGGGCGGGTTCGTCAGCGTCGTAGAAGGCGTAGAGCCCCGACGTGTCGGCAACGAGCACAGTCATGCGCCGAAGCCCTCCAGATAGGAGCCGCGCCCAGCCTGCCAGTCAACTGGCCGTACGCCCCTGCGATTGCTGCTGCGCAGTATGGGAGCGGACTCGTCCTCACCCATGGGGTCGGTCGGGTACGGTGCCACGGTCTTGCTGCCGGCCGGCGACAGTGTGGCCACCGGGCGCCCGTTCTTGATCACGGTGATCAGCTCGCCGCGTTCTGCGGCCGCAAGGATCTTCGAGGCGTTCTGATTGAACTCTCGCGCGGTGATCTCCATGTAGTACAAGGTACTACCGCAGTCCGGGGAACGCGTCGATTCCCGGAGACGCTCCCGCTCCTTACCCGTACGTGTTCGCTACATCACTCTCAGCAACAAAACCGCCCGACCGGGTACCGAAATCGCCGTCCCCGCCTCGTGCATCACTCCCGGCCCCTCCCCCTGCTCCTCCCGCGACGTGTCGATCACGACCTCGTAGCGATTCGCCCACGGCGGTCCCGGCAGGGTGAAGGGCACCGGGTCGTGCCCCGCGTGCAGCAGGGCCAGGAAGCTGTCGTCCAGGATCGGAGCGCCCCGTTCGTCCCGGCCGGGTATGTCACGGCCCGAGAGGTACATGCCCAGGGTCGGGGACGGTGCGTACCAGTCGGCCTCCGTCATCTCCTCGCCCCGTGGCGTGAACCAGGCCAGGTCGCGCAGGCCGTCCGCCGAGTGGGCGCGGCCGGAGAAGAAGGCGCGGCGGCGTAGGACCGGGTGGGCGTGGCGCAGGGCGATCAGGCGGGACGTGAGGTCGAACAGCGCCCGCCAGCCGGGGTCTTCCAGCAGCGTCCAGTCCAGCCAGCTGGTCTCGTTGTCCTGGCAGTAGGCGTTGTTGTTGCCACCCTGAGTGCGGCCCAGTTCGTCGCCCGCCACCAGCATCGGGACGCCGGTCGACAACAACAGCGTCGTCAGCAGGTTCCGAAGCTGCCGCCGGCGCAGCGCCCGTACCGCCTCGTCGTCCGTCTCGCCCTCCGCCCCGCAGTTCCAGGAGCGGTTGTCATGCGTGCCGTCGCGGTTGCCCTCGCCGTTCGCCTCGTTGTGCTTGGTCTCGTACGACACCAGGTCCCGTAGCGTGAAACCGTCGTGTGCCGTCACGAAGTTGACCGAGGCGTACGGGCGGCGGCCGCCCCAGGCGTACAGGTCGCTGGAGCCGGAGAGGCGGTAGCCGAGGTCGCGTACGTCCGGCAGGGCGCCGCGCCAGAAGTCGCGGACGGCGTCTCGGTAGCGGTCGTTCCACTCCGTCCAGAGCGGGGGGAAGGCTCCTACCTGGTAGCCGCCCGAGCCGATGTCCCAGGGTTCCGCGATGAGTTTCACGCGGCGCAGCACCGGGTCCTGGGCGATCACGGCCAGGAACGGGGAGAGCATGTCGACGTCGTGCATGGAGCGGGCCAGCGCCGCCGCGAGGTCGAAGCGGAAGCCGTCCACGCCCATCTCCGTGACCCAGTAGCGCAGGGAGTCCGTGATGAGGCGCAGGACGTGGGGACGGACCACGTGCAGGGTGTTGCCGCAGCCCGTGTAGTCGGCGTAGCGGCGGGCGTCGTCCTGGAGGCGGTAGTACGCGCGGTTGTCGATGCCCTTCAAGGAGAGCATCGGGCCCAACTCGCCCGCTTCCGCCGTGTGGTTGTAGACGACGTCGAGGATGACCTCGATGCCGGCGGCGTGCAGCGCGCGGACCATGCGCTTGAACTCGCCGACCTGCTGTCCCGTCGTACCGGAGGCCGCGTACGCCGCGTGTGGGGCGAAGTAGCCGATGGAGTTGTAGCCCCAGTAGTTGCGCAGGCCGCGGCGCAACAAATGGTCCTCGTGGGCGAACTGGTGCACGGGGAGCAGTTCCACCGCCGTGACGCCCAACCTCACCAGATGCTCGATCGCCGCCGGATGGGCCAGCCCCGCGTACGTGCCGCGCAGCTCCGGCGGGATGTCCGGGTGGAGTTTGGTGAAGCCGCGTACGTGCAGCTCGTAGATCACCGAGTCCGCCCACGGCGTCTTGGGGCGGCGGTCGTACGTCCATTCGTCGTCGGTCACGTCGTCGTGGACGACGACGCCCTTCGGGACGTACGGCGCCGAGTCGCGGTCGTCGCGTACGGTGTCGGCGACATGCTGCTCGGGCCAGTCGCGGGCATGGCCGTACACCTCCGCCGGAAGGGTGAACTCGCCGTCCACCGCACGCGCGTACGGATCGAGCAGCAGCTTGGCCGGATTCCAGCGCGCGCCGGTCCACGGGTCCCAGCGGCCGTCCACCCGGTAGCCGTAGCGCTGGCCGGGCATCACCCCGGGCACGAAGCCGTGCCAGATCTCGTGCGTCAGCTCCGTCAGCCGCACCCGGCTCTCCCGGCCCCGCTCGTCGAAGAGACACAGCCAGACCGACTCCGAACCGGCCGACCACAGCGCGAAGTTGGTGCCCGCGACCCCGTCCGGGCCGACCCGGAAACGCGCCCCCAGCGGGGTGGGCGCGCCCGGCCAGGCGGGCACGGCGGGTGGCGCCGGGCGACGGCCGCCGTTCACCACGGCGGCCCGGCGGGCGCCCTGTGCGGCCCGCTCCTGAGCCCGCTGCTCGGCTGCGCTCGTCACCTGGCGGCCCCTCTGCGAATCGACTGATCGGCGGCTCTTCGCATCGTCCTCCCCACTGTTCTGCCCACCGCCTTGGTCGCACTCACGTTTCCCCGGGGCGGCCCCCGTCGTTGTGTCACGCGTGAGGCAAGGACAGAGGCGCGCTCGGCGCGCGGCGGCGGCGCTGGCCGCGGTGGTGACATGGGCAGGACTGCTGGCGGGTGCCGCCGGCTGCACCTCGGACGGGGCGGGCATCGACCGGGTGTTCGGCAAACCCTCGGCGCCCGAGGACCTCATCCGGGTCTCCCCGGACGACGGCAGCAAGGGCGTGCGCCAGGCCGAACGGCTGCGGGTGCGCGTGCCCGAGGGACGCCTGGAGTCGGTGAGCGTGGTCCGGTCGCAGGACGCCCAGGACACCCCGGTCACCGGGCACATCAGAGACGACGGCCGGGTCTGGGAGCCCGACGAGGGCAAGCTCGCGCTCGCCGCCAAGTACACGGTGGACGTGGTGGCGCTGGACGGCCACGGCCGCCGCTCGGCCCGGCACAGCACCTTCACGACGTACGTCCCCGAGGAGCGGTTCATCGGGTACGTCACCCCCGAGAACCGCTCCACCGTCGGCACCGGCATGATCGTGTCCCTGGCGTTCAGCCGGGACATCGTCAACCGCGAGGCCGTCGAACGCGCCGTCCGCGTCACGGCGAAGCCCACCGTCGAGGTGCGCCCGCACTGGTTCGGCAAGAACCGCCTCGACTTCCGCCCCCAGCGCTACTGGAAGCCCGGCACCCACGTCACGGTCGACATCGGGCTGCGCGACGTCGAGGCGGCGCCCGGCGTCTTCGGCCTCCAGCGCAAGACGATCTCCTTCACCGTCGGCCGCAGTCAGGTCTCGCAGGTGGACGTCGCCCGGCACACCATGGAGGTGCGCCGCGACGGCTCCCTGCTGGCCACCGTGCCGATCACGGCCGGCGCCCCCAAGACCACCACGTACAACGGCAAGATGGTGGTGATGGACATGCTGGAGATGACCCGCATGAACGGGCAGACGGTCGGCTTCGGCGGCGAGTACGACATCCCCGACGTCCCGCACGCCATCAAGCTCACCGACTCCGGCACCTTCCTGCACGGCAACTACTGGGCGCCCACCGCCCCGGGCAACGTCAACGTCAGTCACGGCTGCGTGGGTCTGCGGGACATCAAGGGCGGCAGCTCGGACACCCCCGCGGGCTGGTTCTACGACCGCACGCTCATCGGCGACGTCGTCGAGGTCGTCAACAGCAATGACCAAACGGTCTCTCCCGGCAACGGGCTCGGCGGGTGGAACATGGGGTGGAAGGAGTGGAAGGCGGGCGGCGCCGTCAAGTGACCTGGTGAGAGGCTGGGTTGCGGTCACGGTGGGCGGGGAAGCTTTGGGACTGAACAGTGACAATCGCCGGGCGCCGGCGCCCCTGAACGGGCAGTTAATATGCGCCAATGTGCGCGCGGGACGCGCAGGGGTGAGGGCCCGGGCCTGACACGCCCGGCGAGGGGAGAAAAATTGAACGTGCGGCCGATATCGGGGTCGTGGGCCGGCATGCGGGGGCGGGGGCGCAGGAGTGCGGGGGCGCTGATATCCGGCGCCCTCCTTCTCGCCGTCACCGCGTGCGGCGGGGGAGGGGCCGGCGCCGGGGGCGACGGGAAGGGCAAGGACGCCACCGCGCAGCAGAGCAAGCAGTCGGACGCCGTCGTCACCATCGCGCCCAAGGACGGCGCCAAGTCGGTCGACACCAACGGCGCACTCAAGGTCACGGTCGGCAAGGGGAAGCTGACCGGCGTCGAGGTCAAGGACGACAACGGCGAGAAGGTCGACGGCGAGATCACCGACGGGGGGACCACCTGGACGCCCGCGTCCCATCTGGCCGCGTCCACCAAGTACACCGTGCACGCCGACGCCAAGGACTCCGCGGGCCGGTCGGCGGCCGAGGACTCCAGCTTCACCACCCTGACGCCGAAGAACACCTTCATCGGCAACTTCACCCCCGAGGACGGTTCCACCGTCGGCGTCGGCATGCCGTTCTCCCTCCGCTTCACCCGGGGCATCACGCACCCGGAGGACGTCGAGAAGGCGGTGAAGATCAAGACCGAGCCGGCCGTCGACGTCGAGGGCCACTGGTTCGGCAACGACCGCCTGGACTTCCGCCCCGAGAAGTACTGGGAGGCGGGCACGAAGGTCACGGTCACCCTGAACCTCGACGGAGTCGAGGGCCGCCCGGGGGTCTACGGCAAGCAGGCCAAGACCGTGAAGTTCACCATCGGCCGCAACCAGGTCTCGATCGTGGACGCCAAGAAGCACACCATGAAGGTCACCCAGGACGGCAAGGTCATCAGGACCATCCCGGTCACCACCGGCAAGCCCGGTTACGAGACCTGGAACGGCGAGATGGTCATGCGCGAGAAGCTCACCGTGACCCGCATGAACGGCGAGACGGTCGGCTACGGCGGCGAGTACGACATCAAGGACGTCCCGCACGCCATCCGCCTGACCGACTCCGGCACCTTCATCCACGGCAACTACTGGGGCGGCGGGGCGTTCGGCAACTTCAACGCCAGCCACGGCTGCGTGGGCCTGCGCGACGTGCGCGGCGGCTACAGCAGGTCCGTCCCGGCGGCCTGGTTCTTCAACCACTCGATGGTCGGCGACGTGGTGGTCGTCAAGCACTCCCACGACCGCACCGTGGACCCGGGCAACGGCCTCAACGGCTGGAACATGTCCTGGGAGAAGTGGAAGGCGTGAGCCTCGGTTGACGTACGGGCCCGGTGTGACCGACCACACCGGGCCCGTTGTCGTTAGTCCCCGTTAACCTGACGGGCATGACCGTACATCTCGAAGTAGCCGAGGGCGTCGGCACGCTGCGCCTGGACCGCCCGCCGATGAACGCGCTGGACATCGCCACGCAGGACCGGCTCAAGGAGCTCGCCGAGGAGGCCACGCGCCGCGACGACGTGCGCGCCGTGGTGGTCTACGGGGGCGAGAAGGTGTTCGCGGCCGGCGCGGACATCAAGGAGATGCAGGCCATGGACCACGCCGCGATGGTCCTGCGCGCCCGCGGCCTGCAGGACGCCTTCACCGCCGTGGCCCGCATCCCCAAGCCGGTCGTCGCCGCCGTCACCGGCTACGCGCTGGGCGGGGGCTGCGAGTTGGCGCTGTGCGCCGACTACCGCATCGCCGCCGACAACGCCAAGCTCGGCCAGCCGGAGATCCTGCTCGGCCTGATCCCGGGCGCCGGCGGCACCCAGCGGCTGCCTCGGCTGGTCGGCCCGTCCAAGGCCAAGGACCTCATCTTCACCGGCCGGATGGTGAAGGCCGACGAGGCGCTCTCCATCGGCCTGGTGGACCGCGTCGTCCCGGCCGGCGAGGTGTACGCCGAGGCGCACGCCTGGGCCGCGAAGCTCGCCCAGGGGCCGGCGATCGCCCTGCGCGCGGCCAAGGAGTCGATCGACACGGGCCTGGAGACGGACATCGACACCGGGCTCGCCGTCGAACGCAACTGGTTCGCGGGGCTGTTCGCCACCGAGGACCGGGAGCGCGGCATGCGCAGCTTCGTCGAGGAAGGGCCCGGCAAGGCCAAGTTCCTCTGATCCCGCAAGGAGCGTTTCGATGCTCGCCAAGTGGTTCCGGGTTCTGGCCCGGAACCGCTTGCAATTGACGCGATGTCTGACCCGCGTCCCCCGATGGGGCGGATTGTGGGAATCCTGGGGATCCCCTGAGTCTGTCGCGTCGAGGAGGCCCGTGGGTTGCCCGGAAGAGTTCCGTCTCCGCAGGTCAGAAGGCTGAAGCCGGGCCCTGAAATGACGTAGGCATATGCCGGTCGAATGTCCCGGAATAGGAGCTTCCGGGGGGCGTATTCCAGCGGAACGGCCCCGGAGGGCGCTCCGGGCGGCCATGATGGAGGCATGGCGGGGCTGGAGGGCATCGAACAGCCACGGGGACTCGGCCGTGCGACCGCGGCGCGCTGGTCTCCCGCGGTGGAGGACGAACGGGCGCTCAAGGCGTTCGAGTTGTGCGGCAATCCGACGGAGGCGGAAGTTCCGTTACCGTCCCGCCCCGAGTCCGCCGCCACCGCCCGCCGCCTCGCCCAGGTCGTCGTCCTGCGCCAGTGGCGGCTCAGCCCCAAGCTCACCGAGGACACCGTCCTCCTCGTCTCCGAGCTCGTCGGCAACGCCGTACGGCACACCGGAGCCCGCGTCTTCGGCCTCCGCATGCGCCGCCGCCCCGGCTGGATCCGCGTCGAGGTCCGCGACCCCTCCCGGGGGCTGCCCTGTCTGATGCCGGTTCAGGAGACGGACATCAGCGGGCGCGGACTGTTCCTGGTGGACAAGCTCTCCGACCGCTGGGGCGTCGACCTGCTGCCGAGAGGCAAGACGACCTGGTTCGAGATGCGGGTCACCGACCGCTAGGGGGTGTCTCGTCGATCATGCCGCAGACGCGGGGCCTGGCATGCCTGTCTGCGGCGCTGTCGTCGGTTGCCAACTCCCCGACGCTCGGCTCCGCTCGCGCGGGGGGACCCCCATCGCGTTGACGCCCTCCTCCGCCTTGCAGCTGCACGCACCAGACCCCGCTCGGGTCGGTCGAGAAGTACCGCACCTCACAGCCGGCCTGATCCAAACGACAGACCCTAGGCCGGCTACCCACCGCGGATGTCGCGACCCGACATAGCTCCTGATCGGCGCAATGGGCCGATTTCCGGCGTGCCGCCTCTTAAATGGGGGGCGTGACCACGACCAACCGCCGCGAGGTGCTCCGCGCGGGTGCCGCGCTCGTCGCCGGCGGCACGCTCGCCGCCGGTTGCTCCGCGGCCGACGCCTCCTCGCACGGCGCCACCGCCGCCCCGGCGGACTCCGCGTCCGGCCCCGCCGCCGATCCCGCACCGCACCGCGCCTCCGGCCCCCCGCCCCGCCCGGCCGCCCCCGCCCCGCGCGCCTTCCCCGGACAGCCCGGCCAGCTCACCCACGGCCCCCGCGACCGGCCCCGCCTCGCCCTCACCTTCCACGGCCAGGGCGATCCCGCCCTCGCCCGCGAGCTGCTGACCACCGTCGAGAAGCGCGGCGCCCGGATCACCGTGCTCGCCGTCGGCACCTGGCTCGACGAGCACCCCGACCTCGCCCACCGCATCCTCGACGGCGGCCACGACCTCGGCAACCACACCCAGCGGCACATCGCCGTCAACACCCTCGCCGAGGCCGACGCCCGCACCGAGATCACCGCCTGCGCGGACCGCCTCAAGCGCCTCACCGGCTCGATCGGCACCTGGTTCCGCCCGTCCCGGGCCCCCACCGCCTCCCCGCTCGTCGCCCGGCTCGCACACGCCGCGGGCTACCCGCACGTCCTGTCGTACGACGTCGACTCGCTCGACTACACCCGGCCCGGCGCCCCCGCCGTCACCCGCAAGGTGCTCGCCGAGGCCCGGGGCGGCTCGGTGGTGAGCCTGCACTTCGGTTATCCGGACACCGTCGCAGCCCTCCCCGCCGTCCTCAACGAACTCGACCGCCGCGGACTGCGCGCGGTCACCACCACGGAGCTGCTGAGCTGATGCACCCCCACCACGCCGTCCGTGCCCTGGCCTTCGGCGCCGCCCTGGCGGCCCTGAGCCTGCTCTCCGCCTGCGCCTCGGACGACTCGCAGCGCGCCGACGAGGCGCTGGCCAGCAGGTCGGCGGCCCAGTCCGCGCAGAGCCCGCGGCCCAAGCCGGAGCCCAGATCCGAGCAGACCGACGGCCTGCCCGGCATGCCGCCCGTGCTCGACCCCAAGGACGTCTACGCCGCCGACCGCCCGGGCAAGCTCTCCCCGGTCGTCAAGGACTTCCCGTCCCGGGTCTACGTCCCCAACACCAACTCCAACACCGTCACCGTGATCGACCCCAAGACGTACAAGGTCATCGAGACGATCCCGGTCGGCGCCCAGCCGCAGCACGTCGTCCCCTCCTGGGACCTGAAGACCCTGTGGGTCAACAACGACCGCGGCCACTCGCTCACGCCCATCGACCCGCGGACCGGCAAGGCGGGCAAGCCGGTCGCCGTGCACGACCCGTACAACCTCTACTTCACCCCCGACGGCAAGTACGCGGTCGTCATGGCCTCGCTCGACCGCGAACTCGTCTTCCGCGACGCGCACACCATGAAGCGCGTGAAGACCGTCCCGGTCAGCTGCTACGGCGTCAACCACGCCGACTTCTCCCTGGACGGGCGGTACTTCATCGTCTCCTGCGAGTTCAGCGGCGAACTGCTCAAGGTCGACACCGCGAAGATGAAGGTCGTCGGACAGGAGCGGCTCCCGCGCTCGGGCGCGATGCCGCAGGACGTCAAGGTCTCGCCGGACGGCAAGCGGTTCTACGTCGCCGACATGCAGGCGAGCGGGATGTGGATCCTCGACGGCGACAAGTTCTCCAAGCCGTCGTTCCTGCCCACCGGCGCCGGCGCTCACGGCCTGTACGTCAGCCGCGACTCCCGCGAGATGTACGTCTCCAACCGCGGCGAAGGCACCATCTCCGTCTTCGACTTCACCAAGAACCGGCTCACCAAGAAGTGGCGGCTGCCGGACGGCGGCAGCCCCGACATGGGCGGCGTCTCCTCGGACGGCAAGGTCCTGTGGCTGTCCGGCCGTTACAACTCCGAGGTGTACGCCATCGACACCCGCAGCGGCCGCCAGCTCGCCCGCATCAAGGTCGGCAGCGGCCCGCACGGCCTCGCCGTCTACCCCCAGCCCGGCCGCTACTCGCTCGGCCACACCGGCATCTTCCGCTGACGGGACGGAAGTTGGACACGCCGTCGGCCGGGTGACGATCCCCCACACCGCGCAGCCGAGACGCCATCGTGCTGCCCATGATCACCACTCGCGTTCGGCGGCGGGTCGCCGCCGCCGTCCTGTCCCTCGGTGCCGTCCTCTCGACCACGGCCGCCCTGCCCTCCGCCGCGCCGGCCCACGCCTCCGCCCAGGTGGCCCCCGCCTGCCCGCAGTTCGACGACCCGGTCAAGGCCGCAGCCGACCACCGCGTCGAGGTCGCCCGGATCACGCCGGCCCCGGTGTGGCGCAAGTCCTGCGGCACGCTGTACCGCAGCGACAGCCGCGGTCCGGCGGTCGTCTTCGAGCAGGGATTCCACCCGAGGGACGTTATCGACGGCCAGTACGACGTCGAGCAGTACGTCCTGGTCAACCAGCCCTCGCCGTACGTCTCGACGTCGTACGACCATGACCTGTACAAGACCTGGTACAAGTCCGGCTACAACTACTACGTCGACGCCCCCGGCGGCATCGACGTCAACAAGACCATCGGCGACACCCACAAGTGGGCCGACCAGGTCGAGGTCGCCTTCCCCGGCGGCATCGCGCGTCAGTACATCATCGGCGTCTGTCCGGTCGACAAGGCCACCAAGACCGAGGTCATGAACGACTGCGTCAGCAACCCGTACTACCACCCCTGGCACTGACCAGCAGCGCCTCGGAGCCCACGGGCCGGTAGCCGGCCGCCTGGAACGCCCGCAGACTGCGGGCGTTCCCCGCCGACACCTGGGCCCACACCGGCTCCCGCGCGAGCTGTCGCGCCGCCGTCACCAGGGCCCGGCCCAGCCCCCGGTGCCGTACCCCCTCGTCCACCTCGACGGCGACCTCCAGCCGACCCGCGACGCCGCAGCCCAGCACGAGCACGCCGCCGTCCGCCGTCCACACCCGGACCTCGTCGCGCCGCCGGTGCGCGCTGACCACGCGGGGATGAGCCGGATCGCCGATCTCCTTCAGGACCAACTCCGTCTCGCCCGGCAGCGGCGAGCCCACCAGGAGCACGTCGATCGTGTCGCACGGGCGGCCCGTGCGGTCCATCAGCGCGGCGAGGAACCGCGCGTTCATCGTCGCGGCCAGCGCGTCGCACTCGGTCGCCCGCAGCGTCTCGTGCACCCAGCGCGGGTCCTCGTCCGTGAAGACCACCGAGTGGGCGGTGAGCGCGAGCACGCCCGCGTCCCGCGGCGAGGGCTGCGCCAGCACGGTCGTACGTCCGTCCGCCGGAGGGAAGACGCCGCGCGCCGCCGCGTCGAGAATGTCCCGCAAGGTCTCCGCCACAACCCCGCCCCTTGAGTCCGCGCTTGAGTCTCCACCCACTGGAAGGCCCAGACTCCCAGACCCGGCATCGCCCCGAGGAGGAGTTCGGCTGGGTGGCCGCTGCACTCCAGGCGCACGCGGGCCGTTAATCTGACCAGCGAAAGAACGCCAACACGGCAGCGAAACACGAACAAAAGGGGCGGATCGGTGGCGGACATCGACGAGGCACGCAAGCAGTTCCAGCGGATCGATGCGGACGGCGACGGGTTCATCACCGCCGCCGAGTTCAAGACCGCCCTGGCGCAGGCGGGTGACTGGAACGTCACCGAGTCGGTCGCGGAGGCCCTCATCAAGGCCCGTGACATCAACAGCGACAAGGTTCTGTCGTTCGACGAGTTCTGGGCCTACCTGAGCAAGTGACCTCAGAGGAGAGGGGGCGTCCGCGCGGGCGCCCCCTTTTTTCCTGCCCTCTTTTTCCTGCCTTTTTTTCCCCTCACCCGTTCGGCCCGGAACAGCTCGCCCCGGTGCGGCGTTGATGGTGATCTGCACGAAGGGACACCGACCCGGGAGGCGTGAGGCGAGTCATGAAGATCGGCATCATCGGCGCGGGCAACATCGGCGGCAACCTCACCCGGCGGCTCAGCGCCCTCGGCCATGACGTGTCCGTGGCCAACTCCCGCGGCCCGCACACCCTCACCGCCCTGGGCGCGGAGACCGGCGCGACGCCCGTGCCCGTCGAGCAGGCCGCGCGCAACGCCGAGGTCGTCGTCGTCACGGTCCCCATGAAGGCGCTCCCCGACCTGCCGCAGGGCGTGCTGGACGAGGCGGCGGACGGTGTCGCGGTGATCGACACCTGCAACTACTACCCCAAGGAACGCGACGGCCGTATCCCGGGGATCGAGGACGAGGGCATCACCGAGAGCCGCTGGACCGAGCGGCAGATCGGCCACCCCGTGATCAAGGCCTTCAACGGCACCTTCGCCCAGGACATCGTGGACCGCCCCCGCCCGGCCGACGCCCCCGACCGCATGGCCCTGCCGGTCGCCGGGGACGACGAGGACGCCAAGCGCGTCGTCATGGAACTGATCGACGAACTCGGCTTTGACCCGGTCGACGCGGGCGGCATCGACGACTCCTGGCGTCAGCAGCCGGGCACCCCGGTGTACGGCCTGCGCGAGGGGCTCGAGCAGGTGAAGCAGGCCCTGACGGAGGCGACACCGGAGCGGCCGGCGGAGTTCCGCGGCTGACGCCCGGGCGGCCGGTGGAGTTCCGGCGCTGACGCCGGGGCCGGCCCGGCTCGCCTCACGCGTCCGTGGCCCACTTCCGCAGGGCGGCCTTGCTCTCGAAGGCGGCCACGTTCTTGTCGTGCGGCTCGCTGGTGTACTGGTGGAAGCGCCACTTGGCCTTGATGCGCGGGTGGCCGGCGCTGACGTAGTCGGCGATCCAGAGGCCGTCGCCGGCGTAGGACGTCGTGTCGACGTTCAGCCAGTAGTTCCGGTTGGTGTAGAGGACGACCTGGTGGTTCGGCCGCAGCTCCTTGACCTTGCGGATGAACAGGTCCTTCTCCGCGTTGCTGGCGTGCGTGCCGTCGCCGGTCGTCTCCCAGTCGACGGCGAGGATGTCGCCCGCCTTCTCCGGGGCGTGCTTGAGGAAGTACTCGGCCTGCGCGCCGATGTGGCCCGGCCACAGGAAGTGGTAGAAGCCGACGACCAGTTCGGCGTCACGGCCGGTCTTGGTCTGCGAGCTGAGCTTGGGGTTGACGTACGAACGTCCCTCCGTCGCCTTGATGAAGACGAAGGAGCTGCCGTCGGTGTCGTAGTTCGAGGACTGGAACGCGCTCACGTCGATGCCGTGCAGCATGCGGGGACTCCCTGAAGCGTCCGTGGGGTGACAGGAGTTGCGTGGCCGAGGGGTTGACTGTTGTATGCCCCACCTTGGCACGGGTGATCCCCCGACGTCCTTGAATCGTCCGGGTCGGCAGGGGCGTGCGGGGAGCACGCGCGGCGGCCGGGCCGTCCGCCGGACCCCGGCTGACCATGAGCTTCGCAAGCCGGGGTAGGCGGGGCGGGAACGCGCATCGCCCTCGGACATTGGAGCTCTCGTGCCGACAACGCACCTGCCCGTCCAGCCCGGTTCGGCCGCGCCCGTCACCCTGACCGCGTCCTGGCCGAGCTGGGTGGAGGACCACACCGCCGCGCTGGTGGAGACACCCCTGCGCATCGCCCTCATCGTCGTCGTGCTCGCGCTGGTCCGCTGGATCGCGAAGCGGGCCATCACCCGGGTCGTGCAGCACATCCTGGAACCCCCGCGGGGCGAGCGCGCGCAGCGGCGCTCCCACCAGGGCGCGCCCGTGCTGCACCGTGATCCGTCCAGCGCCCCGCGGCGCCGCGAGCAGCGGGCGCGCACCATCGGCTCGGTCCTCAGCAGCGCGGTGACGATCGTGCTGTTCCTGCTCGGTACCGCGATGATCCTCGACCAGGTCGGCATCGCGCTGGGGCCGCTGCTGGCCAGCGCCGGCGTGGTCGGCCTGGCGATCGGCTTCGGCGCCCAGAGCCTGGTCGCCGACTACCTCTCCGGGCTCCTCATCATGCTGGAGGACCAGTACGGCGTCGGTGACACCGTCGACCTCGGCGAGGCCGTGGGCGAGGTCGAGCACATCGGCCTGCGCCTGACCCACGTCCGCGACCTTAACGGCGGCCTGTGGCACATCCGCAACGGTGAGATCCTGCGCGTCCGCAACGACAGCCAGGACTGGGCGCGCGCCGTCCTGGACGTCGCCGTCGCCTACGACGCCGACCTGGACGCCGTCTACGACGTGCTGGAGTCCACCGGCCACGCCCTGCGTGAGGCCCCCGCCTTCGCCGGCCTGCTGCTCGAGGACCCGAGCGTGTGGGGCGTGCAGTCCCTGGACACCGACCGCGTGGTCGTCCGCATGGCCGTGCGCACCGCGCCCCTGCAGCAGTGGGCCGTGACCCGCGAGCTGCGCCGCCGGGTCAAGGAGGCCCTCGACGCCGCCGGCATCGACATCCCCTTCCCGCAGCGCACCGTCTGGCTCCGCGCGGAGGACGAGGCGGCGGTACCGGCCGCACGCCGGCGGTGACGTCCGCCCGCGTCGCACGGACCGGCCGTCAGCTGGTGGCGGACGGTTCCGTGGTGGCGGCTTCTTGGGTGGCGGCCCAGGAGGCGAGGAGGCGAGGAGGCGAGGAGGCGCAGGCCCTCTTCGGAGGGTGAGCCGGGTTCGGCGGGTGAGGATCGCCGACGAGCACGACGCCTGACACGGGCGTAGCCTCTCCCGACACTGCCGAGAAGGAAACTGCCATGGAACACATCACCGAGACGTCCACGATCAAGGCCCCGGCCGAACGCTTCACCGGCGACGTCTACCTCAACATGATCGAGACGCCCCGCCCGCCTCGCCTCCGCCCTGGTCCGCTTCACCCCCGGCGCCCGCACCAACTGGCACTCCCACGCCAACGGCCAGACCCTCTACGTCACCGACGGCGTGGGCCTGGTCGGCACCCGCGACGGCAACGTCGTACGTGTCAGCGCCGGCCAGACCGTCAAGTGCCCGGCCGGTGAGGAGCACTGGCACGGAGCCACCGACACCACCCTCATGGCCCACATCGCCATGGTCGTCGGCGACGGCGTCGGCGACGGCACCACCTGGCTCGAACCCGTCACCGCCGAGCAGTACGCCGACGCCCTGAACAGCACCAACTGATGTACAGCACCTGTCCTTCGATGGTGATTCAGGCGTCCAGGCGGCGCTTGGCGAGCCAGGTGACGATCTCCGGGTCGTGGTGGTCGAAGAACAGCGAGCTGCCGGTGTCGAGGGCGGCGATCCGGGCCATCTGCTCGTCGGTGAGCTGGAAGTCGAAGACGTCGAAGTTCTCCGCCATCCGCTCCGTGCGCACCGACTTCGGGATGGCGATGACGCCGCGCTGGGTCAGCCAGCGCAGCACGACCTGCGCCACCGACTTGCCGTACTCCTTGCCGATCTCAGCCAGCAGCGGGTTGCTGAACAGGTCGTTCTTGCCCTCGGCGAATCCGCCCCAGGACTGGATCTGTACGCCGTGCTCGCGCATGAGGTCCTGGTAGTCGGCGCGCTGGAAGAACGGGTGGGTCTCGATCTGGTTGACCGCGGGCACGATCTCGTTGTTGACGATCAGGTCGATCAGCCGGTCGGGGTAGAAGTTGGCGACACCGATCGCCCTGGCGCGGTCCTCGCGGTTGAGGGCTTCCATGGCGCGCCACTGGCCGTAGACGTCGCCGAAGGGCTGGTGCATCAGGTACAGGTCGAGGTGGTCCAGGCCCAGCTTGTTCAGGGACGTCTCGAAAGCGCGGCGCGTGTTCTCCTCGGCGGGGGCGTCCTGCACCCACAGCTTGGTGGTGACGAACAGATCCTCGCGGGCGATGCCGCTGGACTTGATCGCCCGGCCGACGGCCTCCTCGTTGCCGTAGGCGGCGGCGGTGTCCAGCAGGCGGTAGCCGACGGCAAGCGCCTCGGAGACGGCGCGCTCGGTGTCCTCGGCGGGGATCTGGTAGACGCCGAAGCCGAGCAGTGGCATCTCGACGCCGTTGTTCAGGGTGACGAACTGCATGGGTGGAAGTCCTTCGCGGCGGGTGGATGAGGGCAGGGGGAGGCGCAGGGCGTGGGGTTCAGGGGCGAATGAGGGCTTTGAGGACCTGGCGGTCGGCCATGGCCCGGTAGGCGTCCGGGGTCTGATCGAGGGAGAACGTCTGGTCGAAGACGCGACCTGGGGCGATCGTGCCGTCGAGGACGTCGGGCAGCAGCTGCTCGATGTAGGCGCGGGCCGGGCTGGCGCCGCCGGTCAGGGTGATGTTGCGCATGAACTCGGCCGGGCCGATCGGCCCCTGCTCGTACTGGGGGACGCCCAGGCGGCTGATGGTGCCGCCGTCCAGGACCGCGCCCAGGGCGGTGTCGAGGGCCTGGCGAGTGCCGACGGCCTCGATCACCTTCTCCACGCCGCCGGTCAGCTCGCGGATGCGGGCGACGCCTTCCTCGCCGCGCTCGGCGACGACGTCGGTGGCGCCGAACTCGCGGCCCAGGCCGGTGCGTGCCTCATGGCGGCCCGCGAGCACGATCCGCTCGGCGCCGAGCCGCTTGGCGGCGATCACCGCGCACAGGCCGACCGCGCCGTCCCCGACGACCAGCACCGCATCCCCGCGGCCGACGCCGGCGGTGACCGCGCCGTGGTGGCCGGTGGTCATCACGTCCGACAAGGCCAGCAGCGACGGAACCAGAGCGGAGTCGGCGGCCGCCGGCAACTTCACCAGGGTGCCGTCCGCGTACGGGACGCGGACGGCTTCGCCCTGCCCGCCGTCGACGCCGTCGAAGCCGTACCGGCCGCCGTTCCGGCACGAGATGTGCAGGCCCTTGGCACAGTAGTCGCAGGTGTCGTCGCTGTAGGTGAACGGGGCGACGACCAGGTCACCCGCCTTCAGACCGGTGACGTGCGCGCCGGTCTCCTCGACGACGCCGAGGAACTCGTGGCCCATGGGGCGCCCGGTGTCGGTCGCGGGCATCGACTGGTACGGCCACAGGTCACTGCCGCACACACACGCGGCCACCGTGCGCACCACGGCGTCGGTCGGCTTGACGATCTTCGGGTCGGGCCGGTCCTCGACGCGGATGTCTCCGGCTCCGTACATCACTGCTGCACGCATGACAGGGGTACTCCAAACAGGGAAAGGACTGCCGCACCGAGCGGCGGCGGGGGAAGGCGGGCGTAAGAATCAGCGTTCGAGCATCCGCGCCTGAGCCTCGGTGTGGGTGTCGCCCGCGGCGGGCTGCAGGCTGCTCAGCTTGTGGATCTGCTCGCGCGTCAGCGTGATCCCGTCGGCGGCGGTGTTCTCCTCCACGCGGCTGACCCGTTTGGTGCCGGGGATCGGTGCGATGTCGTCGCCCTGGGCGAGCAGCCAGGCCAGGGCCACCTGCGCGGGTGTGGCGCCGACCTCAGTGGCCAGTGCCTGCACCTCGTCGGCGATCGCGAGGTTGCGCTGGAAGTTCTCACCCGTGAAGCGCGGGTTGTCACGCCGGAAGTCGGATGCGTCGAACTGGTCGGTGGAGCGGACGGTGCCCGTCAGGAAGCCGCGTCCGAGGGGCGAGAACGGCACCAGGCCGATGTTCAGCTCCCGCAGGACAGGCAGGATGCGCTCCTCGATCCCGCGCGTCCACAGGGAGTACTCCGACTGCACCGCGGTGACCGGCTGGACGGCATGCGCACGGCGGATCGTGTCCGGTCCGGCCTCCGAGAGGCCGAAGGCGCGCACCTTGCCCTCGGCGATCAGCTCGGCGACGGCCCCGGCGGTCTCCTCGATCGGCGTGTTCGGATCCACCCGGTGCTGGTAGTACAGGTCGATGTGGTCGGTTCCCAGCCGTTTCAGGGAACCCTCGACCGCGGTACGGATGTTGGCCGGGCCGGAGTCCAGGTTCCAGGCGCCGTCTCCACCATGGGAGACCAGGCCGAACTTCGTGGCCAGCACGACCCGGTCCCGGTGCCCCTTCAGCGCCCGGCCCAGCAGCTCCTCGTTGGCGTAGGGGCCGTAGATCTCGGCCGTATCGATGAGTGTGACACCCAGGTCCAGAGCCCGGTGCACGGTCCTGACCGACTCCGCCTCGTCGGTGCCGGAGCCGGTGTAGCCGTGGGACATCCCCATCGCGCCGAGACCGATCCGGGAGACTTCCAGGTCACGCAGCTTGATGTACCGCATCGCTTCTCTCCACGTCGTGGCCTACCCCGGCACCCTCACTCTCGCCGGACCGTGCCTGTTGTGGCTCTGGCGGCCGGCCGGAGTACCGGCGTCCTGCTCATTCACCTTGGCCCGGATGGCGTCGGTGTGGCAGGGCGGGCTCTTCGGGGGTAACGACAGGGCCCCCCTCTCATCTGCCCAGCGGGTGCCCAGCGGGTGAGACTGGAGTCATGGCAACCGAGAGCGCGAACAGTGAGGGCGCCGAGCTGGGCCGCTACCTGCGTGCCCGCCGCACCCAGACCAGCCCCGAACACGTCGGCCTCACCGTGGGCGCCGGTATTCGCCGCACCCCCGGACTGCGCCGCGAGGAGCTGGCCACCCTCGCCGGCATCAGCATCGACTACTACGTGCGCCTGGAGCGCGGCAAGGAGACCCGCCCCAGCCCCGCCGTCCTGGACTCCCTCGCCCGCGCTCTGCACATGGACGACCAGGAGCACCAGCACCTGCGCGAGCTCGCCGCCCGGGCCGCCCGCTACACCCCCGAACCGCCACCCGCGCCCAGCCGCACCGTGCGCCCCCACCTCAAGCTGCTGCTCGAATCACTGCGCCCGAACCCGGCCTACGTCATCAGCCGCAGCATGGACATGCTCGCCTGGAACCCCGGCGGCCTCGCCCTGTACGCGGGCCTGGACGACTGGCCGGCAAAGCACCGCAACCTCGCCCGGTACCTGTTCCTGCATCCCGCAGCCCGCGATCTGTTCACCGATTGGGACCGGCAGATCACCGCCTGCGTCGCCCGCCTGCGCGCCATCGCCGGCACGGCTCCGGACGCCCCCGACCTGACCAACCTCGTCGGCGAACTCCTGCTCAGGAGCCCCGACTTCGCGGGCCTTTGGGAACGCTACGAGGTGACCGGACGCAAGCCCGTCCACAAGACCTTCCAGCACCCCCAGATCGGCACGGTCACCCTCACCTCGCAGTCACTGCACGTCGAAGGCACCCCCGGCCAGCGCATCGGCGTCTACACCGCCGAACCCGGCAGCCCCGACCACGACGCCCTGCTGCTCCTGGACATGGCCGCACCTCGACCGGCCCACGCTCCCGAGCCGGCCACCCCGAGAGCCGCCGGCCCGTCGTAAGACGTCAGAGCCTGCTTCCTAGCCTTGGCGCCCCGGAGGCCTGGCTGTCCGGTCAGGTCTGGTTCACGACCATGTAAGGGTCGCTGCATTCCATGTGAGTGTGACGGCGTCGCCGTTGAGAAGTTTGTCTCCGAAGACGGTGACCTGCCGGACGACGTCGATGAAGCGTTCGGGGTAGCCGGTTGCAGCGGCCTTGTCGGCGACGCCAGGCGGTATAGGAGGCCTGGCGGCGCTCGCCGAGGTCGGTGATGGTGGTGCTGAGGGGTTTCAGGGTGATGTCGCGGTGTGCGGCGGTGGCGGTCAGCGCCGTGGTGAGTTCTTGGCCGTCGAGGTCGTTGAGGGTGAGCAGACGGTAGAGGTCGCCGTAGTCGCGGTCGCGGGTGTTGAGATCGCCGAGTGAGATGGCGGTGGAGAGTTTTTCGGCGATGACGGTGGCGAGTGGGTAGCCGAGGATCTTGAAGCTCTCCGTTGTGAGCTGCTGCGGGTAGTCGACGATCTGGGGACCGGGGGTGACGGGGTCTCCGAAGCTGACATCCAGTTGGAGCTTGAGTCGCGCTCGGGCGATGGAGGCGGCCATGGACAGGCGCAGGCCGTGGTACTCGTCCTCCTCGCGGATGGGAACCGTCTTGAGCGTCGTGGGATCGAATACGACTCCGTCGTCGATCTCGGTGGCGGCGATGACTGCGATCCTGTGGATGATCTCGGTTTCGTCGCCTGGGAACGAGCGGCCGAGGATGTCGATGTCGCGGGTCGTTCGACGCGCGCCGAACTGGGCGAGCAGCAGGCCGCCCTTGAGGATGAAGTGTTCGCGGCCAAGGGGCGATGAGGCCAGGCGGTAGAGAAACCGTTCGAGGATGTACTCGACCATGACCTCGTCCGTGGACCGGCTGTTGCGGCGGGCCAAGTTGCGCAGGTCGTTGTAGACGCGGCCGGCGGTGGTGTCGCGAGTGGGGTTGGCCATTAGGCGAGCACCGCCTCTACGGCGGGGCGGACGACGGAGAGAGCGCCCAACTCGCGCGCGATTTGCTGGAGTTCGCTGACTCCGCCGCGTCCGCTCCGGCGCAGGTAGCGGCCGAGTGCGGACAGGGCGAGGGTCTCGCCGATGCGGCTGCGGTGTCGCATCGCGTCGACGACGCTGCGGGCCGCGTTGTACACGGGGATGGTCTCTCCCGGGGCTACTTCGAACCGCTCGGCGCCGAGGCTGAAGGTCTTCGAGGCGTACTGCGCCACCACGGTCGGAGGGTAGGCAATCGTGGGGCGCCGCGCACCGCGCGGCACGGCGATGTGGACTGCTGCGGGGATGTCGTCGATCAGCTCATGCAGGGCCAGGGCGGACTCGCCGCACACTACGGCGCGAGGGGCCCGCGCACACACGGCCAGCAGATCCCCGTGCGCGGTTTCCGGGGCGTCTGCCCGCCGGTACACCCCACGGGACAGTTCGTCTATCTCTCCTTCCGTGATCAAGTGCGCCAGATCGCGAGGGGAGAGCAGCGCTTGACGCGCCTGCGCCGTCGTGAACGTGGGGGAGAGGCCGGCCAGCCGCTGCTCCAAGCGCGAGTTTCCCGCAGCACTCATGTATCGAATAGTACCCCTCTAGCGCCCTCATGGGATCGATTTGATGCATGCCGGTGGCGACTCATGGTCAGGGTGGATCCGAACAGGGGTCGAGGGTGCCACGAAGGCCCTGACAGCGCCGAACACGCTGGCCAGGGCCTGTTCCCTAGCACTCGATGATGTTCACCGCGAGCCCGCCCCGGGCCGTCTCCTTGTACTTGACGCTCATGTCGGCGCCCGTCTCCTTCATGGTCTTGATGACCTTGTCCAGGGAGACCTTGTGGGAGCCGTCGCCGCGCATCGCCATCTTCGCCGCGGTGACCGCCTTCACCGCGGCCATGCCGTTACGCTCGATGCAGGGGATCTGCACCAGGCCGCCTACGGGATCGCAGGTGAGGCCGAGGTTGTGCTCCATGCCGATCTCGGCGGCGTTCTCGACCTGCTCGGGGGAGCCGCCGAGGACCTCGGCCAGCGCGCCCGCGGCCATGGAGCAGGCGGAGCCGACCTCGCCCTGGCAGCCGACCTCGGCGCCGGAGATGGAGGCGTTCTCCTTGAAGAGCATGCCGATGGCGCCCGCCGCCAGCAGAAACCTCACCACGCCGTCCTCGTCGGCGCCCGGGACGAAGTTGATGTAGTAGTGCAGGACGGCCGGGATGATGCCGGCCGCGCCGTTCGTCGGGGCGGTGACGACGCGGCCGCCCGCGGCGTTCTCCTCGTTGACCGCCATCGCGTAGAGCGTGATCCACTCCATCGCGTGGGCCAGCGGGTCACCGTCGGCGCGCAGCTGGCGGGCGGTGACGGCCGCGCGCCGGCGCACCTTGAGACCGCCCGGCAGGATGCCCTCGCGGGACATGCCGCGCGCGACGCACCCCTGCATCACGCCCCAGATGTCCAGCAGGCCCTCGCGTATCTCCTCCTCGGTGCGCCAGGCCCGCTCGTTCTCCAGCATCAGCGAGGAGATCGACAGGCCGGTCTCCTTCGTCAGGCGCAGCAGCTCGTCGCCCGTGCGGAAGGGGTGCTTCAGAACCGTGTCGTCCAGCACGATGCGGTCGGCGCCGACCGCGTCCTCGTCGACGACGAAGCCGCCGCCCACCGAGTAGTACGTCTTGGTGAGCAGCTCCGCCCCGGAGGCGTCGTACGCCCATATCGTCATGCCGTTCGCGTGGTACGGGAGCACCTCGCGACGGTGCAGGATCATGTCCGTGTCGTAGTCGAACGCGATCTCGTGGTCGCCGAGCAGCCGGAGCCGGCCCGTCGCCCGGATCTTCTCCACGCGCTCGTCGGCCGTCTCCACGTCCACGGTGCGCGGCGAGGAGCCTTCCAGGCCGAGCAGCACCGCCTTCGGGGTGCCGTGGCCGTGGCCGGTGGCGCCGAGCGAGCCGTACAGCTCGGAGCGGACGGAGGCGACGGACTCCAGCAGGCCCTCGTTGCGCAGCCGGCTGGCGAACATGCGGGCCGCGCGCATCGGGCCGACCGTGTGGGAGCTGGACGGGCCGATGCCGATCGAGAACAGGTCGAAGACCGAGATGGCCACGGAAACTCCTCAATACGGGTGGTGCATGGGGTGCGGGGTGTCGCGCCCACCTACGAGTGTGCGCGACACCCCGCGAAAAGGAACTACGGGACTACTGACCCAGACCGGGGTACAGCGGGTGCTTGTCGGCCAGGGCCGTGACCCGGGCCTTCAGAGCGTCCGCGTCGTACGACGGCTTCAGCGCCTCCGCGATCACGTCCGCGACCTCGGCGAAGTCCTCGGCGGTGAAGCCGCGGGTGGCCAGAGCCGGCGTACCGATGCGCAGGCCCGAGGTGACCATCGGCGGGCGCGGGTCGTTGGGGACCGCGTTGCGGTTGACCGTGATGCCGACCTCGTGAAGGCGGTCCTCGGCCTGCTGGCCGTCCAGCTCGGACTCGCGCAGGTCGACCAGGATCAGGTGCACGTCGGTGCCGCCCGACAGGACGTTCACGCCGGCCTCGCGGGCGTCCGGCGCGGTCAGCCGCTCGGCGAGGATGCGGGCGCCCTCGACCGTACGGCGCTGGCGCTCCTTGAAGTCCTCGCTCGCCGCGACCTTGAAGGAGACGGCCTTGGCCGCGATCACGTGCTCCAGGGGGCCGCCCTGGAAGCCCGGGAAGACGGACGAGTTCAGCTTCTTCGCGAAGTCCTTCTTCGCGAGGATGATGCCGCCGCGCGGACCGCCGAGCGTCTTGTGGGTCGTGGAGGTGACCACGTCGGCGTACTCGACCGGGTTCGGGTGCAGGCCCGCCGCGACCAGACCGGCGAAGTGCGCCATGTCCACCCACAGGTACGCCTCGACCTCGTCGGCGATCCGGCGGAACTCGGCGAAGTCCAGCTGGCGGGGGTACGCCGACCAGCCCGCGATGATCACCTTGGGGCGGTGCTCCTTGGCGAGCCGCTCGACCTCGGCCATGTCGACCAGGCCGGCCTCGTCCACGTGATACGCGACCACGTCGAACTGCTTGCCGGAGAAGTTCAGGCGCATCCCGTGGGTCAGGTGGCCGCCGTGGGCCAGGTCCAGACCGAGGATGGTGTCGCCGGGCTTGGCCAGCGCGAACAGGGCGGCCTGGTTGGCGGAGGCGCCCGAGTGCGGCTGTACGTTGGCGTACTCGGCGCCGAACAGCTCCTTGACCCGGTCGATGGCGATCTGCTCGGCGACGTCGACGTGCTCGCAGCCGCCGTAGTAGCGGCGGCCGGGGTAGCCCTCGGCGTACTTGTTGGTGAGGACCGAGCCCTGGGCCTCCATGACCGCGACCGGGGCGAAGTTCTCGGAGGCGATCATCTCCAGCGTGGACTGCTGGCGACGCAGCTCGGCGTCGACCGCGGCGGCCACGTCCGGGTCGAGCTCGTGCAGGGGCGTGTTCAGAAGCGACATGCGGTGATGACTCCTCAGCCAGCGATGAAGGCGTCGTACTCGTCGGCGGAGAGCAGCTCGGCCGGCTCGTCCGCGACGCGTACCTTGAACAGCCATCCGCCCTCGAACGGGGCGGAGTTCACCAGCGCCGGGTCGTCCACGACGTCCTCGTTGACCGCCGTGACCTCACCGCTGACGGGGGAGTAGAGGTCGCTGACCGACTTGGTCGACTCCAGCTCGCCGCAGGACTCGCCCGCGGTCACCGTGTCACCGACGTCCGGGAGCTGGACGAAGACGACATCGCCGAGCGCGTTGGCCGCGTGCTCCGTGATGCCGATCGTCGCCACGCCGCTCTCGGTGGCCGACAGCCACTCGTGCTCCTTGCTGTACCGCAGGTGCTGGGGGTTGCTCATGGGCTGAATTCTCCTGTATGCGGGGGAGTGCTGGTGACGGGGGTGCTGCTGAAACCGCAGGTGAGCAGGGGGGATGTGCCTGGCATCACAGCGGGAGGGGCCGGACGGGCCGGCGCGGCGGACCGGCGGGACACCGGGCGCGGGGCCGGCCGGCTCTCGTCAGTCTCTACTTCCGGCGCTTGTAGAAGGGCAGCGCCACGACCTCGTACGGCTCGTGGCTGCCCCGGATGTCCACGCCGACGCCCTCGGTGCCCGGCGCCGCGTGCGCCGCGTCGACGTACGCCATGGCGATGGGCTTGCCCAGCGTGGGGGAGGGGGCGCCCGAGGTGACCTCGCCGATCACCTCACCGCCGGCGACGACGGCGTACCCGGCGCGCGGGACGCGGCGGCCCTCGGCGATCAGGCCGACCAGGACGCGCGGCGGGCTGGACTCGGCGCGGGCGGCGGCCTCGGCGAGCGCCTCGCGGCCGACGAAGTCGCCCTCCTTCTCGAACTTCACCACCCGGCCGAGCCCGGCGTCGAACGGGGTCAGCGAGGTCGACAGCTCGTGCCCGTACAGCGGCATGCCCGCCTCCAGGCGCAGCGTGTCGCGACAGGACAGGCCGCAGGGGACCAGGCCGACGCCCTCGCCGGCCTTGGTCAGCGCCTGCCACAGCTCGACGGCGTGCTCGGGCGCGACGAACAGCTCGAAGCCGTCCTCGCCGGTGTAGCCGGTGCGCGCGATCAGGGCCGGGACGCCGGCGACGGTGCCGGGCAGACCGGCGTAGTACTTCAGGCCGTCGAGGTCGGCGTCGGTCAGGGACTTCAGGATGCCGGGGGACTCGGGGCCCTGGACGGCGATGAGCGCGTAGGCGTCGCGGTCGTCGCGGACCTCGGCGTCGAAGCCCGCGGCGCGCTCGGTCAGCGCGTCGAGGACGACCTGGGCGTTGGAGGCGTTGGCCACGACCATGTACTCGGTCTCGGCGAGCCGGTAGACGATCAGGTCGTCGAGGATGCCGCCGTCCGCCCGGCAGATCATGGTGTAGCGGGCGCGGCCGACGCCCACGGAGGCGATGTTGCCGACGAGGGCGTGATTCAGGAGCTCCGCCGCCTGCGGACCGGTGACGGTGATCTCGCCCATGTGGGAGAGGTCGAACAGACCGGCCTTCGTGCGCACGGCGTTGTGCTCGTCGCGCTCGGAGCCGTAGCGCAGGGGCATGTCCCAGCCGGCGAAGTCGGTCATCGTCGCGCCGAGCGAGCGGTGCAGGGCGTCGAGCGCGGTGTGCCGCGGCTGCGGGGACTGCGGGGACTGCGGGGACTGCGGGGACTCCGGAGACTGCGGGGAATCTGAACTGCTCATCGGTCGTACTCCCAGGGCGTGCGGGACGGGCGAGGTCGTTCCTCCCCATCTGTCATCGGAACCTGAGAGGTTCGCCCTGACCCACTCGGTGAGTGGGCACGACTTGCACCTTGGGTGGAGCCACTGTCGCAGCGGCCCGCTTTTCAGATGTGCCTCGCCCGCGCGGTAACGGTGCCTGAGAGATTCAAGGGAGGGACTTGCTCCTTCGGCGCCCCAGCGAGACGGACTGCTGGGAACTCTCCCGCGCGGATTCAAGCGGCCGGTATGCAGTTGGCGGGCACATCATTGCACGCCGGGCCGCGCCACGGCAGGTCCCGTCTGTGACCGGGTTGTGGCAGGACGCGCACCCCTCTGCGACGCGCCGTTCATTACCTTCTCTTTACACTCTGGGGGCAGAGGACCACCAGACCGCAAGGGGAGGACGAGCACCGTGAACAGGATGACGGCGTACGCCACGACGACCGGCCTCGCACTGCCGGAGCACCCGGCCGCCCCGGCCGCCCGCGGGCACCGCGGCGCGCGCCCGGTGCCGGTCGTCCGCGACCTGCGCGAGCGCGCCGGGCGCAGCCCGCACGGCCTGCTCTTCGGCCCCCGGGACCTGGTCGTGGTCACCGGCCTGCCCGGCAGCGGCAAGTCGACCTTGATGGCCCGGGCGGTGCGCGGCATCCGCGTCGACTCCCAGGACACCCGCGATTCCTGGGACGTCCGGATGCCCGGCTTCCTGCCCTACGCCGTCTACCGCCCGCTGGTCCGCCTCGCCCACTACGCCCGGCTGCGCCGCGCCCTGCGCTCCGGCGAGGGTGTCGTCGTGCACGACTGCGGCGCCCAGACCTGGGTACGCGCGTGGCTCGCCCGCGCGGCCCGCCGCCGCGGCGGCACCCTGCACCTGCTGCTCCTCGACGTTCCCCCGGACGCGGCGCGCGCGGGCCAGCGCGCTCGGGGCCGCCGCGTCTCCCGCTACGCGTTCCTGCGCCACCGCCGGACGGTAGGCCGCCTGCTGGCCGCGGTCGAGAAGGGCGTCCTGCCCGAGGGCTGCGGCTCGGCGGTGCTGCTGGACCGGGCCGCGGGCGACGTGCTGCGCAGGATCGCCTTTGTGCGGGAAGGCGGCCGGGACGATGAGGAGGCCGGCGGCCTGACGGACCGCGCGAGCCGGGCATGCCGGGCGGCCGGTCGGCCTCGTGCCGGCGGCCGATCGGGCTGATCGTCGGGCCGGGCGGCCCCGCGCGGGTCGAGCGGGCCGCCGAGTCGAACAGGCGAAGGAGCCCTCCAGGCAGCCACGCGGACCCGTTAGCCTTTCGGCACACCAGTGGTTCTCAGCAGGCGGTAGAGCAGATGGACTTCCCGGCGGACATTCCCGCGGACTTCCCGGCACAGGCACATCCCCATCCGCACGGCGGATGGCCCGGCAACGAACTGGAGGAGGTGCTGTCGGCCTCCCTCGGCGTACCGGCGGCGGGCGGCCGGATCCTCGAGGTGCTCGGCCGCAGCTTCCTCTGGGTGCCGCTGCCAGGCGGCGGCGGCCCGCACAGCGGTCCGCTCGACCTGCCCGCGCTGGACATCGACGGCCAGGCGTACGTCCCGGTCTTCAGCTCCGAGGAGCAGTTCCGCCAGGTGACCGGCTCGCACATGGCGTACACCATCGCGCCCGCCGTGGAGTTCGCGCGCGGCCTGCCCCCGCAGGTCGGCCTCGCCATCAACCCCGACGGCGTGGTCGGCATACCGCTGCCCCCGGACGCGGTGGCCGAGCTGTGCCGCGGAGGCCGCGGCGAGCTCGACGGACCCGCCGGCGGCGCCCGGGTCCGCCTCTTCGAGCCGGACTGGCAGGACGACCCGGTCGACTTCCTGGCCGCGGCCTCCGCCGAGTTCGGGGCGACCGGCGTCGTCACCACCGCCCGCCGCTGCCTCGCGGCGATCGAGGGCGCAGACCCGGTGATGTTCGTCGGCGTCGAACTCTCCCAGTGGGAGGGCGACTTGCGGGCCCTGCCACTGGAGGCCCTGGGGCGGGCGCTGGCCAACGTCCCGGTGCGGTGGCCGGTCAACCTGGTTCTGCTGGACGTCGCCCAGGACCCGGTGGGCGACTGGATGCGCGGCAGCGTACGGCCCTTCTACCAACGCGGTCACTGATCCGCCCCTCCGCCGACGCGCCGTCAGCCCCTGTCGGGGAGGCGACCGCTGTCGGCGGAGCCACTTAAGCTGATTCCCTATCCTGGGCGACTTCTCGAGGGGCGGTACAACAGGTGAGCGTGAGCCCGAGCGGCAGCGACACCGCGACCGGACAGGTCGAGCACATGCTGCGCCAGGTGACGCCGGGGCGTTACGACGCCTACGAGGCGCTCCTCGGCGCGCTCGCGACCCCCTCCTCCGGCCAGATCTGGATGCTGCTCTGGCACGGCCAGGCCGGCTCCCCCGACGCCCAGTACGGGAAGATGGAGGTCGACGGCCACGGCTACGTCCCCTGCGTCACCTCCGCCCAGGAACTGGCCGCCAGCGGCTGGAACCGGTCGTACGAGGTGGTCGACGGACTCGACGCCGCCCGCACGCTCTACCCCGACCACCACGGCCTGTGGCTCAACCCGCACGCCCCCGGCGGCGGCGTCGGCATCCCCTGGCTCGACCTGCGCCGCATCGCCACCGGACTGGACCGCCAGCCCGCAGGCCCCCTGCGCCTGTCCGAACCGGCCATCGAAATCCCGCAGTTCTACGCCCTGCTCACGCAGAACGCCCACCGCACGCCGGCGATCCGCTCGCTGCGCCGCGCCTGGGTGCAGCCGGCGCTCGGCGCGCCGTACCTCGCCATCGGCCTGGACGTGTACGACACCTCGCCGCCCTCGGTCGACTCGGTGCGCGCGATGATGCAGCAGTCCGTCGGCGCCGTCCCGGACGGGCTGCCGGTGTCGACCGTCGTCATGACCGACGAGTACGACCCGGTCGTCATGTGGCTGCGCTCGGACTCCCGCCCCTTCTACGACCGCGAGGCCCACGCCGCGCCGCCGGCCCCGGCCGCCGGTTACGGCTATCCGCCCGTCCCGGGCCGGTACTGATCCCTGCCGGAACAGTGTGTGGAAGAGGGGCTCCGAGGCCCCCTCTTCGCGCGTAGAGCGAGTTGGAAAATACATGCATGTCGTATTGATCCAATTGCTCCCCGTCCGGCCCGCGTTACCCATCGTCCGGATAACGGAACCCCTCAACCCGCATCACGGTTGCGCATCCATTCGCCGTCGGCTCTGGCAAGAGATCGCCCCCACGTTGAAGACTCGCGCACCAGGGGTCTTCCGACCTCTTCGAACGACGGACTGATCACGCCGCTGTCGCGGCAAGTGCGGCCCGGCCACCGCCGGTTGAGAGGGGTCCCTGCCAGATGACGGCACCACTGCATGAGCCGACCACGGAGGCGGCCCCGAGCGCGGCCGAGGAAGCGGCGGTCGCCGGGGCGGGCGCGAAGGCCGTACAGGGACGCTCCCTGGGCCGGATCGCCTGGGAGCGTCTGAAGCGGGACAAGCTCGCCCTCAGCGGCGGTGTGGTCGTGCTCGTCCTCATCGTGATCGCCCTGCTCGCCCCGGTGATCACCCACCTGGTCGGACAGGATCCGGACCTCTATCACGAGAACCTGATCGACCCGCTGTTCGGCACCCCCAAGGGGTCGCTGGGCGGCATCAGCGGCGAGCACCTGCTGGGCGTCGAGCCGGTCAACGGCCGCGACATCTTCGCCCGCATCCTCTTCGGTGCCCAGATCTCCCTGCTGGTGGGCTTCCTGTCCGCCGTCGTCGCCGTCGTCCTCGGCACCGTGCTGGGCATCCTGGCGGGCTTCTTCGGCGGCTGGATCGACTCCTTCGTCAGCCGCATGATGGACGGTCTGCTCGCCTTCCCGCAGCTGCTGTTCATCATCGCGCTGGTCTCCGTCATGCCCAACACCATGCTGGGGCTGACCGGTTCCAACGTGCGCGTGTTCGTGATGATCCTGGTCATCGGCTTCTTCGGCTGGCCGTACATCGGACGCGTCGTGCGCGGTCAGACGCTCTCGCTGCGTGAGCGCGAGTACGTCGAGGCCGCCCGGTCGCTGGGTGCCGGACGCTTCTACATCCTGTTCAAGGAACTGCTGCCCAACCTCGTGGCGCCGATCATCGTGTACACGACGATGATGATCCCCACCAACATCCTCACCGAGGCGGCGCTCAGCTTCCTGGGCGTGGGCGTCAAGCCGCCCACGTCCTCGTGGGGCCAGATGCTCTCGACGGCGATCGACTACTACGACTCGGACCCCATGTACATGGTGGTCCCGGGTCTGGCGATCTTCATCACCGTCCTCGCGTTCAACCTCTTCGGCGACGGCGTGCGTGACGCGCTGGACCCGAAGGGCTCCCGCTGAACCGCCGTATCCCAAGCGTCCCGTGGCACCAGCACGGGGACTCATCTCAAACCGGAGGATCCGAGATCGTGACTACCCAACGCACCTCAGGGCGGCGCAAGCAGGCGCTGGCCGCTGCTGCCACGGTCGCCGCGCTGCTGTCCACGGCGGCCTGCGGCGGCGGCGACGACGGCAAGGGCGGCTCGGCCGGCGCCGCCGGCTACGACGCCGCCAACAACAAGGTCGCCCAGGCCTCCCTGGCCAAGAAGGGCGGCACGCTGAGGTTCGGTGGCGCCCAGGAGGCCGACTCGTGGGACACCACGCGCGGTTACTACGGCTTCATGTGGAACTTCGCGCGCTTCTACAGCCGTCAGCTCGTCACGACCAAGACGGAGGCCGGTGCCAAGGGCGCCGAGCTGACCCCGGACCTCGCGACCGGTCTGGCCAAGATCTCCGACGACGGCAAGACCTACACGTACACCCTGCGTGACGGTCTGACGTGGGAGGATGGCAAGCCGATCACGTCGAAGGACGTCAAGTACGGCATCGAGCGCGTCTGGGCGCAGGACGTGCTGTCGGGCGGCCCGGTCTACGTGAAGGACGTCCTCGACCCCAAGGGCGAGTACAAGGGTCCGTACAAGGACAAGTCCAAGGACAAGCTGGGTCTGAAGGCGATCGAGACGCCGGACGACAAGACCGTCGTCTTCAAGCTCCCGAAGCCCAACGCGGACTTCGAGGAGATGCTGGCCATGGTGTCGGCCTCCCCGGTCCGCCAGGACAAGGACACCAAGTCCAAGTACGGTCTGCACCCGTTCTCCTCCGGCCCGTACAAGTTCAAGTCGTACAGCCCGGGCAAGGACATGACCCTGGTCCGCAACACCGCCTGGAAGCAGTCCTCGGACCCGATCCGCAAGGCGTACCCGGACAAGATCACGATCAAGTTCTTCACGAACGCCAACGACCTGGACCAGCGCCTGATCAACGGTGACCTGGACCTGGACATCAACCAGACCGGCATGTCGCCGCAGGGTCGCACCATCGCCCTCAAGCAGCACAAGGGCAACCTGGACAACCCGATCTCCGGCTTCATCCGTTACGCGACGTTCCCGCAGACGGTGAAGCCGTTCGACAACATCCACTGCCGCAACGCCGTGATCTACGGCGCCGACCACGTGTCGCTCCAGACCGCCCGTGGCGGCCCGCTCGCCGGCGGCGACATCGGCACCAACATGCTGCCCCCGGGTGTCGCGGGCGGCGAGGGCCAGAAGTACGACCCGTTCGAGCTCAACGGTGCCAACAAGAACGGCAACGTCGCCAAGGCCAAGCAGGAGCTGAAGGCCTGCGGCAAGCCGAAGGGCTTCAAGACCACCATCGCCGTCCGCAACAACAAGCCGGTCGAGGTGGCCACCGCCCAGTCGCTGCAGGCGTCGCTGAAGAAGGTCGGCATCGACACGCAGATCGACCAGTACGACGGTTCGCAGTCCACCGGCATCATCGGCAGCCCTTCGAACGTGAAGAAGAAGGGCTACGGCATCATCATCATGGGCTGGGGCGCCGACTTCCCGACCGTCCAGGGCTACGGCCTGCCGCTGTGGGACAGCAAGTACATCCTTCAGAGCGGTAACAACAACTTCGGCATGATCAAGGACAAGGCGATCGACGGCCTGTTCGACAAGTACATCAAGTCGACGGACGACGCCGAGAAGACCAAGCTCGCCACCGAGATCAACCACAAGGTCATGGAGGGCGGTTACTACCTGCCCTTCGTCTTCGAGAAGTTCATCAACTGGCGCGGGGACAACCTGGCGAACGTGTACACGACCGACGCCTACAGCGGTCAGTACGACTTCGTCAACCTCGGCCTGAAGTCCGCGAAGTAACCCCGGCACACCCGCCGTACGGCACGAAAGGCAGGTGAAGGCCGGCGACGCGTGAGCGCGGGCCACCGGAGGAATCCGGTGGCCCGCGGTCCGCGGCGGGCCGAGAGCTGTGCTCGCTTACCTCATCAGGCGGCTGTTCGCCGCCGCAGTGATGCTCGTGGTCATCGTCATGGTGGTCTTCGGCATCTTCTTCCTGGTCCCCAAGTGGGTGGGCGTCGACGTCGCCCTGAGCTTCGTGGGCAAGCAGGCCGACCCGGCCGCCGTCGAGGGCGTGCGGGAGAAGCTCGGACTGGGCGACCCGGTCTACCTCCAGATCTGGGAGTTCTTCAAGGGCATCTTCGTGGGGCGCACCTACGCGGGCGGCGGAGACGTCGTCCACTGCGCCGCACCCTGCTTCGGCTACTCGTTCCGCAGCGAGCAGGCCGTCTGGCCGGTGCTCACCGAACGCTTCCCGGTGACCCTGGCCCTCGCGCTCGGTGCCGCCGTGCTGTGGCTGGTCTTCGGTGTCGCCGCGGGCGTCCTCTCCGCGCTCAAGCGGGGCAGCCTGTGGGACCGCGGTGCCATGATCGTCGCCCTGGCGGGTGTCTCGCTCCCCATCTACTTCACCGGTCTGCTCAGCCTCGCGATCTTCGCGTTCGGCCTGAAGCTGATCGACGCGCAGTACGTGCCGTTCGACCAGAGCGTCGGCGGCTGGTTCGGCGGCATGATCCTCCCCTGGATCACCCTCGCCTTCCTGTACGCCGCGATGTACGCCCGGATCACCCGCGCCACCATGCTGGAGATCCTCGGCGAGGACTACATCCGCACCGCCCGCGCCAAGGGCCTGCGCGAGCAGACCGTCATCGGCAAGCACGCCATGCGCTCGACGATGACCCCCATCCTGACCATGCTCGGCATGGACCTCGGCGCCCTCATCGGCGGCGCGATCCTGACCGAGACCACGTTCAGCCTCCCCGGCCTCGGCCAGAAGGTGCTGGACGCCATCAAGAACCAGGACCTGCCCTTCATCCTGGGCGTCACCCTGATCACTTCCCTCGCGGTGCTGATCGCCAACCTCGTGGTGGACATCCTGTACGCCGTGATCGACCCCCGAGTGAGGCTCTCATGACCGAACTCAGCAAGAGCGGCGCCGTGAGCGAGCCCGTCAGCGGCTCGCCCGCCCCCTCCGCATTCCTCGAAGTACGCGACCTGAAGGTGCACTTCCCGACCGACGACGGTCTGGTCAAGTCCGTCGACGGGCTCAGCTTCAAGCTGGAGAAGGGCAAGACCCTCGGCATCGTGGGCGAGTCCGGCTCGGGCAAGTCCGTGACCTCGCTCGGCATCATGGGCCTGCACACCGCCGGCCAGTACGGCAAGCGCAAGGCGCGGATATCCGGCGAGATCTGGCTGGACGGCACCGAACTGCTGGGCGCCAGCCCGGACAAGGTGCGCAAGCTGCGCGGCCGTCAGATGTCGATGATCTTCCAGGACCCGCTGTCCGCGCTGCACCCGTACTACACGATCGGCCAGCAGATCGTGGAGGCGTACCGGATCCACCACGACGTCGACAAGAAGACCGCCCGCAAGCGGGCGATCGAGATGCTCGACCGCGTGGGCATCCCGCAGCCGGACAAGCGCGTCGACAGCTACCCGCACGAGTTCTCCGGCGGTATGCGCCAGCGCGCGATGATCGCGATGTCGCTGGTCAACAACCCCGAGCTGCTCATCGCGGACGAGCCGACGACCGCCCTCGACGTGACCGTCCAGGCGCAGATCCTCGACCTCATCCGGGATCTGCAGAAGGAGTTCGGCTCCGCGGTCATCATCATCACCCACGACCTGGGCGTCGTCGCCGAGCTCGCCGACGACATCCTGGTCATGTACGGCGGCCGCTGCGTCGAGCGGGGCCCGGCGGAGAAGGTGTTCTACGAGCCCCGGCACCCCTACACCTGGGGCCTGCTCGGCTCGATGCCGCGCCTCGACCGTGACCAGCAGGAGCGTCTGATCCCGGTCAAGGGATCGCCGCCCTCGCTGATCAACATCCCGTCCGGCTGCGCCTTCAACCCGCGCTGCCCCTACGCCGACCTCCCGAAGGACAACGTCACCCGCACGGTCCGCCCGGAGCTGACCGAGGTCGGCAGCCGGCACTGGGCCGCCTGCCACATGTCGCAGGAGCAGCGGGAGCGTATCTGGACCGAAGAGATTGCGCCGAAGCTGTGAGCGAGAACCCCAAGGACACGGCGGTGACGATTCCCGCACAGAGCGAGGGCGAGGGCGTCACCCTCACCCAGGACGCCGCCCCCGGCGAGATCCTGCTCAAGGTGACCGGGCTCCAGAAGCACTTCCCGATCCGCAAGGGCCTGCTCCAGCGGCAGGTCGGCGCGGTCCGCGCGGTCGACGGCATCGACTTCGAGGTCCGGGCCGGCGAGACCCTCGGCGTGGTGGGCGAGTCGGGCTGCGGCAAGTCGACGATGGGCCGGCTGATCACCCGGCTGCTCGAACCGACCGCCGGTACGGTCGAGTTCGAGGGCAAGAACATCACGCACCTCGGCGTGGGCAAGATGCGCCCGCTGCGCCGTGACGTGCAGATGATCTTCCAGGACCCGTACTCGTCGCTGAACCCGCGCCACACCATCGGCACGATCGTCGGCGCTCCCTTCCGGCTCCAGGGCGTGACGCCCGAGGGCGGCATCAAGAAGGAAGTGCAGCGGCTGCTTTCGGTCGTGGGTCTCAACCCCGAGCACTACAACCGCTATCCGCACGAGTTCTCCGGCGGTCAGCGCCAGCGCATCGGCATCGCCCGCGCGCTCGCGCTCAACCCGAAGCTGGTCGTGGCGGACGAGCCGGTCTCGGCCCTGGACGTGTCGATCCAGGCCCAGGTCGTGAACCTGCTGGACGACCTCCAGGAGGAACTCGGCCTGACATACGTGATCATCGCGCACGACCTCTCGGTCGTCCGGCACGTCTCGGACCGGATCGCGGTGATGTACCTCGGCAAGATCGTCGAGCTGGCCGACCGGGACGCGCTGTACAACGCGCCGATGCACCCGTACACCAAGGCGCTGATGTCGGCGGTGCCGATCCCGGACCCGAAGCGGAAGAACGCGAAGAGCGAGCGCATCCTGCTCAAGGGCGACGTGCCCTCGCCGATCTCCCCGCCGAGCGGCTGCCGCTTCCACACCCGCTGCTGGAAGGCGACGGAGATCTGCAGGACGACCGAGCCGCAGCTCATCGAGCTGCTGCCCGGCCAGCGGGTCGCCTGCCACCACCCGGAGAACTTCGCCGACCAGGCCCCGCAGGACACGGTGCTGCTCACCGTCGCGAAGGAGGCGTCGGAGCTCGTGCCGGACGCGGTCCTGGAGGAGTCGGCGGAGACGTCGGCGGCGGTCGCGGCGGAGGTCGCGGAGGCCCAGGAGGAGGCCGCGGAGGAGGCTGTGGCTTCGGAGGAGGCTGTGGCTTCCGACGAGGCTGCGGAGGAGGCCGTGGAGGAGTCGGCTGCCGTCGAGGCGGAGGCCGAGGACGGGACCGAGGCTGCGGAGGAGACTCCCGCTGAGGCTGAGGCTGAGGCTGAGGCTGAGGCTGAGGCTGAGGCTGAGGCTGAGGCTGAGGCCCGCGCCGAAGAGGACGAGGCCGACGCGGAGGTTCTCGTCGACGACGAAGGCCGGTGCGCGGCGTGCGGCAGCGAGCCGACGCGGGGCCGTCCGCGGCGGGCGTCCGCCGAGGCCGGACCCGCGGAGATCGCGGAGACCGACACCGCATCCAAATCCGACGGTGCGCCGGAGGCCGACGGCACCGGCCCCCAGGAGCCCACCGGTAAGTGACGCTGGACACCCGCGCAGAGCCAGGCCGACCGGGCCCTTCCCAGTCACGACAGGGAGACCACCCCGGCCACCTGGCTTTGTAAGGTTCACGCACCCTGACAGGTGAGAATGTCAGGGTGCTCCAGCAACTGTTCTCCCCCTCCGTCCAGCACACGATCGATCTCGTCGGCATCTTCGTCTTCGCGATCTCCGGTGCGCTGCTCGCCGTGCGCAAGAACTTCGACGTCTTCGGCATCGCCGTCCTCGCCGAGGTCACCGCGCTGGGCGGAGGGCTGTTCCGTGATCTGATCATCGGCGCCGTCCCCCCGGCTGCCTTCACGGACCTGGGGTACGGCATCACGCCGCTGCTCGCCGCGCTCCTCGTCTTCTTCCTGCATCCGCACGTCGAGCGCATCCAGGTCGCGGTCAACGTCTTCGACGCGGCCGGCCTCGGCCTGTTCTGCGTCGCCGGGACGACCAAGGCGTACGAGTACGGCCTCGGACTCCCCGCCTCCGCGACCCTCGGCCTCGCCACCGCCGTCGGCGGCGGTGTCCTGCGCGACGTACTCGCCAACGAGGTCCCGTCCCTGCTGCGCTGGGACCGCGACCTGTACGCGGTGCCGGCGATGGTCGGCGCCATCATGGTGGCGCTGTGCATCCGCTACGACGTCCTGACCCCGTTCACCAGCGGCCTCGCGGCCCTCACCGCCTTCGTCCTGCGCCTGCTCGCGATGCGCTTCCACTGGCGGGCGCCGCGCGCCTGGAACCGCAGGTCGACGGTGACGGAGTAGGAGCACGCCGGGTCGGTCTGAGCGGCCGGACTCAGCAAAGCTACCGCTCAGTAATTTCCTGCTGTACGGTGCACGCATGCCAGAAGCAGCTATCGCATCCGACGCGCGTGCCGTCATCGGCGACAGCGAGTTCGACCGGGACACGGCACTCACCCGCCGCGAGCCCGGCGTCTACGACATCGACCTCTCGGCCGGCTGGACGATCATCAGCGCGGTCAACGGCGGCTATCTGCTGGCCGTGGTCGGCCGGGCCCTCGCGGAGACGCTCCCGCATTCCGACCCGTTCACGATCTCCGCGCACTACCTGACGGCGTCCCAGCCGGGCCCCGCGGTCGTGCGCACCGAGACCGTGCGCACCGGCCGCTCCCTCTCCACCGGCCAGGCCTCCCTCTTCCAGTACGACGAGCAGGGCGCCGAGGTCGAGCGGATCCGCGTCCTCGCCTCCTACGGCGACCTCGACGCCCTCCCCGACGACGTCCGTACGACCGCGACGCCGCCGGCGATCCCGCCCATGGACCAGTGCTTCGGTCCCCAGGACGGCCCGAGCCCGGTCAAGGGCAGCTCCGCCATCACCGACCGGCTGATGCTCAAGCTGGACCCGTCCACCCTCGGCTGGGCGCTCGGTTCCCCGTCCGGCAAGGGCGAGATGCGCGCCTGGTTCGGGCTGGCGGACGGCCGTGAGGCCGACCCGCTCTCGCTGCTGCTCGCGGTGGACGCCCTGCCGCCGACCGCCTTCGAGATGGGCCTGACCGGCTGGGTGCCCACGGTCGAGCTGACCGTGCACGTACGCCACCGCCCGGCGCCGGGCCCGCTACGGGTGTCGATCACCACCCGCAACCTGGCCGGCGGCTTCCTGGAGGAGGACGCCGAGGTCTGGGACAGCGCCGACCGGCTGGTCGCGCAGTCCCGCCAGCTGGCCCGGGTCAGGCTCGGCTGAGCGACGCCCAACCGCCGCGACCCCGCCAGGGGTTCTGTACGACAGGGGCGGCGCACCCGATCCAACGGGTGCGCCGCCCCTGTGTGTTGTACGGCTGTGTTGTTGTGCGTTCGTGGTCGTACGTCTGTGCTGTGCGTCGTCGCCGGTCAGTCCAGCCAGTGCCGGCTTCCGATGTGGATCAGCCGTAGCTGGCGGGTCGCGGCGTGGGCGACGCGCTCCCACTCCTCGGCCGACGGCTCCGTCCCGTCCGGGGTCTCCAGCGCCTCCATGAAGAGCGACGCGGTGCTGAGCAGCTGGTCGACGTAGAGGTGGCCGAGCATCAGCAGGTCGTCGCCGGTCCAGTCCGCGACCGCCGGGCCGTTGCTCAGCTCATCGCTCAACTCCCGTGCGAACCGCGACAGTTGCGCGCGGATCGCGTCCCGTACGGGCTGGACTCCGCCGTGCCGTTCGCGGGCGATGAAACGGATGTGGGCGGGGTGGCTCCGCACGTGCTGGGCGATCAACCGCACGGCGTGCGGGATGCGTTCGTCGTCGGACATGGACACCGTGGTGCGCACCATCGGGTGCAGGCTGCCCAGCGCCTCCTCCACGAGGGCCACGCCGAGATCGGCGGTGGAGTGGAAGTGCCGGTAGAAGGCGGTGGGGGCGATGCCGGCGGCGCGGGTGACCTCGCGCAGGCCCAGGCTGCTCAGGCTCTGGTCCTCCAGCAGCTCGAGCGCCGCGTCGAGAAGCGCCCGTCGGGTCTTCTGCTTCTGGGCCTGGCGGATGCCCACGGTGTGACTCATGTCATCCAGTTAACAACTGTTCTCCGTAATTGAAAAGCCGTGAGCGCGCTAGACTCAGAGTCAGTGAACAGTTGTTACTACAACCGTTCACCGACACGCTTTGCGAGTATCTCGGAGGGGGGATCGCATCCCATGCTCTTCATCGTCGCCGCGCTCCTGCTGTTCGGAGTCGTCCTGGGCTCCGTCGCTCACGCGCCGCTGTCCGTCACCGCCGTCGCCGCGGCCGTCATCGCCGTCTGGCTCGGTGTCTTCGCGCTCCGCGAGCGCCACGCCCGGCAGCGGGCCCGCGCCCGCGCCGTGCCGGTCAAGTAGCCCTCGATTCACATCCATCGACCCGACCGCCGGGAGTTGACCACCATGCACCTCACCGCACCGGCCGACCGTCGCACCGCCCCGCGCGACGCCGACGGGATGGCCGTCGCGTCGTTCATCCTCGGGCTCCTCGGCCTGCTCGTCCTCAACCTGGTCCTCGGCCCCATCGCCGTCGTCCTGGCCGGCGTAGCCCTGTGGCGGGGGACCGCCCGCCGCGGCCGCGCCCTGCTCGGCCTCATCCTGGGCCTCGCCGACCTGGTGGTCCTGGCGGCGTTCGTCCAGGCCGACCAGACGGTGTCCTGGAGCTTCTAGTTCCGTGGCCTCAGGGGCGCCTGAGGCCAGTGGTGTGACCGTCGATCCGTGCCGTGGTGGGCCCCCGTAGAATCGGGCTCACCATGGCATACCTCGACCACGCCGCGACCACTCCGATGCTCCCGGAGGCGGCAGCGGCGCTGACCGCCCAGTTGAGCATCACCGGCAACGCGTCCTCGCTGCACGCCTCCGGCCGGCGGGCCCGCCGCATGGTCGAGGAGTCCCGTGAGACCCTCGCGGAAGCGCTGGGCGCCCGCCCCAGCGAGGTCGTCTTCACCTCCGGCGGAACCGAGGCCGACAACCTCGCGGTCAAGGGCCTGTACTGGTCCCGGCGCGCCGCCGACCCGGCCCGCACCCGCATCCTCGCCAGCCCCGTCGAGCACCACGCCGTCCTGGACGCCGTCCACTGGCTCGGCGAGCACGAGGGCGCCACCGTCGAGTACCTCCCCGTCGACCGGTACGGACGCGTCCACGCCGAGGCGCTGCGCGAGGCCATCGTCCGCAACCCGGACGACGTCGCCCTGGCCACGGTCATGTGGGCCAACAACGAGATCGGCACACTCATGCCGGTCCGTGAACTGGCCGACGTCGCCGCCGAGTTCGGCGTGCCGCTGCACGCCGACGCGGTCCAGGCCTTCGGCCAGGTGCCCGTCGACTTCGCCGCGTCCGGCCTCGCCGCGATGACCGTCTCCGGCCACAAGATCGGTGGGCCGTACGGCATCGGCGCCCTGCTCCTCGGCCGCGACCAGACCCCCGTGCCCGTACTGCACGGCGGCGGGCAGGAGCGCCACGTCCGCTCCGGCACGCTCGACGTCCCGGCCGTCGCCTCCTTCGCGGTGGCCGCCCGGCTGGCCGCCGAGCAGCGCGAGTGGTTCGCCCGTGAGATCGGCGCCCTGCGCGACACCCTGATCGACGCGGTCCGCACGGCCGTTCCGGACGCGATCCTCGGCGGCGACCCCGTGGACCGCCTCCCCGCCAACGCCCACTTCACCTTCCCCGGCTGCGAGGGGGACTCCCTGCTCCTCCTCCTCGACGCCCAGGGCATCGAGTGCTCCACCGGCTCCGCCTGCACCGCGGGCGTCGCCCAGCCGAGCCACGTCCTCCTCGCCACCGGCACCGACCCGGACCTGGCCCGCGGCACCCTGCGCTTCTCCCTCGGACACACCTCCACGAAGGCCGACGTCGACGCGGTGGCGCAGGCCATCGGCCCCGCGGTCGAGCGGGCGCGCGCGGCCGGGCTGACGTAACGGCGGCGGGCCGAGCGACAGGCGCCGGACCGGCCGGCGCGTCAGGCCCGCGGGGCCCGCGCGACCAGCCGCATGTACCGGTCCCAGTCCCAGTGCGGCCCCGGGTCCGTGTGATCGGTCCCCGGCACCTCCACGTGCCCGACGACGTGCTCCCGGTCGGCGGATATGCCGTACCGCCCGCATATCGCCGCCGTCAGCCGCGCGGACGCGGCGTACATCGCGTCCGTGAAGGACGACGCGTCCTCCACGAAACCCTCGTGCTCGATGCCGACGCTGCGCTCGTTGTACTCCCGGTTGCCCGCGTGGAACGCCACGTCCAGCTCGCGGATCAGCTGGGTGACCCGGCCGTCCTTGCGGACGATGTAGTGCGCGGCCGCCGCGTGCGCCGGGTCCTGGAACACCTTGACCGCGCTGTCGTAGCCGCCCTGGGTGACATGGATGACGACCCGGTCGATCGGATAGTCGTCGGGCCGGTCCGCCCGCCGGTAGTTCCCCGGGGACGCCGCCACCCAGCGCGCACCCCGGAAGTCGACCGCGCCCGCCACCCGCGGCTTCTCCACCCCCGGCAGCCGCCACCACAGATGGGACAGCTCGTCCCGGGCCAGCACCGCCGTCCCCACCGCGGCCGCCGCGCCGCCGATGATCAGCGCCCGGCGCCCGATCCGCCGGTCCGAGTCACTCATCGCATCCCCCCGTGTGTTCCGCCCCGCCTGCTGCGCCCCGTGTGATCGTCAACGGACGGGCGCGGCTCCCGGTTCCCGCGCCCCGTACCCTGAAAGGGTTATGACTGACACCCCGCAGCGCACTCGCCCCCTCCGCGTTCTCGCCGCCATGTCGGGCGGCGTGGACTCCGCCGTCGCCGCGGCCCGCGCGGCCGAGGCGGGCCACGACGTGACCGGCGTCCACCTAGCGCTCTCCGCGAACCCGCAGTCGTTCCGCACCGGCGCGCGGGGCTGCTGCACCATCGAGGACTCGCGCGACGCCCGCCGCGCCGCGGACGTCATCGGCATCCCGTTCTACGTCTGGGACCTCGCCGACCGCTTCCGCGAGGACGTCGTCGAGGACTTCATCGCCGAGTACGAGGCGGGCCGCACCCCCAACCCGTGCCTGCGCTGCAACGAGAAGATCAAGTTCGCCGCGCTCCTGGACAAGGCCCTCGCCCTCGGCTTCGACGCCGTCTGCACCGGCCACTACGCCCAGGTGATCGTGAACGAGGACGGCAGCCGCGAGCTGCACCGCGCCTCCGACATGGCGAAGGACCAGTCGTACGTCCTCGGCGTCCTGGACGAGAAGCAGCTCGCCCACGCGCTCTTCCCGCTCGGTGACACCGTCACCACCAAGGAGGAGATCCGGGCCGAGGCCGAGCGGCGCGGCCTCGCCGTGGCCAAGAAGCCCGACTCGCACGACATCTGCTTCATCGCCGACGGCGACACCCAGGGCTTCCTCGCCAACCGCCTCGGCAAGGCGGAGGGCGACATCGTCGACGAGTCCGGCGCCAAGATCGGCACCCACGAGGGCGCGTACGGATTCACCATCGGCCAGCGCAAGGGCCTGCGCATCGGCACCCCGGCCCCCGACGGCAAGCCGCGCTACGTCCTCGACATCTCCCCGGTGAACAACACGGTGACGGTCGGCCCGGCCGCCGCCCTCGACGTCACGGCCCTGACCGCGATCAAGCCCCGCTGGTGCGGCACCGCCCCCTCGGGCCCCGGCACGTACACGGCCCAGCTGCGCGCCCACGGCGGCGAGACCGAGGTGACCGCGGAACTCGTGGACGGCGAGCTGCGCGTCGCCTTCACCGAGCCGGTCCGCGGCGTCGCCCCCGGCCAGGCCATCGTCCTGTACGACGGCACGCGCGTGGTGGGCTCGGCGACGATCGCGACGACCACGCGCGCGGAAGCCGCGGCGGTCTGACGCGCGGACGCGCCAAAGCCTGTCCGGCTCTAGTCCGCGAAGAACTCCGTCAGCACCGGCGTGAGCACATCCGGGTCGACCATGCGGGTCTGGCCCTCCAGGAGGCGGTACGTCCCCTGGGGGGCCAGGTTCGCGACGTCGCGGGCGGCCGCGTGCAGCCACGGGGAGCTGGCGCCGCCCGCCATGGCCAGCACCGGCACCGCGATCACCACGACCCGTTCCCGGGGCAGCAGCCCGTCGCGCATCACGCCGGCGTCGTACGACAGGGTCGGCGCGAGCGACTCCATGTCGGCCCACAGGGGCGAGGAACGGGCGCGCTGAATCATTTCCTCGGCCATGCCGGTGAGCCGGAGGTATAGCTCCACCGCGTCCCCGCGCCGGTCCTCTCCGAGGGCCTCGGCCAGCCGCCGGACGTACTCGGCGCGCTCCCTGCCGCCGTCCTTGTGGTCGGAGAACGGTGCCTCGTACACCGCGACCTGACGGACGGGCAGCCCGCTCGCCGCCGCCTCCAGCGCCAGCGCTCCGCCCGCTCCGACGCCGTAGAGCGCCGCCTCACCGCCCGCCGCCTCGATCAGCACCGCCAGGTCCTCGACCTCGCGGTCCACGGCGTACGGCGCCGTGTCGCCGCTCTCGCCGCGGCCCCGGCGGTCGTAGGCGATGACCGTGAAGCGGTCCGCGAGCCGCGCGGCGAGCGGGGCCATCGTGGCCCCCGTCGCCATCGCGCCGCTCACCAGGATGACCGCCGGGCCCTCACCGGTGAGGTCGTGCACGATGAGGGTGCCGTCGCGGGAAATGATCTGCTTGTCCATGCCTGTGGAGACTGCCACCCGGTACGGACATATCGGGTTACGACACCTCCGCTTCGTAGAAGCACAGGTGGTCCTTGATCGGGGCGACGCCGTCCTTCGGGGCCGGGTAGGCCCAGGCGAGGTCCGGGGTGTCCGGCAGGGACCAGTAGGACGCCGTGCCCTTGAAGGGGCAGACGGTGTGGGTCCCGGACGGGGTCAGGAGGTCGAGGCGCACGTCCTCGGCCGGGATGTAGTACCGCACGGGAGCGCCGGTCTCGTGCAGCAGCAGGGGGCGGTGGGTGTCGGCGAGCACCTGGTCCCCGTGCTTCACACGCACGTGCTGCTCGCCCTGTTCGATCGTGATCGTGTGTCCTTGGGTCATATCGGAAAAGCGCCCGCGGGCCCCGGCTTCTTCCCGCGTACGGTGTCGCTCATGGATATCTGTGTCTTCCTCTCCGCCGCCGACCTCGACGACCGCTACACGCGCCCCGCGCGCGAGTTCGCGAAACTGATCGGAAAGGGCGGCCACACCCTGGTCTGGGGTGGCTCCGACGTCGGTCTGATGAAGGTCGTCGCCGACGGCATGCAGGAGGCGGGCGGCCGGCTGGTCGGCGTCTCGGTCAGCTTCCTGGCGGAAAAGTCGCGGCCCGGCGCCGACGAGATGGTCATCGCCGCCGACCTCGCCGAGCGCAAGCGGCTGCTGCTGGAGAAGGCCGACGCGGTGGTGGTCATGGTGGGCGGCACCGGCACGCTCGACGAGGCCACCGAGATCCTGGAGCTGAAGAAGCACGGCCACACCGACAAGCCCGTGGTGGTGCTCAACACGGCCGGCTTCTACGACGGCCTCAAGGAGCAGTTCCGCCGCATGGAGGACGAGGGCTTCCTGCCCCGTGCGCTCACTGACCTGGTGTTCTTCGCCGAGGAGCCGGTGGGCGCGCTGGCCTACCTGGAGGAGAGCCTGGGCACCGTGTGAGGATCCGCTGATGCGACCATGAGGCGCATGGCTACTCATGTGATCACCGGGGCGGGTTCCGGCATCGGCGCGGCCGTGGCCCGCCGCCTCCACGCGCGCGGGGACGACCTCGTCCTCCTCGCGCGCGACGCCGGCCGCGCGAAGGAACTGGCGGAGCAGTTCCCCGGCGCCCGTACCCTGGTCGGTGACCTCTCCGACCCGGACAAGCTCTCCTGGGCCTTCTCCCACCAGACGCTGCCCGACCAGGTGGACTCGCTGCTGCACTTCGCCGGGGTTGTCGAACTCGGCGAAGTGGGCGAGACGACCCCCAAGTCCTGGCGCAACCAGCTCAACGTCAACCTGATCGCCCCCGCCGAGCTGACCCGGCACTTCCTGCCCCAGCTCCGCGCCGCCCGCGGCCACGTGGTCTTCGCGAACTCCGGCGCCGGCCTGAACGCCCACGCCGGCTGGGGGGCGTACGCCGCCTCCAAGCACGGCCTCAAGGCCCTCGCCGACTCCCTGCGCCAGGAGGAGCATCCCAACGGGGTCCGCGTCACCTCGGTGTACCCCGGCCGCACCGCGAGCCCCATGCAGGCCAAGGTCCACCAGCAGGAGGGCAAGGACTACGACGCCTCCCAGTGGATCGACCCCGAGTCGGTCGCGACCACCGTCCTCACCGCCCTGGACCTGCCCCGGGACGCGGAGATCAACGACCTGACGGTGCGCCCGGGACGCTGACACCGCCCGCTCCCGAACCGGGCCGCGCGGACCGCTGTTGAGTCGACCCCCGCAGGGTTACGTAATCTTTGCGGGTGAGCGAAAACAGGCAGTTCAGGTTCGGTGCCGCCACCGGCGTCGGCTCCATGCCAGGTGACGACACCCGGGAGGCGGCCAAGACCGTCACCGGGACCTTCGAGGACTTCCCGTACCTGCCCGAACTCCCGGCCCGCGGGCCCGGCGCCGACATGATCGGGCGCACCGCCGGGATGCTCGTCGAGCTGTACGCGCGCGTGGAGCCGAGCGGATGGCGGATCGGCGACCGGCCGGGCCGCGACACCAAGCGGGCGCGGTCCTGGCTGGGGGAGGACCTCGACGCCCTGGAGGAGTACACCCAGGGCTACGAGGGCCCGCTGAAGGTGCAGGCCGTCGGTCCCTGGACGCTGGCGGCGAGCCTGGAGCTGAAGAACGGCCAGGCCGTCCTCTCCGATCCCGGCGCCTGCCGCGACCTGGCCGCCTCGCTCGGGGAGGGCCTGCGCCTGCACCTCGACGAGGTTCAGCGCCGCGTGCCCGGCGCCGAGCTCGCCCTCCAGCTCGACGAGCCCTCGCTCACCGCCGTGCTCCGCGGCCAGGTGCCGACCGCCAGCGGCTACCGCACCCACCGGGCCGTCGACCGCCAGGTCGTCGAGGCCACCCTCCGGGACACCCTCGGCGTGCACACGAGCGGCCCCCGCGTCGTCCACTCCTGCGCGCCGGACGTCCCGTTCGCCCTGCTCCGTCGGGCCGGCGCCGACGGCGTCTCCTTCGACTTCTCGCTCCTCACCGAACGTGACGACGACGCGCTCGGCGAGGCGGTGGAGGGCGGTACGCGGCTGTTCGCCGGTGTCGTGCCCGCCACGGACGGCCCATTGTCAGACCCTGCCGGTAGCGTCATGGGTGTCAGGACGCTGTGGCGCAGGCTGGGACTGCATCCGGGGCTTCTCGCGGACGCGGTCACCATCACGCCGTCGTGCGGACTCGCGGGCGCTTCCCCCGCGTACGCCCGCAAGGCCCAGGCCCAGTGCGTCCGGGCGGCGAGATCCCTCGCGGACAACCCTGAGTAACGGGAGGACGACACGGTGGCCGGCGACAAGCAAGCGGAGACGACGGTGCCCGCCGAGGCACGGGAGCAGCACGCGCAGCTCGCTGAGCAGATCGAGGAGCACCGCTTCCGGTACTACGTCAAGGACGCCCCCGTCATCAGCGACGCGGCGTTCGACAAGCTCCTGCGCGACCTGGAGGCGCTGGAGGAGGAACACCCCGAACTGCGTACGCCCGACTCGCCGACCCAGAAGGTCGCGGGGGCGTACGAGACGGAGTTCACGGCGGTCGAGCACCGCCAGCGCATGATGTCCCTCGACAACGCCTTCGACGACGAGGAACTCGCCGCCTGGGCCGACCGCGTCGCGCGTGAACTCGGTGACCAGGACTACCACTTCCTGTGCGAGCTCAAGGTCGACGGCCTCGCCGTCAACCTCACCTACGAGCACGGCCGCCTCACGCGCGCGGCCACCCGCGGCGACGGCCGCACCGGCGAGGACATCACGCCCAACGTCCGTACGATCGCCGACATCCCCGACCGGCTGCACGGCGACCGCGTGCCCGACCTCGTGGAGATCCGCGGCGAGGTCTACTTCCCGATGGAGAAGTTCCTCGAACTCAACGAGCGGCTGGTCGCGGCCGGCGACAAGCCCTTCGCCAACCCGCGCAACGCCGCGGCCGGTTCGCTGCGCCAGAAGGACCCGCGCGTCACCGCCACCCGCCCGCTGCACATGGTCGTCCACGGCATCGGCGCCCTGGAGGGCTTCGACGGACTCACCCGGCTCTCCGAGGCGTACGACCTGCTGAAGACCTGGGGCCTGCCCACCTCCACGCACAACCGCGTCGTCGACGGCCTCGACGGCGTACGGGAGTTCATCGCGTACTACGGCGAGAACCGCCACTCCGTGGAGCACGAGATCGACGGCGTGGTCGTCAAGCTCGACGAGATCCGGCTCCAGGGCCGCCTCGGCTCCACCGCCCGCGCCCCGCGCTGGGCCATCGCGTACAAGTACGCGCCGGAGGAGGTCAACACCAAGCTCATCGACATCAAGGTGGGCGTCGGTCGCACCGGGCGCGTCACGCCGTACGCCCAGGTCGAGCCGGTCACGGTCGCGGGCTCCGAGGTCGAGTTCGCCACGCTGCACAACCAGGACGTCGTCAAGGCCAAGGGCGTGCTCATCGGCGACACGGTGGTGCTGCGCAAGGCCGGTGACGTCATCCCGGAGATCCTCGGACCGGTGGTCGACCTGCGCGACGGCACCGAGCGGGAGTTCGTGATGCCGGCCGAGTGCCCCGAGTGCGGGACGCCGCTGCGGGCCATGAAGGAGGGCGACATCGACCTCCGCTGCCCCAACGCGCGTACCTGCCCGGCCCAGTTGAGGGAGCGCGTCTCCTACCTCGCCGGCCGCGAGTGCCTGGACATCGAGCACTTCGGCGACGTGGCCGCGGCCGCGCTCACCCGCCCCCTGGAGCCGGCCGACCCGCCGCTGGTCGACGAGGGCGACCTGTTCGACCTCACCGTGGAGAAGCTGCTCCCCATCAAGGCGTACGTCCTCGACCAGGACAGCGGGCTGCCCAAGCGCGACCCCAAGACCGGTGAGGAGAAGGTCGTCACGGTCTTCGCCAACCAGAAGGGCGAGCCGAAGAAGAACACCCTCGCGCTGCTGAAGAACATCGAGGCCGCCAAGGAGCGCCCTCTCGCCCGCTTCCTCAACGGCCTGTCCATCCGGCACGTCGGACCGGTCGCCGCCCAGGCGCTCGCCCGCGAGTTCCGCTCCATCGACCGCATCGAGCAGGCCACCGAGGAGGAGTTGGCGGCCACCGACGGCGTCGGCCCGATCATCGCCGCCGCCCTCAAGGAGTGGTTCGCCGAGGACTGGCACCGCGAGATCGTCCGCAAGTGGAAGGCCGCCGGAGTCCCGCTGGAGGACGAGGCCAGCGGCGAGGACGAAGGCCCGCGCCCCCTGGAGGGGTTGACCGTCGTCGTCACCGGAACCCTGGAGAAGTTCACCCGGGACGGCGCCAAGGACGCGCTGCAGAGCCGCGGTGCGAAGGTGACCGGATCCGTCTCCAAGAAGACGTCCTTCGTCGTCGTCGGTGACAACCCGGGGTCGAAGTACGACAAGGCCATGCAGCTGAAGGTGCCCGTCCTGAACGAGGACGGCTTCGCCGTCCTGCTGGAGCAGGGGCCCGAGGCGGCGGCCGAAGTCGCCCTGCCGACCGGGGAGTAGCGGTTGAAGGCCACCCGTTCGGTGCATATCAGATGCATACGGGTGGCCGGGGTGTATTCGGGCGACCGTCGGCGACCGCTGCCCGTGGAAGCCGTCCGCGGCCTACTGTTGAGAGGTGCGCCCGCCGTGCCCGGCCGCGGTCGGGGCATCCCCCTGTTCACTCAGGGCCGTTGAGGAACAGGGGGAAGGATTTTCCCGCGAGGCCGCTGATGGCCGCCGGGCATCGGGCCGCATGGCGTGGGCACCGCCTGCTGTGAGAGGGACGGGAATGGAACCGACGGAGAGCGCCGCCCCGGGCTCACGGCTGCGCCTGTGCCGCAGAGCGGCGGCATGGCGGGGGAGCCGTTGGACAGCGCGGGCGACGGCCCGCGCGCGCCGCGCACCGGGCGGCGTACGAGGGCGAACGGCCGTGCCGCGCGCCGCGATCGCCGCGCACGGCCCCGCACCGACGGCCCGTCAGGGCGCCCCCGCGCTGCCGGACTCCGGACTCGAACGCCGACTGGCCTGGCCCGCCCTGCCCGCGGGCGTCATCGCCGTCGCCGGATTCGCGCTGGGCGCCGGCTTCGTCAGCGCCCTCGGCGGGAACCGCGCCCTGTTCCCCTCCGGCGCCGTCGGCTGGGCCCTGGCCGTGCTCACCGGCATCATCGTCGGCCACCTCGTCATGCTCGGTCACGCCCGCTGGTGGGGCGGCACCGGCTCCGGCGCCGCCCTCACCCTCGCCGTCCTCCTGCTGTACGGCTGGGTGCCCGCCGGCATGGTCAGCCTCACCGTCGTCGTCCTGGTCGGCGTAGCCCGCCGCCACCGCTGGCGGCAGGGCATCCTGCACGGCGCGGTGGACATCCTCGGCACCGGCGCCGGAGCCCTGCTGCTCGGCGCCTTCGGCAACGTCCCCACCGTCGAGGCCCCCTGGCACCCGGACTTCTGGACGGCCGCCGCCATCCCCCAGGTCGTCCTGGTCGCGGCCGCCTACCTCGCGGTCACCCGCACCCTGCTGTGGTACCTGCACACCCCGCGCGGCGGCGGACTGCCCACCATCGCCCGCACCGCCCTGGTCAGACAGGGCCTCGTCGCCGTCGCGCTGCTCGGCATCGCCCCGCTGGTCTGCGTGGTCGCCGTCGCCCAGCCCGTGCTGCTCCCGCTGTTCTCCATCCCGCTGATGGCCCTCGACTCCACCCTGTGGATCGCCCGCGCCCGCGCCGAGGAGCAACTGCGCGACCCGCTCACCGGGCTGCCCAACCGGCAGTGGCTCCTGGAGCGCATCTGGACCGCCCTCGACGAGGCCGAACGCGTCGACGCCCGCGCCGCCCTCATGCTGATCGACCTCGACCGCTTCCGCTCGGTCAACGACACCCTCGGCCATCTCGCCGGCGACCGGCTGCTCCTCCAGATCGCCGACCGGCTGCGCCTCGCCCTGCCGCGCGGCGCGGAGGCGGCCCGGCTCGGCGGCGACGAGTTCGCCGTACTGCTGCCCATCGCCGACTCCACGACCTCCGCGATCCGCATCGCCCGCGGGCTCGTCACCGCGCTCAGCTCGCCGCTCGACCTCGACGGACTCACCCTCGTACTGGAGGCCAGCGCCGGTGTCGCCGTCTTCCCGGACCACGCGCTGGACGCCGAGGGCATGCTGCGCCGCGCGGACGTGGCGATGTACCAGGCGAAGCGGGACCGTACGGGCGTCGAGGTGTACGAGTCCAAGCGGGACTCCAACACCCCTGACCGGCTCGGCCTGCTGGGCGACCTGCGGCGCGCGCTCGACGCGCACGAGGTGCAGCTGCACTACCAGCCCAAGGTCCGCTTCGACGGACAGGTCGCGGGCCTGGAGGCGCTGGTCCGCTGGGTGCACCCCGAGCGTGGGAGGGTTCCGCCCGACGAGTTCATAGCGATAGCCGAGTCGTCGGGACTGATGCCTCATCTGACCGAGTACGTGCTGGAGACCGCGCTCGGCCAGGTCGCCGCGTGGCGCGCGCAGGGGCTGCGGGTGCCGGTCGCGGTCAACGTCTCCCCGCGCGACGTCCACACCCCGGGCTTCGCGGGCTCGGTGGCCGCGCGGCTGGCCCGGCACGGCGTCCCGGCCGGGGCCCTCCAGCTGGAGATCACCGAACACGTCCTCCTGGAGGACCCGACCCGCGCCGCCGACACCCTCGCCGCCCTGTCCGGGCACGGCGTGAAGATGTCCCTGGACGACTTCGGCACCGGCTACTCCTCCCTCGTCCACCTGCGCCGGCTGCCGGTCAGCGAGCTGAAGATCGACCGCTCGTTCGTGGCCCGGCTGGCCGTGGACACGGAGGACGCGGAGATCGTGCGCTGCACCGTCGACCTCGCGCACTCGCTCGGCCTGCTCGTCGTCGCCGAGGGCGTCGAGGACGACGAGACCTGGGAACGCCTGCGGGACCTGGGCTGCGACGCCGTACAGGGCTGGCTGGTCGCCGCGGCGATGCCCCCCGAGGAAACGACGGCATGGCTACGGGCCCGTGGCTCACGCGGCTGGCAACGCCCCCACGCGGCACTCCCGGCCGCGGCGTCCGACGACTGACCTGTGCCCGGCGCTGGGGGAGCTGTGCCCGGCGGCTGACGGGCCTGTGTCTGACGACCGGCGGCCCCGCGTCCGAGGCTGAGGGGGCCGTCTCCGGCGATCGATGGACACGCGTCCGAGGCTGGCGGACCGGCGTCCGGCGAACCGACGGCCTGTGTCCGAGGCTGCGGGCCATGTCCGACACCGAGGGACCGTGTCCGACGGGCTGACGGACCCCCTTCCCAGGAGGGACGGGCCCGGTCGCCGGGTCCGATTCGCGCCGCTTCGTCGGCCGCTGCTCGGCAAACCGTTGCACGGGCACCGGGCCCGGCCCCATAGGATTGGCCCAAACCGCACACACTCACCCCTGAGGATCGCTGCATGCCTGGCATCACGCGCGAGGAGGTCGCCCACCTCGCCCGGCTGGCGCGTCTGGAGCTGAAGCCCGAAGAACTCGACCACTTCGCCGGCCAGCTGGACGACATCATTGGCGCGGTCGCCCGCGTCAGCGAGGTCGCCGACCAAGACGTACCGCCGACCTCGCACCCCCTCCCGCTGACGAACGTCATGCGGGCCGACGAGGTCCGTCCGTCGCTCACCCCCGAGCAGGCGCTCTCCGGCGCCCCGGCCCAGGAGCAGCAGCGTTTCAAGGTGCCGCAGATCCTGGGGGAGGACTAAGAAGTCATGACGGACATCATCAAGCTCACCGCGGCCGAGACCGCCGAGAAGATCGCCTCCGGCGAGCTCACGGCCGTCGAGGTCACCGAGGCCCACCTGGCCCGGATCGACGCCGTCGACGAGAAGGTGCACGCCTTCCTGCACGTCGACCGCGAGGGCGCGCTCGCGCAGGCCCGCGCCGTCGACGCCAAGCGCGCCCGCGGCGAGAAGCTCGGCCCGCTGGCCGGCGTCCCGCTCGCGCTCAAGGACATCTTCACCACCGAGGGCATCCCGACGACCGTCGGCTCGAAGATGCTCGAGGGCTGGATCCCGCCGTACGACGCGACGCTCACCAAGCGCCTCAAGGACGCCGACGTCGTCATCCTCGGCAAGACCAACATGGACGAGTTCGCCATGGGGTCCTCCACCGAGAACAGCGCCTACGGGCCGACCGGCAACCCGTGGGATCTGACCAAGATCCCCGGTGGCTCCGGCGGTGGGTCGAGCGCCGCGCTCGCCTCCTTCCAGGCTCCCCTCGCCATCGGCACCGACACCGGCGGCTCCATCCGCCAGCCCGCCGCCGTCACCGGCACGGTCGGCGTCAAGCCGACGTACGGCGCGGTCTCCCGCTACGGCATGGTCGCGTTCTCGTCCTCCCTGGACCAGGGCGGCCCCTGCGCCCGTACGGTCCTGGACGCGGCGCTGCTGCACGAGGTCATCGCCGGCCACGACCCGATGGACTCCACCTCCATCGACGCCCCGGTCCCGCCGGTCGTCGAGGCCGCCCGCAACGGCAGCGTCGCGGGCATGCGGGTCGGCGTCGTCAAGCAGTTCCGCGGCGAGGGCTACCAGGCCGGCGTCATCCAGCGCTTCGACGAGTCCGTCGAGATGCTGAAGGAGCTGGGCGCCGAGATCGTCGAGCTGGACTGCCCGTCCTTCGACCTCGCCCTTTCGGCGTACTACCTGATCGCGCCGTCCGAGTGTTCCTCCAACCTCGCCCGCTTCGACGGCCTGCGCTACGGCATGCGGACCGGCGACGACGGCACGCACTCCGCCGAGGAGGTCACCTCCCTCACCCGTGAGGCCGGCTTCGGCGACGAGGTCAAGCGGCGCATCATGCTCGGCACGTACGCCCTGTCCAGCGGCTACTACGACGCCTACTACGGCTCGGCCCAGAAGGTGCGCACGCTCATCACGCGCGACTTCCAGAAGGCCTTCGAGCAGGTCGACGTCATCGTCTCGCCGACCACGCCGACCACCGCCTTCGCGATCGGCGAGCGCGCCGACGACCCGATGGCGATGTACCTGGCCGACCTGTGCACCATCCCGACCAACCTGGCGGGCAACGCGGCCATGTCCCTGCCCTGCGGTCTCGCCCCGGAGGACAACCTCCCGGTCGGTCTGCAGATCATCGCCCCGGCGATGCAGGACGACCGTCTGTACAAGGTCGGTGCCGCTGTCGAGGCCGCCTTCGTGGAACAGTGGGGTCACCCGCTGCTTGAGGAGGCTCCGTCGCTATGAGCAACGCACTGTCGAAGGCCAAGGGCTTCAAGAAGTCGAAGTCCGGGATGTACGTGTCCATGGCCACCACCGCGTTCGGCGCGGTCAACGTGGCCAAGCAGATCAAGAAGGCCCGTGCCGAGAAGGACACGCTCCGTCTGATCGACGCCACCGCGACCGCCGTCGCCATCGCCACCGGCCTCGCGATCCTCTACCGCGAGCTGAAGCGGCTCGGCGACGACGACGTCCTGCTGGGCTGAGAGGGAAGTTTCACCGTGACCATCACGACCGACCTGGTGTCGTACGAGGACGCGCTGTCCTCGTACGACCCCGTCATGGGCCTCGAGGTCCATGTCGAACTCGGCACCAAGACCAAGATGTTCTGCGGCTGCTCGACCGCCCTCGGCGCCGACGCCAACACGCAGACCTGCCCCACCTGCCTCGGCATGCCCGGCGCGCTCCCGGTCGTCAACGCGATCGGCGTCGAGTCGGCGATCAAGATCGGTCTCGCGCTGAACTGCGAGATCGCCGAGTGGTGCCGCTTCGCCCGGAAGAACTACTTCTATCCGGACATGCCGAAGAACTTCCAGACCTCCCAGTACGACGAGCCGATCGCCTTCAACGGCTACCTCGACGTACAGCTGGAGGACGGCGAGACCTTCCGCGTGGAGATCGAGCGCGCCCACATGGAGGAGGACACGGGCAAGTCGACGCACGTCGGCGGCGCCACGGGCCGCATCCACGGCGCGACCCACTCCCTGTTGGACTACAACCGCGCGGGCATCCCGCTCATCGAGATCGTCACCAAGCCGATCACCGGTGCCGGCGAGCGTGCCCCCGAGGTCGCGAAGGCGTACGTCCGTGAGCTGCGCGAACTCATCCGGGCGCTCGGCGTGTCCGAGGCCCGCATGGAGATGGGCCAGATGCGCTGCGACGTCAACCTGTCGCTGATGCCCAAGGGCGCCGAGAAGTTCGGCACCCGCAGCGAGACCAAGAACGTGAACTCGTTGCGGTCCGTCGAGCGCGCGACCCGCTTCGAGATCATGCGGCACGCCGCCGTACTGAACGACGGCGGCAGCATCGTCCAGGAGACCCGCCACTTCCACGAGGACACGGGTTCCACGACCTCGGGCCGCGTGAAGGAGGAGGCCGAGGACTACCGGTACTTCCCGGAGCCCGACCTGGTCCCGGTGGCCCCGCCGCGCGCGTGGGTCGAGGAGATCCGCGCCGCGCTGCCCGAGCTGCCGCTGGTCCGCCGCAACCGGCTCCGCGAGGAGTGGGGCGTCTCGGGGACCGAGATGCAGGCGATCCTCAACGCCGGTGCGCTGGACCCGATCGTCGCCACGATCGAGGCCGGCGCCGACGCCGCCTCCGCCCGCAAGTGGTGGATGGGCGAACTGGCGCGCAGCGCCAACGAGTCGGGCGTCGCGCTCGACGAGCTGGCCATCACGCCCGAGCAGGTCGCCCGGGTCACCGAGCTGGTCGTCAAGGGTGACCTGAACGACAAGCTGGCCCGTCAGGTCATCGAGGGCGTCCTCGCGGGCGAGGGCACCCCGGACGAGGTCGTCGACAAGCGCGGTCTGAAGGTCGTCTCCGACGACTCGGCGCTGGGCACGGCCGTCGACGAGGCCATCGCCGGCAACCCGGGCATCGCCGACAAGATCCGCGGTGGCAAGGTGGCCGCGGCCGGCGCCCTGGTCGGCGCGGTCATGAAGGCCACCCGCGGCCAGGCCGACGCGGCCCGCGTCAAGGAGCTGATCCTGGAGAAGCTGGGCGTCAGCGAGGGCTGAGCCAGCGGCTCCGGCTTGGAGTGGTAGCCCTGGGGGGATGCATCGTCGCCGATGCATCCCCCCAGGTGTGTGCGGAACGGCCGCCGCCCGGGATCCCCGCACCGGTGCGCCGAACCCACGTACTACGCTCGCCCGCCATGAGCATGAGAGGACGCGCTGACTCCGACGCACACCCCGGGACAGCCGAGGAGGCCGGTCCCGAGGAGGCCGAAGTGCCTGGTGCGGTCGAGGAGTTGGAGGGGTCTGAGGAGAGCGGGGCGAGCGAGGGGTCCGAGGAGTCCGAGGAACTCGTCGAGGACGCCCGGCGGGCCCGCTGGGCCGCGATCGGCACCGGAGCCCTGCTGTCCCTCGCGGGTCTCGCCGCGGCACTGCTGCGTCTCACCGGCTCGGCCCCCGCCCTGGTCCCCGCCGCCTACGCCCTCGGCGCCGCCGTCTGCGCGCTCGCCGCCGTCCTCGGCTCCCGCGGCCGGACCCGCCGGGCCCTGTGGCTGCTGATCGCGGGGGCGATGGTCATGGCCCTCGGCGACCAGTTCGACTGACGCGCCTCGCGCTCTCCGCCGTCTCCCTCCCGAGCTCCTCCGAAGGGCCCCTGACGTGCGGCTGTGCGTTTTATGAGACGCTTTATGGCGTCGTAAAGGAGTTCGATAAGGAGCACGTCATATGTACGCGAGATCCCTGGGTGTCGACGGCGCCGAACTGCGCCCCCTGGAGCCCTGGCACGCCGAGGAGTTCCTCGCGCACCTCGACCGCGGCCGGGAGTTCATCGGGCGGTTCATCGCCTTCGGGGCCCGGGAGACGGACGTACCCTCCGCACGGGCCGTGCTCACCGCGTACGCCGAGAAGCGCGCCGCCGACAGCGGCAGCATGCACGGGATCTGGCTGGACGGGAAACTCGTCGGCGGCGTGCTCTTCCGCACGTTCGACCTGGAGCGGGGCAACTGCGAGGTGGGCTGCTGGCTGGAGTCCGCCGCGACCGGACGCGGGCTCGTCACGCGCGCGGTCCGGGTGCTCATCGACTGGGCGGTGTACGAACGCGGAATCCACCGGGTGGAGTGGTACGCCGCGTCCGGCAACACGCCGAGCGTCAACGTCGCCCGCCGTCTCGGCATGCGGCGGGACGGAGTGCTCCGTGAGAGCCACGCCCACCAGGGCGTCCGGCACGACATCGAGGTGTGGTCGGTGCTCGCGCCGGACTGGCGAGCGGCACGCGCGCGTAGCGCGCGCATCGAGGGCGCGGCCGTCACCGGCGATCATTAAGAGAGCTCTCAGACAGCGTCCGTACGGTGCGGGGCATGGGTACGAAGACTGCTGACGTAACCGAGACCGGCATCGAGTCCAAGGACGCCGAGGCAACGAGCACCGAGAAGGAGACCACCCAGGCGCAGCGCGACGAGACGGTCGCGGAGACCACCCCGGCCGAGGCCGGAACCGACGAGGCGACGCGGGCCGAGGACGTCGCGGACACCGACGAGGCGCCCGAGGAGGCGGCGGTCCCGACCGGCGTCGGCCAGGGCGCCGGCGCCGTGGTCTCCGCGGGACTCGGCCTCGTCTCGCTCACCGGCGGCTGGATCGGCACCGTCGCCGCCGCGCGCCAGAACCTCATCGGCCAGCTGAAGACCGCGTCGACCGCGAACGTCGCCGCGCAGGTGAAGGCCGTGTACGGCGACGCCTGGCACGCCACCGCCCTGTGGGCCGGCGTTTTCGCCCTGGCCGCTCTGGTCACCGGCGTCGTCGTCCTGGTCCGGCCGGCGTTCGGCGCACCCGGCCGGCCGCAGGCGCCGTGGATCAAGTCGGTGGCCTGGGCGGGCGTCTCGCTCGGCGTCATCGGCCTGCTCCTGGCCGCCCTGAAGTACTCCGACGTCCTGCTCGGGCTGCCGATCCCCAGCTGACGCGATTTCCCGCAGCACCGCAGGCCATAAGGGGCCTTAGGCAACCCGTGAGCACCTTACGGGGCGCCTTGAGGCCCCTTAGGCGTGTCCGGGGCCCGCCTGACGCCCCAAGATGCGGAAGCCGCCCGATGTGGCACCCCCGCCTGGGAGACGAAGGTGAGGACGTCGCGCCAAGCGACGCTTCCACCGCTTCGCGTCTCGTGGGGGACTGTCATGACCGAGTACGAACCGCACCGCATCCAGGCCACCGAGCTGCGGCGCCGGGCCGAGGAGCACCGCCTGGCCCGTGAGGCCGTACGCCGCCGGGGCGAGGCCCGCCGCGAGGCAGCCGCGCGTGAAGCGGACGCCTCCGGGACCGCGGACGCCTCCGGGACCGCGGACGCCTCCGGGCCCGCGGCTGCCTCCGGGGCCGCGGCCGATCCCGAGCATCCGGCCGACCCGTCTCGTCCCCGTTCGCGCCGCCGGTCGCCCCGCACCGCGTGAGCGCGCGGGGCAGGGGCGGCGACGGCGACGGCGACGGCATCGGCGGCCGTGCGGCAGCGATCCGGTCCGGTAGTACGACAAGTCGACCCGGGCTGTGGAAAACGTCTGCCGCGTCTCCGGGCCCGCGTGCGATGCTCGGGCCTGTGCAGACCAGAGCCGTCAGTCCGGTGTTCGTCGGCCGTGCCCAGGAGTTGGGCACGTTGAACGACGCACTCGCCCGTGCCGCCGTGGGGGAGCCGCAGGCGCTGCTCGTCGGCGGGGAGGCGGGCGTCGGAAAGACGCGTCTGATCGAGGAGTTCGCCCTCGCGGCGAGGCGTCGGGGAGCTGTCGTCGCCCAGGGTGCGTGTGTGGAGATCGGCGCCGACGGGCTGCCGTTCGCGTCGTTCGCCAGCGCCCTGCGTGCCCTGCGCCGTGCGTTGCCCGGCGAGGTGTCCGCCGCTGCCGCCGGCCAGGAGGAGGAACTGGCCCGGCTGCTCCCCGAGTTGGGCGACGCCGTGCCCATCAGGGCGGCGGGCCGGCACGACGAGGAGGGCACGGCCCGCCTCTTCGAACTCACCGCCCGCCTGCTGGAACAGCTCGCCGCCGACCGCACGGTCGTCGTCGCCCTGGAGGACCTGCACTGGTCCGACGCCTCCACCCGCCACCTGCTGGCCTACCTGCTGCGCACCCTGCGCACCGGCCGGCTCGTCATCGTCGCCACCTACCGCTCCGACGACATCCACCGCCGCCACCCGCTGCGTCCCCTCCTCGCCGAACTCGACCGGCTGCGCACCGTCCGCCGCGTCGAACTCGCCCGCTTCGACCGCGAGGAGGTCGCCCGCCAGATGGCCGGCATCCTCGCCGCCGAACCGGACCCGGCCGAGGTCGACGAGATCTTCGAACGCTCCGACGGCAACGCCTTCTTCGTGGAGGAACTCGCCGTCGCCGCCCACGAGGGCTGCCGCACCGGCCTCAGCGACTCCCTGCGCGATCTGCTCCTCGTCCGCGTCGAGGCGCTGCCCGAGCCCGCCCAGCGGGTCGCCCGGATCGTCGCCGAGGGCGGCTCCAGTGTCGAGCACCGGCTTCTCGCCGCCGTCGCCCGGCTCCCCGAGGACGACCTCATCGAGGCGCTGCGGGCCGCCGCGAACGCCGGCATCCTCGCCGCCGCGCCCAGCGGCGACGGCTACCGCTTCCGCCACTCCCTGGTCCGCGAGGCCGTCTCCGACGACCTGCTGCCCGGCGAGCGCTCCCGCCTCAACCGCCACTACGCCGAAGCCCTGGAGGCCGAGCCGGCGCTCGTACCAGCCGACACGTACGTCATGCGCCTGGCCAGCCACTGGTACCGCGCCCACGACCCCGCCAAGGCACTGCCCGCCGTCCTGGACGCCTCCGTCGTCGCCCGCCAACGGCACGCCCACAGCGAGCAACTGCGGCTCCTGGAGCGGGCGATGGAGCTATGGGACGCCGCGCCCGAGGACGTACGGGCCGTACTGCGCCCCGCCGACTTCACCGAGGTCCACGCCCCTTGCGGTTGTGACCCCGCCACGACCCCGCTGCACTACCTCGACCTGATGGCGGAGGCCGTCCTCGCCGGAAGACTGTGTGGGGAGCGCGAACAGGCCCTGAGAATCACCAAGCGCGCGCTGCACCTGCTGGAGAGCGAGGACGACCCTCTGCGCGCCGCCTGGTTCTGGACCCAGCGCTCCACCCTGATCGAGGCGCTGGGCCGCGGCGACGGACGGCACGAACTGGCCACCGCCCGGCAACTGGTACGCGGCCTGCCCCCGTCGGAAGTGCACGCCGAGGTGCTGGGCAGCGCGGCCTGCTGGTCGATGCTGCACGAACCGGGCCCGCAGGCCCTCGCCGCCGCCGAGCGGGCCGTGGAGTACGCGCGCATGGTCGGCGCCCGCGAGATCGAGCTGAACGGGCGCATCACACTCGGCTGTCTCATGGTCGCCGCCGGCGATGTGGAGAAAGGCATCGCCGAGCTGAGCCACAGCAAGGAGCAGGCCATCCAGGAGGGCTTCACATATGTCGCGGGCCGCGCCTATGTGAACCTGCCCGCCGAGCTCGAACTGATCGGCCGCTCCCGGGAGGCCGTCCCCCTCCTGGAGGAAGGGATCCGCTTCGCGCGGAAGTTCGGCCTGGTGGGAACCGAGGCCTGGACGTGGGCCAACCTCTCCGAGTCGCTGTACTCCCTCGGGCGATGGGAAGAGGCCGCCCGGGCCGCGGAGAACGCCGGTCGACGTGGGGCGGGAAGTCGGCCCCGGGGCGTGGGCGCCATGCTTCTGGCCCATCTCGCCGTCAGGCGAGGCGAAATGGCCGAGTCGGCTCGCCAACTGGCGACCGCCCGGCACCACTTCGGCTCGCACGCGCCCCAGCCCCAGGACCGGCTGCCCGTGGCCCGTATCGCCGTCGACCTGGCCGCGGGCGAGGGCCGCATGCCGGACGCCCGCGCCGAACTCACCCGCGCCCTGGACGCCGGCCTTCCGCCGGGCACCCACCGCTTCGCCTGGCCCCTGCTCCTGGCCGCCGCGACCGCCGAGGCCGACGCCCGCGCCCTGCCCGCCGCGGCCGCGGGCCGCGCGGCCTTCCTCGACCGCCTCCTCGACACCGCCAAGAAACTCACCACCGACGCACCGGTCTGGCTCGCCCACGAGGCCTGGGTCCGCGCCGAACTCGACCGCGCCCAGGGGAAGGACACCCCGGACACCTGGTCGGAGGTGGTCACCGCCTTCGAGCGCCTGGAGCGGCCCCACGACCTCGCACGCGTCCGCCACCGCCTCGCCCAGTCCCTGGTGGCGCGGGGTGGCGACGACGCACGCGAACGGGCAAAGGAACTGCTCCGGCTCGCAGGTGCCGTCGCCGACCACCTCGGCGCCCGCCCGCTCGGCGACGCCGTCGCGCTGCTCGCCCAGCGCGCCCGGCTCACGCTGACCTCCGCCCCGGAGCCCGCCCTCGGCCCCGCCGAGGCCCTCGGCCTGACCAGCCGGGAACACGACGTGCTCCGCCTGGTCTCAGCGGGCCGCACCAACCGCCAGATAGCCGAGGAACTCTTCATCTCCCCGAAGACCGCGAGCGTCCACGTGTTGAACATCCTGGGCAAGCTCGGCGTCGCGGGGCGCGGAGAGGCGGCCGCGGTGGCGCACCGGCTGGGGCTCTTCCCACCCGCGCCGAGCACGCGCCACCCCTAGGAACGGGACCGAACGGCGTCTACTTCACCCGCAGTTCCAGAATCCGGTCGTCCCCGTCCTTCGGTGTGCCCCTGCCGTCCGTGTTGCTGGTGACCAGCCACAGCCTGTCGTCGCCCGCCGGGGCCACCGTGCGCAGGCGGCCGTACTTCCCGGTGAGGAAGGCCTGGGGATCGTCCACGGCTTCCGTGCCCGTGAGGGGGACGCGCCAGAGCCGATTGCCCTTCAGGCCCGCCATCCAGATGACGCCGTCGACATAGGCGATGCCGCTGGGGGAGGCCTCGTCCGTGTGCCACTGGGCGATCGGGCTGTGGAACTGGGGGTCGGACGAGCCGCCCTCGGCGTACGGCCAGCCATAGTTGTCGCCGGGCTTGATCGCGTTGAGCTCGTCCCAGGTGTCCTGGCCGAACTCGGAGGCGAACAGGCGCTGCTTGGTGTCCCAGGCGAGGCCCTGCACATTGCGGTGGCCGTAGGAGTACACGGGCGAGTCCGGGAACGGGTTGCCCGGGGCCGGTTCCCCCGCCGGGCTCAGGCGCAGGATCTTGCCGCCCAGCGACTTCGGATCCTGGGCGAGGCCGCCCTCGCCGCTCTCACCCGTGCCCGCGTAGAGCATCCCGTCCGGGCCGAAGGCGATGCGGCCGCCGTTGTGGATGCGGCCCTTGGGGATGCCCTTGAAGATCGTGTCGGGGGCGCCGAGCTGGTCGCCGGCGGGCTTGTCGGCGTCGTACCGCATGCGGACGATGCGGTTGTCCGAGGCGGAGGTGAAGTACGCGTAGATCATGTGGTCCGAGGCGTAGTCGGGGGAGAAGGCGATGCCCAGCAGGCCGCCCTCGCCGGCCGGGGACACCCCGGAGACCTTGCCCAGCTCGGTCTTCCCGCCCGTCCTCGCGTCGACCCGGGTGATCGTCGCGTCGTCACGCGAGGAGACCAGCAGGTTGCCGTCCGGCAGGGAGGCCAGGCCCCAGGGGCTGTTCAGGTCCTCGGTAACCGTTCGCAGCACCGTGACGGAGCCCTTGGCGGGCGCCGCCGATTCGGACGCGCTGCCGGAGGGGGAGGTGTCGGACGTCCCGCCGCCCGGCCCCTTCGTCGCCGTGTTCCCGGCCCCGGCCGGTGCTCCGTCGCCGGAGGAGCAGCCGGCCGTCAGCAGGAGGGTGGCCGCGGCCAGCACGGCCGTCACAGCTCGACGTTGCACGATCATGGTCCCTTCGACGCGGCGGTCCCCGTGGGGGGTCTCCCTCTCATACACCGCTCACGCCGCCCGGGTTCCCGATTCACCGCGCGCGAAATTCGCGTCTCCCCGCGGGACCTCGCGTGATGATCACTCCCAGGACCCCTGTACGGGCGGCAGCTGGGCCAGTGCCGTCAGGTCCTCCGCGGTCAGCCGCAGGCCGCTGGCCGCCGCGTTCTCCGTGACCCAACGTTCCTGCTTGGCACCCGGCACCGGGATCACCTGCCGCCCCTGCGCCAGTACCCAGGCCAGGGCCACCTGTGCCGCCGTGACGTGCGGGCCGTGCCGGCGGGCCACCCGGCGCAGGCCCGCGACGATGGGCTGGTTGGCGGCCATCATGTCGGCCGTGAAACGGGGGTGGCGGGCGCGGACGTCGTCCGGTTCGAAGCCCGCGCCGGGCCGCAGCCTGCCGGTCAGGAAACCGTTGCCGAGCGGCATCGCGGCCAGGAAGCCGACGCTCCGCTCCGCGCACCACGGCAGCAGCGCGTCCAGCGCCTCCCGCGACCACACCGACAACTCGGCCTGCACCGCGCTCACCGGGAAGACCTGCTGCACCCGCCTCAGCAGCCGCAGCGTGTTGTCGTACAGGCGCGTGCCCGCCCGGCGCCCGCCGCGCGCCCCGACCGCTGACAGGCCGAGCGCCCGCACCTTCCCGGCCCGCACCAGCTCCGCCATCGCGCCCCACGTCTCCTCGACCGGGACCTCGGGGTCGGTGCGGTGCAGCTGGTAGAGGTCGATGACGTCTGTCTGCAGGCGCCGCAGCGAGGCGTCGCACGCCCGCTTGACATACCCGGGGCGGCCGTTGGCCACGATGTGCTGCTCGCCCACCAGCAGCCCCACCTTCGTCGACACGAAGGCGTCCCGGCGCCGCTCCCTCAGCACGCGGCCCAGCAGCAGCTCGTTGGTGAACGGCCCGTACATGTCGGCCGTGTCCAGGAGCGTCGAGCCCAGGTCCAGCGCCCGGTGCACGGCCCTGAGCGACTCGTCCCCCCGCCGGTGGGATGCGGTGTAGGCCCAGCTCATCGGCATGCATCCCAGCCCGATGGCCCCTACCGCGAGCGCCCCCGCCCCGATCGTCCTGCGCTCCACCTGGTCGTGACCCTCCCTCTCCGGCCTCCTCCAACCTAACCTTTGCGCCCTGGTGCACCTGACATAGCCTCCTGACCATGAGCGCTGACGTCTGGCTTCCCATCCCGCCCGAGGAGATCGACGGCCTCCCCGAGGGGCTCAACTACCTTTTCTGGGACGGGGGTGAGGACGGACGGCAGGAGTTCCCCGGCGATCCCGCCGAGTGCGCCGTGTACGTGGTGCCGTACATGAAGCGCCAGCCCGTCAAGGTGCGCCCGCTGGAGCGGATGCCGAACCTCCGCCTCCTCCAGACGCTCACGGCCGGTGTCGACGACGTCTCCGCGCGGCTGTCGTCCCTGCCGTCCGGCGTGACGCTGTGCAACGCGCGCGGGGTCCACGAGGCGAGCACCGCCGAGCTCGCGCTCACCCTGACCCTCGCCTCGCTGCGGGGTGTCCCGCAGTTCGTCCGGGCACAGCAACGGGAGCAGTGGCAAGGCGAGTTCCGGCCCGCTCTCGCCGACAAGAACGTGCTCATCGTCGGCTACGGATCGATCGGTTCCGCCATCGAGGACCGGCTCGTTCCCTTCGAGGTCGCGCGGGTGGCGCGCGTCGCGCGCACCGGGCGCACCACCGAGCGCGGTCCCGTGCGCCCCCTCACCGACCTCCCCGCCCTGCTCCCCGAGGCGGACGTCGTGATCCTCTCCACGCCCCTGACCGAGAGCACGCGAGGCCTGGTCAACGCCGGTTTCCTCGGGCGGATGAAGGACGGGGCGCTGCTGGTCAACGTCGCCCGCGGCGCCGTCGTCGACACCAAGGCGCTGCTCGCGGAACTGGAGAGCGGACGCCTCACCGCCGCCCTGGACGTGACCGACCCCGAGCCGCTGCCCCCGGGCCACCCGCTGTGGCAGGCGCCCGGCGTGCTGATCAGCCCGCACGTGGGCGGGCCCACCTCCGCCTTCCTGCCGCGCGCCAAACGGTTGCTGACGGACCAGTTGACCCGTTTCGTGAACCAAGAGCCCCTGCGGAACGTGATCCTGACGACGGGCTCCACGGCTTCGACGGGCGCGTGACAGCGGGCAGACAAAGGCGTGTAATCCGGTTCGGGCACCCTTCGCGACTCCTCGGAAGCGGTGCGTGCGCACATATCCGCTGGTCGTCACTGAGCGTAGAGAACCTATGTCCCTGAGTGACGAGACTGGTGTATCGTCCCGACAGGGGCAGCGCCACGCACCATTCGGCGCCGGGGATGGACATTCACATTGTGAGGGGGGCGACGGGCGATGCACGGCCTATGGACGAACGATCCGACGCGGCGGAGCCGCCGACGGCGACCCTGGCGCACGGCGGAGCGCAGACGCTGTCGCCACACCAGCCATCAGCACCGCCGGCCCAGCGGACGCAGGCGGCACGCGCACCCGGCACACCGCTACCGGCGGGATCCGGGGGCGACACAGACCGGGAGGCCCCGGTGAACGCGCCGCCCACGGTGACGACCCCGCTCAACGGAACGCTGCGCACGCAGCCCCCGGCCGGGGCACCGCTCCCGAGGCCGCCCCTCCTGCGCGGCGGCTCCGGCGTGATCCACCAACTCGTGCTCGCCCTGGTGTGCGCGGCCTACGCCGTCGGTGCCGCGCTCCGCTGGGGTTCACCCGAAGTGGCGCTGATCATGGGCGACTTCGGACTGGCCGCCGCGGCCGGTACGGCCGCCGTCTCCTGCTACCTCTACGCCCGTACGTCCCGGGTCCGCTTTCGACCCGCCTGGCTGCTGTTCGCCCTCTCCTCGGCGATGGCCGCCATGGGCAACGCGGTCTGGGGGTGGTACGAGGTCGTCCTGGCCCAGGACGTACCGAGCCCCAGCTACGCCGACCTGTTCTTCCTGTGCTTCGCGCCGCCCGCCATCGTCGGCCTGCTGGTGCTGGCCAAACGGCCGGCGTCGAAGGCGGGCTGGATCTGCCTGGCCCTGGACGCCTGGCTGATCGGGGGCTCGCTCCTCACCCTGTCGTGGAGCCTGGCCCTCGCGCAGGCCGCCCGGTTCGACGGGCCGAGCGTGGCGCACGCCGCGCTGTCGCTGGCGTACCCGCTGCTGGACATCGCCCTGGTCAGCATGGTGCTCGCGCTGCACTTCCGGCGCTCGCCCGGCAACCGCACGGCGGTGAACACCGCGATCGGCGCGCTCGCCCTGACCGTGATGTGTGACGCCCTGTTCACCTCGCCGCTGCTGCACAGCAGTTACCACTCCGGGCAGCTGCTGGACGCGGGCTGGTTCGCGGGCTCGCTGCTCCTGGCGTACGCCCCCTGGGCCACTCCCCGGCACCAGGGCCGGCAGGAGGACGCCCGGACCGCGGCGGACGGCTCCACGCGCGTGGTCCACGACCTCGTGCCCGCACAGCAGGGCGGCGGCAGCCAGCCGGCGCCGTCCCCGACCGGGGGTGAGCACGGCCGGTACGGGGCCGGCCGCCCCCTGACCAGTTCCCTGGCCGCGCTCACCCCGTACCTGGCCGCGGCCGTGTGCACGCTGGGCATCCTGTACAACGGCCTCAACGGACGCAGCCCCGACCCGGTGGTGCTCATCACCGCGGGCGCCGTCGTGCTCGCCCTGGTCGTGCGCCAGGGCATCACGCTGGTCGACAACATCACCCTCGCCCAGGAACTGGCGCAGAAGGAGAACCACTTCCGCTCCCTGGTGCAGGGCTCCAGCGACGTCATCATGATCGCCGCACCCAACGGCATGCTCCGCTACGTCTCCCCGGCCGCCGCCGGCGTCTACGGGCGTCCCGCGGAGGACCTCGTGGGCTCCGAACTGGCCAATCTCATCCACCCGGAGGATCTGGGCTGCGTGGTGCACGAAGTGCGCCGCTTTCTCGCCGCCGATCCGCTCGAAGAACCCACTACGCGCATCGAATACCGCTTCCGGTCCGGCGGTGGGGGCACCTCCCGCCCTGGGGGCACCTCCCGGCCGGAGGCTGGGGGAGAAGCCGGGAGTGGGGGAGGCTGGCTCAACGTCGAGTCCACCGTCAACCGGCACCACGGCGGCCTCATCTTCAACAGCCGTGACGTCACCGAGCGGGTCCGCCTCCAGGCACAGCTCCAGCACAACGCCGAGCACGACCCGCTCACCGACCTGCCCAACCGCGCGCTGTTCACCAAGCGCGTGCAGCAGGCCGTCTCCGGCCGTCGCGCCTCGGACCGCGGCGCCGCCCTGCGCGGCACCGCCGTGCTCTTCATCGACCTGGACGGCTTCAAGGCCGTCAACGACACGATCGGGCACCAGGCCGGGGACGAACTGCTCGTCCAGGCCGCCCGCAGACTCCAGGAGGCGGTCCGGCACGGGGACACCGCCTCACGGCTGGGCGGCGACGAGTTCGCGGCCCTGATCGTCGGAGACGGCACCCGTGACCTCAGTGCCCGGGAGCGGCACATCCTGGAGCTCGCCGACCGCCTCAGGCTCACCCTCTCCCAGCCGTACGTCATCGACGGCAACGACGTCCGCGTCAACGCCTCCATCGGTGTCGCCTTCGCCGAACCCGGGCTCGGTGGCGGTGAGTTGCTGCGCAACGCCGACCTGGCCATGTACCGCGCCAAGTCGGCCGGCAAGGGCCGCGTCGAGCTGTACAAGCCGCAGATGCAGCAGGACGTCGTCCGCAAGGCCGAACTGGCCACGCGGCTGCGCGCCGCGCTGCACGACGGCGAGTTCACGCTGCTGCACCAGCCCGTGGTGTGCCTGGACGGCGGCCGGATCGAGTCGGTCACCGCCCAGGCGCGCTGGCGCTCCTCCCAGGGCGTGCTGTTCACCCCGGCCGAGTTCCTGCGGGTGGCGGAGGACAGCGACAAGACCGCGGAGCTGGACCGCTGGATCATCGAGGAGTCCGTGGCGCAGGCCGCCGAGCGGGCCGCGAGCGGACTCACCGTGCCGGTGGCCGTCCGCATGTCCGCCCGGCGGCTGCTGGACCGGTCGATGCCCTTCGGCTCGGTCGAGGCCCTGCTCACCCGGCACGGGCTGCCCTCCGGCTCCCTGGTCGTCGAGCTGTCCGACACCGACCCGCGCGTGAGCCTGGACGAACTGGAGCGGCGTCTGTCCGCGCTGCGGCGGCTCGGCGTACGGATCGCGCTCGACGGCTTCGGCAGCGGCTACGCGGCGATCACGGCGCTGAGAAGGCTCCCCGTCGACGTCCTGAAACTCGACCGCGGTCTGGTCGAGGGCGTCGTCGAGTCCGCCCGGCTGCACAAGATCACCAGAGGGCTGCTGCGTATCGCCACCGACCTCGGGCTCCAGTCCGTGGCCGAGGGCGTGGACCTGCCCGAGCAGGTGGTCGCCCTGCGCGCGATGGGCTGCACGCACGGACAGGGCATGGCGTTCGCGGCGCCGCTGGACGAGTACCGGCTGCGCAGGGCGCTCGGCCGCGGCCACTACCCGGTCCCGCACGGGCCGGCCGAACCCGCCTTCGCGGGCGGTTCGGGGGTGTACGCGAGCGGGGTGCCCGCCGTTTTCGGAGGCGGGAGCGCCTTGCGCTCACATAATGAGACGCCCGTCCCACCCACTTGACACGTGGTGCGTGCCGGGGGGAGGGTCAGTGCCATGCGCACCCGAATTCTCGTACTTGGAAAGCGCGTCGGCTGAGCTGGGCCCCACCGGACGACGTCCGGAATCCCCAGCGACCCTCACCGGCGCGCTCCCCTCGCTTGCCTTCCGGCACGAGGGGTTTTTTGTTGCACAGGCACGATGCGACGACCCGCCGCACCCCGTACGAACATCGCGAAAACCCCCAAGCAAAACCCTCAGCATCGAGAAGAGAATGCCGATGACCGAGCAGGCCACCGGGGCCCACCATCCGCAGCCGCGGCCGCCCCGTTCCGGAGGGCAGCAGCCCACGCCCGTCGAGCACGTCACGGGTGCGCAGTCCCTCATCCGTTCGCTCGAGGAGGTCGGCGCCGACACGGTATTCGGCATTCCCGGCGGTGCGATCCTGCCCGCCTACGACCCGCTGATGGACTCCCGGCGCGTGCGCCACGTCCTGGTCCGGCACGAGCAGGGCGCCGGCCACGCGGCCACCGGGTACGCGCAGGCCACCGGCAAGGTCGGTGTCTGCATGGCGACGTCGGGCCCGGGTGCGACGAACCTGGTCACGCCCATCGCCGACGCGCACATGGACTCGGTGCCGCTCGTGGCGATCACCGGGCAGGTCGCGTCCAAGGCGATCGGCACGGACGCCTTCCAGGAGGCGGACATCGTCGGCATCACCATGCCGATCACCAAGCACAACTTCCTGGTCACCGACGCCGAGGAGATCCCGCGGGTCATCGCGGAGGCCTTCCACATCGCCTCCACCGGCCGCCCCGGCCCGGTCCTCGTCGACATCGCCAAGGACGCCCTCCAGGCGCGGACCACCTTCACCTGGCCGCCCGTCATGGACCTGCCCGGCTACCGCCCGGTGACCAAGCCGCACGCCAAGCAGATCCGCGAGGCCGCGAAGCTCATCACCGCCGCCAAGCGGCCCGTCCTCTACGTCGGCGGCGGCGTCCTGAAGGCCCGGGCCACCGCCGAGCTCAAGGTCCTCGCCGAGCTCACCGGAGCGCCCGTCACCACCACCCTGATGGCGCTCGGCGCGTTCCCCGACAGCCACCCGCTGCACGTGGGAATGCCGGGCATGCACGGTGCGGTCACCGCCGTCACCGCGCTGCAGAAGGCCGACCTGATCGTCGCCCTCGGCGCCCGCTTCGACGACCGCGTCACCGGCAAGCTCGACAGCTTCGCCCCGTACGCCAAGATCGTCCACGCCGACATCGACCCGGCCGAGATCGGCAAGAACCGCGAGGCCGACGTGCCGATCGTCGGTGACGCCCGCGAGGTCATCGCAGACCTGATCCAGGCGGTGCAGAAGGAGCACAACGAGGGCCACCGAGGCGACTACAGCGCCTGGTGGAAGGACCTCTCCCGCTGGCGCGACACCTACCCGCTCGGCTACGACCAGCCCGCGGACGGCTCGCTGTCGCCGCAGGCCGTCATCGAGCGGATCGGTCAACTGGCGCCCGAGGGAACGATCTTCGCGGCGGGCGTCGGCCAGCACCAGATGTGGGCCGCGCACTTCGTCCAGTACGACACGCCTTCCACGTGGCTCAACTCCGGCGGCGCCGGAACCATGGGCTACGCGGTCCCGGCGGCCATGGGCGCCAAGGCCGGCATGCCCGACCGCGCGGTCTGGGCGATCGACGGCGACGGCTGCTTCCAGATGACCAACCAGGAACTCACCACCTGCGCCCTGAACAACATCCCGATCAAGGTCGCCATCATCAACAACGGCGCCCTCGGGATGGTCCGTCAGTGGCAGACCCTCTTCTACAACCAGCGCTACTCCAACACCGTGCTGCACTCCGGCCCCGAGGCCAGCGGCCTGGAGCCCAGCGCCGGCACCCGGGTCCCGGACTTCGTGAAGCTGTCGGAGGCCATGGGCTGTCACGCGATCCGCTGCGAGGCCCCCGAGGACCTCGACAAGGTCATCGCGGAGGCGAACTCCATCAACGACCGTCCGGTCGTCGTCGACTTCATCGTCCACGAGGACGCGATGGTGTGGCCGATGGTCGCCGCCGGCACCTCCAACGACGAGATCATGGCCGCCCGGGACGTCCGCCCCGACTTCGGCGACAACGCAGACGACTGACCTTCAACAGGCAAGGAAGAGCACAGAGATCATGTCCAAGCACACGCTCTCCGTCCTGGTGGAGAACACCCCGGGCATCCTCGCCCGCATCGCCGCCCTGTTCTCCCGCCGCGGCTTCAACATCGACTCGCTCGCGGTCGGTGTCACCGAGCACGCCGACATCTCCCGCATCACCATCGTGGTGAACGTCATCGAGGACCTGCCGCTGGAGCAGGTGACCAAGCAGCTCAACAAGCTCGTCAACGTACTGAAGATCGTCGAGCTGGAGCCCGCCCAGGCGGTTCAGCGCGAACTCGTTCTGGTGAAGGTGCGCGCCGACAACGAGACGCGCTCCCAGATCGTCGAGATCGTCAAGCTGTTCCGCGCCAAGACCGTCGACGTCTCGCCCGAGGCCGTGACCATCGAGGCCACCGGCAGCGGCGACAAGCTGTCCGCCATGCTCAAGATGCTGGAGCCGTTCGGCATCAAGGAGCTGGTCCAGTCCGGCACGATCGCGATCGGACGCGGCGCCCGTTCGATCACCGACCGCTCGCTGCGCGCCCTCGACCGGTCCGCTTAGGACCACGTCCGGGCGGCCGCGACACACCGGCCGCCCGGATACCGAGACCCCCAGACTTCCCTTCTCCCCACCGGCATACGGTGGGTCGCGACATCTGCACTCAAGGAGAGAACCCAAAGTGGCCGAGCTGTTCTACGACGCTGATGCCGACCTGTCCATCATCCAGGGCCGCAAGGTCGCGGTCATCGGTTACGGCAGCCAGGGCCACGCCCACGCCCTGTCGCTGCGCGACTCCGGTGTCGACGTCCGCGTCGGTCTGCCCGAGGGCTCCAAGTCCAAGGCCAAGGCCGAGGAGCAGGGCCTGCGCGTGGTCACCCCGGCGGAGGCCGCCGCCGGGGCCGACGTCATCATGATCCTGGTCCCGGACCCGATCCAGGCCCAGGTCTACGAGGAGTCCATCGCCCCGCACCTGAAGGACGGCGACGCGCTGTTCTTCGGCCACGGCTTCAACATCCGCTTCGGCTTCATCAAGCCCCCGGCCGGTGTCGACGTCTGCATGGTCGCCCCCAAGGGCCCGGGCCACCTGGTCCGCCGCCAGTACGAGGAGGGCCGCGGCGTTCCCTGCATCGCCGCCGTCGAGCAGGACGCCTCCGGCGAGGGCTTCGCGCTCGCGCTGTCGTACGCCAAGGCCATCGGCGGCACCCGCGCCGGCGTCATCAAGACGACCTTCACCGAGGAGACCGAGACCGACCTGTTCGGTGAGCAGGCCGTGCTCTGCGGCGGCGCCGCGGCCCTGGTCAAGGCGGGCTTCGAGACCCTGACGGAGGCCGGCTACCAGCCGGAGATCGCCTACTTCGAGTGCCTGCACGAGCTGAAGCTGATCGTGGACCTCATGTACGAGGGCGGCCTGGAGAAGATGCGCTGGTCCATCTCCGAGACCGCCGAGTGGGGCGACTACGTCACCGGCCCGCGCATCATCACCGACGCCACCAAGGCCGAGATGAAGCAGGTCCTCGCCGAGATCCAGGACGGCACCTTCGCCAAGAACTGGATGGACGAGTACCACGGCGGTCTGAAGAAGTACGACGAGTACAAGAAGCAGGACTCCGAGCACCTGCTGGAGACCACCGGCAAGGAGCTGCGCAAGCTGATGAGCTGGGTGAACGAGGAGGCCTGAGCCTCGGGGCGGCGGGGCCGGCCGACACGGCTCGGCCCCGCCGCCCGTCTCTCGTCCACGGCTTGTCCACTCCGTCCAGCCACGGACGGGTGATCCTTCCCCCGCGGCGCGCTCGGGCGCACGGCGCGCTACTACACTGCTGAACTACATACGCGTCAGGCCCACAGCGTCGTGCGTCTTCCGCTGCTTGCCCCCCTCCTCCGCCTGCGGCCGTCGGGACGGCCGTCCGCACGCTTAGGACTTGTGAGGACCTCACGTGAGCTCGAAACCCGTCGTACTCATCGCTGAAGAACTGTCGCCCGCCACCGTCGACGCGCTTGGACCGGATTTTGAGATCCGGCAGTGCAACGGAGCGGACCGAGCCGAGTTGCTTCCGGCCATCGCCGACGTGGACGCGATCCTGATCCGCTCCGCCACCAAGGTCGACGCCGAGGCGATCGCAGCCGCCAAGAACCTGAAGGTCGTCGCGCGGGCCGGCGTCGGCCTGGACAACGTCGACGTCTCCGCCGCCACCAAGGCCGGCGTCATGGTCGTCAACGCCCCGACCTCCAACATCGTGACCGCCGCCGAGCTGGCCTGCGGTCTCCTCCTCGCCACGGCCCGCAACATCCCGCAGGCCAACGCCGCGCTCAAGAACGGCGAGTGGAAGCGCAGCAAGTACACCGGCGTCGAGCTGGCCGAGAAGACCCTCGGCGTCGTCGGCCTCGGCCGTATCGGCGCGCTGGTCGCCCAGCGCATGTCCGCGTTCGGCATGAAGGTCGTCGCGTACGACCCCTACGTCCAGCCGGCGCGCGCGGCGCAGATGGGCGTCAAGGTGCTGTCGCTGGACGAGCTGCTCGCGGTCTCCGACTTCATCACCGTGCACCTGCCGAAGACGCCCGAGACCCTCGGCCTCATCGGCGAGGAGGCGCTGCACAAGGTCAAGCCGAGCGTGCGCATCGTCAACGCCGCGCGCGGCGGCATCGTCGACGAGGCGGCGCTGTACGCGGCGCTGAAGGAGGGCCGCGTCGCGGGCGCCGGCCTCGACGTGTACGCCAAGGAACCGTGCACGGACTCCCCGCTCTTCGAGCTGGACCAGGTCGTGTCCACCCCGCACCTCGGCGCCTCCACGGACGAGGCGCAGGAGAAGGCGGGCATCGCGGTCGCCCGCTCGGTCCGCCTCGCGCTCGCCGGTGAGCTGGTCCCGGACGCGGTGAACGTCCAGGGCGGCGTCATCGCCGAGGACGTCAAGCCGGGCCTGCCGCTCGCCGAGCGCCTCGGCCGGATCTTCACCGCCCTCGCGGGCGAGGTGGCCGTCCGCCTCGACGTCGAGGTGTACGGCGAGATCACCCAGCACGACGTGAAGGTCCTGGAGCTCTCCGCGCTCAAGGGCGTCTTCGAGGACGTCGTCGACGAGACGGTGTCGTACGTCAACGCCCCGCTGTTCGCGCAGGAGCGCGGCGTCGAGGTGCGGCTGACGACCAGCTCGGAGTCCGGCGACCACCGCAACGTCGTGACCGTCCGCGGCACGCTCGGCACCGGCGAGGAGGTGTCGGTCTCCGGCACGCTGGCCGGCCCGAAGCACGCCCAGAAGATCGTCGCCGTCGGCGACTACGACGTGGATCTCGCGCTCGCCGAGCACATGGTCGTCCTGCGCTACGAGGACCGCCCCGGCGTCGTCGGCACCGTCGGCCGCATCTTCGGCGAGGCGGGCATCAACATCGCCGGCATGCAGGTCGCCCGCGCCGACCTGGGCGGCGAGGCGCTGGCCGTCCTGACCGTCGACGACACGGTCGGCCCCACCGTCCTGGCCGAGGTCGCCGCGGAGATCGGCGCGACCTTCGCCCGCTCGGTGAACCTGGTCTGACCGCCTGCCAGTCCGAAACGCCGGACGGACCGAGAACTCCTCGGCCCGTCCGGCGTTCTCGTTGCGCGGTGCCTTCGGGAAGCGGCGCGTCTAGAGCCGCGCCCCCTTCAACGCCATGTGCAGCAGCAGACGGTCCTCGCCGTCGTCCAGGTCCAGGCCGGTGAGGTGTTCGACGCGGGACAGGCGGTAGTAGAGGGTCTGGCGGTGGATGCCCAGGGCGGCGGCGGCGCGGCCGGCCTGGCCGGCGTGGTCGAGGTAGGTCTCGGCGGTGCGGGCCAGTTCGTGGTGGGCCGTGGTCAGCAGGGGCGCGACCACGGGATCGAGGGCGGCCTCCGGGGGCAGGGCGGTCAGCAGGCGGTAGGGGCCGATGCGGGCCCACTCGGCGATCGGGCCGAGCACCGGTTCCGCCAGGACCGCGCGGGCCGTGCCGACCGCCTCCTGCCAGGAAGTCGCCAGCTCCGCAAGGCCGAGGCGCGCGGCGGCGACCCCCGCCGCGGTGAACCCGCCCTTGCCGCCCGCCCGCTCCAGGAGCCGGCCCGCCGCCGAGAGCGCGGGTGCCATCACGTCCGTCGAGCGGAGCCGCACCAGCAGCGCGAGGCACTGGGCGGTGGCACCCCAGGGGATGGTGCACAGGGCCGTCGCGCCCGGGAGGGTACGGACCGAGGGGGCGTCGTCCGGGTCGGCCGAGGGCCAGGGGGCCACGCAGATCACCGTGTGGGGGCCGTCCGCCCGGACGCCGAGAGCCGTACGGAGCTCCGCCACCGCCATGTCGCGCTGCCAGCCCCGCTCGGAGGTCAGCACCGCGCGCAGCTCCCGCGTGAGGTCGGCGCCGGCCTGCGCCTCGTCGGCGAGGAGCGCGCCGATGCGGGCGGCGACCGCCATGGCCGCGGTCAGCTGCTCGTCGCTCGGGCCCGGATCGCCGTCCAGGAGCCAGACGTAACCGAGGACGACACCCCGATGGCGTACCGGCAGGCAGATCCGTCCGCGCAGGACCCCCGCCGCCGGGGTGGGCGGGATGCGCACCGGCTGGGTGGCCCGCGTGATGCCGAAGCCCTCGAACCACGTCCGGACGGCCGCCGTGGAGCGCCGGGTCAGGATCGAGCGGGCGCGCACCGGGTCCAGCGCCGAGGTGTCCAGCTCGTCCTCGCTGTCGTACGTGCCGAAGGCGATCAGCTCGAAGTCGCGGTTCTCCAGGGTCGCGGGCGCGCCCAGCAGCTCCGAGATCTCGTCCACGAGCTCCTGGTAGTCACCCTTGTAAACGGCCGTCACGCGGGCATTCTGTCGCATTTCCCAGCCGTCTTCATACATCTGTCTGAGATCCGGTGAACGGATGCGTGACAGCTGTCGATGGCAGACGATCGGAGTGATCCTTAGGTTTCACGGTGGTTCTCCGTGCCGTGGCCGAATCGTCGGTTCGCGGCCTTCTGGTGCTTTGTTCTGGAGGTGCCCCGTGCTGGGTCCCGTGATTCTCGCCGCGTCGCGCAGCGACCGGATGCGACGCCTGATCTCGGCGGCCCCGGTGACCAAGCAGGTCGTTGACCGCTTCATCCCCGGCGAGACCGTCGACGACATCGTCCCCATCATCAAGGAGCTCACGGCCAAGGGCCTGGAGCTGACCATGGACGTCGTCGGCGAGGACATCACGACCCCCGAGCAGGCCGCCGCCGCCCGGGACGCCTACCTGGCGCTCGTCGAGCACCTCCAGGCGCTGGACCTCGGTCCCCAGGTCGAGATGTCCGTCAAGCTGTCCATGTTCGGACAGTCCCTCCCGTCGCCCACCACCGCCCTTGCCGGAGGGCCCTCCGGGCCCGCCCCTGTATTTCCAGGCGGTCACGAGCTCGCGCTCGCCAACGTCCGCCCGGTCGTCGAGGCCGCCGCCGCGATCGGTACGACCGTCACGCTGGACGCCGAGGACCACACCACCCTCGACTCGATGTTCGCCATCCACGAGGAGCTGCGGAAGGACTTCCCGCAGACCGGCTGCGTCATCCAGGCCTACCTCTTCCGCACCGAGGCCGACGCCCGCCGCCTCGCCGCGAGCGGCAGCCGCGTACGGCTCGTCAAGGGCGCCTACAAGGAGCCCGCCGAGGTCGCGTACCAGCAGAAGCACGAGATCGACAAGGCGTACGTCCGCATCCTGAGGACTCTGATGGAGGGGGAGGGGTATCCGATGATCGGGTCCCACGACCCGCGTCTCATCTCCATCGCACAGGAGCTCGCCCGGCGTGCGGGGCGCAAGCTGGACGAGTACGAGTTCCAGATGCTCTACGGGATCCGGAGCGACGAGCACCTGCGGCTCGCCGCCGAGGGACACCGCATGCGCGTCTACACCGCGTACGGCACCGACTGGTACGGCTACTTCATGCGCCGCCTCGCGGAGAAGCCGGCCAACCTGCGCTTCTTCGTGCGCAGCATGGTCACCACGGGCTGAACCCCGAACACCCGCTCAAGAAGCACCCGCTCAAGAAAAAGGAGCCAAGGATCTCATGGACGCTGTGACCCAGGTCCCCACCCCCGTCAACGAGCCGGTGCACGGCTACGCCCCCGGCTCGCCCGAGCGTGCCCGTCTCGAGGTCAAGCTCAAGGAGCTGGCCGAGAACCCGGTCGACCTGCCGATGACCATCGGCGGGGAGAAGCGGATGGGCGGCGGCGAGGCCTTCCAGGTCGTCCAGCCGCACAACCACAAGGCCGTCATCGGCACGCTGCGCAACGCCACCCAGCAGGACGCGCAGGACGCCATCGACGCGGCCCTCGCCGCCGCGCCCGCCTGGCGCGCGATGTCCTTCGACGACCGCGCGGCGATCATCCTGCGCGCCGCCGAGCTGCTGGCCGGCCCCTGGCGCGAGACGCTGGCCGCCTCCACCATGCTGGGCCAGTCGAAGACCGCGCAGCAGGCCGAGATCGACACCCCCTGCGAGCTCGTCGACTTCTGGCGCTTCAACGTCAAGTACGCGCGAGACCTGCTCGCCGAGCAGCCGCCGGCGAACTCCCCGGGTGTGTGGAACCGTCTGGACCACCGCCCGCTGGAAGGCTTCGTCTACGCGATCACGCCGTTCAACTTCACGGCCATCGCGGGCAACCTGCCCACCGCGCCCGCCCTCATGGGCAACGTCGTCGTCTGGAAGCCGTCCCCGACGCAGACCCACGCCGCCGTGCTGCTGATGCAGCTCCTTGAGGAGGCCGGGCTGCCCAAGGGCGTCATCAACCTGGTGACGGGCGACGGCATCGCCGTCTCCGAGGTGGCCCTCGAACACCCGATGCTGGCGGGCATCCACTTCACCGGCTCGACCAAGACCTTCCAGCACCTGTGGAAGACGGTCGGCAACAACATCGAGAAGTACCGCTCCTACCCGCGCATCGTCGGCGAGACGGGCGGCAAGGACTTCGTCGTCGCCCACCCGAGCGCCGACCGCGCCGTGCTGAAGACCGCGCTGACCCGCGGCTCCTTCGAGTTCCAGGGCCAGAAGTGCTCCGCGTCCTCGCGCGCCTACATCCCGGCCTCCATCTGGAACTCCGGTTTCAAGGAGGAGTTCGCGGCCGAGGTCGACGGCATCGCGATGGGTGACGTCACCGACCTGACGAACTTCATCGGCGCCGTCATCGACGAGCGCGCCTTCGCCAAGAACAAGGCCGCGATCGACCGCGCGAAGTCCGACCCGAGCTGCACGATCGTCGCCGGCGGCACGTACGACGACTCGGTCGGCTACTTCGTCCGCCCGACCGTCATCGAGTGCGCCGACGCGGAGAACGAGGTCTTCACGACCGAGTACTTCGGCCCGATCCTCGCCGTGCACGTCTACGAGGACGACAAGTACGACGAGATGCTGAAGCAGATGGAGTCCGTCTCGGCGTACGCGCTGACCGGCGCCGTCATCGCCAACGACCGCGACGCCGCCGCGCACACGATGGACAAGCTCCGCTACGCGGCCGGCAACTTCTACATCAACGACAAGTCGACCGGCGCCGTCGTCGGCCAGCAGCCCTTCGGCGGCGGCCGTGCCTCCGGCACCAACGACAAGGCCGGCGCCCCGCAGAACCTGATGCGCTGGACCCTGACCCGCGCCATCAAGGAGACGCTGGTCCCGCCGACCGAGTACGGCTACCCCCACATGGGCTGACCCGCCCGCTGAAAGGGGTGCCGCCGGGCCCGTGAGTCCGGCGGCACCCCTTTCACGTGTTCAGTCGGCGATGCGCAGGAGCAGCTTGCCGGTGGAGGTGCGTCCGCCCATGAGCGCGTGCGCGGCGGCCGCCTCCGACAGCGGGAACTCGGCGGTGACGGGCAGGGTGAGCGTGCCGTCGGTGACGGTCCGCAAGGCGCGCTCGACCAGCGAGCGCACCGCGCCGGGGTCGGCCGCGGCGAGGGCCAGGATGGAGAAGCCCGCGACGGACCGGCCGTGCGCGCGCAGTTCGGCCTGTCCGACCTGCCAGGGCTCCGCCCCGCTCGCGTTGCCGTAGGACACCAGGCGCCCGTAGACGGCCAGCGCGTCGAGGCCGCGTCGGAGGGTGTCGCCGCCCTCGGGGTCCAGGACCAGGTCGACGCCCCGGCCGCCGGTGGCGCGGCGGACGTCCTCGGTGAAGGCGCCGGCCGTGAACACCTCGTCGTAGCCGTACTTCAGGGCGTGCGCGGCCTTCGCCGGCGACGAGACGACGCCGTACACCGCGCCCGCGCCCGCCGCCCGGGCCAGCTGCCCGACCGCCGTGCCGATCCCGCCCGCGGCCGCGTGGACGAGTACGCTCTCCCCGGCCCGCAGCCGGCCCACCTCGTTGACCAGGGCGTACGCGGTCGGTACCACCGTGGGCAGCGCGGCCGCGGTGCGCAGGTCCAGGCCTTCGGGCACCGGGAAGACGGTGGCGGCCCCGGCCCGCACCACCTCCGCGTAGCCACCGTCGCCGATCAGCGCGACGACCTCCTGCCCCGGACGCAGGCCCTCCACCCCGGTTCCGATGGCCCTGATCCGGCCGGAGACCTCGAGTCCCGGAACGAAGGGGAGCGACTCCACCCGGTATCCCTCGGCACGCGCCTTGAGGTCCGCGAAGTTCACTCCCGCGTAGACGGCGTCGACGGTCACCTCACCCGGCCCCGGCTCGGGCACCTCGGTCTCCACGACCCTCAGCACCTCGGGGGCGCCGTACTCCTCGAACTCGACTGCACGCATCGGCGGAACGCACCCTTCGATCGACCCGTTCAGGAACCGGCTCACGAATGTTCAACGGAAAGCGAACACTCGGAGTGTAAGATGACCGTCGAACACTCAGCAAGAGGCGGATCGCATGTCAGACCAGACAGGGGGCGGCAGCCACCGCGCCGCGCCGATGCACACGGACCCCGAGGACGTCCCCCTCCTCACGGCCCTGTCCGCGCTCGCCGACCCCGTACGCATCCAGCTCGTCCGCGAGCTGGCGGCCTCCGACGACTGGACCCGTAACTGCGGCAGCTTCGACGTGCCCGTGGGCAAGGCCGCGCTCAGCCACCACTTCACCGTCCTGCGCGGCGCGGGTCTGGTGGAGCAGCGCGACCGGGGTCCGAGGCGCGTCAACCGGCTGCGCCGCGAGGAGTTCGACGCGCGGTTCCCCGGGCTGCTCGCCCTGCTGCTCCGGGCCGACGACGGGCGGGAGGAGCCGGGGCCCTGACGGCCGAAGCGCTCGTGGGGCGCCGCCCACCGACGGCTCGATCGGCGCGCGCCGTCACCCCCCGGTGGCCCTGGTCGAGCCCGGCAAGCCCGACGTCACCGTGGCCGAACCGGTGACGCTCCCCGCCAGGCGCGGCGGCCTGTAGGCCACACCTCTGCTGGACCCCACGGCCTGCCGTGGGGTCCTTCCCCTGTCCGGCCGGGCAGACTGCCCTCATGGCCGACGTGGTGACGGTGACGTCCGACGACGGTGCGCGTCTGTGGGCGGCGCGCTCGGGGCCGCCCGGGGCGCCGCTCGTGCTGTGCCACGGCGGGCCCGGGCTGTGGGACATGTTCACGGACGTGGCCGCGCTGCTGCCGATTCCGGTCGTCCGCTGGGACCAGCGCGGCTGCGGGCGGTCGGAGAGGTGCGCGGGGCCCTGGACGATCGAGCGGTCCGTCGCCGATCTCGACGCCGTTCGACAGCACTTCGGGCTGGAGCGGATGACCCTGCTCGGCCACTCCTGGGGCGCGTACCTGGCGCTGCGCTACGCGCTGGCGCGTCCGGACCGGGTGAGCACGCTGGTGTACGTGTCCGGCACGGGGATCGGCCCCGACGCCGACTGGTACCCCGCCTTCGTGGAGAACCTCCGTGCCCGGCTCGGCGATCACCCGGGGTCCCCGGGCGGTGAGCGGGAGCGTGCGGTGGTGCGGTGGTCCGCCGAGTTCGAGGACCGGGAGCGGGCCCTCGATCATGCCGGGCGGATGGCCGATCCGTGGTTCGGGATCAACTGCCCGTGCCACCATGCGCTGGACGCGGAGCGCGGGCGCGCCTGCGGCGGCCCCGAGCTGCACGCCGCCTGCCGCGGCCTCCCCGTCCCCGTGCTGATCGTCGACGGCGGCCGGGACCTGCGCCCGCGCACCGCCGTCGACTCCCTGGAGCGCGCGCTGCCCCACGTACGCCGGGTGGTCCTGCCGGAGGCCGGGCATCTGCCGTGGGCCGAGGACCCGGACGGCTTCCGCGAGGCCGTGGCGGCGGCGGTGCGATGAGCCGCCGCGGCTCGCCGAGCCGGGTGTGATGCCGGTGCTGATGCTGCGACCGCACAGGGTTCGCCGTATGGCGGGGGCTTCCCGAGAACCACCCCGCGACCGTACGCGGTCACAGTCCTAGCCGGGCATCTCCGTCCGCTCCCACCACTCGTAGACGGGCAGCCGGCCCGCGGCCGTGTCCGCGTGCCGTGAGGTCGGCCGGAAGTGTTCGTAGCCGTTCCGGAGCTCGATCTTCACGTCGTTCTGCGGGGGCGGCATCGGGACGATTCGTTCCGGCAGATCGTTCGGGCCGCCCTCGAGCAGCACTTTGGCCGTGTCGTTCATGACGTCACGGTTCCCCCGCCGCGGTCCGACGTCGCGCGCGGAGGTGAGGATCAGCCGGGTGGGCGATCCGCCGGTCAGGCCGCCCGCACCAGGGTCTTCCCCGTATTGCCGCCGCGCAGCATCAGCAGGAACGCCTCCACGATCCGTTCGAAGCCGTCCACCACCGTCTCGTCGGACACCAGCGTCCCGCTCAGCAGATGCGGTACGGCGAACTCGTACAACTCCTCCTGCACGTCCCGGTAGTCGCGCACCAGGAAGCCCTCGATGCGCAGGCTCTTCTCCACCACGTCGGCGTGGTCGAACAGAACGGGCGGGGCGGACGGGGTGTTGTACTGGGCGATCGTGCCGACCCGCACCACCCGCCCGCGATGACGCAACGCACCTACCGCCGCGCCCAGTTGGTCGCCGCCCACGTTGTCCACGGCGATGTCGACGCCGTCGGGGGCGGCGGCCGCGAGGAGTTCGGCGGCCGGACCGGCGTGGTAGTCGAAGGCCACGTCGTAACCGGCTTTCTCCGTCAGGTACTTCACCTTCTCCGGCGAGCCCGCGCTGCCGATCAGGCGGCCCGCGCCCAGCAGCCGGGCGAAGCGGCCGGTCGCCGTGCCGACGCCGCCCGCCGCACCGGAGACGAACAGGTCCTCGCCCGCGCGGAGCCGGGCCACGCGGGTGAGGCCGACGTACGCGGTCAGGCCCGTACCGCCGAGGACGCCCAGGTGCGCGGACAGGGGGACGCCTTCGATCTCCGGGAGCCGCCGGGCCTCCTCGGGGTGGACGAGCGCGTGGGTGCGCCAGCCCTTGCGGTGCAGGACGACCGTGCCCTCGGGGAGGGACGCATCGCGCGAGGCGATCACGCGACCGAGGGTGCGGCCCTCCAGCGGGGCATTCAACTCGAAGTCGCCGTCCATCATTTCGCGGTGGTACGGGTCCACGGACCAGTAGAGGTTCTCGACCAGGGCCGTGCCCGCCGCCGGCTCCGGGACGCGGGACTGCACGAAACGGAAGTGGCCGGCGGTCGGGAAGCCGGTCGGGCGGGCGGTCTGCTGCACGGTCAGCGCGGTGCCGGTCGTGCGGGACGGAGAGGGCGTCAGCGTCGTGGCGGTCATGGGACGGGACCGTAGGCAGGAATGCGCGTGCCGGGCAGAGGGTTGGGCTCATGGAACGCAGCGATCCATGAAGCTCGCTCATAGCAGCAGGTGGGAGCCCGAGTGCCGACAGCCGACCTCGCTCCGCAAGAGCTCAGGACCCTGGTCGCCGTGGCCGACGAGGGCGGCTTCTCGGCCGCCGCCGTCCGGCTCGGCGCCACCCAGTCCGCCGTCTCCCACGTGGTGCGCGGCATCGAAGGGAAGCTGGGCGTCGTGCTGTTCGAGCGCGGCCGGTACGGCGCCCGGCCCACCGCGGCCGGCGAGCGGGCCGTGACGCACGCGCGGCGGGTGCTGCGGATGCTGGCGGCCCTGGTCGACGACACCCGCGGCGCGGAAGCGGGCGAGGCCGCCGGCCCGTTGCGCATCGCGGCCTTCCGCAGCGCCGCCCTGCATCTGCTGCCGCCCGCCCTGGAGCGGCTGGCCGCACGGCACCCGGGTATCGAGTCGACCGTGACCGTCGTACGGGAGCTGGGCGCCGGGACCGCGGGGGAGGTGGCCGAGGGGCGCGCCGACCTCGGGATCGCGACCTTCGCCGCCGACGGCTCGTCGATCCCGGCCGGGCTGGTCGGCGACGTACTGCTTCAGGAGCCGTACTCCCTGGTGCACCCGGCCGGACACCCCGCGCCCCGGACCCTGTGGCTCGTCGACTGGGCGGAGAACTGCTCCTCCTACACCCGCGACTGGTGGGCCGCCCAGGACTGGATCCCGGCGGCGACCGTGCGCGCCGAGGACGACGGAGCCGTGCTGTCGATGGTGGGCAGCGGGCTCGGCATGGCGATCATGCCCGCGCTCTCGCTCACCGGCTTCCCGCCCACCGTCGAGATCACCGGCCTCGGACCGCGGCGCCCGACCCGCTCCGTCGGATACGTCACCACGCCCGAACTCGCCACGACGGCGGCCGTGCGGGCGCTGATCCGGGAGTTGCGGTCCTTGCGTCCGCGCGCGGCGGGGTGAGACGCGTGCGGCCGGGCATACCCGTACGGCACGTCACCTCCGAACGGCAAAAGCCGAGTTCACAGAGGTGTGACACCCGTCGCCGTCTCAGATAGTAGGAAGCCCGAGTAGTTATGCAGACAGACGGGGCCGCCTCCCGTAGCTTGGGAGGAGCCGAACGTCTCGCTCGATCAAGCGAATGGCGGTCGTGAGCCGGGCCCTGTGCAGGCAACCCCTGCGGCCATCGCTCCCCGCCCCTTCCGGCCTCTCGTCATCCCGTTGCCTTACGCCGCGTTTGCCGAAGGAGCGATTGCCATGGCCGAGACGACCGTCCGCCGCCGCGTCCGCCACGTGACCCGCGCCAGCGAGTCCGACCGCAAGAACGCCGCCGCCGCCCTCCAGCGCGCCCTCGACCGCCGTGACAACGGAGGCGAGACCGGCCACTGAGCCGCGGCCGGCCCTCCGGCACCGTTCCGGGAGCCGCACCCGGTCGGGGTGCGGCGCGGTCTCACCGGCCGCGCCGCACCTCGAAGTGGTCGATCCGCTCGCCCGTCTCCGTCAGCGCCGAGACGGCGAGCCTCGGGGACGGCCCCGCCTGCGCCGCCACGGACAGCAGGGAGAAGCCGGTGTAGCGCACCCGCGACCACTCCACCGTCTCCGGCGCGCGGCCGTGCGAGCGGGTCCAGTGGAAGGTCTTCACCTCGTCGTGCCGGGTGAGGTGCCCCTCGTAGCTGTCCTTGACGCCCGAGGCAAAGGAGTAGAGCTCCCGGCCGCCGCCGCCCGCTGTGACGTACACGATCCCGTCCCGCGTCGGATCCGTCGACGCGCCGATCGGGACCGGCCTGCCGACCGCGCCGCCCCGCACGGCGTCGGTCCGCTCGTACACGTGGTTGTGTCCGTTGATCACCAGGTCCACCTGGTGCTTCTCGAACAGTGGGAGCCACTCGGCGCGGACACCGCCGTCCGAGGCGTGCTGGGAGGTCGAGTACGCGCAGTGGTGGAAGAAGACGACCACGAAGTCGACGCCCTTCGCCGCGCGCAGCTCCCGCAGCGTGCGGTCCAGCCACCGCGTCTGCCGGCCGCCCGAGCGCCCGAGGTTGGCGGGGATCTCGTACGACACGTCGTTCGCGTCCAGCGCCACGAAGCCGACGTTGCCGTACCGGAAGCTGTACGCGCCCGGCGTCCCGTGCGGGTCGAAGCCGTTGCCGGGGAGCGAGAAGCGGGCGAGCTGGCCGCCGTAGCCGTCCGGTGAGTACCAGGCCTCCATGTCGTGGTTGCCGGTGGTCACCATCCACGGCACCGAGCGCGCCACCGGCTCGTTCTGCCTGAGGAAGCGGTCCCAGGTGCGCGGGTCGTAGACGTCGGACCTCTCGCCGTGGCCGCCGGTGTCGGCGTAGCAGATGTCGCCCGCGTGGAGGTGGAACGCCGGCTTTTGGCCCAGCAGGACATGGTCGTTGGCGGCCGCCGCCCGGCTCACGCCCTGGTCGCCGAAGGCGGTGAACACGAACCGCTCCGGGCTCGCGGGCGCCGTGCGGAAGGAGGCGATGGCCGAGCGGTTCTCCGGGGCGGCCGGGTCCCGGCCGTCGTGGCCGACGCCGTAGTAATACGTCGTGCCCGGGTGCAGCCGGTCCAGGGCCGCGTGCACGTAGTACTGCTCGACCGCCGGCCGTATGCCCGGTGCCCCCGGCGTGTGCAGGTCGCGCACCTCGGCCGGGACGCGGCGGCCCAGGTCGTCGGGCCGCAGCCCGATCCGCACGTACGGCCGCCGCACCACGGCCGGTACCTGCCACGAGATCCGCATCTGCGTCTTCGGGTCGGCGCCGAAGGCGAGGTGGCGGCCGAACGGGATCACCGCGGCGCCCTGGGCCCGGGAGGCGGACGGCGCGGGCAGCCCCGCCGTCCGGGCCGGCTGCGCGCAGCCGGTCAGCAGGGTGCCGCCCGCCACCGCGCCCGCGGTGACCAGGGTGCGGCGCCGGGTGAGCCGGGCGCGCAGGTACTCGTACTGCTCGGCCATGCTCATCCGGCGGGCGAGCTGTGGGGGGATGCCGACGTCAGGAGTCTCCATGAGCGAGAACTTCCCTGCGCCGCCCAACACCCTTGCTGCGTACGGATGAACGCCGGCCGAAGGGCCGGAGTCGCCCCGTGCCGCCGGCACCGCAACCGCGCCCCGCCGCCACCCCGTCCGTCCGCATGCCGGACGGGGCGTGTCAATTCATGGGACGAGGGGTAGTGTCCCCGGCATGTCGCGCAGCATCGATCTCGCAGTGATCCCCGGAGACGGCATCGGCCAGGAAGTCGTGGCCGAGGGCCTCAAGGTCCTGGCCGCCGCCCTTCCGCAGGACGTGAAGCTGGAGACCAAGGAGTACGACTTCGGCGCCCGGCGCTACCACGCCACCGGTGAGACCCTCACCGACGCCGATCTCGACGACCTCAGGAAGCACGACGCCATCCTGCTCGGCGCCATCGGCGACCCGTCGGTCCCGTCCGGCGTCCTCGAGCGCGGCTTCCTGCTGAGGCTCCGCTTCGCCTTCGACCACCACGTCAACCTGCGCCCGTCGAAGCTGCTCCCCGGCGTCGCCACCCCGCTCGCCGGCCAGCCCGAGATCGACTTCGTCGTCGTCCGCGAGGGCACCGAGGGCCCGTACACCGGCAACGGCGGCACGATCCGCAAGGGCACGCCCCACGAGGTCGCCACCGAGGTCTCCGTCAACACGGCCTTCGGTGTCGAGCGCGTGGTCCGCGACGCCTTCGCCCGCGCCCAGGCCCGCCCGCGCAAGAAGCTCACGCTGGTCCACAAGAACAACGTGCTGACCTTCGCCGGACACCTGTGGACGGACGTCTTCGACAAGGTGGCCGAGGAGTACCCGGAGGTCACCACCGAGTACGTGCACGTCGACGCGGCAACCATCTACCTCGTCACCCAGCCCGAGCGGTTCGACGTGATCGTCACCGACAACCTCTTCGGCGACATCATCACCGACCTCGCCGCGGCCGTCTCCGGCGGCATCGGTGTCGCCGCCTCCGGCAACATCAACCCGGCCCGCGAGTTCCCGTCGATGTTCGAGCCCGTCCACGGCTCGGCCCCCGACATCGCCGGCCAGGGCAAGGCCGACCCCACCGCCACGGTCCTCTCCGTCGCCCTGCTCCTGCGCCACCTCGGGTACGAGTCCGAGGCGGACCGCATCGAGGAGGCCGTGTCGGCCGACCTCGCGCAGCGCGGCACGCTTCCCGAGCGGAGCACCGCCGAGATCGGCGACGCGCTCGCCGTACGGGTAGGCGGCTGACCGGCGGCGCCACGACACTCTCCCGAAGCCGCCGGGCCGCGTTCCGCACCCGGCGGCTTCTCCTGTGCCGGTCCGGGTGCCACCATCAATCTCCGGGCCGTTTTCACCCCGATTCCTTCCCACCGTCGTCCCCGCGCGATAATCGAACGCGGAGCCGCGGTATGAGGGAAGCTGGGACGCCCTGGCACTGGCTATGCGCCGTGCAGGCGTGAGCGCGGCCCGTCACTACAACCGGTGAAGGACAAGCACTCATGACGACGCCCACGATCGAGCTCAAGCCGTCCGCCACCCCGCTCTCCGCAGCGGAGCGCCAGGCGATCCTGGCCGACCCCGGGTTCGGCCGCCACTTCACCGATCACATGGTGACGATCAAGTGGACCGAGGGCCGGGGCTGGCACGACGGACAGCTCGTTCCGTACGCGCCGATCCCGCTCGACCCGGCCACCAACGTCCTGCACTACGCGCAGGAGATCTTCGAGGGCCTGAAGGCCTACCGCCGCCCCGACGGCTCCGTCGCCACCTTCCGCCCGGAAAAGAACGCCGAGCGCTTCCAGCGCTCCGCCCACCGCCTCGCGATGCCCGAGCTGCCGGTCGAGACGTTCATCGAGGCCTGCGACCTCCTGGTCCGCCAGGACAAGGACTGGGTCCCCGCGCACGGCGGCGAGGAGTCCCTCTACCTGCGCCCGTTCATGATCGCGACCGAGGTCGGCCTGGGCGTGCGCCCGGCCAACGAGTACCTCTTCGTCGTCATCGCCTCCCCGGCCGGCGCCTACTTCCAGGGCGGCGTGAGGCCGGTCTCCATCTGGGCCTCCGAGGACCACGTCCGCGCCGTCCCCGGCGGCATGGGCGACGCGAAGACGGGCGGCAACTACGCGGCCTCCCTGCTCGCCCAGGCCGAGGCCGCCGCCCAGGGCTGCGACCAGGTCTGCTACCTCGACGCGGTCGAGCACAAGTGGGTCGAGGAACTCGGCGGCATGAACCTGTACTTCGTGTACGGCGACAAGATCGTCACGCCTACCCTGACCGGTTCCATCCTGGAGGGCGTCACCCGTGACTCGCTGCTGACGGTCGCCCGCGACCTCGGCTACGAGTCCGAGGAGGGCCGCGTCTCCCTCGACCAGTGGCAGCGCGACTCCGAGAACGGCACCCTCACCGAGGTGTTCGCCTGCGGCACCGCCGCCGTCATCACCCCGGTCGGCACGGTCAAGCGCGCCGGCGCCGAGTGGAAGCAGTCCGACGGGCAGCCCGGCGAGGTCACCCTCAGGCTGCGCGAGGCGCTCCTGGACATCCAGCGCGGCACCGCCGAGGACAAGCACGGCTGGATGCACCCGCTGGGCTGAGCTGCCCGCCCGCCCGTACGCACTCGTCGGGGCCGCCCCGGACCACCCCGGTCCGCGGCGGCCCCGCCGCCGTTTCGAGCCCTGTTAGCGCCCCGCGCTGTCCGCCCTGTGCCCCTCTGCCCCGAACAAGGCGTTTGCCCAGGCCAGTTGGTCACTTGACGTGAAGGAATCCCCACAGGGCCGAGGAGTCCCCGACGCCGTCACCGGGCAAGAACGGCGCATGGACAGACAACACTGGAAGAAGATCTGGGTCGGCTCGGCGGGCAACATGGTCGAGTGGTTCGACTGGTTCGTGTACGCGACCTTCGCCACGTACTTCGCCGGAGCGTTCTTCCCGAGCGGCAACCCCACGGCCCAGTTGATGAACACGGCGGGCATCTTCGCGGTCGGGTTCTTCATGCGTCCCGTCGGCGGCTGGCTGCTCGGCCGGGTCGGCGACCGCAAGGGCCGCAAGGCGGCGCTGACACTGACCGTGACGCTGATGTCGGCGTCCGCGATCCTCATCGCCGTCGCGCCGACCTACGCCGTCGCCGGGTACGGCGGCGCGTTCGTGCTGCTCGTCGCGCGCCTCCTCCAGGGTCTGTCGGTCGGCGGCGAGTACGCGGCCAGCGCCACCTACCTCACCGAGGCCTCCGACCCGCGCCGGCGCGGCTTCGCCTCCAGCTTCCAGTACGTGTCCATGACCGCGGGTCAACTCGTCGGCCTCGCCCTGCAGATCCTCCTCCAGCGCACCATGTCCGACGAGGCGCTGCACAGTTACGGCTGGCGCATCCCCTTCGTGGTCGGCGCGCTCGGCGCGGCGATCGTCTTCTACCTGCGGCGCACCATGCTGGAGAGCGAGGTGTACGAGGAGGACACCAGCGGCGCCGAGGAGCGCGGCACGCTGCGCGCGCTGTGGCAGTACAAGCGCGAGGCGTTCCTGGTCATCGCGCTGACCATGGGCGGCACGGTCGCCTACTACACGTACACCACCTATCTGACGAAGTACCTGTCGAACTCGGCGGGCCTGCCCAAGGAGACCGCCACCCTCGTCTCCTTCACCGCGCTGTTCGTCTTCGCCTGCCTCCAGCCGCTCGCGGGCCGGCTCTCCGACCGGATCGGGCGGCGGCCGCTGCTGATCACCTTCGCGGTCGGCTCCACCGTCCTCACCGTGCCGATCATGGCCATGTTGAAGCACGCGGGCAGCTTCTGGCCCGCCCTCGGCCTGTCCCTGCTCGCCCTGGTCGTGGTCACCGGCTACACCTCGATCAACGCCTGTGTGAAGGCGGAGCTGTTCCCCACGGGCGTGCGCGCGCTGGGCGTCGCGCTGCCCTACGCGATCGCCAACGCCCTGTTCGGCGGCACGGCGGAGTACGTCGCCCTGTGGTTCAAGGACGCGGGCGTGGAGTCGGGCTTCTCCTGGTACGTCGCGGGCTGCGCCGCCGTCTCCCTCGTGGTGTACGTGACGATGCGCGAGACCAGGGACCTGGACCTGGCGCGCGTGGAGCCCCGCGAGGAGTCCACGCTGACGACCGCATCCTGAGACGCCCACCGGGCCGGGGGCGGTGCTGTGCCAGACTGCCCCCGTGCTCTCGTTCGCCATGATGATTGGCAGCAGGCGCGCCGGTCCGCAGTGACCATCACGTACGACCAGGTACGGGTGGCCATCGTCGTCCTCGACCCGCGCGCAGACCTCTCGCACCCGCGAGGGGTTTTTCGTTTTCCGGCCCACCATCAGCCGGGGAGCGGAGCGCGAGGGAGGATTGGGGGACGGTGGAGCCGGTCATTCCGGTAAGACCGAGAATCCAGTACAGGAGCCTTCAGACCATGACCGAGACGGCTACCAGCGGCCTCGACGACTCGTTCCACGTCTTCGACACCACGCTGCGCGACGGCGCCCAGCGCGAGGGCATCAACCTCACCGTCGCGGACAAACTCGCCATCGCCCGGCACCTGGACGACTTCGGCGTGGGCTTCATCGAGGGCGGCTGGCCCGGCGCGAACCCGCGGGACACCGAGTTCTTCGCCCGCGCGCAGGCGGAGCTCGACTTCAGGCACGCCCAGTTGGTCGCGTTCGGCGCCACCCGCCGGCCCGGCGCGAAGGCCGCGGACGACCCGCAGGTCAGGGCGCTGCTGAACTCCGGCGCCCCGGTCATCACCCTGGTCGCCAAGTCCCACGACCGGCACGTCGAACTCGCCCTGCGCACCACGCTGGACGAGAACCTGGAGATGGTCCGGGACACCGTCGCCTTCCTGACCGGCGAGGGCTGCCGCGTCTTCGTCGACTGCGAGCACTTCTTCGACGGCTACCGCGCCAACCCCGAGTACGCCAAGGCGGTCGTCCGCACCGCCGCGGAAGCGGGCGCCGACGTGGTCGTCCTGTGCGACACCAACGGCGGCATGCTCCCCGCCCAGATCCAGGCCGTCGTCTCGACCGTCCTCGCCGACACCGGCGCCCGCCTCGGCGTCCACGCCCAGGACGACACCGGCTGCGCGGTCGCCAACACCCTCGCCGCGGTGGACGCGGGCGCGACCCACGTCCAGTGCACGGCCAACGGCTACGGCGAACGCGTCGGCAACGCCAACCTCTTCCCGGTCGTCGCCGCCCTGGAACTGAAGTACGGCAAGAAGGTCCTCCCGGAGGGCCGCCTCCGCGAGATGACGCGGATCTCCCACGCCATCGCCGAGGTCGTCAACCTCACTCCCTCCACCCACCAGCCCTACGTCGGCGTCTCGGCCTTCGCGCACAAGGCCGGCCTGCACGCCTCGGCCATCAAGGTCGACCCCGACCTGTACCAGCACATCGACCCCGAGCAGGTCGGCAACACCATGCGGATGCTGGTCTCCGACATGGCGGGCCGCGCCTCCATCGAGCTCAAGGGCAAGGAGCTCGGCATCGACCTCGGCGGCGACCGCGAACTGGTCGGCCGGGTGGTCGAGCGCGTCAAGGAACGCGAACTGAACGGCTACAGCTACGAGGCGGCCGACGCGAGCTTCGAACTGCTGCTGCGCGCCGAGGCCGAGGGCGGCCCGCGCACGTACTTCGAGGTCGAGTCCTGGCGTGCCATCGCCGAGGACCGCCCCGACGGCAGCCACGCCAACGAGGCCACCGTCAAGCTCTGGGCCAAGGGCGAGCGCATCGTCGCCACAGCCGAGGGCAACGGCCCGGTCAACGCCCTGGACCGGGCGCTGCGGGTGGCCCTGGAGAAGATCTACCCGCAGCTGGCCGGCCTCGACCTGGTCGACTACAAGGTCCGCATCCTGGAGGGCCGGCACGGCACCAACTCCACGACCCGCGTCCTGATCTCCACCTCGGACGGCACCGGCGAGTGGTCCACGGTGGGCGTCGCCGACAACGTCATCGCCGCCTCCTGGCAGGCCCTGGAGGACGCCTACACCTACGGGCTGCTGCGGGCCGGAGTGCAGCCGGCCTCCTAGAGAGTTCCTAGGTCATGCCCGGTTTTCGGAGGGCTTCGGGTAGCGTCGAGATATGAAGGCCGTGCTACGGATCAAACGCCTCCCGGCACTGCTGCTGGCAGCCCTGGTGCTCATCGCCGGGGCGGTGCTGACACCGGGCGCGGTGGCGGCTGCCGCGCCGGTGAGCGCACCGCGCGCCGCGGCGGCGACCAGCGTCTCGGCCATCGCCGAGGCCCTCCGCAAGAACCCGGTGTACGTCGACCCGGCGGCCTCGGGCCAGCTGTCGAAGGCGGACGCCGACGCGCTGAGCAAGCAGATCAAGGACGCCGACAAGCCGCTGTTCGTCGCCGTCCTGCCTGCCGGCTACCCGACGAAGAACCTCTTCTCCGACCTGCGCACGGCCACCGGCGTCACCGGTCTGTACGCCATCCGCCTCGGCGACCGCTTCGACGCCCGCGCCGACCACTCGGTGATGTCCGGCGCGGCCGTGCGGAACCTGACCAGCAGCGTCCAGGGCGAGAACGCCAAGACCCAGCTGACCGACTTCACCGGCCGCGCCCTGACCAACATGGGCGGCCATGCCCCCGCGGCCTGGGGCGGCTCCGGTGACGGCGGCGTGTCCGGTACCGCTCTGATCGTCGCGGGCGCGGTGATCGTGCTCGGTGGCGTGGGCGCGTACACGCTGGTCCGGCGCGGCCGCCGACGGCGTGAGGACGAGCAGCGGGCCGCCCTGGAGCGGCTGCGGGTGGTGGTCGACGAGGACATCACCGCCTTCGGCGAGGAACTGGACCGCCTGGACTTCCATCCCGCCGAGCCGGGCGCGGACGACGCGATGCGCGCGGACTACGAACGCTCGCTGAACGCCTACGAGAAGGCGAAGGCCGCCATGGCCGAGGCGCGCAGGCCCGAGGACGTGCGCGCCGTCACCGAGGCGCTGGAGGAGGGCCGGTTCTCCCTCGCGCAGCTCGATGCCCGGCGCAAGGGCCGGCCGCTCCCGGAGCGCCGCCCGCCGTGCTTCTTCGACCCCCGTCACGGCCCCTCGGTCGCCGACGCGTCCTGGACCCCGCCCGGCGGGGCCACCCGTGAGGTTCCCGTCTGCGCGGCCGACCGGACCCGGCTGGCCGACGGCCTCGACCCCGCCGTCCGCGAGGTCGACACCGACTACGGCCGCCGCCCGTACTGGGACGCGGGCCCGGCCTACGGGCCCTGGGCCGGCGGCTACTTCGGCGGCGGCATCCTCCCCGGCCTGCTGGTCGGCACGCTGCTGGGCAGCATGATGGCGACCCCGTCGTATGCGGCCGACTACGGCACCGGGTACGGCGACTTCGGCGGCGGAGGTTACGAGGGCGGCGACATGTCCGGTGCGGACTTCGACACCGGCGACTTCGGCGGCGGCTTCGGCGACGGCGGCGGCTTCGGGGACGGCGGGGGAGGGGACTTCGGCGGCGGCGGGGACTTCGGCGGCGGCGGCTTCTGAGCCGGACGGCCCGGCCGGCCAGGCCGCGGACAGCCGAGCGCCCGTCCTCCGGTACGGGGAGTGGAGGACGGGCGCGCTCGTAGGGCGGGAGCGGGGAACGGCGGTACTCCGCCCGGCTCACGCGTTCTTGATCGCCGAGACGTCGAAGTTCAGCTTGATCTTGTCGGACACCAGGACGCCGCCGGTCTCCAGCGCGGCGTTCCAGGTCAGGCCCCAGTCGGAGCGCAGGATCTGCGCCTTGCCCTCGAAGCCGATGCGCTCGTTGCCGAACGGGTCCTTGGCGGAGCCGTTGAACTCGAGGTCGATGGTGAGCGGCTTGGTCACGCCCATGATCGTGAGGTCGCCGGTGACTCGGAAGTCGTCGCCGCCGAGCGCCTCCACCTTGGTGGAGCGGAACTCCATGGCCGGGAACTCGTCCGTCTTGAAGAAGTCTGCGGACTTCAGGTGCCCGTCGCGGTCGGCGTTGCCCGTGTCGATGCTGTCCATCTTCACGTCGACGGAGACCGAGGACTTCGCCGGGTCGCCCCCGGCCAGGTGGACCGACCCGGAGAAGTCGAGGAAGGCGCCCTTGACGTTGGTGACCATGGCGTGGCGGGCGGTGAAGCCGAGCGTCGTGTGCGACGGGTCGATCGTGTAGTCGCCGTTCAGGGCGGCCAGCTCGGGGTTCACCGCGGCGCGCGCGGCGGCGGGGGTGGTCTCGTCGGTGGTCTTGCGGCCGAAGATGCCCATGACTGCTGCTCCTTGGTGGGAATCCCGTTGAAGTTGAATATTCAACGAGGTTGATGGAGACGACCATAGACCCATTCGGTTCAACTTTCAACATCCTCGACGGGTGTGTCTCGAACGGCTGCGATCTGAGCGCGCCGGCCGCCTCCGTTCGAGGGCTCCATGTCACTCCGGGGATGGCATGCGCCAGGGGTGAATGTGAGGCGTCTTACGAGGGCCGTCTTTGTGACACCCCTACAAGCGTCAAGCCCTCTGAGCAGTCGGAACGGCTGCATATCGGCGAGGTTCTGTTCAGGGGTACCAGGAAAACGGGCCGGAGACTGTACGGAGTCGACGGCTCGCTTTCCTCGGTGTCCTTCGTATGGTCGCTACATGACCGTTTTGGAAGATGCCACGGGTGAGTCGACCAGCGAGCCGGCGGACGCGCGCGGGCGCGTCGCCGAGCTCCATGAGATCCGTGCGCGGGCGCTGGCGGGACCCAGCGAGAAGGCGACCGAGGCGCAGCACGCCAAGGGCAAGCTGACCGCCCGGGAGCGCATCGAGCTGCTGCTGGACCCCGGCTCCTTCCAGGAGGTCGAGCAGCTCCGCCGGCACAGGGCGACCGGATTCGGCCTGGAGACGAAGAAGCCCTACACCGACGGTGTCATCACCGGCTGGGGCACGGTCGAGGGCCGTACGGTCTTCGTGTACGCCCACGACTTCCGGATCTTCGGCGGCGCGCTGGGCGAGGCCCACGCCACCAAGATCCACAAGATCATGGACATGGCCATCGCGGCCGGTGCGCCCCTGGTCTCCCTCAACGACGGCGCCGGTGCCCGTATCCAGGAGGGCGTCTCCGCCCTCGCCGGCTACGGCGGCATCTTCCAGCGCAACACCAAGGCGTCCGGCGTCATCCCGCAGATCAGCGTGATGCTCGGCCCGTGCGCGGGCGGCGCGGCGTACAGCCCCGCCCTCACGGACTTCGTGTTCATGGTCCGCGACACCTCGCAGATGTTCATCACCGGCCCGGACGTCGTCAAGGCGGTCACCGGCGAGGAGATCACCCAGAACGGCCTCGGCGGCGCGGACGTGCACGCCGAGACGAGCGGCGTCTGCCACTTCGCGTACGACGACGAGGAGACCTGCATCGGGGAGGTCCGCTACCTCCTGTCGATGCTCCCGCAGAACAACCGGGAGAACCCGCCGCGCGTCGAGTCCTCGGACCCGGTCGACCGCCGCGGTGACGCGCTGCTCGACCTGGTCCCGGCGGACGGCAACCGGCCGTACGACATGGCGAAGGTCATCGAGGAGATCGTCGACGACGGCGAGTACCTGGAGGTCCACGAGCGCTGGGCGCGCAACATCATCTGCGCCCTGGCCCGCCTCGACGGCCAGGTCGTCGGCATCATCGCCAACCAGCCGCAGGTGCTGGCCGGTGTGCTGGACATCGAGGCCAGTGAAAAAGCTGCACGCTTTGTCCAGATGTGCGACGCTTTCAACATTCCGATCGTCACCTTCCTGGATGTGCCGGGCTTCCTCCCCGGCGTCGACCAGGAGCACGGCGGGATCATCCGGCACGGCGCGAAGCTGCTCTACGCCTACTGCAACGCGACCGTGCCGAGGATCTCGCTGATCCTCCGCAAGGCGTACGGAGGCGCGTACATCGTCATGGACAGCCAGTCCATCGGCGCCGACCTCACCTACGCCTGGCCCACCAACGAGATCGCCGTGATGGGCGCCGAAGGCGCGGCCAACGTCATCTTCCGCCGTCAGATCGCCGACGCCGAGGACCCCGAGGCCATGCGGCAGAAGATGGTCAAGGAGTACAAGGCCGAGCTGATGCACCCGTACTACGCGGCGGAGCGCGGTCTGGTCGACGACGTCATCGACCCTGCCGAGACCCGCGAGGTGCTCGTCAAGTCGCTGGCGATGCTGCACTCCAAGCACGCCGACCTGCCCTCCCGCAAGCACGGCAACCCCCCGCAGTAACCCCCGCGGACCCTGCGCGGCATCCCCGCGCACCCCTCTCTCACGGAGACCCACATCCATGAACACCCCTGACATCCGCGTCGAGAAGGGCCACGCCGACCCCGAGGAAGTCGCCGCCATCACGGCCGTCCTCCTCGCCCGCGCGGCCGCTCAGCCCGCCGCCACCACCCAGACCCACCGCGGCCGTGCGAAGGCCGGCTGGCGCCGCCTGGAGCGCGAGCCCGGCTTCCGGGCGCCGCACAGCTGGCACGCGTAGGCTGCGCCGCTCAGCAGAAGGAAAGGGGTCCCTCGTCACGAGGGGCCCCTTTCCTGTGCGGGGGAGTGCATCAAGCTCGGGTCCGGTGCAGCCACTGGGAAGCGGGGCCCCTGTCCGTGTGCCTGGCCGCCGCGGCTTCTCTTACCAGCAAGAAGGGCGGGGCCTCCACGAGTGGAGGCCCCGCCCTTCGTTGTGCGTGCGCTTTTACCGGAGCCGTGCCATCAAGGCGTGCTCGACCAAGGTGATCAGCGCCGACTTGGCGTCCGCGCGGTGGCGGGCGTCCGTCGTGATGATCGGGGTGTCCGGGCCGATCTGGAGAGCCTCGCGGACCTCGTCCGGCTGGTACGGCTGGCTGCCGTCGAAGCCGTTGAGGGCGATGACGAAGGGAAGACCGCTGTTCTCGAAGTAGTCGACCGCGGGGAAGCAGTCGGCGAGACGGCGGGTGTCGACCAGGACGATGGCGCCGATGGCGCCGCGGACCAGGTCGTCCCACATGAACCAGAAGCGGTCCTGACCGGGCGTACCGAAGAGGTACAGGATCAGGTCCTGGTCCAGGGTGATGCGGCCGAAGTCCATGGCGACCGTGGTGGTCTTCTTGTCCCCGGTGTGGGTGAGGTCATCGATGCCGGCCGAAGCGGACGTCATGACGGCCTCTGTGCGCAGCGGGTTGATCTCCGAGACGGCGCCGACGAACGTGGTCTTGCCCACGCCGAAGCCGCCCGCCACCACGATCTTCGCGGAAGTGGTGGAGCGGGAAGGACCGCCGCTAGAGCTTGCGAAGTCCACTGAGCACCCTTTCGAGCAGTGTCACGTCTGGCTGGCCACCGGCGTTCTCGTCGCCGCCGGGCTGATGGATGGCGACCAGGCCCGCCTCCGCCAAGTCGGCGACGAGGATCCTGGCCACGCCGAGAGGGATCGTGAGGAGGGCCGAGACTTCGGCCACCGACTTGATCTCACGGCAGAGGTTGCAGATCCGCTGATGCTCGGGCAGTTGGCCCTGCATCTGGTGCGGCTGCGCGGTGGTGTGCACCAGTGCCTCGATGGCGAGCTGGTACCGCGGGCGGGTCCGGCCGCCGGTCATGGCGTACGGACGGACCAGGGGGTTGTTCGATGCCCCGGCGGACGCCGGCTCGGGGCGACGCTGCGGCGGCTGCACCGGCTGGATACGCGGCGCCAGCGGCTGATCGTACGGCGAAGGGCCTGGACCCTGCGGCGCGTACGGCTGCTGGTGGCTCGGAGCGGAGGGGAAGTTGTACGGGTTCGCCGAACCATCGCCCGGGCCCTGGCCCTGGGCAGGTCCGTACGACCAGTTGCCCGAAGACGAATTGCCTGGGGGTGTTGCCACTTTCTCCTCCTCCGACTGCGCCGGGCACCCATCCATGGGGCGCCGCGTCCCGAAACCTTACGGGCACGGGACACGAACACGCATCGTCTGGTTGTTAGTTGAGAAGGCTTCCCTGGAGCTCCGCACGGAGATCCGGGGTAAGGACCGTGCCCGCGCGGTCCACCAGAAGGGCCATCTCGTACCCAATGAGTCCGATGTCCGCTTCCGGGTGGGCCAGGACCGCGAGCGACGAACCGTCAGATACGGACATGATGAAGAGGAATCCTCGCTCCATCTCCACAACTGTCTGGTTCACGCTGCCGCCCTCGAAGATCCGAGAGGCGCCTGCGGTCAGAGACGTCAGACCGGATGCGACGGCCGCGAGCTGATCGGCGCGGTCGCGCGGGAAGCCTTCGGACATCGCCAGAAGGAGTCCGTCGGCGGAGACCACCACGGTGTGGGACACCCCCGGGGTGTTGTCCACGAAGTTGGTGATCAACCAGTTCAGGTTCTGTGCCGCCTGGCTCATCGGGCTCACACTAACGCTCCTGGTTGTAGGTGCTGTCAGGACCGAAGCCCTGGCCGTTCGTTTCACTGCCTGCGCTGCGTCCACGCTGGACGCCCCGGCGCAGGTTGCTCAGTCGGCCCCGGACATCCTCCGGGGCGCGGGAGACCTGGGGGCCTCCCTGGGGGGTGCTCTCGGCGGTGCCCTCGACCAGGTTGGCCTTGGGTACCCGCCGCGGCAGACCGGAGGAGGTGACCCCGCCCGCCTTCGGCTTGCGCAGCTGCGAAGCCTGCTGCCAGCGCTCGTCGTTGGCCGAACGCCAGCTGTCTTCACCGGTGTTGGTGTTGTCCGCCGCGGGGGCCGGCGTCTCCTGCCGCGTGTGCCCCATGCCGCTCGCGCCGTTGCCGTTCGGGCCGCCCGCGAGGGGGCCACGGCGGGGCAGACCGGCGTCGGTCAGCGGGGAGGCAGCGGGGGAGGGCCGTCCCGGACGGTCGAAGCCTACGCCGTTCGACGCGCTCACGTCACCGGCCTGCGGCGATTCCGCTTCCGGAGCGTACTGGGACGGGTACCCGTTCTGGTAACCGCCGTCCTGCTGCGGCCAGTCGTCCTGGAAGGACTGCTCGTTGTAGCCCTGGGACTGCTGCTCGCCGTAACCGGGCTCGGCGTAGCCGCCGTTCGCGGAGAAGGCGTCGTTCTGCTGCTGCATGCCGCCGTTCGGCGCGAAGTACTGCTCGTCGTACGAGGGCTGCTGCTGGCCGTAGCCGGCCTGGTGCTGCTCCGGGAAGTCAGCCGGGGCGGCGTAGTCCTGCCGCCCGTCGAACTCGCCGCCGTACGCGGGAGATTCGGGGGCGTGCTGCTGGCCGGGCTGGAGCTCGTGCGGCTCCTGGCCGTGCGTCTGGGCCTCCAGGGCCGCACGGCGCTCCTCGCGCATGAGGGAACGGCCGACCGGGTCCAGCTCGCGGATGTCGTCCGGAACCTCGTAGCGGCTGTCGTCGAAGCCGAGCTCGGCCGCGGTGCGCAGCGGCTGCGGCTGCGGGTTGAAGCTCTCGCCCCGGAAGTCCTGCTCCGGGATGATCTGCGAGACCGTGAACTCCTCGCGGGCCTGCTGGTCGCCGCCACCACCGTGGGTGATCGCGTCGGGCAGCATGACCAGGGAGGTCGTACCCGCCTGCTCGCCCGAGGGGCGGAGCTGGACGCGGATGCCGTGCCGGTCGGAGAGGCGGCCGACCACGAACAGGCCCATGCGCTGCGAGATCGCGGCGTCGACGCTCGGCGGGTTGGCGAGCTTGTGGTTGATCTCGGCAAAGTCCTCGGCCGTGAGGCCGATGCCCTTGTCGTGGATCTCGACCATGACGCGGCCGTCGGGGAGACGGGTCGCGGTGACGCGGACCTTGGTCTGCGGGGAGGAGAACGTGGTGGCGTTCTCCAGCAGCTCGGCGAGCAGGTGCACGAGGTCGGTCACGGCGCGGCCGTGGATCTCGGCCTCCGGAACGCCGGAGAGCTCGATGCGCTCGTACTGCTCCACCTCGGAGGAGGCGGCGCGCAGGACGTCGACCAGCGGGACCGGCTGGTCCCAGCGGCGGCCCGGCTCCTCGCCGGCGAGGACGAGGAGGTTCTCGCCGTTGCGGCGCATACGGGTCGCGAGGTGGTCCAGCTTGAAGAGGTTCTCCAGCTGGTCCGGGTCGGCCTCGTTGTTCTCCAGGTCGGTGATCAGGGTCAGCTGACCCTCGATGAGCGACTGGTTGCGGCGCGACAGGTTGGTGAAGATCGCGTTGATGTTGCCCCGGAGCAGAGCCTGCTCGGCGGCGAGCCGCACGGCCTCGCGGTGGATCTGGTCGAAGGCGCGGGCGACCTCGCCGATCTCGTCCGTGGTGGTGATCGGGATGGGCGTCACACGGGTGTCGACGCGACCCGGGTCCGTGCGGGAGAGCTGGTCGACCAGCATCGGCAGACGCTGCTCGGCGACGTCGAAGGCGGCGTGGCGCAGCTTGCGCATCGCGCGGCTCATCTGGCGCGCCACCATGCCGGCCAAGGCGAACGCGGCGAGCAGGGCGAGGAGGACCACACCACCGGTGATGAAGGCGGACGTACGGGCGTCGTCGGCGATGCCCGAGGCCTCCTTCACCGCGTTGTCGGCCAGGTCGGACTCGATCTTGCGGTACGCGTCGAACTTGAGGGTGTTGACCGCCCACCAGTTCTCCGGGGTGATGCCCTTCTGGGCGAGCGCCTGGCGGGTGAGGGGGCTGGTGTCCGGCATCCTCGCCACGGCGCCGATCAACGTCTCCGGCTTGGCCGGCGGCGGGACGTAGGCCGGGTTCTTCAGCTTGGCCTCGCGGGCCATCGCCGCGCCCTTGTCCTTGACGGCCTGCTCGGCGTCCTCGAGCTTCTGGGTGTCCTCGTCGGTGCCACCGCCGAGGTACTCCTCGACGGCGATGCGCTCCAGGTAGGCGTACGAGGCGAGCGAGGTGCGCTGCGTGGTCAGGTTCGGGGCGTCGGGACCCGGCTTGATCAGCAGGTGCATACCGATCGAGCGCTCGAGCGACAGGGCCGCCTTGGTGAGCGACATCGCGTAGACGGTACGGCCGTAAGAAGTGATGTTGCCGGTGCCCAGACCGAGTTCGTTGGCGAACTCCATCAGGGGGTGGGCGACCTTGACGTAGCCCTCTTCGGTCTGTACGCCGTTGAGCTTGGTGGTGTACGCGGCCGCGCGCAGGTTCTGGAGCGTGGGCTCCACCTCGCCGAACAGCCGCAGCCGGCGCTGGAGGCCGGGCGTCTCGGGCGCGTTCTGCGCGGCCTGGTGGAAGGCCTCGGCGGCCTGGTCCGTCTTCTTGCGGACCGCGGTGACCGTGGCCTGGTCCTTCTTCAGCAGCAGCGGGGCCGCGCTGGTGTCACGTTCGATGTAGAGCGCGTTGGCGTAGGTCTCGGCGGCGCGGACCAGGAGCGCGGTGTTCTCCGCGTCGCGGGCCTCGTTCCAGGTGTCGATCGAGCTCTTCACCTGGAAGCCGCCCATGACGAGGCCGACCAGCACGGGAATGAGCAGGATCGCGTTCAGCCGCGTCGGCACTCGCCAGTTGCTCGGGGAGAAGCGGCCGCCACTGGGGGCGGGATCGGCCGCTGGCTCAGGACCGGGCACAGGGGCGGGCGCCGCAGCGCGCGGCGGCGGGGTGAAGTTGCCCCGCGCCGACGGCTCGGGACCGTTCTTGCTTCGCCTCACTCGACCAACAACCTCTCGGCGGCGGGCACCTACGTCGTGCCGCAGACTCTCAGCGCCCGGTGTGTCTTCGACCACTCTTCAGTACGGCCTTGACTAATGGGCAGTTCAGGCATTCCAGCACGTCGACCAGCCCTCTTCCAAACAGCCGGAATCAGGGAAAGCGGGGACGTCAAGCCGCCGATAAATCGGTCATAAAGAGCGAGCCCCGTCAAATGGCGGGACCTTTGTGAGCGCAGCGACATCGGTTGTGCGCGACGCGTGGTGATACCACCGGATTCCTCTGCCGAAACGTTATGAACGCCGGAGCCGACCGTGTCAAAGGCCACAGTCGGATCCGGCGACGTTACGACAACTGCCGTATGTCACTCCTGACTTGAGTGCTACTTCAGGCGTGCCATGAGGGCGTGCTCGACGAGTGTGATCAGCGCGCTCTTGGCGTCCGAGCGGTGCCGGGCGTCCGTCGTGACGATCGGGGCGTCCGGTCCGATCTGGAGCGCCTCACGCACCTCTTCGGGTGCATAGGGCTGATGTCCTTCGAAGCCGTTGAGGGCGACGACGAAGGGAAGACCGCTGTTCTCGAAGTAGTCGACCGCGGGAAAGCAGTCGGCCAGCCGCCGGGTGTCGACCAGCACCACGGCGCCGATGGCGCCGCGGACCAGGTCGTCCCACATGAACCAGAAACGGTCCTGACCGGGCGTACCGAAGAGGTACAGGATCAGGTCCTGGTCCAGGGTGATACGGCCGAAGTCCATGGCGACCGTGGTGGTCGTCTTGCCCCCGGTGTGCGTGAGGTCGTCGATGCCCGCGCTGGCGGACGTCATCACGGCCTCCGTGCGCAGCGGGTTGATCTCCGAGACGGCGCCGACGAACGTGGTCTTGCCCACGCCGAAGCCGCCCGCCACCACGATCTTCGCGGAGGTGGTCGCCCGGCCTCCGTCAGAGCTTGCGAAGTCCACTGAGCACCCTTTCGAGCAGTGTCACGTCCGGTGCACCGCCGTTGTTCTCGTCGCCGCCCGGCTGGTGGACGGCGACCAGGCCGGCCTCGGCGAGGTCGGCCACCAGGATCCGGGCCACGCCCAGGGGCATGGCGAGCAGGGCCGACACCTCGGCCACCGACTTCACCTCTTGGCATAGGTGGCAGATGCGCTGGTGCTCGGGAAGCAGCCCCATGAGCGCAGCGGGGTCCGCGGTGGTGCTGATCAAGGCCTCGATGGCGAGCTGATAGCGAGGCCGGGTCCGGCCTCCCGTCATCGCGTACGGGCGTACCAACGGCTCGTCGCCCTCGTCCCCGTACGGCTGCGCGTACGGATCATGGGAGGCGGTGGGCGGTGTCATGAATCCTCCGGGCGGGACAGCAAGTTGGTCAGTCGTGCCGTCTGACGGGGCCGGTGGGGGGATTGTGTCGGCCGGACGGTGATTTGGTGAGACGGGTGGATCCGGGGTCGGTCAGTGGAGCAGACTTCCCTGCAGTTCGGCGCGCAGGTCGGGCGTGAGGACCGCCCCCGCGCGGTCCACGAGGAGCGCCATCTCGTAGCCGACGAGGCCGATGTCGCACTCCGGGTGGGCCAGAACGGCCAGGGACGAGCCGTCCGAGACGGACATGAGGAAGAGAAATCCCCGCTCCATCTCGACCACCGTCTGCGCCACGCTGCCGCCCTCGAAGATCCGGGACGCCCCGGCCGTGAGCGAGGTGAGTCCCGACGCGACGGCCGCCAGCTGATCGGCGCGATCCCGTGGGAATCCCTCCGACATCGCCAGCAGAAGGCCGTCGGCCGACACCACGATGGTGTGGGACACCCCTGGGGTGTTGTCCACGAAGTTGGTGATCAACCAGTTGAGATTCTGTGCCGCTTGACTCATCTGGCTCAACTAACGCTCCTGCTGGTGAGTGGGGCTCGGGAAGCTGCCGGTCTGGCCGCTGCTGGCCTGACGACCTTGCGAGATACCCCGACGGAGATTGGTCAGCCGACCGCGTACGTCGTCGGGCGCACGCGAGACCTGCGGACCGGTTTGGTGCTGCGGCTGCTGCTGGGCGGTACCGGCGACGAGGTTCGCCCCGGGTGCCCGGCGCGGCAGGCCGGATGTGGTGACGCCGCCCGCTGCGGGCTGGCGTACGCGCTCGGCCTGACGGACGAGGTCGTCGTTGGGCGAGCTGCGCCAGGCGGCGGCGGAGGGGCGCTGCTGCCTGGCGGAGGAAGCGGATTCGGGACCGGCGGCCTGCGGCGCCTGCGCCGGACCGCCCGCCTGCTGCTGACCGTGGAACCAGTTGGTCTCCAGGGTGTCGTACAGCGGCGTACGGCCGTCGCCGCCATCCGCCGACGGCAGTGCCTCGGGCACCTGACGGGCCTGCCGCTGCTGCGGGGCCTGAGGCGCCTGCGGGCGCTCGAACTGACCCGTGTGCTGCGGGGAGTTGGCGTTGGCGGCGTTGTCGCGGCGGCCGGGCGCTGAGTGCCGCCCGGCGGCGGGTGCCTCGTAGCCCTGCGCCGGGAACTGCCCGGTGGAGCCGGCGTCGTACGACTGCGGAGCGGCGACCTGGCCCGTGGACGGCCCCGACTGCCGGCCGCCCGGCGCACCGAAGATGTCCGAGCGGACGAACGAGCCCGTGTCCTGCTGACCACCCGAGTTCGGGTGGGGGAACTGGCCCGTGTCCTGCTGCGGGAACTGGCCGGTGTCCTGCTGGCCGCCCATGCCCGGGTGGGGGTACTGGCCCGCGTTCTGGGCGCCGCCCTGGCCGTGGAAGTCCTGGTCGTGGCCGCGCGGAGCGTCCATCGGGGCGCGGGACAGCGACGGCTGGGCGTTGCCGTCGCTCCAGCTCGGCGTGCGCTGCTCGCTGCCGCCCGGCAGTTCGGGCCGTGCGCCGCCGCGCGCCGGCAGCTGCGGCTGACGGCCCCGGTCGGCGCCGTTGTCACGCTGCTGCATGGGGGAGGGGCCGCGGCCGCCGCCCCCGAAGGCGTCCTGCTGCGGACCGCCCGGCTGGGCGGCCTGGAGACCCTGCGGGGCACCCGGCGCCTGGGCGCCGAAGCTGCCGCCGAAGGCGTCCTGCTGCGGTCGGCCCTGCTGGGGCACCGACGGAGCCTGCGGTCCGCGCGAGCCGGGCCCGCCGGGACGGCCGCCCTGGCCCGCGCCCGGCAGCTCGGCCCGCGGACCCGCACCGGAGCCGACCTGACCGCGAGGCGAGGCGCCGGCACCGAGACGTCCGCCGGACGGGCCGCCGGCGGCACCGAAGGCACCGCCGCCCTGACCGCCGTTACGGCGCGCTGCCGCCGCACCCGCGGCGGCCTGCGCCGCGGCCGGACCGCCGACCGCGGGGGCGCCGCCCTTGCCGCCCGGAGCGGGCTTCTTGCCGCCCTGGGCGACGTCGACGGGCAGCATGACCAGCGCGGTCGTACCACCGGAGTCGGACGGGCGCAGCTGGATGCGGATGCCGTGGCGCTGCGACAGACGGCCGACCACGAACAGACCCATGCGCCGGGAGACCGAGACGTCCACGGTGGGCGGCGCGGCGAGCCGCTCGTTGATGGCGGCGAGGTCCTCGGGGGACAGACCGATACCGGTGTCGTGGATCTCGATCAGCACCCGGCCGTCGGGCAGGGCGTGACCGGTGACCTTGACCTTGGTCTGCGGCGAGGAGAAGGAGGTCGCGTTCTCCAGCAGCTCGGCGAGCAGGTGCACGAGGTCGTTGACGACGCGGCCGGCGACTTCGGTGGTCGGGACCGCGGCGAGCTCGATGCGCTCGTACTGCTCCACCTCGGAGGCGGCGGCGCGGAGCACGTCGACCAGCGGGACCGGGCGGGTCCAGCGGCGGCCGGGCTCCTCACCGGCGAGGACGAGGAGGTTCTCACCGTTACGGCGCATGCGCGTCGCGAGGTGGTCGAGCTTGAAGAGCGAGGACAGCTGGTCCGGGTCGGCCTCGCGGGACTCCAGCTCGGAGATGAGCGAGAGCTGACGCTGGATCAGACCCTGGGAGCGGCGCGAGAGGTTGGTGAACATCGCGTTGACGTTGCCCCGCAGCAGGGCCTGCTCGGCCGCCAGACGGACCGCCTCGCGGTGCACGTCGTCGAAGGCCGCGGCCACCTGGCCGATCTCGTCCCGGGAGTGCACACCGACCGACTCCACGGACGTGTCGACGTCCTGCGGGTCGGACTCGGACAGCTGCTTGACCAGCTCGGGCAGACGGTCCTGGGCGACGCGGGTGGCGGTGTCCTGGAGCCGGCGCAGCGAGCGGATCATGGAGCGGGCCACGACGAACGCGCCGACCAGCGAGACACCGAGCACCAGCAGGATCAGCGCACCGGAGATGATCGCTTCCTCCTCGGAGGAGGAGCGCAGCTCGCGTGCCTTCTGTTCCATGTCCTCGAGCAGCCCGTGCTCGATCTTCTTCATCTCCAGGATCTTGACCGAGCTGTCGTCGATCCAGTCGCGGTACGAGCGCTTCGGAAGCCCGCTCAGGCCGTTCGGGCTGCCGAGTGCCCGCTGGGCGTACTTGTCTGCGGACTCGATGGTGGGGCTGCCCTCGTCGATGGGCCGGAGTATCTCCTCGGCGCCCTCGTCGGCGTAGATCTTCCGGAAGATGGAGATCTCGGAGTCCTCGCTCTGGAGCGCGGACTGGGCGTAGAGGCGGTCGTTCTCGGAGATGTCGCCCGTGGTCGTCTTGTTGGCGGGCAGGGCCGCGGCGATGACGGCGCGCTGGACGGAGGCGTACTCCTTGGCGCTGGAGAAGGCCGCCAGGGCGCGGGTGCGCTGGATCATCTCCGGGTTGCTGGACGCCTCGGCCATGTCCTGCGAGAGGTCGATCAGCTGGGTGATCAGCCGGTGGTACGCCTCGACGGTCCGGGTCGAGTTGTCCTTCGACTGGTAGGCGTCGTGACGGATCCGGGAGAGGCTGTTCAGCTGCTCGGTCAGGCCGACGAGGCTGTCGCGGACGCCCAGCAGCTGACCGTTCTTGCTCGCCGCGTCGATCCGCTCGGCGGCGTCCTCGAAGTTCTTGTCCGCCCGGTCCGTCTTCTCCTGGACGCCCTTGACGGTGTAGTCGGTCGCCTTCAGGCCATGGGCCAGCGGGCCGGCGGACTCATCGCGCTCCTCCTGGAGCGCGGCGGCCAGCTCGGTCGCCTGCTTGGTCATGTCCGTCAGCAGCTTCATGTTGTCGAGCTGCTGGATGTTGTCCATGGAGTCGCTGATGCGCAGCGCGCCCAGCGACGTGGCCGCGACCACGGGGAGCGCGAGCAGCGACACCAGGCGCGTGGAGATGCGCCAGTTGCGCAGCGCCAGGCGCGAGCCGGACTCGGCCGGCCCCGTCGACGACGGCTTCACGGTCGGTGTGGGGCTGGGCTTCGCTGACGGCGTGCCGGGGCGCCCGGAGCGCTCACCGCCGCCGCCGGAGGACAGGCCCGGCTTCTGGGCGTGCTGGGGCGAGGATCCGCGGTCGGTCCCACCACGCGCCTCCGACTCCGCCGGAGCGCTGCCATCCCTCTTGAAACGTCCCTGCACTAGCGTCGCAACCTCTGGACCAGGCGCCCCTCCGGGTGAACGGAAGGACACGGTGTCGGCGTCGTGGAGAGCGCCCTGAATACGCTCCCCGGGTGGTCGTCAGCAACCGGCGCCGGCTCCCCCGTCTCCCGCCACTTCGGCGCTGCTGCGCCCCGTGTACGCCGGTTCGGTCCTGCGGCGGTCCAGGGGATTCCAGCACAGTGCCGGATCTCCCAACAAGGCCCGTGAGTAAGGCCGGGGCGGTGGTGACCGCACGTGAGTGCGGGATCACGAAGCGTGGAAAATGATCTCGCACATAACGGACTTATTCCTGCGAGTCGCCACGGGATGAGGGCTGTCCCAGTCGCCATGATCAGGAGCGGAATGTTGGCTTCAGTTGGTCAATGTCCGTTTCGTGGGGCCGGGTTGCCCGTCAGAATTGACCGAATTGTGATCGGGGCCGTGAGCAAACTCACACGGTGATCATGGGTAATTCACGGCTTCGGCGCTGAATCGCATGTTTAGCCTGACGCTTTACAAGAGGCATGCCTCTGCCAAGGCCGACAGGACAGGGTTCGTACCACCGTGAAGACGATGATGTTCCGCAACATAGCCAACCCGCGTCGTACGACTCTGGCGCACCTCGAGGACGCGGAGGCGCTGCAGATCCCGGAACTGCCGGAGCACGCCGTCGACCTCCCGGCCAACACCGCCAACCCCCGGCGCACCATCCTCATGGAGATCCCGGTCGCGGCCGTCGCCGCGGAGTAGGACCCGCGGGGACCGCGGCCGCGCGCCGCGGTCCCGCCGGCCGCAAGGGCGCCCTCTTCGGAGCGGCGCCCTTCGTCGTACGCCGTAATCCGCTCGCCGTACGCCGTAATCCGCGAGGTCGCGGGCCCCTGCCGCGTTAGCCTGGAGCGTCAGACTCCAGCCGGCTCGGTCTTCTCAGGTAAGGGGCGCAGGATCCCGTGCGCATCGCCAGGTTCTCCATCGACGGGAACGTCGCCTTCGGCGCGGTCGAGGGTGACAAGCAGGACGAACTCGTCCTCGACATCATCAAGGGCATCCCGTTCGCGGAATACGAGCTCTCCGGCACGAAGGTGCCGCTGAGCAAGGTCAGGCTGCTTCCGCCCGTGCTGCCGAACAAGGTCGTGGCCTTCGGCCGCAACTACGCGGAGCACGCCAGGGAGATGGGCAACGCGGAGCCCGAGGCCCCGTTCGCCTTCTTCAAGCCGTCGACCTCGGTCGTCGGCTCCGGCGACGAGATCCAGTACCCGCCGTTCACCCAGCAGCTCGACTACGAGGGCGAGCTCGCGGTGGTCATCGGCCGTATGTGCCGCGAGGTCCCGCGCGAGCGTGTCCAGGACGTCATCCTCGGCTACACCTGCGCCAACGACATCACCGCGCGCGACGTACAGAAGCGCGAGGCCCAGTGGGCCCGCGCCAAGGGCTTCGACTCGTCCTGTCCGCTCGGCCCCTGGGTGGAGACGGACATCGACCTCGCCACCGCGTCCGACCTGACCATCCAGACCACCGTCAACGGTGAGCAGCGGCAGCTCGGCAGCACGAGCCAGATGATCCATCCCATCGCGGACCTGATCGTCAACATCTCCGAGGCCATGACGCTGCTGCCCGGCGACGTCATCCTCACCGGCACCCCTGCAGGGGTCGGCCCCCTGAGTGTCGGCGACGAGGTCGCCGTCACCATCGAAGGCATCGGCACTCTCACCAACAAGGTTGTAAAGCGTGGCTAGCGCACCCGTACGCGTCCGTTTCTGCCCGTCCCCCACCGGTAACCCGCACGTGGGCCTGGTCCGCACCGCCCTGTTCAACTGGGCGTTCGCGCGGCACCACCAGGGCACCCTGGTCTTCCGCATCGAGGACACCGACGCGGCCCGCGACTCCGAGGAGTCGTACAACCAGCTGCTCGACGCGATGCGCTGGCTGGGCTTCGACTGGGACGAGGGCCCCGAGGTCGGCGGCCCGCACGCGCCGTACCGGCAGTCGCAGCGCATGGACCTCTACAAGGACGTCGCGCAGAAGCTCCTGGACGCCGGCCACGCCTACCACTGCTACTGCTCCCAGGAGGAGCTGGACAGCCGCCGCGAGGCCGCCCGCGCCGCCGGCAAGCCCTCCGGCTACGACGGCCACTGCCGCGAGCTGAGCGCCGCGCAGGTCGAGGAGTACAAGGCCCAGGGTCGCGAGCCGATCGTCCGCTTCCGCATGCCGGACGAGACGATCACCTTCGACGACCTGGTCCGCGGCGAGCTGACGTTCACCCCGGAGAACGTGCCGGACTACGGCATCGTCCGCGCCAACGGCGCCCCGCTCTACACGCTGGTGAACCCGGTCGACGACGCCCTGATGGACATCACCCACGTCCTGCGCGGCGAGGACCTGCTCTCCTCCACCCCCCGCCAGATCGCCCTGTACAAGGCGCTCATGGAGCTGGGCATCGCGAAGCGGATCCCGGCCTTCGGCCACCTGCCGTACGTGATGGGCGAGGGCAACAAGAAGCTGTCGAAGCGCGACCCGCAGTCGTCGCTGAACCTCTACCGCGAGCGCGGCTTCCTGCCCGAGGGGCTGCTCAACTACCTGTCCCTGCTGGGCTGGTCGCTCTCGGCGGACCAGGACATCTTCTCGGTCGAGGAGATGGTCGCGGCCTTCGAGATCTCCGACGTGAACCCCAACCCGGCGCGCTTCGACCTGAAGAAGTGCGAGGCGATCAACGCCGACCACATCCGCATGCTCGACGTGAAGGACTTCACGGAGCGCTGCCGGCCGTGGCTGCAGGCCCCGTTCGCCCCCTGGGCGCCGGAGGACTTCGACGAGGCCAAGTGGCAGGCGGTCGCCCCGCACGCCCAGACCCGTCTCAAGGTCCTGTCCGAGATCACGGACAACGTCGACTTCCTGTTCCTCCCGGAGCCGGTCCTCGACGAGCCCAGCTGGACGAAGGCGATGAAGGAGGGCTCGGACGCCCTGCTGCGCACGGCCCGCGAGAAGCTGGAGTCGGCCGACTGGACCTCTCCGGACTCCCTGAAGGAGGCCGTCCTGGCCGCCGGCGAGGCCCACGGCCTGAAGCTCGGCAAGGCCCAGGCCCCGGTCCGCGTGGCCGTCACCGGCCGCACGGTCGGCCTCCCGCTCTTCGAGTCCCTGGAGATCCTGGGCAAGGAGAAGACCCTGTCCCGCATCGACGCGGCCCTGGCCAAGCTGGCGGCGTGACGCGAGACGCCTGAGGGGCGGCACCCGGCTGGTTCCGGGTGCCGCCCCTCACGCATGTCCGCCCCGGCCCCGCCGTTTCCCGGACGCGCTCCGTGGCCCCGCGCTACCGTCGGGTCATGAGCATCCGCGCCGTGGTCTGGGACGTCGACGACACGCTGTTCGACTACACGTCCGCGGACCGGGCCGGGATGCGGGCGCATCTGGCGGCCGAGGGGCTGCTGGACGGGGACGGGTCCGTGGAGCGGGCGCTCGCGCGCTGGAGGGCGGCGACCAGTCGGAACTGGCGGCGCTTCGAGGCGGGGGAGGCCGGCTTCGAGGAGCAGCGCCGGGACCGGGTCCGCGAGTTCCTGGACGCCCCGCTGACCGACGCCGAGGCCGAGGGCTGGTTCCGGCGCTACGTCGCCCACTACGAGGCCGCCTGGAGCCTGTTCCCGGACGTCCTGCCCGCCCTGGACGTCCTCGCCGCCGGTCACCGGCACGCGGTGCTGTCGAACTCCAGCATCACCGTCCAGGAGCACAAGCTGCGCACCCTCGGCCTCCGCGACCGCTTCGAGGTCGTGCTCTGCGCCGCCGAGCTCGGCATGGCCAAGCCGGAGGCCGGTGCCTTCCTGGCGGTGTGCGCGGCGCTGGACCTGCCCCCGCACGAGGTGGCGTACGTCGGGGACCACCCGGAGATCGACGGGCGGGGCGCCGCCGAGGCCGGGCTGCTGTCCGTCTTGATCGACCGGCGTGGGGCGGCCGCGGTCGGCGCCGGGGCGGCCCCGCCGCACCGGATCACGGCCCTCTCCGAACTCCCCGCGATCCTCGGCGCGCATACCCGTTTTGGAGCCCCGTCCACCTTCGGGTAATGTTCTTCCTGCGCCGCCGGGGAGCGGGCCGAAAGGCCGGGAACCGGGAGCGTAGCTAGAACAAAATCCCCTCCGGGGCTTGCGTTCCAGTGGCCTATGGTGTAATTGGCAGCACGACTGATTCTGGTTCAGTTAGTCTTGGTTCGAGTCCAGGTAGGCCAGCTCGCAGAGCTCATCTGCACCGCGGAGCACATCCGCAAAGCCCCCGTTGTGTAGCGGCCTAGCACGCTGCCCTCTCAAGGCAGTAGCGCCGGTTCGAATCCGGTCGGGGGTACTGATCTCGATCAACTCGGGATCGCTAGGGCCCCCGTTGTGTAGCGGCCTAGCACGCCGCCCTCTCAAGGCGGTAGCGCCGGTTCGAATCCGGTCGGGGGTACTGCTGGTCTAAACCGCATTGGTCTATGGTGTAATTGGCAGCACGACTGATTCTGGTTCAGTTAGTCTTGGTTCGAGTCCAGGTAGACCAGCTCGGATCTGCGGAAACGCTTGATCCTCGCCCCCGTTGTGTAGCGGCCTAGCACGCCGCCCTCTCAAGGCGGTAGCGCCGGTTCGAATCCGGTCGGGGGTACGCGGTTCGAAGGCCCTCCACTTCGGTGGAGGGCCTTCGGCGTGTGCGGGGGCCGTCACTTCCCCGTGAACCGGCGCCGCGACTCCTCCGCCTCGGCCAGCCGCCGCAGGCTCAGCAGCACCGGCTCGTACAGCACGGTCAGCGCCACCGCCGCCTCCACCTGCTCGTCCGCCGAACCGCCGTACCGCTCCAGCAGATCCAGGTCGGAGCCGGCGAGAGCGCCCATCGCCCGGCCGTACGGCTCCAAGTCCTCGACGGCGCACGGGTATCCGAGCCGGGTGAGCGCCGCGATCGCGCCCACCAGCATCCCGTACGCGGGCGCCTGGACCAGGTCCGTGCCGTGGCCCCAGCCCAGGCGCCGCACCAGTTCGTCGGCGCGCCGGGCGGCCTCGCCCGTCGCCGGGTCGTCCGCGGCGGGCGCCGGGCCGTGGGGGAGCGCGTAGACGGCCGTGCCCAGGCGCTCGTGGTGGGCGAGGCCCTCGTCCTGGAGGGCCGCGAGCACCTCGCGGGCCGAGGAGACCGTGATCCCGCCGACCTGGATGAGTGCCCGCACCAGACGCAGCCGGCGCAGATGCTCCTCGTCGTACTCGGCCTGGGTCGCCGTGATCCGGCGACCGGCCGGGAGCAGGCCCTCGCGCAGGTAGTACTTGATCGTGGCCGTGGAGACCCCGCCGCGCTCGCTCAGCTCCGCCAGTCGCATGTCCGCCTCGCCTTCGTGCTTCCTCTTGCGCCCCTCTTTGGAGAGTGCCACTATCCAAGCATGGATAGTCCAGCTATCCAACGCGCCACGGCCAGGGAGACAGGCAGAACAGCGACAGGGAATGGGGGACGTCATGAGCGAGCCGATCGAGGGGCGCATGACCGCCGCGGCGGAGGACGAGATCGTCGTCTTCCTCATCGGGATGCGCATCAACAGCTTCGCCGCGCTGCGGAGTTGGGTGCCGGTGTCCCGGGCGATGCCGCCGATGATCGCGGAGTTGGCGCGCGAGAAGGGCAGCGGACTGCTGGGATTCCAGCTTCTGCTGGGCTTTCCGCGGGTGTTGTACGTCGTGCAGTACTGGGAGTCCAAGGAGAAGCTCCTCGCCTACGCGTCGGCGCAGGGCAAGGAGCACCGGCCGGCGTGGGCCGCGTTCAACCGGCGGCTGCGCGAGGGGAGGGGCAAGGTCGGCCTCTGGCACGAGACGTACGTCGTGCCGGCCGGGTCCTACGAGTCCGTGTACGTGAACATGCCCGCGTTCGGGCTGGGCGCGGCCACGGGCGTCGTGCCGGTCGCGGGTCGGGGCGAGCGGGCTGCCGAGCGGCTCGGGCAGCGGGCGCCGTCCGCGGAGTGAGCGGAACTCGTCGGGGGAGGACCTGCCGCGGCGTTGAGGCGGGCCCTCCCCGGTGGGTTCCGGAGGAGACGGGTCAGTTCGAGCGGCGCAGGGCCTCGGAGAGGCGGGCGGCGGCGTCGATGACCGCCTGGGCGTGCATCCGGCCCGGGTGGCGCGTCAGGCGCTCGATGGGGCCGGAGACGGAGACCGCGGCCACCACGCGGTTCGACGGGCCGCGTACGGGCGCGGAGACGGACGCGACGCCCGGCTCGCGCTCACCGATCGACTGGGCCCAGCCGCGGCGCCGTACGCCCGACAGGGCCGTCGCCGTGAAGCGGGCGCCCTGCAGCCCCCGGTGCAGGCGCTCCGGCTCCTCCCAGGCCATGAGGATCTGTGCCGAGGAGCCGGCCTTCATCGTGAGCGTGGAGCCGACCGGGACCGTGTCCCGCAGTCCGGACAGACGCTCCGCCGCGGCGACGCAGATGCGCATGTCGCCCTGGCGACGGTAGAGCTGCGCGCTCTCGCCGGTCAGGTCCCGGAGGTGGGTGAGCACCGGGCCCGCGGTGGCCAGCAGGCGGTCCTCGCCCGCCGCCGCGGCCAGCTCGGTCAGGCGCGGACCGAGAATGAACCGGCCCTGCATGTCCCGCGCCACCATGCGGTGGTGCTCCAAGGCCACGGCCAGGCGGTGGGCCGTGGGTCGTGCCAGTCCGGTGGCCCCGACCAGACCCGCGAGGGTGGCCGGACCGGACTCCAGAGCGCTCAGGACGAGGGCCGCCTTGTCCAGAACGCCGACGCCGCTACTGTTGTCCATGCAACGATACTCATGTCTCACTCTGTGAAACGCAAGTTCAGTTTTCCGTGGAACGCGCCACTCTGGAAATCCACAGCGGACCCGTCGCGGACGGGACCGGCGTCAATGCCCGAGACCAGCGGCGAGCAGGCCGAGGGGCCACGAGCCCCGGCGGCGGGCGAGCCAGGAAAAAGGGGAAAGCGTTGGGTAGGACACTCGCGGAGAAGGTCTGGGACGACCATGTCGTCCGGCGTGCCGAGGGCGAACCGGACCTCCTCTTCATCGATCTGCACCTGCTGCACGAGGTCACCAGCCCGCAGGCCTTCGACGGGCTGCGCAAGAGCGGCCGCTCCGTGCGCCGTCTCGACCTCACCCTTGCCACCGAGGATCACAACACCCCGACCCTCGACATCGACAAGCCCATCGCGGACCCGGTCTCCCGCGTCCAGTTGGAGACGCTGCGCAAGAACTGCGCCGAGTTCGGCGTCCGGCTCCACTCGCTGGGCGACGTCGAGCAGGGCGTGGTCCATGTCGTCGGCCCGCAGCTCGGCCTGACCCAGCCCGGAATGACGGTCGTCTGCGGCGACTCGCACACCTCCACGCACGGGGCGTTCGGCGGCCTGGCGTTCGGCATCGGCACCTCGCAGGTGGAACACGTCCTGGCCACCCAGACGCTGCCGATGGCCCGCCCCAGGACGATGGCCATCACCGTCGAGGGTGAGCTGCCCGACGGCGTCACCGCAAAGGACCTGATCCTGGCGATCATCGCGCGGATCGGCACCGGCGGCGGCCAGGGGTACGTCCTGGAGTACCGGGGCTCCGCCATCGAGAATCTCTCGATGGAGGCCCGGATGACCATCTGCAACATGTCGATCGAGGCCGGCGCCCGCGCGGGCATGATCGCACCGGACGAGACCACGTTCGCCTACCTCAAGGGTCGCCCGCACGCCCCCGAGGGCGAGGACTGGGACGCCGCCGTGGCGTACTGGAAGACGCTGCGGACCGACGACGACGCGGTCTTCGACGCCGAGGTCGTCATCGACGCCGACGCGCTCGCGCCGTTCGTCACCTGGGGCACCAACCCCGGCCAGGGCGCGCCGCTTTCGTCCGCCGTCCCCGATCCGGCTTCGTACGAAGACGCGTCGGAGCGCTTCGCCGCCGAAAAGGCCCTGGAATACATGGGGTTGACCGCCGGGCAGCCGCTGCGCGACATCAAGGTGGACACCGTCTTCGTAGGTTCGTGCACCAACGGACGCATCGAGGACCTGCGCTCCGCGGCCGCGATCCTCCAGGGCCGCAAAGTCGCCGACGGCGTACGGATGCTGGTCGTCCCGGGCTCCGCGCGCGTGGGCCTCCAGGCCGTCTCCGAGGGGCTGGACGTCGTCTTCAAGCAGGCCGGCGCCGAGTGGCGGCACGCGGGCTGCTCGATGTGCCTGGGCATGAACCCCGACCAGCTGGCCCCGGGGGAGCGCTCCGCGTCCACCTCCAACCGCAACTTCGAGGGCCGGCAGGGCAAGGGCGGGCGTACGCACCTGGTGTCGCCGCAGGTCGCGGCTGCCACCGCGGTCCTCGGCCACCTCGCGTCCCCCGCCGACCTGTCCGCCGCCGACACCCGTACGCCCGCTGGAGTCTGAGACACATGGAAGCCTTCACCAAGCACACCGGCCGGGCCGTCCCGCTGCGGCGCTCCAACGTCGACACCGACCAGATCATCCCTGCTCACTGGCTCAAGAAGGTGACCCGGGACGGTTTCGAGGACGGGCTGTTCGAGGCCTGGCGCAAGGACCCGGAGTTCGTGCTCAACCGGCCCGAGCGGCAGGGCGCCACCGTCCTGGTTGCCGGGAGCGACTTCGGCACCGGCTCCTCGCGCGAGCACGCCGTCTGGGCCCTGCAGAACTACGGCTTCAAGACCGTGATCTCCTCCCGTTTCGCCGACATCTTCCGCGGCAACTCGCTGAAGAACGGCCTGCTCACGGTGGTGCTGGAGCAGGACACGGTGAACGCGCTGTGGGAGCTCGTCGAGAAGGACCCGCAGGCCGAGATCACGGTCGACCTCCAGGCGCGTGAGGTGCGCGCCGAGGGCGTCACGGCCCCCTTCGAGCTGGACGAGAACTCCCGCTGGCGGCTGCTGAACGGGCTCGACGACATCTCCATCACCCTCCAGAACGAGGCCGACATCGCCGCCTACGAGGCGAAGCGCCCCGCGTACAAGCCGCGCACGCTCAAGGTCTGAGCCAACGGCCCCCCGACGGCCCGGTCCACCAGGCCGGGCCGTCGACTTTCGGCCACCGCAACGCCCCATCTGTACCCCCGATCGCCACGATTGGGGGTACAGCCATGTCGGGGCCCAAGTGGTGCCGGCCGGCTCGGCGAGATGGGTCAACTTCCCATGTTGAAAGGGCGATTGACGGGGTAGGCGGGTCACGCGGGAGCGGCTCGCGAGCGTCCACGCAACGCCGCCGAAGACCGCAGTTGCCCCCTGCGCAGGCGACAACTCGCCCCAGATGGCACAATCTGTGCATGGAACACGACGGCCAACTCCAGCTCTATGCGGCGGTCGCGGACCAACTGAAGGAAGCGCACGCCAGAGTGCGCGCACTGCAAGTCCCGGAGGGCGTACGGATGGCGCTGACCCGGAAGCTGCTGGTCATTACGGCCGTGGCCAAGCACGATCTCGCCGACGCGGCAAGGCGTCTCGAACGGTTCACCGCAGACCTCGACGAGGGTCGATTCCCACAAGAGGAACGCTGAACAAGTCCGAGGCGGCCGAGTCTGTTGCGGCACAAGGGTGATTAGCCCGTTTCGTGTTTGATTTGCGGTATATATCTGCCTAACGTGCGAAAAAGCTTGAACACATTCGTTCTGGCGATGTCTCCGAAGGGGAAGACGTGAACAAGGCGCAGCTCGTAGAAGCGATTGCCGACAAGATGGGGGGCCGCCAGCAGGCCGCCGACGCTGTCGACGCGGTCCTGGACGCCATCGTCCGCTCGGTCGTCGCGGGCGACCGGGTCTCGGTCACCGGCTTCGGATCTTTCGAGAAGGTGGACCGCCCCGCCCGCTACGCCCGTAATCCCCAGACGGGCGAGCGGGTTCGGGTCAAGAAGACCTCGGTGCCCCGCTTCCGCGCCGGCCAGGGCTTCAAGGACCTGGTGAGCGGCACCAAGAAGCTCCCCCGAGGCGGCGAGGTCGCCGTCAAGAAGGCGCCCAAGGGCAGCCTGACCGGGGGCGCCGCCGCGACGGTCAAGAAGGCCGCCGCGAAGAAGGCCGCGGGCAAGAAGGCCGCGGCGAAGAAGACGACCGCGAAGAAGGCCCCGGCCAAGAAGACCACGGCCGCCGCGAAGAAGACGACCGCGAAGAAGGCCCCCGCGAAGAAGGCCACCGCCAAGACCACGGCCGCGAAGAAGACCACGGCCAAGAAGGCGGCGGCCAAGAAGGCCCCGGCGAAGAAGGTCACGGCCAAGAAGGCCCCGGCCAAGAAGTCGACGGCGCGCAAGACCACCGCCAAGAAGGCCACCGCCCGCTAGGCGTAAGGGCACACAGGGCACACACGCGCCGGGCCGGGCTCCCTCGGGAGCCCGGCCCGCGGCGTTTCACGGCCTGTGCGCGGTCAGAAGGTCTGCAGCGTGATCAGCGTGATCCGCCGGGCCTCTCCGGCCCCCTCCGTCTCGATCCGCACCCGCTGCCCCGGCCGCAGCAGCCTGAGCCCGCCCGCGTCGAACGCCGGGGCGTCGAAGGGCACCGGGGTGCCGTCGTCCAGGAGCACCTGCCCGCTGCGGGTTTCGGGGTCGTACGTGTATGCGGTCGCCTGCATGTCAGGCAGCCTACTGCCTGCCCTGCGGGCCCGGGATCAGCAGCCGGGCGGCCGCGGCCGCCGTGTGCGGGCCCACGCCCAGCGCCAGCGCCGTCCGCAGATCCGCGCCGGTGTCCACGTCCTGCCGTACCGAATCCACCTCGTCGAGCCCGAGTTCCACGGCCCCCGACGCGCGATGACGGACCCGGGAATCGATACCGAATGCGGGCCGCAATTCCCGCCCCGGAGTCACCGCCAGTACCGTTGTTCCTATTTCCGCGGCATCCGGAAGAAATGCGCGCGGGAATTCCGCCGCGGCATCCAGAACCCGGGACAATTCCGCGGGACGCAGTGCCGGGAGATCGGCGTTCAGGGTCGCCACCGGGGATTGCGGACGGGCGACGCGGACGACGCCCGCGGCGTGCGCGAGGGCCGCGTTGAGGCCTCCGCCCGGTTCGCCGGAGACGATGCGGGCGCCCAGCGCCGCCAGTTCACGGCCGGCCAGGGCGTCGTCCGTGACGACCGCCACATCCCGCACCGCGGGGCAGGTCAGCGCCGCCGCCACCGTGTCCTGGGCGAACGCGAGGGCCAGCACCGGGCGGAGTCCGTCACCCGCGGTGCCGGAGAGCCTGCTCTTGGCCCGAGCCAGGGGCTTCACGGGGATGACCAAGGTCCACTGCACCGACGTACCATCCCTCCCTTGTCGCGCTCATTGTCACCCCGCGCCGCGGCCGGCGGCGTCATGGGGAGGGACTGCGAAGCTTCCTGGAAGGGCGATGGCAGGAGGCGGGCGGGCGTACCGTGTTCTCGACAGACAGGCGGCCTGGGGCGACACTTGTGCGGCCCCCAGGCCCTAGAGGAAGGTGTCCGCGTGCCCCGCCGCAGAATCGGCTTCTGGTACCGCTTCGCCGCGGTGATCTGCAAACCACCCCTTGTGGTTCTGCTCAAGCGGGACTGGCGTGGAATGGAGAACATGCCGGCCGACGGCGGGTTCATCACGGTGGTGAACCACAATTCCCATGTGGATCCCTTCGCGTACGCCCACTATCAGTACAACACCGGCCGGGTTCCCCGATTCCTGGCCAAGAGCGGGCTTTTCAGGAAGGGCTTCGTCGGCGCCGCGATGCGCGGCACCGGGCAGATCCCCGTCTACCGCGAGAGCACCGACGCGCTGAGCGCCTTCCGCGCCGCGATCGACGCCGTGGACCGCGGCGAGTGCGTCGCCTTCTACCCCGAGGGCACCCTCACCCGCGACCCGGACGGCTGGCCCATGACCGCCAAGACCGGTGCCGCGCGCGTGGCCCTGCAGACCAAGTGCCCGGTGATTCCCGTCGCCCAGTGGGGCTGCAACGAACTCCTGCCGCCGTACGCGAAGAAGCCCGACCTGTGGCCGCGCAAGACGCACCACGTGCTCGCCGGCCCGCCGGTGGACCTTTCGCGCTTCTACGACCGGGAGATGACCGCGGAACTCCTCAAGGAGGTCACCGAGGTCCTCATGGCCGCCATCACGCGCCACCTGGAGGAGATCCGCGGCGAGAAGGCGCCCGCGACGCCCTACGACCCGCGCCGCGAGCGGATCGAGCAGCGGCGCCGGACGCAGGCGCAGGCCGTGCGGGAGACGCAGACGGTCCGGGAAGGGGACGGCGGCAAGTGAGCAAGTCTGTCAAGGCGACGGTCTTCAGCGCCGGTTCGTGGGGTACGGCGTTCGGCATGGTGCTGGCCGACGCCGGGTGCGAGGTCACCCTGTGGGCCCGCCGTCCGGAGGTCGCCGAGGCGATCAACTCGACGCGGATGAACCCCGACTACTTCCCCGGCATCGAACTCCCGGAGAACCTGCGGGCCACCACCGACCCCGCCGAGGCCGCCGCCGGCGCCGACTTCACCGTCCTGTCGGTGCCGTCGCAGACGCTGCGCGCCAACCTCGCGGATTGGGTGCCGCTGCTGGCGCCGGACACGGTCCTCGTCTCCCTGATGAAGGGAGTCGAACTCGGCACCACCATGCGGATGAGCGAGGTCATCGAGGACGTCGCCAAGGTCGGCCAGGACCGCATCGCCGTGGTCACCGGGCCCAACCTGGCCCGCGAGATCGCCGCGCGGATGCCCGCCGCCGCCGTGGTCGCCTGCACCGACGAGGCCGTCGCCCAGCGGCTCCAGGCCGCCTGCCACACGCCGTACTTCCGCCCATACACCAACACCGACGTCGTCGGCTGCGAACTCGGCGGCGCCGTCAAGAACGTGATCGGGCTCGCGGTCGGCATCGCCGACGGCATGGGGCTCGGCGACAACGCCAAGGGCTCGCTCATCACGCGCGGGCTCGCGGAGACCACCCGGCTCGGAGTCGCGCTCGGCGCCGACCCGCTGACCTTCTCCGGACTCGCGGGTCTGGGCGACCTGGTGGCCACCTGCTCCTCGCCGCTCTCCCGCAACCACACCTTCGGCACCAACCTCGGCAAGGGCATGACCCTGCAGGAGACCATCGCGGTCACCAGGCAGACCGCCGAGGGCGTCAAGTCCTGCGAGTCCGTGCTGGATCTGGCCCGCCGGCACGGCGTCGACATGCCGATCACGGAGACGGTCGTCGGCATCGTCCACGAGGGCAAGCCGCCGGTGGTCGCCCTCAAGGAGCTGATGTCGCGCAGCGCGAAGCCCGAGCGACGCTGAGCGACGCCCGCCGCCGGACGCTGTCTTGGGGCTCTACCAGCGGGTACTCTCATCGCGATATGAGCACCGAGAACCTCCCCCAGAGCCCTGAGCAGCCGTCTCGCAAGCCGCGCGTGGCCGTCGTGTTCGGCGGCCGCAGCTCCGAACACGGGATCTCCGTGGTCACCGCCGGCGCCGTCCTGAACGCCATCGACCGGGAGACGTACGACGTCCTGCCGATCGGCATCACCCGGGACGGCCGTTGGGCCCTCACCGCCGACGAGCCCGCGCGCATGGCCATCAGCGACCGCCGTACGCCCGACGTCGAGCAGCTCGCCGAGTCCGGCGCGGGCGCCGTGGTGCTCCCGCTCGACCCGGGCAACCGCGAGGTCGTCGTCAGCGAGCCCGGCTCCGTGCCCAAGGCCCTCGGCGAGGTCGACGTGGTCTTCCCGGTGCTGCACGGCCCGTACGGCGAGGACGGCACCCTCCAGGGCCTCCTGGAACTCTCCGGCGTCCCGTACGTGGGCGCGGGTGTGCTCGCCTCGGCCGTCGGCCAGGACAAGGAGTACATGAAGCGGGTGTTCACCTCCTTCGGGCTCAAGGTCGGCCCGTACGTGGTGATCCGGCCGCGCGAGTGGGCACGGGACGAGTCCGCCGCCCGCAAGAAGATCGTCGACTTCGCCGGTGAGCACGGCTGGCCGCTGTTCGTGAAGCCCGCGCGCGCGGGCTCGTCGATCGGCATCACCAAGGTCGACGACCTCTCCGGCCTGGACGAGGCGATCGCCGAGGCCCAGCGGCACGACCCGAAGATCATCGTGGAGGCCGCGCTGCGCGGCCGCGAGATCGAGTGCGGCGTCCTGGAGTTCGAGGACGGCCCGCGCGCCTCCCTGCCCTCCGAGATCCCCTCGCCCGAGACGCACGCTTACTACGACTTCGAGGCGAAGTACATCGACTCGACGCCCGGCATCGTCCCCGCCCCGCTGACGGAGGAGGAGACCGCCGAGGTGCGGCGCCTCGCCGTGGACGCCTTCGAGGCCGCCTCCTGCGAGGGCCTGGTCCGCGCGGACTTCTTCCTCACCGAGGACGGCGAGTTCGTCATCAACGAGATCAACACGATGCCCGGCATGACGCCGATCTCGATGTACCCCAAGATGTGGGAGGCGACGGGCATCGGCTACCCCGAGCTGATCGATCTCCTGGTGCGGGCCGCGCTGCGCAGGTCCACCGGGCTGCGTTGAGCGGGCGGGTACCTCAGTGAGAGCGGGCGATCCCTTCGGGGATCGCCTTCTTGATGGGCTCGGCGAGGCCGATCAGGGGCGTCAGCCCGTGCGCGGTGCGCTCCTTGGGAAGCGTCACCTCGACGTAGGCCGCGCGCAGCGTGGTGGTGAAGCGGAACGATCCGTCGTCCCGCTTCACCAGCAGCCAGCCGACGCCGTTCACCTCGACGCCGTCGGCCTCGGGGTCCCGCATCCTCGCGGGCCGCTCGACACCGCAGCGCAGTATGATCGCCGGGCTTCCCCAGGCAGCCGTGTAGGCGGACCGGGGCGCGGGGTCGTCGCGGCGCTGCCCGTCCAGCGTGCCCGGCAGCTCCTGGTGCAGGTTCCGGCACATCCCGGCGGTCTTCGCGTCCGGGCGGGGAGCCGCCACGGCGGGGCTGTCGTCCGCCGCGGAGCAGCCCGCGACGGCGAGCAGCAGGGTCAGCGCGGGCAGGCCGAGAGGCCGGTGACGGAAGATGTTCACCGGCCAAGCGTAGACGGGGGCTAGATATGCACGACCGGGCAGGTCAAGGTACGGGTGATGCCGTCCACTTGCTGGACCTTGGCGACCACCATGCGACCCAGGTCGTCGACGGTGTCCGCCTGGGCGCGCACGATGACGTCGTAGGGTCCCGTCACGTCCTCGGCCTGGATGACTCCGGGGATCTTGCTGATCGTCTCGGCGACGGTCGACGCCTTGCCGACCTCCGTCTGGATCAGGATGTACGCCTGTACCACGGAACCTCCAGGGCGGCCACGAGGATCATGTGGGGAAAAGGAACGCCACGGTATCGCGTCGCCGCTCGCCGCGGGGAGACCTGCGGGAACCCGGGGCCCCGCGCCGGGGTCCGGGTACGACAGAAGTTGACGGCCGCCTCGACCGTATCGAGACCGACGGTGAAGCGCGAGCGGGCACGGACAGCCACAGAAGGGGCGCTAGGACAATGAAGGGCACTGTTGGTGAGCTCGGGGAGTTCGGGCTCATCAGGGAGCTCACCTCCCGTCTGACGACCACCTCGGCGGTCCGGGTCGGCCCCGGCGACGACGCCGCCGTGGTCGCGGCGCCCGACCGGCGGGTGGTGGCCAGCACCGACATCCTGCTGGAGGGGCGGCACTTCCGCCGGGACTGGTCCACGGCGTACGACGTGGGACGCAAGGCGGCCGCGCAGAACCTCGCGGACATCGCCGCGATGGGCGCCGTGCCGACCGCGCTGCTGCTCGGCCTGGTCGTCCCCGCCGAACTCCCGGTCACCTGGCCGACCGAGCTGATGGACGGCCTGCGCGACGAGTGCCAGGTCGCCGGCGCCTCCGTGGTCGGCGGCGACGTCGTGCGCGGCGACACCATCATGGTGTCGATCACCGCGCTCGGTGATCTGCGCGGCCAGGAGCCGGTGACGCGGGCGGGCGCGCAGCCGGGCGACATAGTCGCCGTGACCGGCTGGCTGGGCTGGTCCGCCGCCGGGTACGCGGTGCTCTCCCGCGGCTTCCGCTCGCCCCGCGCCTTCGTCGAGGCCCACCGGCGCCCGGAACCGCCGTACTTCGCGGGTCCCGCGGCGGCGGCGCTGGGCGCGACCGCCATGTGCGACGTGAGCGACGGGCTGATCGCGGACCTCGGGCACATCGCCGAGTCCAGCAAGGTCCGTATCGACATCCGCTCCGGCGCGATCGACATCCCCACCCAGATGAACGACATCGGGCAGGCCGTCGGCGTCGACCCGATCCAGTGGGTGCTGACCGGGGGAGAGGACCACGCGATCGTGGCGACCTTCCCGCCGGACGTGAAACTGCCCGCGCGCTGGAAGGTCATCGGCGAGGTCCTCAACCCCTCGGCGCTGCCCCTGGTGACCGTCGACGGCGCACCCTGGGCCAGCAAGGGCGGCTGGGACCACTTCGGAGACATCGAGTCATGAGTGCGTCCGCCCCTCCCACCGCGCTCACCGTGGCCGGCTCCGACTCCGGCGGCGGCGCCGGGATCCAGGCCGACCTGAAGACGATGCTGGCGCTCGGCGTGCACGGCATGAGCGTCGTCACCGCCGTGACCGCGCAGAACTCCCTCGGCGTCCAGGGCGCTTGGGAACTGCCAGTGGAGGCGGTGCGGGCCCAGTACCGCAGCGTCGTGGACGACATCGGCGTACGGGCCGTGAAGACCGGCATGCTCGCCACCGCGGAACTCGTCGAGGCGGTCGCCGAATTGCTCGCGGCGACGGACGCGCCCATCGTCGTGGACCCGGTCGGCGTCTCCAAGCACGGGGACGCGCTGCTGGCCGCCTCGGCGCTGGAGTCGGTGCGGAAGAAGCTGCTGCCGGTGGCGACCGTGGCCACCCCGAACCTGGACGAGGTGACGCAGCTCACCGGCGTACGGGTCGAGTCGGAGGACCAGTTGCGCGAGGCCGCGGCGGCCGTGCTGGCGTACGGGCCGCGCTGGGCGCTGATCAAGGGCGGGCATCTGCCCGGAGAGGCCGTCGATCTGCTGACCGACGGCCGCGAGGAGCACTGGCTGCGGGCACCGCGCCACGACAACCGGCACACGCACGGCACCGGCTGCACGCTCGCCTCGGCGATCGCGGCCGGGCTGGCGAAGGGACTGTCCGTGCCGGATGCGGTGCGGGAGGCGAAGGAGTACGTGACCGGCGCCATCGCGGCCGGCTTCGCGCTCGGCGGCGGGATCGGGCCGGTGGACCACGGGTGGCGCTTCCGCGGGAGGTGACGCGGACCTCTCGGGCGCCGTGCCGACGGTTCTCAGGAAAGGCAGAAAGCCGGCCCACCGTGAGGTGGACCGGCTCTACGCAGTGAACCAGCAGTGGCCGCGCTAAACGTCAGCGCGAGACCTTGCCGGCCTTGATGCACGAGGTGCAAGCGTTCACGCGCTTCGGCGTCCCGCTCACCACGGTACGCACACGCTGGATGTTCGGGTTCCAGCGGCGGGACGTACGGCGGTGCGAGTGCGAGATGTTGTTGCCGAAGCCCGGCCCCTTGCCACAGACGTCGCAGTTGGCAGCCACGGGTCACTCCAAAGACTTCAGATGCACTTACGGTTAATCCCGGCATGCCGGGATCGAGATCCGCGAGGATCGGAGATCTTGAGTGGCGGTGCCAGGGGACGGCCCGATTCGGATCGGGCAACCGGAGCAGCATACAACGGCTGCGTCGGTGCAACGAAACTACCATGACCGGCCGGCGTCCGGCGTCCGGCGTCCGGCGTCCGGCTCCCGGCCCTCGTCCGGCGGGCACGGGCGCGGGGTCTACGCTGCGTCCCACGTCCAGGAGTTCCAGGAGGCGCAGGTGGCGCAGGTGCCGCAGACATTCTTCGATGCTCTCGCGGTGCGCACCTGGTGCGGGCACGCGCTCCGCGCGCTGGGGCGGGCCCGCGCGGAGATCGACGCGATCAACGTCTACCCGGTGGCGGACGGGGACACCGGCACCAACCTGTATCTGACGCTGGAATCGGGCGCGGTCGCGGTCGAGGCGGTGTTCTCCGGGTACGAGGCGTTCGACGGATCCAGGGCGTTCGACGGATCCGAGGCGGGCACGGACGAGACGGCCCGGCCCTCGCTGGCCGAGGCCGTGCGCGCGATGGCGCACGGGTCCCTCATCGGGGCGCGCGGCAACTCCGGCACGATCCTCGCGCAACTGCTGCGCGGCATGGCACAGGTCCTCGCCGCCGACAGCGAGACCTCAGGTGACGTGACTCACGCCGACGGGCCGGGGCTCCGGCTCGCCCTGCGGCACGCGGCCGACTCCGCTCGCCAGGCCGTCGCCCACCCCGTCGAAGGAACGGTTCTGTCGGTCGCCTCGGCCGCCGCCGACGCCGTCGAGGGGGCCGAGGGTGACTGCGGGGCGGTCGCACGGGCCGCCTACGAGGGGGCGTGTGCCGCGCTGGCGGCGACCCCGGGGCAGCTGGCCGTCCTGGAGCGGGCCGGGGTGGTCGACGCCGGCGGGCGCGGGCTGGTGGTGGTGCTGGCGGCGCTGGTGGAGACGTTCACCGGCCAGGCACCGGGACCGGTCCAGGAGACGTACGCGCGCGTGGAGCCGCTTTCCGGGAGCGCGGCGGCGGCCGAGGGCTGCGGTGACGACGGTGCCCAGGCGGGCGGCCCGGCGTTCGAGGTGATCTACCTGCTGGAGGCCGACGACGACGCCGTGGCCCGGCTGCGCCGGCGGCTCGACGCCCTCGGCGACTCCCTCGTCGTGGTCGGCGGCGACGGGCTGTGGAACGTCCATGTGCACGTCGACGACGCGGGCGCCGCCGTGGAGGCCGGCGTCGAGGCCGGGCGGCCGTACCGGATCCGGATCACCCACTTCGGGCTCGGCGACGTGCACACCCAGGGCGGCGAGCGGCCGGTCCGGGAGCGGGCGCAGCGGGCCGTGGTCGCGGTCGTCCCGGGCGAGGGACTGGCCGGGCTGTACGCCGAGGCCGACGCGACCACGGTGCTCGCGCGCCCCGGGGAGCCGCCCGTGAGCGGCGAGCTGGTCGCGGCGGTACGACGGGCCCACGCGCGCGAGGTCGTTCTGCTCCCCAATGACGCCGATCTGCGCGACACCGCCGCCGCGGCCGCCGAGCAGGCCCGCGCGGAGGGCATCCGCGTCGCCCTGATCCCCACGCGCTCCGCGGTCCAGGGCATCGCCGCGCTCGCCGTGCACGAGCCGGAGCGCCGCTTCGACGAGGACGTCGTGGCGATGACCTCGGCGGCCGGCGCGACCCGCTACGCCGAGGTCACCGTGGCGGAACGCGAGTCCTGGACCATGGCCGGCATCTGCCAGGCCGGGGACGTGCTCGGCCTCATCGAGGGCGATGTCGCGGTCATCGGCTCGGACGTCACCGCCATCGCCGAGACCGTCCTGGACCGGATGCTCCAGGCCGGCGGCGAGCTGGTCACCATCGTCCTCGGGGATGAGACGCCGGACTCCGTCGCCGACCGCCTGGAGGCGCGCGTGCGCGAGTCCTACCTGGCCGTCGACACCGTGGTCTATCGGGGCGGACGGCAGGGGGCGCTGCTGCTCATCGGCGTCGAGTGAGACGCGGGCGTACGCGCGGGGCGCGCTGTCCTCGTGGAGGCGCGCCCCGCGCGTCGGTCACCGCTCCGGTCCGACCGGGAGGTCCAGCATCCGGACCGCTTCCAACAGCCGTTCCGCCGCGGTGTCGTCCGCGCCGGCGTACGCCGCCTGCACCGCCCGCGCGCGGGCGACCGCCTCGATCCGGGCGGCCGCCCGGATCGGAACGACCCCCCTGACCATGGGTTTCCTGCCACGTCTACGGCATTGTCAGTGATGTGGTGTGCAATGGATCTCGTGCCCGCACTGCGAGAACCACTGAAGAAGGCACTCGGCCCCGCCACCGCGAAGGTGATGGCCGAGAACCTCGACCTGCACACCGTCGGTGACCTCCTGCACCACTACCCGCGCCGCTACGAGGAGCGGGGACAGCTCACCCACCTCGCCGACCTGCCCATGGACGAACACGTCACCGTGGTCGCCCAGGTCGCCGACGCCCGCCTGCACTCCTTCGCCTCCGCCAAGGCCCCCGGAGGCAAGGGACAGCGCCTCGAGGTCACCATCACGGACGGCAGCGGCCGCCTCCAACTCGTCTTCTTCGGCCGAGGCGTTCACAAGCCCCACAAGGAACTCCTGCCGGGCACCCGCGCGATGTTCTCGGGCAAGGTCTCCATGTTCAACCAGAAGCTTCAACTGGCCCATCCGGCATACCAGTTGCTCTCGGAGGAGGGCGACGAGGCTGTCGAGAGCTGGGCCGGCGCGCTGATCCCGATCTACCCCGCCACCGCCAAGCTGGAGTCCTGGAAGATCGCCAAGGCGGTCCAGACGGTGCTGCCCAGCGCCCAGGAGGCAGCCGACCCGCTGCCCGACTCCCTGCGCGAGGGCCGCGGCCTCGCCCCGCTGCCCGAGGCCCTGCTCAAGATCCACCGCCCGCACACCAAGGCCGACATCGAGAACGCCCGCGACCGCCTCAAGTGGGACGAGGCCTTCGTCCTCCAGGTCGCCCTGGCCCGCCGCCGTCACGCCGACGCGAGCCTGCCCGCCGTCGCCCGCCGCCCCCGCCCCGACGGCATCCTCACCGCCTTCGACGACCGCCTCCCCTTCACCCTCACCGAGGGCCAGCAGAAGGTCTCCAAGGAGATCTTCGACGACCTGGCCACCGAGCACCCGATGCACCGGCTGCTGCAGGGGGAGGTGGGCAGCGGAAAGACCCTGGTCGCCCTCCGCGCCATGCTGTCCGTCGTCGACGCCGGCGGTCAGGCCGTCATGCTGGCGCCCACCGAGGTGCTCGCCCAGCAGCACCACCGGTCGATCACCGAGATGATGGGCGAGCTGGCCGAGGGCGGCATGCTCGGGGGGGCCGACAAGGCGACCAAGGTCGTGCTGCTCACCGGGTCCATGGGAGCGGCCGCGCGGCGGCAGGCGCTGCTCGATCTCGCCACCGGGGAGGCCGGGATCGTGATCGGCACGCACGCGCTGATCGAGGACAAGGTGCAGTTCCACGACCTCGGCCTGGTGGTCGTGGACGAGCAGCACCGCTTCGGCGTCGAGCAGCGCGACGCCCTGCGCAGCAAGGGCAAGCAGCCGCCGCATCTGCTCGTCATGACCGCCACGCCGATCCCGCGCACCGTCGCCATGACCGTCTTCGGCGACCTGGAGACCTCCGTCCTCGACCAGTTGCCGGCCGGGCGCTCGCCCATTGCCAGCCATGTCGTCCCCGCTGCCGACAAGCCGCACTTCCTCTCGCGCGCGTGGGAGCGCGTACGGGAGGAGGTCGAGGCCGGGCACCAGGCGTACGTCGTCTGCCCGCGCATCGGCGACGAGGAGGATGACAAGGCCGGGAAGAAGAAGTCCCCGGAGGACGAGGCGGAGAAGCGGCCCCCGCTCGCCGTGCTCGACGTGGCCGAACAGCTCGCCAGGGGCCCGCTCCAGGGGCTCAAGGTCGAGGTGCTGCACGGCAGGATGCAGCCCGACGACAAGGACGCCGTCATGCGCCGCTTCGCGGCCGGCGAGACCGACGTCCTGGTCGCCACGACCGTCATCGAGGTCGGCGTCAACGTCCCCAACGCCACCGCGATGGTCATCATGGACGCCGACCGCTTTGGCGTCTCCCAGCTCCACCAGCTGCGCGGCCGCGTCGGCCGCGGCTCGGCCGCCGGCCTGTGCCTGCTGGTCACCGAGATGCCCGAGGCGAGCCCCGCCCGCCAGCGCCTGGGCGCGGTCGCCTCCACGCTCGACGGCTTCGAACTCTCCCGCATCGACCTCGAACAGCGCCGCGAGGGCGACGTCCTGGGCCAGGCCCAGTCCGGCGCCCGCACCAGCCTGCGCGTGCTCGCCGTCATCGACGACGAGGAGATCATCGCCGAGGCGCGGGAGGAGGCCACCGCGATCGTCGCGGCGGACCCCGAGCTCACCGGATTCCCGGGCCTGCGCACCGCGCTGGACGCCCTGTTGGACGAGGAGAGGGAGCAGTACCTGGAAAAGGGCTGAGCGCACGGCGGATCGGCGGCCCGGCCGCCGCCTGACAGACTGGACCCGTAACCGCCTCCTCGAACAAGGACCCGAGATGACCCGCGTGATCGCCGGCAGCGCCGGCGGACGCCGCCTGTCGGTACCGCCCGGCACCGGAACCCGGCCCACATCAGACCGCGCGCGCGAAGGCCTCTTCTCCACCTGGCAGTCCCTGCTCGGCGGCCCCCTCGACGGCGAGCGCGTCCTCGATCTGTACGCGGGCTCCGGCGCCGTCGGCCTGGAGGCGCTGTCCCGCGGCGCCGGGCACACCCTGCTGGTCGAGGCCGACGCCCGCGCCGCGCGCGTCGTGCGCGAGAACGTGCGCAATCTGGGCCTTCCCGGCGCCGAGGTCAGGGCGGGCAAAGCGGAACAGGTCATTCGGACGGCCCCGCCGGAAAAGCCGTACGACTTGGTCTTTCTCGATCCTCCGTACGCCGTGACCGACCACGATCTCCGCGAGATTCTCCTCACACTCCGCTCGGGGGGCTGGCTCACGGACGAAGCCCTCGTCACCGTTGAGCGCAGCACCCGAGGCGGCGAATTCCTCTGGCCGGAGGGATTCGAGGGGATCCGGGCCCGTCGCTACGGCGAAGGGACGTTTTGGTACGGTCGCGCCGCCTCTACGTGCGAAGACGCACGATGACCGGACCGGAGAGCGAGGGACCACAAGTGCGCCGCGCCGTCTGTCCCGGGTCGTTCGACCCGATCACCAACGGACATCTCGACATCATTTCCCGCGCCTCCCGTCTGTACGACGAGGTCTACGTCGCGGTGATGATCAACAAGGCCAAGAAGGGCCTGTTCGAGATCGACGAGCGGATCGACCTGATCCGCCAGGTCACCGCCGAGTACGGGAACGTACGGGTCGAGGCGTTCCACGGCCTCCTCGTCGACTTCTGCAAGCAGCGCGACATCCCGGCCATCGTCAAGGGCCTGCGCGCGGTCAGCGACTTCGACTACGAGCTCCAGATGGCCCAGATGAACAACGGCCTGTCGGGTGTGGAGACCCTCTTCGTGCCCACCAACCCCACGTACAGCTTCCTGTCGTCCTCCTTGGTCAAGGAGGTCGCCACGTGGGGCGGCGATGTTTCCCATCTGGTCCCGCCGGTCGTCCTGGAGGCTCTCGGCAAGCGCCTCAGGAAGGACTGAATGCCTGGTCGGGGCGCCGGAGACCTGACAAACCGTCACCCGGTGTCGTACGGCCACCCCATGGCCGTACAGTCGACCCGTCCGTCTCCAACACAGCGGTAGAGAGTGGCGAGCACAGGTGGACGTGCAGAAGAAGCTCGACGAGATCGTTGACGCGGTCTCCAGCGCCCGGGCCATGCCCATGTCGGCGTCGTGCGTGATCAACCGCGCGGACCTGCTCGCGATGCTCGAAGAGGTGCGCCAGGCGCTGCCGGACTCGCTCGCGCACGCCCAGGAGCTGATCGGCGGCCGCGAGCAGATGGTCGAGCTGGCCCGCCAGGAGGCCGAGCAGATCATCGAGAGCGCCCACGCCGAGCGCGGCTCGCTGGTCTCCGGCACCGAGGTGGCCCGCCGCTCGCAGGCCGAGGCCGACCGCATCCTCGCCGAGGCTCGCCAGGAGGCCGAGGAGGTCCGCGCCGAGGCCGACGACTACGTCGACTCCAAGCTCGCCAACTTCGAGGTCGTCCTCACCAAGACCCTCGGCTCGGTCGGCCGCGGCCGCGAGAAGCTGCTGGGCACCGGCCCCGGCCTCGACGAGGCCGGCTTCGAGGACGAGGACGCCCCCGAGCGCAGCCAGGACCCGGAGACGCTGAGGCACAACGCGGACGCGTACGTCGACGTCAAGCTCGGCGCCTTCGAGGCGGTCCTGGCCAAGACGCTGGAGGCGGTCGGCAAGGGCCGTCAGAAGCTGCACGGCCGTATCGCCACCGACGATCTCGGCGCCCTCGCCGACGACCCCACGACGATCCAGCACTCCAGCGACGCCGACTACCTCGCCGACCTCGCGGCCCTTGCGGACCCCCCGGCGGGCCGGCAGGCCGCGCAGCCGGCCCAGCGGGAGGCCTACTCCCCGCCGGAGCCGGTCCAGCAGGATCCCTACGGCTACCAGCAGCCCGATCCGTACGCGGGCTTCCCGCAGCAGCAGGGGCAGCCGGCGTACGCCCAGCAGGATCCGTACGGCTACCAGCAGCCCGATCCGTACGCCGTCGAGTACGCGCAGGCGGCCGGGGCTCCCGTCCAGGGCTACGGCCCGCACGCCCAGCAGGCCGGCTACGACCCGCACCAGCAGCACCCGCAGCACCAGCAGCATCAGCAGAACCACCAGGGCTACGATCTCGACGAGACCAGTCTCTTCGACACCAGCATGATCAGCGCGGAGCAGTTGAGGGCGTACGAACAGGGGCGCGGGCTCTAAGCCCTGGGGCGGCGGCCGCGGGTCCGGGGCGGGGCTCTCGTCCCGATTGGGTCGAGAGCGAAAGGTCCAGTATCCTGGCTGTTCGGTCGCGCATACGTCCGCGATCAGCGCTGCCCACGACACCTGAGGGCAGTGACCCTCTGAGCTCAGAGATCGAAGGAATGGCCTCTCACTCGCACCTCGACCACCGCAAGCCCCTCGTGTTCGACACGCACGAGCTGGGGCGGCGTCCTGGTGCGATGCTGCGGCTGACCCGCACGGTCGACGCCCCCAGGGACTTCGGTATCCAGGGAGTCATCGGAGTGCCGGAAGGCGCCCCGTTGGAGCTTGATCTCCGACTCGAGTCGGTCATGGAAGGGGTGCTTGTCACAGGCACCGCCCGTGCACAGGCCGAGGGGGAGTGCGTAAGGTGTCTGGAGCCGCTCGAGTTCGAGCTCGAAGCGGACTTCCAGGAGATGTTCTCGTACCCCGACACCGACGACCGGAACCGCGTGATCGCGGAGCCGGGCGACGACGCCGAGGACGACGAGGACAGGCTTCACCTCGAGGACGGACTCTTCGACCTCGAGCCTGTGCTGCGTGATGCGGTGGTGCTCGCACTGCCGATGCAGCCGGTGTGCCAGGAAGACTGTCCGGGACTGTGCTCCGAGTGTGGAGCGCGGCTCGCTGACGACCCGGACCACCATCACGACGCCACCGACATTCGTTGGGCGGCATTGCAGGGACTCGCCGACACCATGCCGGACGGCGAGAAGGACGAGATGAGCGGCGCCGAACCGGGCGTCGACGAGAAGCAGGAGAAGTAGCCGTGGCTGTTCCGAAGCGGAAGATGTCGCGCAGCAACACGCGCCACCGCCGGTCGCAGTGGAAGGCTGCGGTCCCCACCCTGGTTGCGTGCGAGCGCTGCCACGAGCCCAAGCAGCAGCACATCGCCTGCCCCGCTTGCGGCACCTACAACAAGCGCCAGGTCCTCGAGGTCTGAGCGGCTGGTGAGAGGCACTGTGTCCACTGCCAAGAAGGCGGAAGGCGCCGAACCCAGCAGTCCCCGCAGGCGCGGGGGTGCTCCGGCGGACAACACGGCCTCGTCCCACACGCTTCTGGAAGGGCGGCTCGGCTATCAGGTCGAGTCCGCCCTTCTGGTGCGAGCACTGACCCACCGTTCCTACGCGTACGAGAACGGCGGTCTGCCGACGAACGAGCGGCTGGAGTTCCTCGGTGACTCCGTCCTCGGTCTCGTCGTCACGGACACGCTGTACCGCATCCACCCCGACCTGCCTGAAGGCCAGCTGGCCAAGCTTCGGGCCGCGGTGGTGAACTCGCGTGCGCTCGCGGAAGTGGGTCGCGGTCTCGACCTGGGCTCCTTCATCCGGCTGGGCCGCGGTGAAGAGGGCACGGGCGGACGGGACAAGGCATCCATCCTCGCCGACACCCTCGAAGCGGTGATCGGCGCGGTCTATCTCGACCAGGGCCTCGACGCGGCGTCCGAGCTGGTGCACCGGCTCTTCGACCCGCTGATCGAGAAGTCCTCCAACCTCGGAGCCGGCCTGGACTGGAAGACCAGTCTCCAGGAGCTCACCGCGACCGAGGGGCTCGGCGTGCCCGAGTACCTGGTCACGGAGACCGGCCCCGACCACGAGAAGACCTTCACTGCTGCCGCCCGCGTCGGAGGCGTCTCGTACGGCACCGGCACCGGCCGCAGCAAGAAGGAGGCGGAACAGCAGGCCGCCGAGTCCGCCTGGCGGTCCATCCGGGCCGACGCGGACGCGCGCGCCAAGGCGGCCAAGGAGGCCGCCCTGTGCGACTCGGTGAACGACACCGCGTCGCCCGCCTCCGCCTGACGAACAGCGCACCCGAGCGCCCGCCCCGACCCGGGGCGGGCGCTCGGCGCATCCACGGTCGATTTCGGTCCACACGTTTCACACACGGTTTTCCTACGGGGGTCCCCATGCCCGAGCTGCCCGAGGTCGAGGTCGTACGACGCGGCCTTCAGCGGTGGGTCGCCCATCGCACGGTCGCCGACGTCGAGGTGTTCCACCCGCGCGCCGTCCGCCGCCACCTGGCCGGCGCCGACGACTTCGCGCACCGGCTCAAGGGCCACCGCATCGGCGTCCCGAGCCGGCGCGGCAAGTACCTGTGGCTGCCTCTGGAGGACACCGACCAGTCGGTGCTGGCGCACCTCGGGATGAGCGGCCAGCTGCTGGTCCAGCCGCACGAGGCACCGGCGGAGAAGCACCTGCGCATCCGCGTCCGGTTCGCCGACGCCCTGGGTACCGAACTCCGCTTCGTCGACCAACGCACCTTCGGCGGACTGTCGTTGCACGACAACACCCCGGACGGGCTGCCCGACGTCATCGCGCACATCGCCCGCGACCCGCTGGACCCGCTCTTCGACGACGAGGCCTTCCACCAGGCCCTGCGCCGCAAGCGCACCACCATCAAACGGGCCCTGCTGGACCAGTCGTTGATCAGCGGCGTCGGCAACATCTACGCGGACGAGGCCCTTTGGCGCTCCCGGCTGCACTACGAGCGCCCGACGGCCACCCTCACCCGGCCGCTCACGGCCGGGCTCCTCGGCCACGTACGGGACGTGATGAACGCGGCCCTCGCGGTCGGCGGCACCAGCTTCGACAGCCTCTACGTCAACGTCAACGGCGAGTCGGGCTACTTCGACCGCTCGCTGGACGCGTACGGGCGCGAGGGCCTGCCGTGCAAGCGGTGCGGTACGCCGATGCGCCGCTGCCCCTGGATGAACCGCTCCAGCTACTTCTGCCCGAAGTGCCAGCGCCCGCCGCGCGTTCCGTCGTAAGGGATCAATACCCGAAGTCCTGTGTCCACCAAGGGCCGCCCGGCCCGTAGTGCACGCCGACGCCCAGGGTCTTGAAGTCGCAGTCGAGGATGTTGGCCCGGTGGCCGGGGCTGTTCATCCAGGCGGCCATGACGGCGGCCGCGTCGGCCTGGCCCCGGGCTATGTTCTCGCCGCCGAGGTCCGTTATCCCGGCCTTGGCCGCGCGGTCCCACGGGGTCAGGCCGGTGGGGTCGGTGTGGTCGAAGAAGTCCCGTGCGGCCATGTCGACACTGAACAGCTCGGCCAGCTTGGACAGCGAACTGTTCGCCGCCAGCGCGCTGCACCCCGCCTTCGCCCGCTCGTCGTTGACGAGCTTGAGCACCTCTGCCTCGGCGGCCTCCTCCGCGGAGATCGTCGCCGGGACGGAGGTCTTCGGGGGCGCCTTCGGGGCCTTGGTCCGGCCCGGCGGGGTCTTCGGCTGCTTGGAGTGCTTCGACGGCGGGGTCGTCCTCGGCTTCTTCGTCGGCGTCCCGGCGGGCGAGGGCGCGGTCGTGGAGGGTGCCGTCGACGCGGGGGCGGAAGGGCTGGGGGAGACCGAGCGGCCGGTGCCGTCGGCCCCGGTGGCACCGGTGCCCTGGCCGCCGTCGTCGGCGCTGCCCGAGGTGCCGCCCTGCTCGCTCGCCGCGTTGGTCGGCGAGCCCGCAGCCTGCACCCCGTCACCGCCGGTGGTACTGGTGCCGCCGCCGAGCCGGTAGCTCTCCAGGCCCGGGACCACGCCCGTGGCCACCGCCACCGTTCCGAAGGCGACGGCGGCGGAGACGCCGAGCAGTCCGGTCCGTACGGGGGTGGCGGCCTTCTTCTTGCGCCGGTGGCCGCGGCCCCGGGGCGCCTGCTGCGGGGTGAAAGCGTCCGCCGTGGGGAAGACGGCCGTGTTCGTGGCGCGGGCGTAGTCGTCGTCGGTCGCGTAGAGGTACGCCGTGCTCCTCGCGGCGGTGTCCCCGTAGGCCTCCGGGTTCAGATAGGGCGCGATGCCCATCGGGCCGCGGCTCTCGCCGTGCCTGCCCCGCGGATCGTGACCGCCCATGGCGGAACCGCTGGTTTCCTCGACCCCCGTGGTGCGGCCCGTGGCGGCGCGGCCGGCGGCTGAGCGTCGGTGGCGTCCCATCCCCTTGCCCTCTTCCTCGTCCTCGCGGTCGGCCAGGGGCCCGCTTGAGCTCCCAAGCTCCCAAGCCGGAGGCCCCCGGGGCCGCGGCCCCCGCGTCACTGCGAGATCTCCGCGGTCTCTGCGACCCATGTGGTCCGTGTGGTCCGTGTGGTCCGTGTGGTCAACTCGGCTCACTCGATCGAGTGAGTTTCACATCAGCTTCACTGGGTCGGGACGGTACCGCATGACGCAAGGGGAGGAACTGCCTCCGGAGACATTGGCCGGTTAGGTTGCACCCATGAGCGAGGAAGTACGGATGATCGCCTGGGTGCGCGGGCACGTCCAGGGCGTGGGTTTCCGCTGGTTCACCAGGGCGAAGGCGCTGGAGATCGGCGGCCTGAGCGGTTTCGCCGTCAACCTGGGCGACGGTCGGGTCCAGGTGGTCGCCGAGGGGGCGCGGGAGGGATGCGAGGGACTCCTCGACTGGCTCCAGGGCGACGACACGCCCGGCCGCGTCGACGGAGTCACCGAGATATGGGACACACCTCGCGGCGGTTACGACGGCTTCGCGATCCGCTGAGAGTGCTCGGCGCGGTCCGCTCCACCGCCCCGGCGGAGCGGACCGCGGGCGCTCTCCGGTATGAAAACTCCCTGGTGGTTGCCAAGAACGGCTCGTCGTGGCAGGCTCGCGCAAGAGGATGATCGCTACGCCCTGAGACCCCGCAGGTGAGATCGCGCCGCCGCTTTTCCGGCCCGCGCCCCCCGGGGACGCCCCTCAATACGGGGCGTGATCGTGTTGACCGTCAAACTTTTTGGTGAGACGCTGAAAGCCCCGCGCACCTTAGCTGTTTGGCATGTAGCAACGCCAGAGCAACACTTGAGAGTGTCAAGCACCGCTGGTGCGATCCCTCACGACCCACACCGATTCGGTCGGTCACTCAGTGTGGAGGACCATCCATCATGGCAAAGGCGCTTCTCGGTTACGTCGGCGGCTCCGACCCTCGACTCCTCGCCGAGATGCGACGGCTCCAGCAGCGTGTACAGGACCTGGAATCCGAGCTCGGACGGATCCAGGCCGAGAACGACGCGCTGACGGCTGCCGCTTCTCACGACAGGATCATGGAGAGCATCGACGCACACCAGGCGGAGCCTGCGCTCACCTGATCGCTGCACTGCTCCACGACGGCACACGCAGCGGTCGGGCCGCCCGTATCAACCGCTAAGTTGTCATCAGAGTTGCAAGGGACGCTTCGGCGTCCCTTCTTTCTTCCCCTGCGGTTCCCCCGCGCGTGCTCCCCTCTCTTCAACGTCTGGTGTGCCCTGCATGTTCATGCGCGAAACCGTGCGGTTGCGCATGTTCGTGGAGTGGGGTAGCGGCGGACGGTAGAGTCCAACGGCGTGCACCTCAAGGCGCTGACCCTCCGCGGGTTCAAGTCGTTCGCCTCGGCGACCACGCTCCGGCTGGAGCCGGGGATCACCTGCGTGGTCGGCCCGAACGGCTCGGGCAAGTCGAACGTCGTGGACGCGCTCAGCTGGGTCATGGGCGAGCAGGGAGCCAAGTCGCTGCGCGGCGGCAAGATGGAGGACGTCATCTTCGCCGGCACCACCGGGCGTCCTCCGCTCGGCCGGGCCGAGGTGTCCCTGACCATCGACAACTCCGACGGGGCCCTGCCCATCGAGTACGCCGAGGTCACCATCACGCGGATCATGTTCCGCAACGGCGGCAGCGAGTACCAGATCAACGGGGACACCTGCCGGCTCCTCGACATCCAGGAACTCCTCTCCGACTCCGGCATCGGCCGCGAGATGCACGTCATCGTCGGCCAGGGCCAGCTCGACTCCGTCCTGCACGCCGACCCCATGGGCCGCCGCGCCTTCATCGAGGAGGCGGCCGGCGTCCTCAAGCACCGCAAGCGCAAGGAGAAGGCGCTGCGGAAGCTCGACGCGATGCAGGCCAACCTCGCCCGCGTACAGGACCTGACCGACGAACTGCGCCGCCAGCTCAAACCGCTGGGCCGGCAGGCGGCGGTGGCGCGCCGGGCCGCCGTGATCCAGGCGGACCTGCGCGATGCCCGGCTCCGCTTGCTGGCCGACGATCTCGTACGGCTGCGGGAGGCGCTCATGACCGAGATCGCCGACGAGGCCGAGCTGAAGCGGCGCAAGGAGGCCGCCGAGCAGGAGCTGCGCGAGGCGCTCCAGCGCGAGGCCCTGCTGGAGGACGAGGTACGGCGGCTCACGCCCCGTCTCCAGCGCGCCCAGCAGACCTGGTACGACCTCTCCCAGCTCGCCGAACGCGTCCGCGGCACCATCTCGCTGGCCGACGCCCGCGTGAAGAGCGCGACGTCCGCGCCCCCCGAGGAACGGCGGGGCCGCGACCCCGAGGACATGGAGCGCGAGGCCGCCCGCATCCGCGAGCAGGAGGCCGAACTGGAAGCCGCCCTGGAGGCCGCCCGGCACGCGCTCGACGACACCGTCGCCCATCGCGGCGAGCTGGAGCGCGAACTCGCCGTCGAGGAACGGCGGTTGAAGGACGTCGCCCGCGCCATCGCCGATCGCCGCGAGGGGCTCGCCCGGCTCAACGGGCAGGTGGGGGCGGCCCGTTCACGCGCCGCGTCCGCCCAGGCGGAGATCGACCGGCTGTCCGCCGCCCGCGACGAGGCCCAGGAGCGTGCGGCCGCGGCGCAGGAGGAGTACGAGGCGCTCCAGGCCGAGGTCGACGGCCTCGACGCCGGCGACGCGGAGCTGGGTGAGCGGCACGAGGCCGCCAAGGACCGGCTCGCGGAGGCGGAGGCCGAACTGACGGCGGCGCGGGAGGCGGCCACCGCGGCGGAGCGCAGGCGCGCCGCGACCCAGGCCCGGCACGAGGCGCTCGCGCTGGGCCTGCGCCGCAAGGACGGCACCGGCGCGCTGCTGGAGGCACGGGACCGGCTCACCGGACTGCTCGGTCCCGCGGCCGAACTGCTGACGGTGCCCCCGGGCCACGAGGTGCCGCTGGCCGCGGCCTTCGGCGCGGCGGCCGACGCGCTCGCCGTGACCAACCCCGCCGCGGCGGCGGAGGCCATCCGGCTCCTGCGTAAACAGGACGCCGGCCGGGCGACCCTGCTCCTGGCGGGAGCGCCGGAGGACCCGGCTCCGCCCGCCGCCGACAGCCAGCAGGGCTTCCCCTTCGCCGCCGACCTCGTCCGCGGTCCGGCCGAACTCCTGCCCGCCGTACACCGGTTGCTGCGCGGGATCGTCGTCGTCGCCACCCTGGAGGACGCCGAGGAACTCGTCCACGCCCGCCCGGAACTGACCGCGGTCACCGCCGAGGGCGATCTGCTCGGGGCGCACTTCGCGCACGGCGGGTCCGCCGGGGCGCCGAGCCTGCTCGAAGTGCAGGCCTCCGTGGACGAGGCCGCGGCCGAGCTGGACGAGCTGGCCGTACGGTGCGAGGAACTGGCCGGGGCCGAGCACCGGGCGGCCGCGCGGCGCACGGAGTGTGCGGCCCTGGTCGAGGAACTGGGGGAGCGGCGCCGGGCCGCCGACCGCGAGAAGTCGTCCGTCTCCCAGCAGCTCGGCCGGCTCGCCGGTCAGGCACGTGGAGCCGCGGGCGAGGCCGAGCGGTCCACCGCCGCGGCGGCCCGAGCGCAGGAGGCGCTCGACCGGGCCGTACAGGAGGTGGGGGAACTGGCCGAACGGCTGGCCGTCGCCGAGGAGATGCCGGTCGAGGAGGAGCCCGACACCTCGGCCCGCGACCGGCTCGCCGCCGACGGCGCCAACGCCCGCCAGACCGAGATGGAGGCCCGCCTCCAGGTCCGTACGCACGAGGAACGGGTCAAGGGGCTCGCGGGCCGGGCCGACGCGCTCGACCGGGGTGCCCGCGCGGAACGCGAGGCACGCGCGCGGACCGAGCAGCGGTGCGCCCGGCTGCGGTACGAGGCGGATGTCGCGGCGGCCGTCGCCTCAGGAGCGCGCCAGTTGCTCGCGCACGTCGAGGTGTCGGTCGGCCGGGCCGAGCGGGAGCGCGCCGCCGCCGAGGCGGCCAAGGCGCTCCGGGAGCAGGAGCTGGCCACCGCCCGCACCACGGGCCGTGATCTGAAGGCCGAACTCGACAAGCTGACCGACTCCGTCCACCGGGGCGAGGTGCTCGGCGCGGAGAAGCGGCTGCGCATCGAGCAACTGGAGACGAAGGCACTGGAGGAGCTCGGGGTGGAGCCGGCGGGGCTCGTCGCCGAGTACGGTCCGCGGCAGCCGGTGCCGCCGTCGCCCCTGGCCGAGGGCGAGGAACTGCCCGAGGACCCGGAGGACCCGCGCAACTTGCCGCGTCCGTTCGTCCGGGCCGAGCAGGAGAAGCGGCTCAAGGCCGCCGAGCGGGCGTACCAGCAGCTCGGCAAGGTGAACCCGCTCGCGCTGGAGGAGTTCGCGGCGCTGGAGGAACGCCACAAGTTCCTCAGTGAGCAGCTGGAGGACCTGAAGAAGACGCGCGCCGACCTCCTTCAGGTGGTGAAGGAGGTCGACGAGCGCGTCGAGCAGGTCTTCACCGAGGCCTACCGGGACACGGCCCGTGAGTTCGAGGGCGTGTTCAGCAGGCTCTTCCCCGGCGGCGAGGGCCGGCTGGTCCTGACCGATCCCGACAACATGCTCACCACCGGCGTGGACGTCGAGGCGCGTCCGCCGGGCAAGAAGGTCAAGCGGCTCTCCCTGCTCTCCGGCGGGGAGCGGTCGCTGACGGCCGTCGCGCTCCTGGTGTCGATCTTCAAGGCGCGGCCCAGTCCCTTCTATGTGATGGACGAGGTCGAGGCCGCCCTCGACGACACCAATCTCCAGCGGCTGATCCGCATCATGCAGGAGCTCCAGGAGGCCTCGCAGCTGATCGTGATCACCCATCAGAAGCGCACGATGGAGGTCGCGGACGCGCTGTACGGCGTCTCCATGCAGGGTGACGGCGTCTCGAAGGTCATCAGTCAGCGGCTCCGCTGACCCACTTCACCCGGTCGGACGACCACTTCTCCTACATCAATTTCAAGAAGTGAAGCGAAGGCGCGTCGTTCTATCTCGAACGTCACAGTCGACGGGCTATTGACTTCGAAACTTGAAGGCATAGTCTCTGCAACGTTGCTTTTACCTTCAGGTGTGAGCGGCGCGCTCCTGTGCGCCACTGGAAACCTGAAGGGGCTTGCCCCCCACCCCGGCAGCGTTGCCGGTGGCCCGAGGAGTTTTACGTGACCAGCACAGCGCAGGCACCTCAGCCAGGAGCCAGGACGGCCCATCCCGAGCATCTCGGGCACGTCATCTTCATCGCGGCGGCGGCCGCGATGGGCGGCTTCCTCTTCGGCTACGACAGTGCCGTGATCAACGGAGCCGTCGAGGCCATCCGAAGCCGTTACGACATCGGCTCCGCGACCCTGGCCCAGGTCATCGCCATCGCACTGATCGGCTGCGCCATCGGCGCCGCGACGGCGGGTCGCATAGCCGACCGCATCGGCCGCATCCGCTGCATGCAGATCTCCGCCGTCCTCTTCACGGTCAGCGCCGTCGGTTCCGCGCTGCCCTTCGCGCTGTGGGATCTCGCCTTCTGGCGCATCATCGGCGGTTTCGCCATCGGTATGGCCTCCGTCATCGGCCCCGCCTACATCGCCGAGGTCTCCCCGGCCGCGTACCGCGGACGCCTCGGCTCCTTCCAGCAGGCCGCGATCGTCATCGGCATCGCCGTCTCGCAGCTGGTCAACTGGGGCATCCTGAACGCCGCCGACGGTGACCAGCGCGGTCAGCTCCTGGGTGTCGAGGCCTGGCAGGTCATGCTCGGCGTCATGGTCATCCCGGCCGTCCTCTACGGCCTGCTCTCCTTCGCGATCCCGGAGTCGCCACGCTTCCTGCTCTCCATCGGCAAGCGCGAGCGCGCCCGAGAGGTGCTCAGGGAGGTCGAGGGCGACAAGGTCGATCTGAACGCCCGCGTCGTCGAGATCGAGCACGCCATGAAGAGCGAGCACAAGTCCACCTTCAAGGACCTGCTCGGCGGCGGCTTCTTCTTCAAGCCGATCGTCTGGATCGGTATCGGCCTCTCGGTCTTCCAGCAGTTCGTCGGCATCAACGTCGCGTTCTACTACTCCTCGACGCTGTGGCAGTCGGTCGGCGTCGACCCGACGGAGTCGTTCCTGTACTCCTTCACGACGTCGATCATCAACATCGTCGGCACCGTGATCGCGATGATCTTCGTGGACCGCATCGGCCGCAAGCCGCTGGCGCTCATCGGCTCCGTCGGCATGGCGCTCGGCCTCGCCCTGGAGGCCTGGGCGTTCTCGTACCACCTGGTCGACGGCAAGCTCCCCGCCACGCCGGGCTGGGTCGCGCTGGTCGCCGCTCACGTGTTCGTCCTCTTCTTCGCCCTGTCCTGGGGTGTGGTCGTCTGGGTCTTCCTCGGTGAGATGTTCCCGAACAAGATCCGCGCCGCCGCCCTGGGTGTGGCCGCCTCCGCGCAGTGGATCGCCAACTGGGCCATCACCGCGAGCTTCCCGTCACTGGCCGACTGGAACCTCTCCGGCACCTACGTGATCTACGCGATCTTCGCCACGCTCTCCATCCCGTTCGTCCTGAAGTTCGTGAAGGAGACGAAGGGCAAGGCGCTGGAGGAGATGGGCTAGCCCCACTCTCTCCGCAGACTCGAGGAGCCGGGCCAAGTCCCCGCTGCCCGCTCCTCGACCCCCGTAAGCCGTACTGCCCCGGTTCACCGAGTGTGAGCCGGGGCAGTACGGCTTTTTCGTGCAGTTCCGGTGGGCGCGCGGCATCACGGGGTCTGTACCTCGGTCGCGGCGATCGCCTCACCGGACCTGGCCGGTGTCATCGGCTGCCGGATGACGGTGCCCTCGAACGCCATGCCGTACGTGACCGACGCCGGTCCGGTCGCTGGCCAGGGCGAGATCCTGGTCGCGGGCATGGTCGACGTGCCGCCCTTCGACCACGAGGCGCTCATGACGGCGCTGCGGTCCCGGAGTTCGTGCGGGGGGCCGCTGGTGAAGGCCGGGATCGTCCGGTACGAGGTCGATCTGGCCGCCCGCACCCGCCTGCACCCACCCACCACGGCAGGTCCCCCGTACATGAGCCGTCCCCCGCACCCGGAGCGGACAAGCTCCAGTGCGGGGGACGGCTTCGGCGTGGTGGGGGTGCGGGTCGCCGGGGTCAGGCGGCTACCGCCACCGGCTCCTGGGCCGGCTCCGGCTCCGAGGTCTGCACGGCCGGCTTGGGCAGTACGACGTAGAGCAGGCCCGAGACGACGATGGCCACCACCCAGCCGAGGCCGTACTGGCCGACCGGGTTGTTCGAGGCGAGCGGGCCGGTGAACCAGTCGGACTTGGTGAACACGAGCCCCGTGCCGAGGCCGAGCGCCCAGGCCGCGATCGCGGCGGGGGAGAAGCCGCCCCGGTACCAGTAGGCGCTGGTGCGCGTGGTGTCGAGCAGGGCCTTCGCGTCGTACTCCCTACGGCGCAGCATGTCCGCGCCGAACACGCCCACCCAGGCCGAGAAGGCCACCGCGAGCATCGACAGGAAGGCGATGAAGGCGCCCATGAAGCTCGTGGCCACCAGCATCAGGAAGCCGCCGAGGAGCAGCGAGATCACCGCGTTGACGGAGACCGCCCAGTGGCGCGGGATCCGGATGCCGAGGGTCTGCGCGGTGAAGCCCGCCGAGTACATGGACATCGAGTTGATCAGCAGCATGCCGACCACGGCGATGAGGAGGTAGGGCACCGCGAGCCAGAGGGGAAGGATCTTGCCGAGGAAGGAGACCGGGTCGGTCGCCGTGGCGAGGTCCGGCGTCGAGGACGCCATCACGGCGCCCATGAGCACCATGGGGAGGACGACGATCCCGGCGCCGCCGACCGTGTTGCGCACGATCGCCGCCGACGAGGCCGTGCGCGGCAGGTAGCGGGTGAAGTCCGGCGCCGCGGGCACCCAGCTGATGCCGCCCGCGGCGATCAGGCCGATGCCGGCGATCAGCGAGGCCGTGGAGCCGGCGCTCTGCCCGAAGACCTTGCCCCAGTCCGTGTGCACGGCGAGATAGCCGAGGACCAGGACCGAGAAGCCGCCGAACAGCCAGGTCGCCCACCGGTTGCAGCGCTGGAGCGCACCGATGCCCAGGCCGGAGATCGCGAACGTCGCGATCACGAAGAACAGCAGCGTGGCGACGATCAGGGCGGTGTTGGTCCTGATGCCGCAGACGATGTCCAGCACGGTCAGCAGCGCGTACGCGCCGGTCACCGCGTTGATCGTCTCCCAGCCCCAGCGGGCGATCCAGATCAGGGAGCCGGGGAGCAGATTGCCGCGCTGGCCGAACACCGCGCGGGACAGTGCCATGCCGGGCGCTCCGCCGCGCTTGCCGGCGATGCCGATCAGACCGACCAGGCCGTACGACACGACGGGCGCCGCGACGCCGACCACGAGGGCCTGCCAGAAGTTGAGGCCGAACGTCACGGCCAGGCTCGCGCCCATGGTCAGCAGCAGCACGCTGATGTTGGCGGCGATCCAGGTGGGAACAAGACCGCGGGTCTTCGCGGTGCGTTCGGTGTGGGGGACCGGTTCCAGGCCGCGGGTCTCCAGGCCGGAGGGTTCCGAGGGGACGGGGGGATTCTCGAGGGCGCCATCGTGTGGGGCGGTGGTGCTCATAGTGAAACATCGTACGTTAGTCCGACTAATGTCCCAAAAATCCAGAGTTGTTTTGGAGGAAGCTACGAAGAACTGGGTTGTCGGACCGGACGCGGAGCCACGAAAACAGCGCTCCGGTGGCATGCGGAAATTCCCCTTCCACAGAGCAGCGGTCCGCGAGGGGCGGCGATGGATACTGGACGGGTTATGGAAACCGTCATCCTTGCTGTAGTCATCGCCGTGGTCGTGCTCGCCGCGATCGGCGGGCTCGTCGTCGGCGGCATGCGCAGGAAGTCGCTGCCCCCGCCGCCCCCGTCGGCACCCGACCTCACCGCGCCCCCGGCCGAGCCGCATGTCGGCGACGAGGCCGAGACCCCACGCGACGAACCGACCCGGACGATAGAGGAGGTCGACCTCCCCGGCGGCTCGGCGCCGACCGCGGTCGAGGAACCTCCCGTCGTCGAAGAGCTCCCGGTCCCCGAACTCGAGGTCCCCGAGCCCACCGCCGGACGCCTGGTCCGCCTCCGCTCCCGCCTCGCGCGCTCGCAGAACGCCCTCGGCAAGGGCCTGCTCTCGCTGCTGTCCCGCGAGCACCTCGACGACGAGACCTGGGAGGAGGTCGAGGACACCCTGCTCGCCGCCGACGTCGGCGTGCAGCCCACCCAGCAACTGGTCGAGCGCCTGCGTGAGCGCGTCAAGGTGCTCGGCACCCGCACCCCCGACCAGCTGCGCGCGCTGCTGCGCGAGGAGCTCCTCAAGGTGATCGGCCCTGACATCGACCGCACGGTCAGGACCGAGCCGGAGGCCAGCAAGCCGGGCGTCGTGATGATCGTCGGCGTCAACGGAACCGGCAAGACCACCACCACCGGCAAGCTCGCCCGCGTCCTCGTGGCCGACGGCAACAGCGTGGTCCTGGGCGCCGCCGACACCTTCCGTGCCGCCGCCGCCGACCAGCTCCAGACCTGGGGCGAGCGGGTCGGCGCCCACACCGTGCGCGGCCCGGAGGCCGGCGACCCCGCCTCCGTCGCCTTCGACGCGGTGAAGGAGGGCAAGGAGCTCGGCGCCGACGTCGTGCTCATCGACACGGCCGGCCGTCTGCACACCAAGACCGGCCTCATGGACGAGCTCGGCAAGGTCAAGCGCGTGGTGGAGAAGCAGGCGCCGATCGACGAGGTGCTGCTCGTCCTCGACGCCACCACCGGCCAGAACGGCCTGATCCAGGCGCGCGTCTTCAGCGAGGTCGTCGACATCACCGGCATCGTGCTCACCAAGCTCGACGGCACGGCCAAGGGCGGCATCGTGATCGCCGTCCAGAACGAACTCGGTGTGCCCGTCAAGCTGATCGGCCTCGGCGAGGGTGCCGACGACCTGGCGCCCTTCGACCCGGAGGCGTTCATTGACGCCCTTATCGGAGACTGACGCGGCCACGAACCCCGCAGCAGCCGAAGAAGCGCCCGCCCCCGTCTGACCGACTGGGCGGGCGCTTCGTTCGTGTACGTCTCCCGAGTGTGTAGGTCTCTCGGGACTGAGCCCCTGTGCTTGCTCAGGCTCGCGACCGGTGCGCCACGTAGGCGAGCGTTCCCAGGAGCAGGCGGGCCGCCGGCGGGCGGGTCGCCGAGTCCAGGGCGGGGGGCCCAGGCCGCCGCCCGGCCGCCCCGTCTGACCGACGGGGGCGGGGGTTTCATTCGTGTACGTCTCCCGAGTGTGTAGGTCTCTCGGGACTGAGCCCCTGTGCTTGCTCAGGCTCGCGACCGGTGCGCCACGTAGGCGAGCGTTCCCAGGAGCAGGCGGGCCGCCGGCGGACGGGTCGCCGAGTCCAGGGCGGGGGGTCGGAGCCAGCGCACCGGGCCGAGGCCGCCGCGGTCCGAGGGCGGCGCCGTGATGTACGTACCGGGGCCGAGTCCGCTCAGGTCCAGGGTGTACGGATCGTCCCAGCCCATGCGGTAGAGCAGCGCGGGCAGCTCAGCGGCGGCGCCCGGGGCGACGAAGAACTGGGCGCGGCCGTCCGGGGTGGCGGTGACCGGGCCGAGGGGGAGGCCCATGCGCTCCAGGCGGACCAGCGCGCGGCGCCCCGCGGCCTCGGCCACCTCGATCACGTCGAAGGCGCGGCCGACCGGCAGCATCACCGCGGCGCCGGGGAACTCGCCCCACGCCTTCGTGACCTCGTCGAGCGTCGCGCCCGCGGACACCGGTGACGCGAACTCCAGCGGATGTGCGCCCGGCGCGCGGCAGTCGGCCCGGCCGCACGAACACGCGCCCGCCGCCGCCCGCGCGCCCGGTACCACGTCCCAGTCCCACAGCCCCGTGAACTCGGCGACGGCGGTGCAGTCCGACGAACGGCCGCGTCGCCGCGCGCCGGAGCGGATCTCGCGAAGGCCGCCGATCGTGAAGTCCATGCCCCCTCCAACGGGTCCAGCGCGCCGGTGGTTACGACGCGGAGCGGGACGGAAGCGGAACGTGACGTCACGGGTCCGGCTACCCCTCGCCTCCCTGGGAAACGCCTGGCGCCCCGAAGCGTTCTGGGTGGTGAGCCCGACTGCGCGCGCCCCTGAGTGCACCGCTCCGCCTACTTCTCGCCGTCCTATGTCAAGTGAATCGCGCCGCGGCGTCCGTGAGTTCATTCGATGGGGTGGCGAATGGTGGCGTTTCCGGGATCACCATGGCTGGACGGGTGATCGTAGGATTACTTTGAGTGCACAAGACGGTGAGGCACATGCATCCCCGGGTATGCCGGAGGCATCCCGGGATCCCGTTCGAAGAGTGAGAAGTGGCGGACGGGGGGCCGTGGTTCCCGGCATTCTGATAGGGCTTGGCGCACTCGACGACACGTGGTCTCAGGGATGGGGGCGTTCCAGTGGGCGGCAACGGCGGTGGCGGTACGAACGCTGACAAGCGCCCCAATGAGCTGCTCGGCTCGTGGTTCGTGCGCAGCGGCTGGTCGAAGGGCGAGCTGGCTCGTCAAGTGAACCGGCGGGCCCGCCAGTTGGGGGCCAACCACATCTCCACCGACACCTCCCGGGTGCGCCGCTGGCTGGACGGCGAGAACCCGCGCGAGCCCATCCCGCGGATCCTCTCCGACCTGTTCTCCGAGCGGTTCGGCTGCGTCGTCTCCGTCGAGGACCTCGGTCTGCGCGCCACCCGGCAGACACTCTCCGTGTCCGGCGTCGACCTCCCCTGGACCGGCCCCCAGACGGTGGCCCTGCTCAGCGAGTACTCGCGCAGCGACCTGATGCTGGCCCGCCGCGGCTTCCTGGGCACCTCACTGGGCCTGTCCGCCGGGCCCTCGCTCATCGAGCCCATGCAGCGCTGGCTCGTCCCCCCGCAGTCCGGCCCCTGCGCACCGCAGGAGCCGCGGCCGGACTCCGACGCCGCCGAGCGCCGCCGCCCCGGCCGCCTGTCCAAGCCCGAATTGGAGCTGCTGGAGACCACCACGGTGATGTTCCGCCGCTGGGACGCCCAGTGCGGCGGCGGCCTGCGCCGCAAGGCGGTCGTCGGGCAACTGCACGAGGTCACCGACCTCCTCCAGGAACCCCAGTCCGAGCCCACCACCCGCAAGCTCTTCAAGGTCGCCGCCGAACTCGCCGAACTGGCCGGCTGGATGAGCTACGACATCGGGCTCCAGCCCACCGCGCAGAAGTACTTCGTCCTCGCCCTGCACGCCGCCAAGGAGGCCGGCGACAAGCCGCTCGGCTCGTACATCCTCTCCAGCATGAGCCGCCAGATGATCCACCTCGGCCGGCCCGACGACGCCCTGGAGCTGATCCACCTCGCCCAGTACGGCAGCCGCGACTGCGCGAGCCCCCGCACCCAGTCCATGCTGTATGCGATGGAGGCCCGCGCCTACGCCAACATGGGCCAGCCCGGCAAGTGCAAACGCGCCGTGCGGATGGCCGAGGAGAGCTTCCGCGAGGCCGACGAGTGGGACGAGCCGGACCCCGACTGGATCCGCTTCTTCTCCGAGGCCGAGCTGTGCGGCGAGAACTCCCACTCCTATCGCGACCTCGCCTACGTGGCCGGCCGCAGCCCCGCCTACGCCTCCCTCGCCGAACCCCTGATGCGCCGGGCCGTCAAACTCTTCGCCGACGACTCCGAGCACCAGCGGTCGTACGCCCTGAACCTGATCGGCATGGCCACCGTGCACCTGCTGCGCCGCGAGCCCGAGGAGAGCACGCGGTATGCCTCCCAGGCCATGGACATCGCCAAGAAGGTCCGTTCCGAACGCGTGAGCACCCGTATCCGCAAGACCGTCGACACCGCAGCCCGCGACTTCGGCGACCTCGCCGAGATCGTCGGTCTCACCGACCAACTCGCCGTGGACCTGCCCGAGACCGCCGCCCAGGCGGTCTGACCAGCCCCGGTCGCGGCCGGCCCTCCCGAACTGCCCGACTCGGCTCCCCCATGCCAGGTCATCGGAAGGCCGTCCGCGGCCGGTCCCCTTTTTGCGCCTAAACCGGTGCCGCTCTCGCGGACGTGGTTGCCCGCCGTCGTGGTTCCTCAATGGATAGTTGCGGTGCATTTCGCGATGGCGTCGCGAAACGGACACGTAACACCTCGGGAGTCTTCGTCACCCCGGTGAAACACCGAGGGGTCCGAAGCTGAAACCGCGCTGCGCCACGCTCAAGGCGCACCACCGGCCCAGCCCTCACCGAACCGGACCCGCACGCGAGGAGACGCCGATGGCCCCACCCGCCATCACGCTTGCCGCGCAGACACCCCAGCTGTCTGCCGCGAACACAGGCTTCATGCTCATCTGTTCCGCCCTGGTGATGCTCATGACCCCGGGACTGGCCTTCTTCTACGGAGGCATGGTCCGCGTCAAGAGCACCCTGAACATGCTGATGATGAGCTTCATCAGCCTCGGCATCATCACCCTGCTCTGGGTGCTGTACGGCTTCTCCCTCGCCTTCGGCACCGACAAGGGCTCGCTGATCGGCTGGACCTCCGACTACGTCGGATTCGGCGGCATCGGCAAGGCGGAGCTCTGGGACGGCTACACCATCCCGGTGCTCGTCTTCGCCGTCTTCCAGCTGATGTTCGCGATCATCACGCCCGCCCTGATCAGCGGCGCCCTCGCCGACCGCGTCAAGTTCACGGCGTGGGCGCTGTTCATCGCCCTGTGGGCCACCGTCGTCTACTTCCCGGTCGCGCACTGGGTCTGGGGCACCGGCGGCTGGGCCTTCGACCTCGGAGTGATCGACTTCGCGGGCGGTACGGCCGTCCACATCAACGCGGGCGCCGCCGCACTCGGCGTGATCCTCGTGATCGGCAAGCGCGTCGGCTTCAAGAAGGACCCGATGCGCCCGCACAGCCTCCCGCTGGTCATGCTCGGCGCTGGACTGCTGTGGTTCGGCTGGTTCGGCTTCAACGCCGGCTCCTGGCTCGGCAACGACGACGGCGTCGGCGCGCTGATGTTCGTCAACACCCAGATCGCCGCCGCCGCCGCCATGCTCGCCTGGCTCGCCTACGAGAAGATCCGCCACGGCGCCTTCACCACCCTGGGCGCAGCCTCCGGCGCCGTCGCCGGCCTGGTCGCCATCACCCCCGCCGGTGGCGCGGTCACCCCGCTCGGCGCGATCGCCGTCGGCGCCATCGCCGGCGTCCTGTGCGCCATGGCCGTCGGTCTGAAGTACAAGCTCGGCTACGACGATTCCCTCGACGTCATCGGCGTCCACCTGGTCGGCGGCATCGCCGGCTCCCTGCTGATCGGCTTCTTCGCCAGCGGCCGCGGCCAGTCCGACGCCAAGGGCCTCTTCTACGGCGGCGGCCTCGACCAGCTGTGGAAGCAGTGCGCCGGTGTCTTCGCCGTCCTCGCCTACTCCCTGATCGTCTCTGCGCTCCTCGCCTTCGTCCTCGACAGGACCATGGGGATGCGGGTCACCGAGGACGAGGAGGTCTCCGGCATCGACCAGGCGGAACACGCCGAGACCGCGTACGACTTCAGCGGCGCCGGCGGCGGAGTCGTCGCGTCCGCCCCCGCCGCCGCCCCCGCGCCCACCGCCCCGAAGTCCAGGAAGGTGGACGCATGAAGCTCATCACCGCCGTCGTGAAGCCCCACCGGCTCGACGAGATCAAGGAAGCCCTCCAGGCCTTCGGCGTCCACGGCCTCACCGTCACCGAGGCCAGCGGATACGGCCGGCAGCGCGGCCACACCGAGGTCTACCGCGGGGCCGAGTACACCGTCGACCTCGTCCCCAAGGTGCGCATCGAGGTCCTCGCCGAGGACGACGACGCCGACCAGCTGATCGAGGTCGTCGTCAAGGCCGCCCGCACCGGCAAGATCGGCGACGGCAAGGTCTGGTCCGTCCCCGTAGACACGGCCGTACGGGTCCGCACCGGCGAACGCGGACCGGACGCGCTCTGACCGCGGCCGCCTGACAGGCGCTCCGACGGGGCCGCCGGACGCGTCCGTCAGGCGGCCGGCGGAGGGAAGCTGTCAGGCGGGGGCGGGGGAGAAGCTGTCGAGGTAAGGGCGGGAGACCGAAGGACTGGAGCCGTCGGGTGCGGGCACGGCCGTACGGGTCCGCACCGGCGAACGCGGACCGGATGCGCTCTGACCGCGGCCGCCTGACAGGCGCTCCGACGGGGCCGCCGGACGCGTCCGTCAGGCGGCCGGCGGAGGGAAGCTGTCAGGCGGGGACCGGGGGAAGCCGTCGAGGGAAGACCGCGAGACGAAGGACAGGAGTCGCCGGGTGACGAGCACGGACGTTCGCAACGACGCAGAGGACCCCGGACCCGGCGGCTACGCGGCGGCCCGGCTGCGCCTCCTCACCGAGGGCGCGCCGACCGGGCCCCCGCGCCGCGCCGCCCTCGCCGAGCTGACCGACGACTGGCTGAAGAGCCTCTTCGACACGGCCGCCGCCGACCTCGGCGGCATCTCCCTGGTCGCCGTCGGCGGCTACGGGCGCGGCGAGCTCTCCCCGCGCAGCGACCTCGACATCCTCCTGCTGCACGACGGCGCCGACCCCCGCACGGTCGCCACCCTGGCCGACCGGCTCTGGTACCCCGTCTGGGACCTCGGCCTCGCCCTGGACCACTCGGTGCGCACCCCCGCGGAGGCCCGCCGCACCGCCGGCGACGACCTCAAGGTCCAGCTCGGCCTCCTCGACGCCCGCCACCTCGCCGGCGACCCCGCCCTCACCGCCGGACTGCGTACGGCCGTCCTCGCCGACTGGCGCGCCCAGGCTCCCAAACGGCTCCCCGAACTCCAGGAACTGTGCGCCGAGCGCGCCGAGCGCCAGGGCGAGCTCCAGTACCTCCTGGAACCCGACCTCAAGGAGGCCCGCGGTGGCCTCAGAGACGCCACCGCCCTGCGCGCCGTCGCCGCGTCCTGGCTGGCCGACGCCCCGCGCGCGGGCCTCGACGACGCCCGGCGCCGCCTGCTCGACGTACGCGACGCCCTGCACCTCGCCACCGGCCGCGCCACCGACCGCCTCGCCCTCCAGGAACAGGACCAGGTCGCCGCCGAGCTGGGCCTCCTGGACGCCGACACCCTGCTGCGGCAGGTCTACGAGGCCGCGCGCGTGATCTCGTACGCCAGTGACGTCACCTGGCGCGAGGTGGCGCGCGTGCTCAGGTCGCGCTCCGTACGCCCGCGGCTGCGCGCCATGCTGGCCGGCGGCAAGCAGTCCGCGGAACGCTCCCCGCTCGCCGAGGGCGTGGTCGAGCAGGACGGCGAAGTGGTGCTCGCCCGCGCCGCGCGCCCCGAACGCGACCCCGTACTGCCGCTGCGCGCCGCGGCCGCCGCCGCACAGGCCGGCCTCCCGCTCTCCCCGCACGCCGTCCGGCGCATGGCGGCGACCGTACGCTCCCTGCCCACGCCCTGGCCCGCCGAGGCGCGCGAGCAGCTCGTCACCCTGCTCGGCTCGGGCCCGCCGACCGTCGAGGTCTGGGAGGCGCTGGAGGCGGAGAGCCTCATCAGCCGTGTGCTGCCCGACTGGGAGCGGGTCCGCTGCCGCCCGCAGCGCAACGCCGTCCACGTCTGGACGGTGGACCGGCACCTGATCGAGACGGCGGTCCGCGCCGCCGAACTGACCCGCGGCGTCGGCCGCCCCGACCTGCTCCTGGTCGCCGCCCTGCTGCACGACATCGGCAAGGGCTGGCCCGGCGACCACTCCGTGGCCGGCGAGACCATCGCCCGGGACGTCGCCACGCGCATCGGCTTCGACCCCGCGGACACGGCGGTGCTCTGCACGCTCGTACGCCATCACCTTCTGCTCATCGAGACGGCCACCCGGCGCGACCTGGACGACCCGGCCACCGTCCGCGCCGTCGCCGACGCGGTCGGCACACAGGGCACGCTGGAACTGCTGCACGCCCTGACCGAGGCGGACGCGCTGGCCACCGGCCCGGCCGCCTGGTCCGCATGGCGCGGCTCGCTGGTCGCCGACCTGGTCAAACGGGTCTCGGCGGTACTCGCCGGGGACGCCCCGCCCGAGCCGGAGGAGGCCGCGCCCAGCGCCGAGCACGAGCGGCTCGCCGTCGAGGCGCACCGCACGGGCGGCCCGGTGCTCGCCCTGAGCGCCCGGCCGGAACCCCGCACCGGCGAGGAGCCGTCCGGGCAGCCCGAGCCCCTCGGCGTGGAGCTGCTCATCGCCGTACCGGACCAGCCGGGCGTGCTGCCCGCGGTCGCCGGCGTCCTCGCCCTGCACCGGCTGACGGTCCGCACCGCGGAACTGGGCACCGTGCGGCTCCCGGCCGACGTGGGCGACGGCCCGGTCCTGCTGCTGGACTGGCGCGTCGCCGCCGAGTACGGCTCCCTGCCCCAGGCGGCCCGCCTGCGCGCCGACCTCGTCCGGGCCCTCGACGGCACCCTGGACATCGCCGGCCGCCTCACCGAACGCGACGCGGCCTACCCGAGGAGGCGCGGCGTGGTCCCGCCCCCGCCCCGGGTGACGGTCGCCCCGGCCGCCTCCCGCCACGCCACGGTGATCGAGGTCCGGGCCCAGGATGCCCCTGGCCTGCTGTTCCGGCTCGGACGGGCTCTGGAGAAGGCCGGGGTACGCGTGCGCAGCGCCCATGTTTCGACGCTCGGGGCCAACGCCGTCGACGCGTTCTACGTCACCAGCGCGGTGGGCGAGCCGCTGCCGAGCCAGGACGCGGCCTCGGTCGCGCGTGTGCTGGAGGAGACCCTGCGGGCGTGACCTTCCGGTCATGTCATGCGTTTACCGGATGTGCTCCCCGCGGACGCGGGGTGATCCGGGACGCCTGAGTGAGGCCGACATGGATGCCACGTGCTCCCCGCAGACGCGGGGGTCGTCCCCGCCCGCTGCTTATCGTGGGCGGGGACGATTTACTTGCCAGGCCGGATACCCTGGAGGGCAATCCCAAACGCCCCCGACCCCGAGGACCGACGCCGCCGTGTTCGATACCCTCTCCGACCGCCTTAGCGCGACCTTCAAAAACCTCCGCGGAAAAGGCCGGCTCTCCGAGGCGGACATCGACGCCACGGCCCGGGACATCCGCATCGCGCTCCTCGAAGCCGATGTCGCCCTCCCCGTCGTCCGCGCGTTCATCAAGAACGTCAAGGAACGGTGCCTCGGCGCCGAGGTCTCCAAGGCGCTGAACCCCGGCCAGCAGGTCCTGAAGATCGTCAACGACGAGCTGGTGACCATCCTGGGCGGCGAGACGCGCCGGCTGCGCTTCGCCAAGCAGCCCCCGACCGTGATCATGCTGGCCGGTCTCCAGGGTGCCGGTAAGACCACGCTCGCGGGCAAGCTCGCCAAGTGGCTCAAGGAGCAGGGTCACTCCCCGCTGCTGGTCGCCGCCGACCTCCAGCGCCCGAACGCCGTCAACCAGCTGAGCGTCGTCGCCGATCGCGCCGGCGTCGCGGTGTACGCGCCCGAGCCGGGCAACGGCGTCGGTGACCCGGTCAAGGTCGCCAAGGACTCCATCGACTTCGCGAAGTCCAAGGTCCACGACATCGTGATCGTGGACACCGCCGGCCGCCTCGGCATCGACCAGGAGATGATGCAGCAGGCCGCGGACATCCGCGACGCCGTCTCTCCGGACGAGATCCTCTTCGTCGTCGACGCGATGATCGGTCAGGACGCGGTCAACACCGCCGAGGCCTTCCGCGACGGCGTCGGCTTCGACGGCGTGGTGCTCTCCAAGCTCGACGGTGACGCCCGCGGTGGTGCCGCCCTGTCGATCCGCCACATGACCGGCAAGCCGATCATGTTCGCCTCCAGCGGCGAGAAGCTCGACGACTTCGACGCCTTCCACCCGGACCGGATGGCCTCCCGCATCCTCGACATGGGTGACCTGCTCACCCTGATCGAGCAGGCGGAGAAGACGTTCAGCCAGGAAGAGGCCGAGAAGATGGCCTCCAAGCTGGCGTCCAAGAAGGGCCAGGACTTCACCCTGGACGACTTCCTGGCCCAGATGGAGCAGGTCCGGAAGATGGGCTCCATCTCCAAGCTGCTCGGCATGATGCCGGGCATGGGCCAGATCAAGGACCAGATCAACAACATCGACGAGCGCGACGTCGACCGCACGGCCGCGATCATCAAGTCGATGACCCCGGGCGAGCGCCAGGACCCGACGATCATCAACGGCTCGCGCCGCGCCCGTATCGCCAAGGGCTCCGGTGTCGAGGTCAGCGCGGTGAAGGGCCTGGTCGAGCGGTTCTTCGAGGCCCGCAAGATGATGTCCCGCATGGCCCAGGGCGGCGGCATGCCCGGCATGCCGGGGATCCCGGGCATGGGCGGCGGCCCCGGCCGGACCAAGAAGCAGCCGAAGAAGGCCAAGGGCAAGCAGCGCTCCGGCAACCCGATGAAGCGCAAGCAGCAGGAGCTGGAGGAGGCACAGCGCCGCGAGGCGGCCGCTCAGAGCGGCGGCGCGCTGGGCCTGCCGCAGCAGGGCGCCCAGGACTTCGAACTCCCGGACGAGTTCAAGAAGTTCATGGGCTGAGCGCATCCCGTACGCGCCATGGGCGCCTCTCCTTCGGAGAGGCGCCCTCGGCGTTGCGGCGTGGCCTGTCCGGCCTTAGGGGACGCGGGCGATCAGGTAGCGGAAGACGTTCGGCATCCACACGGTGCCGTTCCGCCAGCGGAACGGGTGCAGCGCCTCGGTGAGTTCCTTGTCCACCTGAGCCTGGTCCGTCGCCGTGACCGCCGCGTCGAACAGCCCCGTCGACAGCAACCCGCGTACGGCGCTGGCGACATCGGCGTACCCGAACGGGCAGGCCACGCGCCCGGATCCGTCCGGCCGCAGTCCCGCGCGCTGGGCGACCTCCTCCAGGTCGTCGCGGCGGGCGGGACGCCAACCGCCCGCCCTGCGCAGGGGATCGGCGAGTTTCGCGGCCACCCGCAGCACCGCCGACGTGGCGCAGCGCTCGGGCGGGCCCCAGCCGGCCAGGACGACGGGCGTCCCGCGCACGGCGAGTGGGGTCGCCGAGGCGAGGAGTTCGGCGAGCCCCTCACCGTCGCCCGCGCGGCATCCGACGGGCTCGAAGGCGGTCACCAGGGTGTACGCGGGTGACTGCGCGTCGACCGTGTCCCGGGGCGTTCCCTGGACGACCCGGGCGGCGGCACGCGCGCGCGTGGCGTGCGTTTCGGCGGCGTCCGGTGCCGCTTCCCGTGCCTCTTCCCGCAGGCGCTGCCGGGCGAGGGCGAGCCGTTCGGGGTGGACGGAGTCGACGCCGGTGACCGTGGCGCCCCGGGAGGCGGCCATGAGCAGGGCGAGCCCGCTGCCGCAGCCGAGGCCCAGCAGCCGGGTCGCCGGGCCCACGTCGAGTCGCTCGTAGACGGCCTCGTAGAGCGGGACGAGCATCCGCTCCTGGATCTCGGACCAGTCCCGCGCGCGGGCGCACGGGTCCGTGCGGGTCGCGGGTCGTAGGTGAGGAGGGTCGTGCCGCACGGGCGTAGCTGTCATAGGTAGGCGCCCCAATCCGCCGAGAGTCATGCCCTGTTCCCGATTACGTGGCCCCCGTACCGTGTGCTCGCTCTCCCCCCGTATGCCAGATAACTCCCGGCCCGCTGTCGCGTCCAGAGGGCGTGGGGGACCGGATTGCGGTTGGCCGACGCCCGGGGACGGGGCGGTGCTCGGGGCCGAGGAGCCACCCGGTAACGTCGCGGTCGTCGCGCGCGCCCGCCGGGGCGGTGGCCGCGGTGCGAGAGCGGCCCGACGGGCACATGTGTCCTCACCGGCCCCAGGGGTACCGGCGTGCGCGATCGGTCTACGCGCGGGGGCGTACGCACACGTACGCACCACCTTGGGAGGAGCTGTGAGGCTTCTCCGCAGATCAGCGCAGGCGCCCTCGTCGGGACGCATCAGTGGCAACTGACGGGTACGTGCAAATTATTTGGGATGCCCCGGAATCGGAACACCGGGGCCCTCCGGCTCGTTGTCATTACGTGAGCACGACACAGACACCACCTGTTCTCGCCGCAGAGCTGGCACAGGCGTGGGCCGACATTCAGCGGCACCACCCCGAGCTGCCGGACCTTGCCGCGCCAGAGTCCCTGATCGGGGAGTCGTCGTCCGCGTGCGGACACGAGCTCTCCTTCGAGCGACTGCTCCATGAGGCAGTCCATGGCATCGCCGCCGCCCGCGGGATCCGCGACACCTCGCGCGCCGGCCGCTACCACAACCGCAGATTCCTCGCGATCGCCGAGGAGCTGGGCCTGGACCATCCCGAGGAACCGCACCCGAGCAGCGGTTTCTCCCTGGTCACGCTCAAGCCCGAGGCGAAGCGGCGCTACCGCCCGACCATCGAGCGGCTCCAGCGCGCACTCAAGGCCCACACGGCGGCCACCTCCTCCGACACCTCGCGCACCTTCCGCGGTCCGGCCGCGCGCCACGGATCCTCCGGCGGCGGCGTCCGCGTCAAGGCGGTCTGCGACTGCGGCCGCAACGTGCGGGTGGTCCCGTCGGTCCTGGCCCAGGCGCCGATCGTGTGCGGCGGCTGCGGCAAGCCGTTCCGCATCCCGGACGCCGTGGGAGCGGCGGCGAGCTAGGACCGCGGCTGTTCGTGGCAGCCGTACCCCAGTCCGCCGCCGTGCCGCGCACCCGGCGTACGGTTCACCGTCACGCCGGGTGCCTTTCCGGCATGCCCGAGATCGCTGAACCCGCGGCCGAAAGGGGTCCGCGGGGTGTGGCACAATGGCTAGCTGTACTCGACAGTCGCATAGGACCCCTCTCTCCTCCGGCTGACGCGTCCATCGGGCCATCGGGTACCGCAACCCCACGCGGCATCTCGTTGTGCCCAACCACGTCAAAATCAGGAGATTCCACTCCCGTGGCAGTCAAGATCAAGCTGAAGCGTCTGGGCAAGATCCGTTCGCCTCACTACCGCATCGTCGTCGCCGACTCCCGTACCCGCCGTGACGGCCGGGCCATCGAGGAGATCGGCAAGTACCACCCGACCTACAACCCGTCGGTCATCGAGGTGGACGCCGACCGCGTCGCCTACTGGCTGGGTGTCGGCGCGCAGCCGACCGAGCCGGTTCTCGCCATCCTGAAGAAGACCGGCGACTGGCAGAAGTTCAAGGGCGAGCCCGCTCCGGCGCCGCTGCTCGTCGCCGAGCCGAAGGCCGCGCGTGTCTCGTTCGAGGCGCTCGGCGGTGAGGACGAGGGCAAGGGTGAGGCCATCACCCAGAAGAAGAAGGCTGAGAAGAAGGACGAGGCCGCTGCCGCGTCCGAGTCGACCGAGGCCTGAGCAGCATGCTCGAAGAGGCGCTTGAGCACCTCGTGAAGGGCATCGTCGACAACCCCGACGATGTGCAGGTCGCCTCGCGCGACCTGCGCCGCGGGCGCGTGCTGGAGGTCCGGGTCCACCCCGACGACCTCGGCAAGGTGATCGGCCGCAACGGCCGCACCGCGCGTGCCCTGCGTACCGTCGTGGGCGCCATCGGCGGCCGCGGTGTCCGCGTCGACCTCGTCGACGTGGACCACGTCCGCTGACGCTTCAAGGCAACCGGCGGGGGCCGGTCCGGCGGCTCAGGTCGCAGGGAATCGGCGTTGCGTCTCAGCACCGGCGAGCGGGGCTTGGCGCGTTCAGCTGCAAGGCGGAGGAGGGAGTCGACGCGAAGCGTCGGCGACCGACGACAACACGGCAGATGGGCGTGCCAAGCCCCGTATCTGCGACAGGATTCGCCGGGCCGGCCCCAGGGCCGGGGAGGGCCACTGGGCCGTCCCCGGCCCGCAGTCGTATGACAGGAGAATTGGACTCGTGCAGCTGGTAGTCGCACGGATCGGCCGTGCTCATGGCATCAAGGGCGAGGTCACCGTCGAGGTACGTACCGACGAGCCGGAACTCCGGCTCGGGCCGGGCGCCGTCCTGGCCACCGACCCGGCCTCCGTCGGGCCGCTCACCATCGAGACGGGCCGCGTCCACAGCGGCCGCCTCCTCCTGCGCTTCGAGGGCGTCCGCGACCGCACCGCCGCCGAAGCCCTGCGCAACACCCTGCTGATCGCCGACGTCGACCCCGAGGAACTCCCCGAGGACGAGGACGAGTACTACGACCATCAGCTCATCGACCTCGACGTGGTGACCGCTGACGGCACGGAGGTCGGCCGGATCACCGAGATCTCCCACCTGCCCTCGCAGGACCTGTTCATCGTGGAGCGCCCGGACGGCAGCGAGGTCATGATCCCCTTCGTCGAGGAGATCGTCGCCGAGATCGACCTGGCGGAGCAGAAGGCCGTCATCACGCCGCCGCCCGGCCTGATCGACGACCGCGCGGAGATCGCCTCGGCCCGGGACGCGGAGGGCTCGGCGGACGCGTCGGACTCGCCGGATTCGGAAGGCCCGGCGGACTCGGCCGGCCCGGCCGGCTCAGGAAAAGAGTCCTGATGCGTCTCGACGTCGTCACGATCTTCCCCGAGTACCTGGAGCCGCTGAACGTCTCCCTCGTCGGCAAGGCCCGCGCGCGCGGGCAGCTCGACGTACGCCTGCACGACCTGCGCTCGTGGACGTACGACCGGCACAACACGGTCGACGACACCCCGTACGGCGGCGGCCCCGGCATGGTCATGAAGACCGATCCCTGGGGCGACGCGCTCGACTCCGTCCTCGCCGACGGCTACGAGTCGGGCGCGCACGCCCCCGCCCTGATCGTCCCCACGCCCAGCGGCCGCCCCTTCACCCAGGAGCTGGCCGTCGAGCTGTCCGAGCGGCCCTGGCTGATCTTCACACCGGCCCGCTACGAGGGCATCGACCGACGGGTCATGGACGAGTACGCCACCCGCATACCGGTGTACGAGGTCTCCATCGGCGACTACGTCCTCGCCGGCGGCGAGGCGGCCGTCCTCGTCATGACGGAGGCCGTGGCCCGGCTGCTGCCCGGCGTCCTGGGCAACGCCGAGTCCCACCGGGACGACTCCTTCGCGCCCGGCGCGATGGCGAGCCTCCTGGAGGGCCCCGTCTACACCAAGCCGCCCCGGTGGCGCGGCCGGGACATCCCCGAGGTGCTGCTCAGCGGCCACCACGGGAAGATCGCCCGCTGGCGCCGCGACGAGGCGCTGCGGCGGACGACCGCCAACCGGCCCGACCTGATCGAGCGCTGCGACCCCAAGGCGTTCGACAAGAAGGACCGCGAGATGCTCTCCATCCTGGGCTGGGCGCCGGATCCCGAGGGGGAACCGTACGGCCGATTTTGGCGCAGGCAAGAGGGCATGGAAGAATAGGGCGCTGTTGTGCGTCCGTCCGGTGTGCGCCCCTGCCACAGGGGGACACGACGCCCGCTCCGACGCGCGCGGCACTCCTTTGGAACTACTTCCCGTTGATGACCTGTGGCATCAGCGAAGAAAGCAGACAGCATGTCTCACCTGCTCGACTCCGTCGACGCCTCGTCGCTGCGCAGCGACGTCCCGGCCTTCCGCCCGGGTGACACCGTCAACGTCCACGTCCGCGTCATCGAGGGCAACCGCTCCCGTGTGCAGCAGTTCAAGGGCGTTGTGATCCGCCGCCAGGGCGCCGGTGTCCGCGAGACCTTCACGGTCCGCAAGGTCTCGTTCTCCGTCGGCGTCGAGCGCACCTTCCCGGTGCACACCCCGATCGTCGAGAAGATCGAGCTCGTCACCCGCGGTGACGTGCGTCGCGCCAAGCTGTACTACCTGCGCGAGCTGCGCGGCAAGGCCGCGAAGATCAAGGAGAAGCGCGACAGCTGAGCGCCTTCCGGGGTTCACAGACGGGCCGGATAGCATCTGGCCCCGATGGACACCGAAGCACAGCCGACGGAACGCGACCGCTCCTCCCGCCCCGAGTCAGGGGCCGTGGAGGGACGGTCGCGTTTCGCGTTGCCGGGGCACCTCGCCGAGTGGCTGCCCGGCGGCCGGCTCACCCTCACCGCGTTCGCCTGCCTGCTGTTCGTGCTGCTCCTCAGCATGTTCGTGGCGCAGCCCTTCCAGATCCCGAGCGGCTCCATGGAGCAGGGATTGAGGATCGGCGACCGTGTTCTCGTAAACAAGTTGGCGTACCGTTTCGATGCCGAACCGCGGCGCGGCGATGTCGTGGTGTTCGACGGCACCGGCTATTTCGGGCACGCGGACTACATCAAGCGCGTTGTGGGTGTGGGGGGAGACCACGTGGTCTGCTGCGACAGGGAGGGGAGGATCGAAGTGAACGGCCGGTCTGTCGACGAGTCGGCGTTCCTGTATCCCGGAGACGGCCCGTCCACCGTGCGCTTCGACGTCGCGGTGCCCCGCGGCAGACTCTTCGTCCTCGGCGACCACCGGTCCGACTCCAGCGACTCCCGCGACCACCTGGGCTCGCCGGGCGGCGGCATGATCCCCGTCGCCGACGTGATCGGGCGGGCCGACTGGATCGTCTGGCCGTCCGCGCACTGGACACACCTGCACCGCCCCGCCGCCTACGCGCGCGTGCCGAGCAGCGAAGCCACAGGGGCGATCCGGGGCCGAGGGACCGAGCGCGCGGAGGCCCGAAGGGCTGAGCACGGCCGGTCCCTCGGCCCCGGCTGGAGCGCCCCGGAGACGAAGCGCTCGAACACGGCGGACGGGGCCCATGGGTAACCGCGGCAAGCCGCGCACCGAGCCCGGTCGCGCCGCCGAGGAACTGCTGCCCACCGGGGCCCGGCGCACCGCCACCGGAGCGGCCGGCGCCGGCCGTACGCGCGCGGAGCGGCGCAAGCTCCAGCGCAAGGTCAAGCGCAAGCGCAGGCGCGGCGCCGTCCGGGAGATCCCGCTCCTGGTCGGCGTGGCCGTCCTGATAGCGCTGGTCCTGAAGACCTTCCTGCTCCAGGCGTTCGTGATCCCCTCGGGCTCCATGGAGCAGACGATCCAGATCGGCGACCGCGTCCTGGTCGACAAGCTGACCCCGTGGTTCGGCTCCAAGCCCGGACGCGGGGACGTCGTCGTCTTCCACGACCCGGGCGGCTGGCTCCAGGGCGAGCAGCAGACCACCACCCAGGCCCCCGCCGGCATCCAGCAGGTCAAGGAAGGCCTCACCTTCATCGGGCTGCTGCCCTCCGACGACGAGAAGGACCTCATCAAGCGGGTCATCGGCGTCGGCGGCGACCACGTCAAATGCTGTGACTCACAAGGACGGGTGACCGTCAACGGCGTCCCGCTGACCGAGGGCGACTACGTGTACCCCGGCGACGTCCCCTCCGCCATGCGGTTCGACGTCACCGTCCCGAAGGGGCGGCTGTGGGTGATGGGCGACCACCGCGGCAACTCCGCGGACTCGCGCTACCACCAGAACACCGACTACGGCGGCACGGTCTCCGAGAACTCGGTGGTGGGCCGCGCCATGCTCATCGGCTGGCCCATCGGCCACTGGACGATGCTGCGGGAACCACAGACCTTCACAAGCGTGTCTCACCCCGTGTCGAGGACGACCGCGCTTCCCCGGGCGTCGCATAGGGTTGCCTCCGACGATCCGAACGGAACGATCCAGCTCCCGACCCCTGCGGAACTCCCGCTCGTTATGGGAGTAGTGGGCCTGCGCCGTATTCGGACCAGGCGGCGGCAGAGAGTGAGGAGTTGGCGTGGGGGATGTGGCGGTTGGCGCGCGATCCGGGCACGACGGCGAGGACGGACGCCCCCCGGAGGCGAACGCCCCCGGCGAGGACGGCTCCGTGAACGGCTCCGGTACGGCCGAGGGCGGTAGGACGGCCGGCGGGCCGCCCGGAGTGCGACGCGACGGGCCGGGCGAGGCGGGTTCCCCGCCGAGGCGGCCCCGCTCCTTCTGGAAGGAACTGCCGATCCTGATCGGCATCGCGCTGGTACTGGCGCTGCTGATCAAGACCTTCCTGGTGCAGGCGTTCTCGATCCCGTCCGACTCGATGCAGAACACCCTCCAGCGGGGTGACCGCGTCCTGGTCGACAAGCTGACCCCGTGGTTCGGCTCCAAGCCCGAGCGCGGCGAGGTCGTCGTCTTCCACGACCCGGACGCCTGGCTGAAGGGTGAGCCGACGCCCACCCCGAACGCCCTGCAGCAGGTCCTCAGCTGGATCGGCCTCATGCCGTCGGCGGAGGAGAAGGACCTCATCAAGCGCGTCGTCGGTGTCGGCGGCGACACCATCGAGTGCAAGGGCGACGGCCCGCTGAAGGTCAACGGCAAGGCGCTGAACGAGCCGTACGTGTACGCCGGGAACACGCCGTGCAGCGTCGACGACTTCGGCGGCCAGTTCACGGTGCACATCCCCAAGGGCTACATCTGGGTGATGGGCGACCACCGCCAGAACTCCCGCGACTCGCGCTACAACCAGGGCGACAAGCACCACGGCATGGTTCCCGTCGACAAGGTCGTCGGCCGCGCCATCGTCAAGGCCTGGCCGATCAACCGCTGGGGCACCCTCCCGGTGCCGGACACCTTCGACCAGCCGGGCCTCGACCAGCAGAAGTCCTCCGCCGCGGCCTCCCTCACGGTCGCCCCCGACGGCGTCGCCGTCGCCGCCGTGCTGCCGCTGGCCCTGTGGCGCCTCCGGCGCGCCTCCGGCCTGGACACCAAGCCCGCGGCCAAGGCGGTCGCCGGCAAGCGCTGACGCGCCGCCCCCTGCTCCATCCGGCCCCCGCCGGCCCCCGACGACCCTCGTCGTCCGCGGTCCGGCGGGGGTTTGGTGTTGGTTGTGTGACCCCCCGGACCGAGGCGACGCGGACTCCCGCAGGTCCGCGACCGTGCGGGCCGTTCACGGGGACTCCCCCCGTCCGGTGCCGCCGGGTAGGGTGCGGGGCCATGGGTGGCGAGAGCACGACACGTACGGCCCCGCACAGTGGGGGCACTGGTACTGGCGCTGGCACGGCGCGGTCCGGCGGCAGGCTCGGTGAGCGGCTGCCCGGAGTGGCCGTCGCCCTGGGCATGGTGCTGTTCCTCGGCGGTTTCGCCTGGGCGGCGGTGATCTACCGCCCGTACACCGTGCCCACCAGCTCGATGACGCCGACGATCAACGCCGGTGACCGGGTGCTCGCACAGCGCGTCGACGGCGGGGAGGTGCGCCGCGGTGACGTCGTCGTCTTCCGCGACAAGAGCTGGGTCACCAACGCCGACGTGGTCAAGCGCGTGGTCGCGGTCGGCGGCGACACCGTCGCCTGCTGCACCGAGGGCAAGCTGACCGTCAACGGCAAGAAGATCGAGGAGCCGTACCTGCCCGAGGGCAGCCTGGCCGAGACCACCGACTTCCCGACGGTCAAGGTGCCCCAGGGACGCCTGTTCCTCCTGGGCGACGAGCGCCAGGGATCGCTGGACTCCACCGCCCACCTCAGCGACGCGGCCCGCGGCACCGTCGCCCGGAACGCGGTGACCGCCCGCGTCGACGCTGTCGCCTGGCCCATGAACGGCATGCTGGCCCGCCCCACCGGCTTCGAGGCCCTCGGCACCCTGTCGCAGCAGGGCCCGCTGCGCCTCCAGGTCGCCGCGGTCGTCGCCGGTGCCGTCCTGATCCTCGGCGGTACCGCGTACGGCCCCCTCGCCGCGTGGCGCAGCCGCTCGCGCGCCCGTGTCCGGCCGGAGGCCACCGGTGCACACTGAGGCCACGGGGGCGTGCGGCGACGCGTACGAGGGCGGTCTGCGCAAGGTCGCCCGAGTGGTGCTGCTCGACCCCGAGGACCGCATCCTGCTGCTGCACGGCCACGAACCGGACGACCCCTCCGACAACTGGTGGTTCACGCCGGGCGGCGGCCTGGAGGGCGAGGAGACGCGCGAGCAGGCGGCGCTGCGGGAACTCGTCGAGGAGACCGGCATCACCGACGTCGAGCTCGGCCCGGTGCTGTGGCGGCGCATCTGCTCCTTCCCGTTCGCCGGCCGCCGCTGGGACCAGGACGAGTGGTACTACCTGGCCCGTACGGCCCAGGCGGCCACCGCGGCGGCCACGGCACTGACCGAACTGGAGCGGCGCAGCGTCGCCGGAGCGCGGTGGTGGACGTGTGAGGAACTGACCCGGGCCCATGAGACGGTGTATCCGACCAGACTCGCCGAGCTGCTGCGCAGGCTGCTCGACGAGGGTCCTCCCGCCAGCCCCGTCACCCTCGATCCGGAGATCGTCTAGGAAACGGAAACCGTCCCGCGAGCCGGAAATCGGCTGAGGGTCCGCAGGACTGGCGCACAATGGGGGGATCGCACGGCTGAAGGGGAACATGCCATGAGCGCCGAGGACCTCGAGAAGTACGAGACCGAGATGGAGCTGAAGCTCTACCGGGAGTACCGCGACGTCGTCGGTCTGTTCAAATACGTGATCGAGACCGAGCGCCGCTTCTACCTGACGAACGACTACGAGATGCAGGTGCACTCGGTCCAGGGCGAGGTGTTCTTCGAGGTGTCCATGGCGGACGCCTGGGTCTGGGACATGTACCGGCCGGCCCGCTTCGTCAAGCAGGTCCGCGTGCTCACGTTCAAGGACGTGAACATCGAGGAGCTGAACAAGAGCGATCTCGAGCTGCCGAGCGGGTGAGCGGCCCAGCGGGTGAGCGGCCCGACGGAACACCCGTGCGGGCTGGCGCGTGCGGGCCGGTGTGTGCGGTCCCGATACGACACGTGTGGGTGACGGAGTTGTCCACAACCGCTGAGTAACTCACCAAGATCCACTTCTTGCCGCGGGCTGCGCGACGGTTGGCGCCGGAGGTGGTGCCGACATGAACGCACGCAGTGCACTCGGCAGGTACGGCGAGGATCTGGCCGCGCGGCGGCTGGCCGAGGCCGGAATGATGGTCCTTGAGCGCAACTGGCGCTGTGGCAGGACCGGGGAGATCGACATCGTCGCCCGGGACGGCGACGTCCTGGTCGTCTGCGAGGTGAAGACCCGCAGGCACGGCGGCTACGAGCACCCCATGGCCGCGGTCACCGCCGACAAGGCGCGGCGCCTGCGCGGCCTCGCGGAACGCTGGATCCACAGCCACGGAGGCGCCCCACCGGGAGGCGTGCGCATCGACCTGGTCGGCGTCGTCCTGCCCGACCGCGGCGCGCCCGTCGTCGAACACGCGCGGGGGGTGGCCTGAGATGGGGTTCGCTCGTACGTGCGCGGTGACGCTGGTGGGCGTCGAGGGCGTGGTGGTGGAGGTCCAGGCCGATCTCGAACCAGGAGTGGCGGCGTTCACGCTGGTCGGACTGCCGGACAAGAGCCTGACGGAGAGCCGGGACCGAGTACGCGCGGCCGTGGTGAACTCGGGCGCTGAGTGGCCGCAGAAGAAGCTCACGGTCGGCCTCAGCCCCGCTTCGGTACCCAAGGCCGGCTCCGGATTCGACCTCGCCGTCGCCTGCGCGGTGCTCGGAGCCGCCGAGCGGATCGATCCGCGGGTGCTCGCCGACATCGTCATGATCGGGGAGCTGGGACTCGACGGGCGGGTGCGTCCGGTACGCGGCATCCTGCCCGCGGTGCTGGCAGCGGCGGACGCCGGATACGAGCAGGTCGTCGTCCCGGAGTGCGCCGCCGCCGAGGCCGCGCTGGTGCCCGGGGTGTCCGTGCTCGGCATCCGCAGCCTGCGGCAGCTGATCGCCGTCCTGACGGACGAACCCGTGCCCGAGGAGGATCCGGCGGAGCAGGGCGGTCGCCCCGATCCGCTTCTGGCAGGACTGCGCGTGCCCGGAGCCGGGGCGGCCACCGGCATGCACACCCTGGGCGCGGCCGCCCACGACCAGGGCCACGACCTCGCCGACGTCGTGGGCCAGATCGCGGCACGCACGGCGGTGGAGGTGGCAGCCGCGGGCGGCCACCACCTGTTCCTCGAAGGACCACCCGGCGCCGGCAAGACCATGCTCGCCGAGCGACTGCCCGCCCTGCTGCCCCGGCTCAGCCGCGAGGAGTCGCTGCAGGTCACCGCCGTGCACTCGGTGGCCGGTCTGCTGCCGCCGGGCAAGCCCCTCATCGACGTCGCGCCCTACTGCGCCCCGCACCACTCGGCCACCATGCAGTCACTGGTCGGCGGCGGCCAGGGCGTCGCCCGCCCCGGCGCCGTCTCGCTCGCTCACCGGGGCGTTCTGTTCCTGGACGAGGCTCCCGAGTTCAGCAGCCAGACCCTCGACGCGCTGCGGCAGCCCCTCGAGGCCGGGCACGTCGTGATCGCGCGCAGCGCCGGCGTGGTCAGGTTCCCGGCGAGATTCCTGATGGTGCTCGCGGCCAACCCGTGCCCGTGCGGCCGCTTCTCGCAGCGGGACACTCTGTGCGAGTGCCCGCCGTCGGCGGTGCGCCGATACCAGGCACGGCTGTCCGGCCCGCTCCTCGACCGGGTCGATCTGCGGGTGGAGGTCGACCCGGTCACCCGCGCCCAGCTCACCCAGGCCGGCGCCCGCGGCGAGTCCAGCGCACAGGTCGCCGACCGGGTCCGGGCAGCCCGGGAGCGGGCGGCCGCGCGGCTGTCCGGGACCCCGTGGCGGACCAACAGCGAAGTTCCGGGCAGAGAGCTGCGCAGCCGCTGGCACGCCGAGACCGGCGCCCTGGACGAGGCCGAGCGGAACCTGGAACGGGGCGTGCTGACGGCCCGAGGGCTCGACCGCGTGCTGCGCGTCGCCTGGACGGTCGCAGACCTCGTCGGCCACGACCGGCCCGACGCCACGGACGTCGCCCTCGCCCTGCACCTGCGCACCGGCGTCCCGCGTGGGGTACCCATGGCCCTCGGGGCGTCGGCGTGAGCGGGGGAGAGAGGCCGGACGGTGCACTGGGGGAGAGTGCGGAAGACGGTCAGGACGGCGCCCTGCGATGGAACAAGGAAGACGGTCAGGACGGCGCCCTGGGATGGAGTAAGGGAGGCGGTCAGGACGGCGCCCCGGAACGGAGCACCGCAGACGGCGCCCCGGACGACGACCTGCTCGCCCGCGTCTTCCTCACCCGCGTCATCGAACCCGGCGACGAGATCGGCGGGCGTTGGCTGGGCGCGTTCGGGCCGAGCGAAGTGGCCCGGCGGTTACGCGAGGGCGGTCCGCCGCTGCCGGGGGTGAGCGAGGCGCGCTGGACGGGGCTGCGGGAGCGTGCCGTGCGGGCCGATCCTCGGCGTGACCTGGCTGTCGCGCGGGACGCCGGGGTGCGCTTCGTCGCCCCCGGGAACAGCGAGTGGCCGGCCCAGCTCGACGACCTCGGGGACGCCCGGCCGACGGGACTGTGGGTGCGCGGTCGGCCCAGTCTGCGGATGTGGGCGCTGAGATCGGTCGCCGTCGTGGGGGCCCGGGCCTGCACGGAGTACGGCGCCCACATGGCCGGCACCCTGGCCGCCGGGCTCGCCGAGCGCGGGTGGGTCGTGGTGTCCGGCGGCGCCTACGGGGTCGACGGCGCCGCCCACCGGGGCGCCCTCGGCGCGGGCGGCGCCACCGTCGCCGTACTCGCCTGCGGTGTCGACCGGCCCTACCCCCGCGGGCATACCGAGCTGATCGGCAGGATCGCGGAACAGGGCCTGGTGGTGGGGGAGTTGCCGCCCGGCGATCATCCGACGCCGAGCAGATTCATCCTGCGGAACCGTGTGATCGCCGCGCTGACCCGGGGCACCGTGGTCGTGGAGGCCGCCTACCGCAGCGGCTCGCTGGTCACGGCACGGGCGGCGCAGCGCCTGGGACGGTTCACGATGGGCGTGCCGGGACCAGCCACCAGCGGGCTCTCCGCGGGGGTGCACGAGCTGCTGCGCGGCGAGGCGGCGCTGGTCACCGACGCCGCCGAAGTAGTCGAACTGGTCGGGGAGATCGGCGAGCTGGCCCCGGTCCGGCGGGGCCCGGTGCTCCCGCGCGACTTGCTGGAACCCGGCGCGCGACGCGTTCTCGCCGCCCTGCCCGCGCGCGGGGCGCCGCACCCCCGGGAGATCGCCCGCGGCGCGCAGACCACGGAGGACGAGACGATCGCGAGGCTGTACGAACTGCGAGCACTTGGATACGTCGAACGACACGGCGACGGCTGGAAGTTGACACGCCAGGCGATGATGTCGGTCCGAGGTGGCCGGGCCTCTCGCTGACCCAGAGTGTTCGGCCGTCCGGGGGAACCCCGACGTCCTTGGGATTCCCTGGAGTTGGCGCTCCCGAGCGGTCACACAGAGCGATGCGCGGAGCGCGGTCGAGGGCGTTGCGACGGGCGCTCCCGAGGGGGTGGAGCCTCGTTGTTCGCGCACCGCGACTCCTTAGTCACGCTACGCTCACGGGGACTCCGACGCAGACCACGGCAACTCGGTACCAGACCGGCAGCTCACTCAGGCAGCACCACTTCACGGCACTTCACAGCACTTCACGGCAGAACGGCACAAGGCGACGAATGCCCCAGCACACCTCCGGGTCCGACCGGGCGGCGGTCCCCCCAGCCGCCCGCGACGGTGGCAGCGTGCGGCCGCCCGCTCCCTCGACGCTCGACGAGCTGTGGCGGTCCTACAAGGCAACGGGGGACGATCAGCTGCGGGAGCAGCTGATCCTGCACTACTCGCCGCTGGTGAAGTACGTGGCGGGCCGGGTGAGTGTCGGCCTGCCGCCGAACGTGGAACAGGCCGACTTCGTGTCCTCGGGCGTGTTCGGGCTGATCGACGCGATCGAGAAGTTCGACATCGAGCGCGAGATCAAGTTCGAGACGTACGCGATCACCCGAATCCGGGGGGCGATGATCGACGAACTGCGCGCGCTGGACTGGATTCCCCGCTCCGTGCGGCAGAAGGCGCGCAACGTCGAGCGGGCCTACGCCACCCTGGAGGCGCGGCTCCGGCGCACCCCCTCGGAGATCGAGGTGGCCGCCGAGCTGGGCATCGAGGTGGACGAACTCCACGCGGTCTTCAGCCAGTTGTCGCTGGCCAACGTGGTCGCCCTGGAAGAGCTGCTGCACGTCGGCGGCGACGGCGGCGACCGGCTGAGCCTGATGGACACGCTGGAGGACACCGCCGCCGACAACCCGGTCGAGATCGCCGAGGACCGGGAGCTGCGCCGGTTCCTGGCGCGCGCGATCAACACGCTCCCGGACCGGGAGAAGACCGTCGTCACGCTGTACTACTACGAGGGGCTCACCCTCGCCGAGATCGGCAACGTGCTGGGCGTCACCGAGAGCCGGGTCAGTCAGATTCACACCAAGTCGGTGCTCCAGCTCCGCGCGAAGCTCGCCGGCTTCGGACGGTGAGCTCCCCGCGGAGGGTGGCCCCACCGTAAAGTAGTTGACGTGCCAAGGATTCGAGCGGCCTCCGTGGCCGAGCACCGGTCGATGCAGCGAGCCGCCCTGCTGGACGCGGCTCGGTCGTTGCTGTCCGAGGGCGGGACGGAGGCACTGACCTTCCCGGCCCTGGCCGAGCGCACGGGGCTGGCGCGCTCGTCCGTGTACGAGTACTTCCGGTCGCGGGCCGCCGTGGTCGAGGAACTGTGCGAGGCCGACTTCCCCGTCTGGGCCGCGGAGGTGTCGGCCGCGATGGACGGTGCCGGGTCCGCCGAGGACAAGGTCGAGGCGTACGTGCGCAAGCAGCTGTCCCTGGTCGGGGACCGGCGGCACCGCGCCGTCGTGGCGATCTCCGCGAGCGAACTGGACGCCGGCGCCCGCGAGAAGATCCGCGCCGCGCACGGCGGCCTCGTCGCGCTGATCGTCGAAGCGGTCGCCGAGCTGGGCCACGCCGAGCCCCGCCTGGCCGCGATGCTTCTCCAGGGCATCGTCGACGCCGCGGTCCGCCGCATCGAACTGGGTGCCGCGGAGGACCCGACGGCGATCACTGACGCGGCGGTGGCGATGGCCCTCCGGGGCGTACGGGGCTGAGCCCGGCCAGGGAGCCGGCCCCCCGCCCCCCTCCCCTCCCCTCCCCTCCCCTCCCCTCCCCTCCCCCCCCCCGCCCGGCGAGCAACCAGGGTCCCCCACCCGCACCCCCACCCGCACCCGCCCCAGCCGGGCGGCGGCGCCCAGTTGCGCGGCACCGCTGCTCGCAGCCGACGTCAGGTCGTGAGACCCCGCCGTCAGGCACCCTGCCGTAGGCGGTCAGCTCCGGCCGTAGGCCGTCGGCTCCGCTAGACCAGGCAGCAGGCAGCAGCCCCATCGGCCTCCCCCGCCCCCGGGCCGCACTGCCCTCACCAAGCCCCACGCCCCTCCCGAGGCAGCGGCACTCCCAACACCGGCAGCAGCCTCGACGGGCCCCCGTGCAGCAGCCAGGGTGGGAGCAGTGACAAGGGGTTCAGGTAGGTCTTGCCTCTCAGCAGGCCCCAGTGGACGCACGTCGTCGGGCAGTGCGAGCCCGTCGGTTCGACCACCCCCACCGCCTCCCCCGCCCCCACCTCCTCCCCCTCCTTCACCGACGGGCTCACCGGTTCGTACGTTGTACGCAGGTCAGTGCCCGTCAGGTGGACGGACACGACGCCGCGTCCCGCCACCCGGCCCGCGAAGGACACGCGGCCCGGCGCCACCGCACGGACCGGGGTTCCGGCCGGCGCGCCGAGGTCCACGCCCCGGTGGCCGCGGCCGTACGTCGTCGCCGGGGGGTCCCAGCCACGTAACACCGGGGGCCGGGTGCCCACGGGCCAGGCCCCGCCGATCGCCGGAACCGGTGGGGGAGGGGCGCCCGCCCACCTCGCCGGGGCCGGCGCATCCGGTGCCGGCCCCAGCAGCAGTACCAGCAGCAAGCCCAGCCACGTACCCGCGCATCGCCTCACTCGTCGCATGCAGGAAGGCTCCCGCACTCCCGTCGATCACGGCCGGGACTGTGGACAACCGGCCCGTTGTGGACAGCCGCGTCACCCGGTACCCCGCGGGTCCCGTACACTTCTGATGGCGATCCGGGTCACCGGGTCGACTTCGCACGCCCCGACACGAGGCGGACGGCAACGTCCGATCGTGTCCGCGCCCCTCGGTCCTCATGTGGCAACGGCGCACCACGGGCGTCAGGCGCGGGAGCCGTCCGGCATCCGCGACAACCGAGAAACTCAAGGAGATACGGCCATGGCCGTCGTCACGATGCGGGAGCTGCTGGAGAGCGGCGTCCACTTCGGTCACCAGACCCGTCGCTGGAACCCGAAGATGAAGCGCTTCATCTTCACCGAGCGCAACGGCATCTACATCATCGACCTGCTCCAGTCGCTGTCGTACATCGACCGCGCCTACGAGTTCGTCAAGGAGACCGTCGCCCACGGCGGCACGGTCATGTTCGTCGGCACGAAGAAGCAGGCGCAGGAGGCCATCGCCGAGCAGGCCACCCGCGTCGGCATGCCCTTCGTCAACCAGCGCTGGCTGGGCGGCATGCTCACCAACTTCTCGACCGTCTACAAGCGTCTGCAGCGCCTCAAGGAGCTCGAGCAGATCGACTTCGAGGACGTCGCCGCCTCCGGTCTGACCAAGAAGGAGCTTCTCGTGCTCTCGCGCGAGAAGGCCAAGCTGGAGAAGACCCTCGGTGGTATCCGCGAGATGCAGAAGGTGCCCAGCGCCGTCTGGATCGTGGACACCAAGAAGGAGCACATCGCGGTCGGCGAGGCCCGGAAGCTCAACATCCCGGTCGTCGCCATCCTCGACACCAACTGTGACCCCGACGAGGTCGACTACAAGATCCCGGGCAACGACGACGCGATCCGCTCCGTCACCCTGCTCACCCGTGTGATCGCCGACGCCGTCGCCGAGGGCCTCATCGCCCGTTCCGGTGCCGCCACCGGTGAGAAGGGCGAGAAGGCCGCGGGCGAGCCCCTCGCCGAGTGGGAGCGCGACCTGCTCGAGGGCGAGAAGAAGGCCGACGAGGCTGCCGTGGCCACCGAGGCTGCCGCCACCGAGGCTGCCGCCACCGAGGCCCCGGCCACCGAGGCCCCGGCCGCTGAGGCGCCCGCCGCCGAGGTCGTCACCGAGACCGTCGTCGAGGCTCCGGCCGAGCAGGCCTGACCTTTACGTCAGCGTTGACGGCGGGAGCGTGAAGCGACTTCCGCTCCCGCCGTTCACCCGTAGGTCAGCGGTGTACCGGCGGGCCCCGGCTCCCTGGAGACCGCAGACCCCCTGATCTTCGATCTTCCGGACATCGAGAAAGATTCACAGACTCATGGCGAACTACACCGCCGCTGACGTCAAGAAGCTCCGCGAGCTCACCGGCGCCGGCATGATGGACTGCAAGAAGGCGCTGGACGAGGCCGAGGGCAACGTCGAGAAGGCCGTCGAGGCGCTCCGCATCAAGGGCCAGAAGGGCGTCGCCAAGCGCGAGGGCCGCTCCGCCGAGAACGGCGCCGTGGTCTCGATCATCGCCGACGACAACTCCTCCGGCGTCCTCGTCGAGCTGAAGTGCGAGACGGACTTCGTCGCCAAGGGTGACAAGTTCCAGGCCGTGGCCAACGCCATCGCCGAGCACGTCGCCAAGACCGCCCCGGCCGACCTCGAGGCCCTGCTCGCCTCCGAGATCGAGCCCGGCAAGACCGTCCAGGCGTTCGTGGACGAGGCCAACGCCAACCTGGGCGAGAAGATCGTCCTGGACCGCTTCGCGCAGTTCGCCGACGGTTTCGTGACGGTGTACATGCACCGCACGATGCCCGACCTGCCCCCGCAGATCGGTGTCCTCGTCGAGCTGGACAAGCCGAACGCCGAGGTCGCCAAGGGCATCGCCCAGCACATCGCCGCCTTCGCGCCGAAGTACCTCTCCAAGGAGGACGTGCCGGCCGAGGTCATCGAGTCCGAGCGTCGCATCGCCGAGGAGACCACCCGCGCCGAGGGCAAGCCCGAGGCCGCGATCGCGAAGATCGTCGAGGGTCGCGTGAACGGCTTCTTCAAGGACGCCACGCTGCTCGGCCAGCCGTACGCGCTGGACAACAAGAAGTCGGTCCAGAAGGTTCTGGACGAGGCCGGTGTCACCCTGAAGCGCTTCACGCGTATCAAGGTCGGCATCTGAGTCCGTACCACGATCGACGCGCGACCCCTATAGGGTCGACAGCAGTCGTCCGCACACGCCGTCACAGTCCGGCACGTGACGGACGGCAGCAGATCTGACGAGGAGGCCATTGCCGCGTATGGGAGCGAAAAGCAACCCCACCGGCAATGGCCTTCTTCGTATGTGCACCACATGAAAGAGGCGGGATCCCCATGACCACCAAGGCCCAGAAGAGCGACGACGGCAAAGTACGCGGCCGGTTTCTGCTGAAGCTGTCCGGAGAGGCCTTCTCCGGTGGCGGGGGCCTGGGCGTGGACCCCGACGTGGTGCACAAGATCGCCCGTGAGATCGCGGCCGTCGTGCGCGACGGTGCCGAGATCGCGGTCGTCATCGGCGGCGGCAACTTCTTCCGCGGCGCCGAGCTCCAGCAGCGCGGCATGGACCGCGCCCGGTCCGACTACATGGGCATGCTCGGCACCGTGATGAACTGCCTCGCCCTCCAGGACTTCCTGGAGAAGGAGGGCATCGACAGCCGCGTACAGACCGCCATCACCATGGGCCAGGTCGCCGAGCCGTACATCCCGCTGCGCGCCATCCGGCACCTGGAGAAGGGCCGCGTGGTCATCTTCGGCGCCGGTATGGGCATGCCGTACTTCTCCACCGACACCACCGCCGCCCAGCGCGCCCTCGAGATCGACGCCGAGGCGCTCCTCATGGGCAAGAACGGCGTGGACGGTGTCTACGACGCCGACCCGAAGACCAACCCGGACGCCGTCAAGTTCGACTCCCTCGGCTACGGCGAGGTCATCACCCGCGAACTGAAGGTCGCCGACGCCACCGCCGTCACGCTGTGCCGCGACAACAGGCTTCCGATCCTCGTGTTCGAGCTCCTCGCGGAGGGCAATATCGCGCGGGCCGTCAAGGGTGAGAAGATCGGCACGCTCGTGGGAGATCAGGGCAGCCGGAACTGACCGGCGCACCACGACCGTTCCACTGACAGCAGGTGTTGCCGTCCGTGGGACGGACGCAGCGGCCCCTGACCGGGGGATGGACAATGTCCTGCCGGTCGGGAACCGTGCAGGAAGAAGACGCGACGCAGCCGGCCGCCGCCACCGACAGGCAACCGCAGCCGGGCCTACTCAAGACACGCAGGAGCAAGTGGTGATCGAAGAGACCCTCCTCGAGGCCGAGGAGAAGATGGAGAAGGCCGTCGTGGTCGCCAAGGAGGACTTCGCCGCGATCCGCACCGGGCGTGCGCACCCGGCGATGTTCAACAAGATCGTGGCCGACTACTACGGCGCGCTGACGCCGATCAACCAGCTGGCCTCGTTCTCCGTGCCGGAGCCGCGCATGGCCGTCGTGACCCCGTTCGACAAGAGCGCGCTGCGTAACATCGAGCAGGCGATCCGCGACTCCGACCTGGGCGTCAACCCCAGCAACGATGGCAACATCATCCGTGTGGTGTTCCCCGAGCTGACCGAGGAGCGCCGCCGCGACTACATCAAGGTCGCCAAGGGCAAGGCCGAGGACGCCCGCGTCTCGATCCGCTCCGTGCGCCGCAAGGCCAAGGACGCCATCGACAAGCTGATCAAGGACGGCGAGGTCGGCGAGGACGAGGGCCGTCGTGCGGAGAAGGAGCTCGACGACACCACGGCGAAGTACGTCGCCCAGGTGGACGAGCTCCTGAAGCACAAGGAAGCGGAGCTGCTCGAGGTCTGATGAACGACTCTTCCTGGGGGCCGCCGCCACCGAGCGGGTACGTAGGGCCCACCGACCACGGGCCTGGCCACGACCAGGATGGCGACCGGGGGGCCGCTCGGCTGAGCGGCCCCTTGTTCCGAGACGAGCCGTTCCACAGCGAGCCGTCCTACCAGGGCGCTCCGCACCACGACACGTTCCGCACCCAGAACCCGTCGGCCTACCCCCACGGAGGGGCGCCGCAGAATCCGGAGCCCATGCCCGACGCCCCGCAGCCGGTGCCCGCACCGCAGAAGAAGAGCGCGGGCCGGGACCTGGGAGCGGCCATAGGGGTCGGGGTCGGGCTCGGAGCGGTGATCGTCGCGTCGCTGTTCATCGTCAAGGCCGTGTTCGTCGGCGTGATCGCGGTCGCCGTCGTGGTGGGCCTGTGGGAGCTGACCAGCAGACTCCAGGAGCGCAAGGAGATCAAGGCGCCCCTGGTCCCGCTGGCGGTCGGCGGCGCCGCGATGGTGGTCGCCGGATACGTCCGGGGCGCCGAGGGCGCCTGGATCGCCATGGCGCTCACCGCGCTGGCCGTCCTGGTCTGGCGTATGACGGAACCGCCCGAGAACTACCTCAGAGACGTCACGGCAGGCGTCTTCGCGGCGTTCTACGTGCCGTTCCTGGCCACGTTCGTGGCGATGATGCTGGACGCCCACGACGGCTCGTGGCGCGTGCTGACCTTCCTGATCCTGACGGTCGTCAGCGACACGGGCGCGTACGCCGTCGGCTGGCGCTTCGGCAGGCACAAGCTCGCCCCGCGCATCAGCCCCGGCAAGACCCGCGAGGGCCTGCTCGGCGCGATCGCCTTCGCGATGGTGGCGGGCGCGCTGTGCATGCAGTTCCTCATCGACGACGGCACCTGGTGGCAGGGCCTGCTCCTGGGCCTCGCGGTAGCGGTCAGCGCCACGCTCGGCGACCTCGGCGAGTCGATGATCAAGCGGGACCTCGGCATCAAGGACATGGGCACGCTGCTGCCGGGCCACGGCGGCATCATGGACCGCCTGGATTCTTTGCTCCCCACGGCTCCGGTGGTGTGGCTGCTTCTGGTGATCTTCGTGGGGTCTGTGTAGGCGGGGCCTTGGAGTAGCCGGCTGTCGAGCCCCCGTCCATTTCTGGGCGGGGGCTCGCTGCCTCCTCTTGCTTCACTGGCGTCGCCGAACCCGTATGCCGCAGCACAAATGGCCGCACCGGCCACCCGGCCCCACAGTCGGAAGACGACTGTCGCCGTCGAGGAAGAGGTGCGCAATGGCACTGGACTCCGCTCCTGCCTCCGGGCCTGCCCCCGAGGCGCCGCACCTTCCTCCCACGCCGCCAACTCCACCGGACGTGCGGTTCTGGGCCGTCGATGACCTGCCCGCCCTCGACCCGGACCCGTTCCTCGACCAGCTGCTGCGGGAGGAGCCTGTCACGCGGATCAAGTTGCCGCACGGTGAGGGCGAGGCCTGGCTGGTCACCCGGTACGAGGACGTCCGTTTCGTCACGTCCGACCCGCGCTTCTCGCGCGAGCAGGTCATCGGGCGCCCGGTGACCAGCATGCGGCCGGAGCCGGTGGCGTCGCAGACGGCCGGGCTGCAGTACATCGACGCGCCCCGGCACAACCAACTGCGCCGGGTCGTCGCGCGGGCGTTCAACGGCAAGGCCATGCAGCGGCTGCGCCCGCTGGCCGAACGCCGGGCCGCGGAACTGCTCGACGGAATGGAGCGGGCGGGAGCGCCGGCCGACCTCATGGAGCATCTGCACGGACCGTTCCCCATCGCCGTCGTCCGCGACTTCCTCGGGGTCGACGAGAGCGACTGGCACCGCTGGGCCGAGAAGGGCGAGGCACTGCTGGCCGCGGGCGCGGACTCCGAGGAGCGTGGCCGCAAGGCGCGCGAGGCGACCCGCGCCCGGATCGTCGAGCTCCTGGAGCGCCGCCGCGAGGACCCGCGCGAGGACCTGGCCGGCGTGCTGGCGCAGGCGGCCGCCGCCGGGGAGATCACGGACGACGAGGCGATCTCGCTCGCGATGGCCATCCAGGTCAGCGGCGGCCACGCGGTCCGCAACAACAGCGGCTCCATGATGTACGCCCTGCTCACCCACCCCGACCAGCTCGCGAGGCTGCGCCGCGAACCGGAGCTCCTCCCGAAGGCCGTGGAGGAACTGTTCCGCTACGTCCCGCACCGCAACGGCGTCGGCATCCCCCGCATCGCCACCGAGGACGTCGAGGTCGGCGGCCAGCTGATCCGCGCCGGTGACGTGGTCTACAACGCGTACGTCGCCGCCAACCGCGACCCCGACGCCTTCCCCAACCCCGACGCCCTGGACTTCGACCGCACCGGCGTCCCCCACCTCGCCTTCGGCCACGGCCCCCACCACTGCCTGGCCGCGATCATGGCCCGCATGGAGGCCGAGGTGATGATCACCGCCGTACTTGACCGCTTCCCCGAGATCCGCCTCGCCGTGCCCCCGGGAGAGGTCGAGTTCCAGCGCCAGGGGCTCATTCGGGGGCCGAGGACGCTGCCGGTGACTTGGTAGCCCGCGTCAGGCGCGCTCCCTCCCGGGCGACAGCCGCAGGTCACCCGATTTGGATCTGCGACACTGGTAGAACCATGCCCAAGCCCGGAGAACTCACTTTCGTCGCCCCGCGCGGAGCCAAGCAGCCGCCGCGGCATCTTGCCGATCTCTCGCCCGCCGAGCGCAAGGAGGCCGTGGCCGCGATCGGGGAGAAGCCGTTCCGCGCCAAGCAGCTCGCGCAGCACTACTTCGCGCGGTACGCGCACGACCCGGCCGAGTGGACCGACATCCCGGCCGGCTCGCGCGGCAAGCTGCAGCAGGCGCTGCTGCCCGAGCTGATGACGACCGTCCGGCACCTGGAGACCGACCAGGGCGCCACGCGCAAGACACTGTGGCGGCTGTTCGACGGGACGCTCGTCGAGTCCGTGCTCATGCGCTACCCGGACCGGGTGACCATGTGCATCAGCTCCCAGGCCGGCTGCGGCATGAACTGCCCGTTCTGCGCGACCGGACAGGCCGGGCTGGACCGGAATCTGTCCACCGCCGAGATCGTTCACCAGATCGTGGACGGCATGCGCGCCCTCAGGGACGGCGACGTTCCCGGCGGGCCCGCGCGGCTGTCCAACATCGTCTTCATGGGCATGGGCGAGCCGCTCGCCAACTACAAGCGCGTCGTGGGTGCCATCCGCGCACTCACCGACCCGGCGCCGGACGGCCTCGGTCTGTCGCAGCGCGGCATCACCGTGTCGACCGTCGGCCTCGTCCCGGCGATCCACCGCTTCGCCGACGAGGACTTCAAGTGCCGCCTCGCCATCTCGCTGCACGCCCCCGACGACGAGCTGCGCGACACTCTCGTCCCCGTGAACACACGGTGGAAGGTGCGCGAGGTGCTCGACGCCGGGTTCGAGTACGCCGAGAAGTCCGGGCGCCGGCTGTCCATCGAGTACGCGCTCATCCGGGACATCAACGACCAGGCGTGGCGCGGCGACCGGCTCGGCCGGCTGCTCAAGGGCAGGCCCGTGCACGTCAACCTCATCCCGCTCAACCCGACGCCCGGCTCCAAGTGGACCGCCTCGCGGCCCGAAGACGAGAAGGCGTTCGTCGAGGCCATCGCGGCCCACGGCGTGCCCGTCACCGTCCGCGACACCCGCGGTCAGGAGATCGACGGGGCCTGCGGACAGCTCGCGGCGACCGAGCGGTAGTTCCGGGGGCGCCCGCGGTGGTGGCCCCGCGAGCGGCTGGCGGTAGGCTGAGGGCGGCGCAATGCCGTACAACTTCATACATCGTCATATTCCGACAGGGGAGCGCCACAGCGCTGAGAGTGCGGCACACAGGCCGCAGACCCTCTGAACCTCGCCCAGGTCATTCTGGGTAGGAAGTTCGGTCATCACTCAAGCTGTCGCGCCCTGTCCCGGCCCCCACGCGGGGCCGGGACAGGGCGCCGCGTCTCTTCCTGGCCAACCCCAGGAGGACAACCAGTGCACACCAAAACCCTCGTGGCCGCCGCGGTCGGCCTCGGCCTCGTCACGCTGTCCGCGTGCGGACCGACGGCGGGCAAGGACGACAAGACCGACCAGGGCGCCGCGGGCTCCAAGACGGTCACCCTCGTCAGCCACGACTCGTGGGCCGTCTCCAAGGACGTCCTCAAGGACTTCGAGAAGCAGTCCGGCTACAAGGTCACCGTCCTCAAGGACGGCGACGCCGGGCAGGCCGTCAACAAGGCGATCCTGACCAAGGACCACCCGCAGGGCGACGTCCTCTTCGGCGTCGACAACACCCTGCTGTCCCGCGCCCTCGACAACGGGCTGTTCCAGCCGTACCAGGCCAAGGGCTCCCAGCTGATCCAGCCTCAGTACCGGGCCGACGAGGACAAGCACCGGGTCACGCCCATCGACACCGGCGACATCTGCGTCAACTACGACAAGGCGTACTTCAGCAAGCACAAGCTGACCCCGCCGAAGTCCTTCGCCGACCTGGCCAAGCCCGCGTACAAGAACCTCCTCGTCACCGAGAACGCCGCCACCTCCTCGCCGGGCCTCGGCTTCCTGCTCGGCAGCGCCGCGAGCTACGGCGACCAGGGCTGGGAGGGCTACTGGAAGAAGCTCAAGGCCAACGGCGTCAAGGTCGTCGACAGCTGGGAGCAGGCCTACGACCAGGAGTTCTCCGGCTCCGCCGGCGGCAGGAAGGCGCACGGCGACCGGCCGCTCGTCGTCTCCTACGCCTCCTCCCCGCCCGCCGAGGTCATCTACGCCGACCCCAAGCCCAAGACCGCCCCCACCGGCGTGGCGAGCGGCACCTGCTTCCGGCAGACCGAGTACGCCGGACTGCTGAGCAACGCCCGCAACACCAAGGGCGGCAAGGCGCTGCTGGACTTCCTGCTGAGCCGCGAGTTCCAGAACGACATGCCGCTCAACATGTTCGTCTACCCCGTGGTCAAGGGGGCCCAGGTCCCCGCGGAGTTCCAGAAGTACGGCCCGCAGGCCAAGACTCCGCAGACCATGGCGCCCGACCGGATCGCCGCCAACCGCGACCAGTGGGTCAAGTCGTGGACGTCGCTCGTACTCAAGTAGCGGCCACGAGGCGGGGGAACGCGGCACGGCTCGGACTCATGGCCGGGCCGGTCGCGTTCTTCGCCGTCTTCTTCGCCTGGCCCGTCACCGCGATCGTCGCGCGCGGGCTCAAGGCCGACGGTGTCTGGCAGTTCGGGCGGATCGCGGACGTCGTGGCGCAGCCCGGCATCCGGCACGTGCTGTGGTTCACCACCTGGCAGGCGCTGGCCTCCACCGCGCTCACCCTGCTTCTCGCGCTGCCCGGCGCGTACGTGTTCGCGCGGCTCGGCTTCCCGGGCAAACAGCTCCTGCGCGCGGTGGTCACGGTGCCGTTCGTGCTGCCGACGGTCGTCGTGGGCACGGCGTTCCTGGCGCTCGTCGGCCGCGGCGGACTGCTCGACGCGCTGTGGGGCGTACGGCTGGACACGACGGTGTGGGCGATCCTGCTCGCGCACGTCTTCTTCAACTACGCCGTCGTCGTACGGACGGTGGGCGGCCTGTGGTCCCAGCTCGACCCGCGGCAGGAGGAGGCCGCGCGGATGCTGGGCGCCTCCCCGTTGCGGGCCTGGCGCACGGTGACCCTTCCAGCACTCGCCCCGGCCGTGGCCGCCGCCGCGCTGATGGTCTTCCTGTTCACCTTCACCTCCTTCGGCGTGGTCCAGATCCTCGGCGGCCCCGGGTTCTCGACCCTCGAAGTGGAGATCTACCGGCAGACGTCCGAGCTCTTCGACCTCTCCACGGCCGCCGTCCTCACGATCGTCCAGTTCGCGGCGGTCGGCGCCATCCTCGCCGTGCACGCCTGGACGGTGCGCCGCCGGGAGACCGCGCTGCGGCTGGTCGACGCCGCGGTCACGGCGCGCCGGCCGCGCGGAGCCGGGCAGTGGACGCTGCTGGCCGGCGTCCTCGCCACCGTCGCCCTCCTCCTGGTGCTGCCGCTCACCGTGCTGGTGGCGCGCTCCCTCGACGCCCCGGACGTGGGCTACTACCGGGCGCTGACCCGCACGGACGGCGGCACGTTCCTGGTGGCGCCGATCTGGGCGATCGGGAACTCCCTCGAGTACGCCGCCGCCGCGACCGCCATCGCCGTCGTGATCGGCGCCCTCGCCGCGGCCGCGCTGGCCCGGCGGGACGCCGGCCGGATCGTACGGGGCTTCGACGCGCTGCTGATGCTGCCGCTCGGCGTCTCCGCCGTGACCGTCGGCTTCGGCTTCCTCATCGCGCTCGACCGGCCGCCGCTGGACCTGCGCCAGTCCTGGATCCTCGTCCCGCTCGCCCAGGCGCTGGTCGGCGTGCCCTTCGTCGTACGGTCCATGCTGCCCGTGCTGCGGGCGGTCGACGGACGACTGCGCGAGGCGGCGGCCGTGCTCGGGGCCTCGCCCTGGCGAGTGTGGCGCGAGGTGGATCTGCCGCTGGTGCGGCGGGCGCTGCTGATCGCCGCCGGGTTCGCGTTCGCCGTCTCGCTGGGGGAGTTCGGGGCGACCGTGTTCATCGCCCGGCCCGACCAGCCGACGCTGCCGGTCGCCGTGGCGCGGCTGCTGGGGCGGCCCGGTGACCTCAACTACGGCCAGGCGATGGCCCTTTCGACGGTGCTGATGGTGGTGTGCGCGGTGGCGCTGCTGGTGCTGGAGCGGCTGCGCACCGACCGGACCGGGGAGTTCTGATGCTCTGGACAGGAGAGTTCCGATGCTGCTGAGCCTTCAGAGCGCGACGGTCCGCCTCGGCGGCCGGGCCGTGCTCGACGCCGTCGGCCTCGACGTCGCCGAGCACGAGATCGTGTGCGTGCTCGGCCCCAGCGGCAGCGGCAAGTCCACGCTGCTGCGGGCCGTGGCCGGGCTCCAGCCGCTGGACTCCGGTCGGGTGACGCTCGACGGACGCGACCAGGCCGGGGTGCCTGCGCACCGGCGCGAGGTCGGGCTGATGTTCCAGGACAACCAGCTGTTCCCGCAGCGGGACGTGGCCGCCAACGTGGCCTTCGGCCTGCGGATGCAGGGCATGCCCAAGGCCCGACGGCGGGCCGAGGCGCAGGAGTTGCTGGAACTGGTGGGCCTGCCGGGAGCCGGAAGCCGTGCCGTCGCCGGGCTCTCCGGAGGCGAGCAGCAGCGCGTGGCGCTCGCCCGCGCCCTGGCCCCCCGGCCCCGGCTGCTGATGCTGGACGAGCCGCTCGGCCAGCTCGACCGCTCGCTGCGGGAACGGCTCGTCGTCGAACTCCGCGAGCTGTTCGGCCGGTTGGGTACCACCGTGCTGGCCGTGACGCACGACCAGGGCGAGGCCTTCGCGCTCGCCGACCGGGTCGTGGTGATGCGGGACGGCCGAATCGCCCAGTCCGGTACACCACTTGAGGTGTGGCAGCGCCCCGCCGACGCATTCGTCGCCCGCTTCCTCGGCTTCGAGAACGTCGTCGAGGCGACCGTCGAGGCGGACGTCGCCCTCACCCCCTGGGGCAAGCTCCCGGTGCCCGCCGACGCCCCGCAGGGCCCGCGCACGCTGCTCGTCCGGCCCGCCGGCGTCCGGCTGCTGCCGCCCGGCGAGGGCCTGCGCTGCACCGTCACCGCCCGCACCTTCAAGGGCACCCACGTCGCCCTCCACCTCCAACCGCAGGACGCCCCCCGCCTGGAAGCGGCCTGCGCCCTGCGCGAGGCCCCGGAGGCGGGGGAGACGGTCGGCGTGGAGTTCGACGCCGCCGACGTCGTCGTCCTGGGCTGAGCAGTGCTGTGGCCGTGACCGGGGGGTTTTGCCGGAGCTGGTGCCTCCGCGGTGATCGCCTGGCGCGGCTGGCGCCGGACAGTGTGCCCCAGGGGCCGCGCACCGGGCCGTGGCGTGTGTCCGTGTTCCGGTTGGCGCCGCCCGGCGGAGGGCTCCCCAGCACGGGCACCGGAAAGGGCGGGGGTGCGCTCGGCGTCGAGTTCGGCGCCGGCGGCGCCGGCGGCGCCGACGTCCCGGGCTGAGCGGCGTCGGGCTCGTGACCGGCGCTTTGCCCGAGGTCTGTGTGGGTGATTGATCATCCGGCCTAGGGTGACGGCATGACGTTGTTGACGCATGACCGTTACTGTGACGAGATCGCCCACCAGGTGGCCGGGTTGAGGGCCGTGGTGACCTCCGGGGCGGACCTCGGGGCCACCGTGCCGACCTGCCCCGACTGGACGCTGGAGCAGCTCGTGCGACACGCGGGCGGGGCCCTGCGCTGGTCGCAGGCCCTCGTCGCCTCGCGCGCCGAGAAGAACATTCCTCCCGAGGAGATCCCGTTCGCCCGCGGCCCCGAGGAGCAGGGCGACGCCGCGGCCCTGGACGCCTGGCTCGCCGAGACGGGTGAGCTGGTCGTCCGTACGCTGCGCGAGGCCGGTCCGGGCGCCGAGGTGTGGAGCTGGTTCGAGGACCACAGCTCCGGCTTCTGGGCCCGCCGGATGACCCACGAGATCGCCGTGCACCGCGCCGACGCCGCCCTCGCCGCCGGGCTGCCCTACGAGGTGACGCCCGAGGTGGCCGCCGACGCGATCGACGAGTGGCTGGTGATCGGCCCCTGGATCCAGCGGCGCCGGGCGGCCCGCGAGGGCAAGCCGCTGCCGCAGGGCCCGGGCGGCAGCCTGCACCTGCACGCCACCGACACCACCCCCGAGCTGAACGCCGAGTGGATCGTCGAGTGGGGCGAGCAGGGCGTTCAGTGGCGGCGCGGCCACGAGAAGGCGACCGTCGCCCTGCGCGGCCCGCTCACCGCCGTGATGCTCGGCTTCTACCGCCGGATCCCGCTGGACAACGAGGAGTTGGAGGTCCTCGGCGACCGCGCGGTGCTGGAGGGCTGGCTGGAGCGCATGGCGTTCTGACGCCGTGAACGACCGTGGCCCGCCCCCACGACACGGGGACGGGCCACGACGGTGTGCGAGAGGTGAGGCGTCAGCTGTCGTTCTTCGCCCCACGGCGGCGCATGCCGAAGAACACGGCACCGCCACCGACGACGACCAGGGCGGCCGCGATGCCGGCTATCAGACCGGTGTTGGAGTTCGCGCCGGTCTCGGCGAGGTTGGAGCCACCGGCCGCCGGGGACGGGGCGTTGCCCGCCTCAGCCGGAGCCGGGGCGCTGCTGCTCTCCGACGCAGAGGGGGCCGGGCTCGCGGACTCGGCCGGAGCCGGCTCCGAGGGCTTCTCAGAGGGGGCCGGGGACTCCTCGGTCGTGCAGGCCGTCGCCGGGGTGGTCAGGACCGGCGAGATGTCGTCGTCGACGTTGAACCGGTCCGTCTTGACGTGGATGCGGTAGGCCGTGCCGGCCTTCCAGTCCACGTCGAAGGTCACGGGGGTGCCTTCCTCGGACCCCTTGACCTCCTGCTGACCGGCCTGCTTCTCGCCGGAGTCGGTCTTCTCGAACACGGTGACCGTGGCAGGCGTCCCGGAGCCGTCCTTGTCCGTGACGACGATGGAGCTCTTGCCGCCTTCGCACGTGGCCTCGGCGGAGAACTCGGTGATTCTGCACGCGAGAGCCGAACCGGCGACACCTATGACGAGCGCGGCGGAAGCAGCGGAAACACCCAGAATGCGCACCGAACGTGCGCTGCGAGTCATGGACACGTTTGTCCTTTACAGATACAGAACTGCGGGGGGTTGTAGGGGACTTGGGGCGGCCGCATGGTGCCGCCTCAGTGTCCCCGCGAGACCCACAGGTCTATAAGTGCCCCGTAAGAGGTGTCAACGCGCAAGCGGACAAGGTCCGTTGGCTTTGCCTGCTTATTAACCGCCGAGACGTTTCAGCGCCTCCGGAGCCTCATCGATCCGGTCAACGAGACTGATTCTGGCCTCCATTGAGCGTTCCTGGGCCAGCGACCGCAGCAGCGGCCAAGCGGGCAACCGCTCCGTCCAGTGCACCCGGTCCACCAGCACCATCGGCGTCGGCTCGCCCCGCGACTCGTAGTAGTTCGGCGTCGCGTTGTCGAAGATCTCCTGTACGGTGCCGGCGGCGCCCGGCAGGAACACCACGCCCGCGTTGGAGCGGGCCAGCAGGCCGTCCTCGCGCGTGGCGTTGGCGAAGTACTTGGCGATGTGTGTGGCGAAGGCGTTGGGCGGCTCGTGGCCGTAGAACCAGGTGGGGATGCCGACCGACGTCCCACCGCCGGGCCAGCGCTCGCGCACCTCGAAGGCGGCGCGCGCCCAGTCGCTGACGGAGGGCCGGAACGACGGTGCCTCGGCGAGGAGGCGCAGGGCGTCGTCCAGCATCCCGTCCCCGAACGGCGCGGCGTAGGCGCCGAGGTTCGCCGCCTCCATGGCGCCGGGTCCGCCGCCCGTGGCCACGGTGAACCCGGCGCGGGCCAGCTCACGGCCCAGCCGGGCGGCACCGGCGTACTCCTCGGTCCCACGGGCCATGGCGTGGCCGCCCATGACGCCCACCACCCGTGCTCCGTCCAGGAGTTCGTCCAGCGCGTCGCAGACGGAGTCGTCGTGGATCGCCCGGAGCATCGAGGAGTAGACGTCGCCATCGGCCTTCGTCCGCTGGAACCAGGCGTACGCCTGAGCGTCAGGCGTCGCCTCGTACCCCTTCTCCAGCGAGGCGAACAGCTCGTCGGGGGAGTAGACGAAGCCCCGGTAGGGGTCGAAGGGCAGCCCCGGCAGCGGTGGGAAGACCAGGGCTCCGGCGGCGCGTACGTGGGCGGCCGCCTCCGGGGCCATCGGACAGCCGAGGAAGACGGCCTCCCAGGCGTCGATGGAGAGCAACGCACTTGTACGGCCGGTCAGATCGACGGCCTGGACGCGGAATCCGGCGAGGGAGCCGTGTTCGGTGACGACCGCGTCGAACTCGGCGAGCGTTTCGATCTCACGGTCACGGACGGCCTGTTCGGGCTGGGCGGGTATCGGATGCACCCGCCCATGCTGGCACAGCCGTTGGGCGCGAGGACCGTGCTCGGTGCTCGGTGCCCAGCGCCGGTTCAGCCTTTCACCGCCGCCGGGTCCATCCACATGACCTCCCAGGTGTGGCCGTCGAGGTCGTCGAAGGCGCGGCCGTACATGAAGCCGTGGTCCTGGGGCTCGCCACTCGCGGTGCCGCCGGCGGCGATCGCGCTGTCGACCAGCTCGTCGACCTTCTCGCGGCTCTCGGCGCTCAGACACAGCAGGACCTCGCTGGTCCGGGTGGCGTCCGCGATCTCCTTCTTCGTGAAGTCGGCGTACCGCTTCCTGCCGAGCAGCATCGCGACGATCGTGTCGCTGATGACGACGCAGGCGCAGTCGTCGGTCGTGAACTGCGGGTTGATCGTGTAGCCGAGCCGCGTGAAGAACTTCTTCGAGGCCTCGACGTCCTCGACGGGCAGGTTCACGAAGATCATCTGCTGGTACATGCGGTCTCTCCCTGGGGTTCCGTGCTGTTCGCGGGGATAGACCGGCGGCCGCCGGGAAACTCATCGGCGGCCGCGGATCTTCTTCGTACGTTCGTGCGGGTCGAGTCGGGTCGGGTTGAGCAGGGGCAGTCGGGACGGCTCGGGTCAGCGGGCCAGCGGGAGCGCCGCCAGGGCGGCGATCACCAGGGTGAGCGGGGCGAACATCGCGAACAGGGCGCCCCCGCGCAGGGCGGCGGCGCTGCGCAGCGTCCTGGCCGGGGCGCCCAGGCGGAGCAGCGCGGCGACGGTGTCGGCACGGGACTGCCGGGTCTCCACGGCCGCCATGAGCAGCGTCGCCACCGCGCACCCGCTGACCAGGACGGCACCGAGGACGGTCAGCGGGCCGAAGGACGGCGCGGTGTCGTCGTACAGCGCGGTCATGGCGTACACCCCCGAGGCGACCGCGCAGACGACGCCGAGCGGCCGGCCGATGCGGTTGGCCTCGGCCATCAGACCGCGGCCCGCGAGGAGCCGCAGGGCGCCCGGGCGCACCGCCTGGAGCAGCCGGCCGCACAGGTAGGTGAGGCCCGGGGCGGCCAGGACGAGACCGACGGCGGTGACCGCCCAGCCGACGAGCACGCCGAGCGGGCCTGCCGCCAGGCCGCCGGGCAGCGTGGAGACGGGACCGCTGACGGACCGGCTCGCGTACGCCTCCACGGCCAGGCCCGCGGCCAGGACGGCGATGCCCCAGGGCAGCCCGGCCGGGGTCTCGCGCGCCGGGGCGGGCGGGTCCTCGCTCGGGCGGCGGAGCGCCTCGGCGAGCTCGGTGGCCTGGGCCGGGACGGCGGGGGCCTCGGTGCGCTCCGGAGCCGGCTCGGCGGAGGTGCCTTCCGCGCTCGCGGCGCCGTCCGCACCGTGACCGGCCGGGACGGGGGTCCGTACCCGCAGGCGGGCGCCGAAGCGGCCGTACGCCCCGAACGTCTCGCGTGAGCCCGAGCGGCCGTACGCGCCGAAGCGGCCGTAGCCGCGGGGCTGACCGGCCTGCGCGGGACGGACGTCGCGCGGGCGCAGCGTCAGGGCCACCACGCCCGACGCGATGACCGGGACCAGGCCCAGCAGGGTCAGGGCGGCCGGGAGCGGGAGGGGTTCGCCGGCGGCCAGGAACTCGGCGGCCGCGCCGTCGAAGGGCAGCCCCGTCAGATCGCCCCGCAGATGCAGGAAGAACAGCAGCGCCACCATCGAACCCAGCGTGCAGGACAGGGCCGTGGTGACCACCGAGACCGCCATCAGGCGGGCCGGGCCCAGGCCGACCGCCGACAGTCCGGGGCGCGGGCGCGTGGCCGGGTCGGTGCGGGCCACCGACACCGCGAACTGGACGGTGGCCGCCAGCGGCACCGCGCACCAGGCGAGGCGGAGCACCGAGGCGGTGGGCGCCTCGGGGTGGACCAGCGCGTAGCCGAGGGCGGCCAGGAGCAGGAAGCCCGTACCGGCCGCGGCCGTCGCCACCAGCAGACGGCGCAGGTGGACCGCGGGGTGGGCGGCGCGGGTCAGGCGGAGAGCGAGCACGCCGCCCGCCCTTCCGAGCCGGACCCGGGGGCCGGAGGCAGGTGCACGGTGTTGACGCGGCGCCCGTCCAGCAGCGCCACCGTGCGGTCGGCGAGGCCGGCGGTCTCGGCGTCGTGCGTGGCCAGGACCACCGTGATGCCGTGCGAGCGGGCCGCCGTGGTGAGCGTGCGCAGCACATGGCCGCGGTCGGCCCGGTGCAGCGGAGCCGTCGGCTCGTCGGCGAACAGGACCGTCGGCGCCGGGGCCAGCGCCCGGGCGATCGAGACGCGCTGGCGCCCGGCCCGGCACAGTTCGTGCGGGCGCTTGCGGGCGGTCTCGCCGACGTCGAGGCGCTCCAGCCACTCCAGAGCGGCGGTCTTGGCCCGGCGGCGGCTGGTGCCGCGCAGCATCAGGGGCAGCGCGGTGTTCTCCCAGACGTTCAGCTCGGGGACCAGCGAGGGCGCCGGATCGATCCAGCCGAAGCGGTCACGGCGCAGGCGTTCCCGGGTGACCGGGCCCATGGTGTGCACCGGCGTGCTGTTGAACCAGACCTCGCCGTGCCGCACCGGCACCAGGCCGGCCAGGCAGCTCAGCAGGGTGGTCTTGCCGCTGCCGCGCGGGCCGCTGACCGCGAGGATCTCGCCCTCCCGCACGCCGAGCGAGACCCCGGCGAGCGCGGGCGAGCCGTCCTCGTACCTGAAGTGCAGGGAGCGTGCCCAGAGCACGTCGTTGTCCGGCGGGGCCTCCATGCGCGTACACCTCGGTTCTGATCCGTATTTCCCGTTGATTCGTCCCCCGTCCGGGGGAACGAAGGCTGGGCCGATCGGTCACTGGCACGCTAGGAGGGAGCCGCCGGGGGGCCGGACAGCACACGGCCCCGGGCCGTCGTTCTCACTCGAACGGACGCCACCGGGGCCGGTGTTGATCACAGGATCACAGGATCACGGATCGCGGATCACAGCTTCGTCCACGCCTCCGTCAGCGTCGCGCGCAGGATCTGCTCGATCTCGTCGAACGTGTCCTGGTTGGAGATCAGCGGCGGGGCGAGCTGGACGACCGGGTCGCCGCGGTCGTCGGCACGGCAGTACAGGCCGTTCTCGAACAGGGCCTTGGACACGAAGCCGTACAGGACGCGCTCGGTCTCCTCCGCGTCGAAGGTCTCCTTGGTGGCCTTGTCCTTGACGAGCTCGATGCCGTAGAAGAAGCCGTTGCCGCGGACGTCGCCGACGATCGGCAGGTCGTGCAGCTTCCGCAGCGTCGACAGGAACGCGGCCTCGTTGTCGAGGACGTGCTGGCCCAGGCCCTCACGCTCGAACAGGTCCAGGTTGGCGAGGCCCACCGCGGCCGAGACCGGGTGGCCGCCGAAGGTGTAGCCGTGCAGGAAGACGTTGTCGTCCTTGTAGAACGGCTCGGCGACGCGGTCGGAGACGACGCAGGCGCCGATCGGGGAGTAGCCCGAGGTCATGCCCTTCGCGCAGGTGATCATGTCCGGGACGTAGCCGAACTTGTCGCAGGCGAACATCGTGCCCAGGCGGCCGAAGGCGCAGATGACCTCGTCCGAGACGAGCAGTACGTCGTACTGGTCGCAGATCTCGCGCAGGCGCTGGAAGTAGCCGGGCGGGGGCGGGAAACAGCCGCCGGCGTTCTGCACCGGCTCCACGAAGACCGCCGCGACCGTGTCCGGGCCCTCGAAGAGGATCTGCTGCTCGATCTGGTCGGCGGCCCAGCGGCCGAAGGCCTCGGGGTCGTCACCGTGGATCGGGGCGCGGTAGATGTTGGTGTTCGCGGCCTTGTGCGCGCCCGGCACCAGCGGCTCGAAGGGCGCCTTCAGGGCCGGCAGGCCGGTGATGGCGAGCGCGCCCTGCGGGGTGCCGTGGTAGGCGAGCGCACGGGATATGACCTTGTGCTTGGCGGGCTTGCCCTTGAGCTTGAAGTACTGCTTGGCGAGCTTCCACGCGGTCTCGACGGCCTCGCCGCCGCCGGTGGTGAAGAAGACCTTGTTCAGATCGCCCGGCGCGTAGTCCGCCAGCCGCTCGGCCAGCTCGATCGCCTTCGGGTGGGCGTAGGACCACACCGGGAAGAAGGCCAGCTCCTGCGCCTGCTTGAAGGCGGTCTCGGCGAGTTCCGTGCGGCCGTGGCCGGCCTGGACCACGAACAGACCGGCGAGGCCGTCGAGGTAGCGCTTGCCCTTGTCGTCGTAGATGTGGGTGCCCTCGCCCCGGACGATGGTCGGGACGGGGGACTTCTCGTACGAGGACATGCGGGTGAAGTGCATCCACAGGTGGTCGTACGCGGTACGGCTGAGGTCCTTCTGGGTCACGGTTATCGGGTTCCCCACATGTAGGTCTGCTTCTTGAGCTTGAGGTAGACGAAGCTTTCGGTGGAACGCACGCCGGGCAGTGCCCGGATGCGCTTGTTGATGACGTCCAGGAGCTGGTCGTCGTCCTCGCAGACGATCTCGGCGAGGACGTCGAACGAGCCCGCGGTCATCACCACGTACTCGACCTCGGACATGTCGCTCAGCGCGTCGGCCACGGCCTCCACGTCGCCCTCGACATGGACGCCGACCATCGCCTGCCGGCGGAAGCCCACGGTGAGCGGGTCCGTGACGGCGACGATCTGCATCACGCCCTGGTCGAGCAGCTTCTGCACACGCTGGCGCACGGCCGCCTCGGAGAGGCCGACCGCCTTGCCGATCGCGGCGTAGGGACGCCGGCCGTCCTCCTGGAGCTGCTCGATGATGGCGAGGGAGACGGCATCCAGGTGCGGGGTGCCGTTCCGGGACTCGCGGGAGGAGTCCTTCTGGTCTGCGCTTCGACTGGCCACGGCCTCACTGTGCACGACGTCTCGACAGTTCCGCAAGGCCGTATCGATGAAATCCGTTGTCCACGGCAGTCAGTACTGCGGATTTCGCAGTTCCGGAGCGATGGGGGGTGTTGAAAACGTGGGATGCGGGACTAGGGTGGGTGTCTCAGCGAACGGACCGTGCGATCCGCACACTTGAACCGACAGGAGGCCGGCAGTGAGCACCGAGCTGCGTCGTCTGCGCAACTACATCGACGGTGAGTTCCGGGACGCCGCCGATGGACGGACCACCGAGGTGGTCAACCCGGCGACGGGCGAGGCGTACGCGACCGCACCGCTGTCCGGTCAGGCGGACGTGGACGCCGCGATGGCGGCCGCCGCCGCGGCCTTCCCCGCCTGGCGCGACACCACGCCCGCCGAACGCCAGAAGGCCCTGCTGAAGATCGCCGACGCGTTCGAGGAGCGCGCCGAGGAGCTGATCGCCGCCGAGGTGGAGAACACCGGCAAGCCGATCGGACTCACGCGGGACGAGGAGATCCCGCCGATGGTCGACCAGATCCGCTTCTTCGCCGGCGCCGCGCGCATGCTCGAGGGCCGCTCGGCCGGCGAGTACATGGAGGGCCTGACCTCCATCATCCGCCGCGAGCCGATCGGCGTCTGCGCACAGGTCGCGCCGTGGAACTACCCGATGATGATGGCCGTCTGGAAGTTCGCCCCGGCCCTCGCCGCCGGCAACACGGTCGTGCTGAAGCCCTCGGACACCACCCCCGCCTCCACCGTCCTGATCGCCGACATCATCGGCTCGGTCCTGCCCAAGGGCGTCTTCAACGTCATCACCGGCGACCGCGACACCGGCCGCCTCATGGTCGAGCACCCGACGCCGGCCATGGCCTCCATCACCGGCTCGGTCCGCGCGGGCATGTCGGTCGCCGAGTCGGCGTCCAAGGACCTCAAGCGCGTCCACCTGGAGCTCGGCGGCAAGGCCCCCGTCGTCGTCTTCGAGGACACCGACATCCCCAAGGCCGTCGAGGACATCTCCGTCGCCGGCTTCTTCAACGCCGGCCAGGACTGCACGGCCGCCACCCGCGTCCTCGTCCAGGAGTCCATCCACGACGAGTTCGTCGCCGCGCTCGCCAAGGCCGCCGCCGAGACCAAGACCGGCCGGCCCGACGACGAGGACGTGCTCTACGGCCCGCTGAACAACCCCAACCAGCTCAAGCAGGTCTCCGGCTTCATCGAGCGCCTGCCCGCCCACGCCAAGGTCGAGACCGGCGGCCACCAGGTCGGCGACAAGGGCTACTTCTACGCCCCCACCGTCGTCTCGGGCCTCAAGCAGGACGACGAGATCATCCAGAAGGAAGTCTTCGGACCCGTCATCACCGTCCAGTCCTTCACCGACGAGGACCAGGCGGTCGAGTGGGCCAACGGCGTCGAGTACGCCCTCGCCTCCTCGGTGTGGACCAAGGACCACGGCCGCGCCATGCGGATGTCCAAGAAGCTCGACTTCGGCTGCGTGTGGATCAACACCCACATCCCGCTCGTCGCCGAGATGCCCCACGGCGGCTTCAAGAAGTCCGGCTACGGCAAGGACCTCTCCGCGTACGGCTTCGACGACTACACGCGCATCAAGCACGTGATGACGTCGCTCGACAGCTGACGTAGACACACCTGCGGCACCTGACGCAGCCGCACCTTCCCGCGGCCGGCGTACCCCTGACACGGCCCCGGACGGACCACGATCCGTCCGGGGCCGCGTGTCCTTCCTGAACCGCCTTGGTGAAGAGCGGATTTGTGCGTAGCTGCCGGGCCGCCCTTCCTCCTACGATGGAGGCCACCGTCGGGGGAGGGTGGACGTGACGCGCACTACACCGCAGGGCAACGGGCGCCGCCTGGAGGACTCGATCGCCTGGGCGGTCCGCAACGCGGACGGGGTCGTCGCCATCGGCGTCGCCCTCACGGTCGGGATCATGGACGTCCTCGACCAGAACATGGACTCCAACATCGTCTCCGGAGCCACCCTGCTCGTCCTCGCCGCCCTCGTCTTCGGGTCGCTGACGGAGCGCCGGCGCCGGGTGGCCGACATACAGACCGCCGCCGAGGGCACCAGCCGCGCCATCGAGGACCTGGCCATGGTGCGCACACTGTCCGGCGCGGAGGTCGGCCTCGCGCACGAACGCGCCCGGCGCAGCACCACCCGATGGGTCTTCCGCGGCGGCACCGGCACCTACCTGCGCGCCGTCACTCTGCCCCAGTGCGTGCTGGAGGCCCAACGGCAGCGCCGCTCCCTCAGCATGAAGATCGACATCGTCAACCCCGCCGACGAACAGGTCTGCGCCGCCTACGCCCGCTTCCGCCGCACCTTCGGACACGGCCTCGACCTCGCGGAATGGACCACCGAACGCACCCGCAAGGAGTCGTACGCCACCGTGGTCGCCGCCGCCTGGCACCGGCAGCGCCTCGACACCCTGGAGATCGACGTCCACCTCTCCTCGGTCGCACCCGCCCTGCGCTTCGACCTCTCCGACAGCTGCCTGATCATCACCCAGGACGACCCACGCCGCGTCAGCCTCGCCGTCGAACGCGACCGCCCCCTGTACGACTACTACGTCACCGAGCTGCACCAGAGCCGTGAACAGGCGGTCAAGCTCGACCTCAGGGAGGCCACCGAACTGGCCGACGAACCAACCGTCGACGAGGTCAGACGACTGCTCGACCGGCTCGGTCTGCCCCTGCCGGCGAGCTTCACCGACCGTGACGTCAGCGACATCATCGACAAGGCGCTCCACGCGGAGGATCCCTACCGCAGGTGAGCGCCGTGTTCCGGCCAAGGGGGGACGTGATGGACTACCCGGCCCTGGAACGGGCCGCCCGGCGGGAAGCCGCCGCCGACCTGCTGCGCCACGCCACATCGGAACTCGACCGGATCGTCTCGGGCCACCGCCCCCTGCGCGCGGTCCGCCACCCGCTGGGCTTCGTCTGCCTGCCCATCCTGCGCCAGGGCGACGACGGGGCCTGCGTGCACGTCTTCGGCACCAGAACAGCGGGGGAGGGGCCGGACGAGACCGCTGCCGCCCAAGTCCACTGCCACAGCTGGGACTTGCTCAGCACCGTCCTGTACGGCGAACTGGGCAACCTGCGCATGGACGTCGACGACACCTCCGGCGCGCCCACGCACCGCGTCTTCGAGGTGTTCAGCCACCCCACGGGTCTCGACGAACTCCGGCCCACACAAAGGCTGGTGCGCTGCCGCCCCGGCGCCGAGCAGACCAGCGCGCGCGGCCAGACGTACGCCCTCGCCGCGGGTGAGTTCCACACCACGGTGGTGCGGGACGGCCGTCCCACCGCCACTCTGGTACTGGGCCGCAGCCTGCCCGGCCGGGTGGACCTCTCCCTGGGTCCCCTGACGGCCCCCGGACACCGCATGCTCCGCCGTGCCTGCGACGCGACCGAGACCGCCCGGATCGCTCGGGCCGCCCTCAGGAGGATCCATGAGCACGAACCCTGACCCCGCGCCCCCAGCCGGCCCGGCCGGCCGCTTCGCCCGCGAACACCGCACGGCGGTCGCCGCCGCCGAGGAGGCCGGCTCACTCCTGCGGTCCCGCTTCCCGGACGGCTTCGCCGCCCGCCCCAAGGGCGAACTCGGTGACGTCGTCACCGACTTGGACCTCCTCGCCGAGCAGCTCGTGGTCGGCCGGATCCACGAACGCTTCCCGCACGACCGCATCCTCGCCGAGGAGTCCGGCGAACTCGCCGGCGACGGCGGCGGCCGCACCTGGCTCGTCGACCCCCTCGACGGCAGCAACAACGTGGTGATCGGCCTGCCCGTCTACGTCGTCGGGATCGCCCTGTGCGTGGACGACACCCCCGTCGTCGGCGTCGTCCACGACCCGGTCACCGGCCGCACCTGGTCGGCGCGCAGGGGAGCGGGCGCCCACGGCCCGGAAGGCCGCCTGGCCGCCCCCGACCGTGCCCTCGCCCCGTCCGGCCCGCTGCTCGCCTGGACCCAGGGCCACTCCGTCCCCCGCGACGACTCCACGGCCTGCGTCCTCAAACACGCCCTGGAGCTGCGCTGCCGCCGCCTGCTCCAGCTCTGGGCACCCCTGGTCGCCTGGGCCATGCTCGCCCGCGGCGACATCGACGGCTTCGTCGGCTACCGCGCGGAGGCCATCGACCTCCCGGCCGGCGCCCTGCTCGCCCGCGAGGCCGGCATCGCCCTGCGGCACCTGGACGGCACGGAGTTCGGCGGCGGCTACCACGGCCCCGACACGCGCCGCTCCTTCGTCGCCGGACGCCCCGAGGTGCTGCCCCAGCTGCTCGACCTGGTCGACGGCTGCGTACAGAACCACCGCCCGGGCCTCGTCCCGCCGCGCTGACGCGGCCCACGCGGCCCTACTCGCTGAGACTGCCGTCCGGATTCCAGTCCGAGGGGATCTCCTCGGACAGGCCCAGTTCGCGGGCGCGCGCCATGATGTGCCGGCGGATCGTGTCGTGCGGATCGCGGCGGCCCCGCCCGACCGCGTGGATCGCCCGGCGCAGATCCTCCCGGCCGTGCAGCTCCGCCGAGCGGATCGGATAACTGCCGTCGGGCAGCGCCCAGCCCTGCGCAGCGCAGTAGCGGCGGGCCGCGGTATCCAGGTCACCGGCGTCCGGGGTGTCGAAGTTGCCCTTGTCCATGGGCGGAATTCCAGCACGGCGTGCGTGCCGCGCCGGGGAGACGGCGCCGCAGTGGTGGGGAAGTTCCCCTGGGGTTTCTCGTTTGGATGAGGGACGGATCAGGGTCGGGCGAGGGACGGATCAGGGTCGGGCGAGGCCCGGATCAGGGTCGGGCGAGGCCCGGATCAGGGTCGGGCGAGGCCCGGATCAGGGTCGGGCGAGGCCCGGATCAGGGTCGGGCGAGGCCCGGACGAGGGCCGTACCAGGGCCGGACGAGGGCCGGACGAGGGCCGGACGAGGGCCGTACCAGGGCCAAAACCAGGCCGGATCAGGGCCGTACCCGGCCTGGTCGAGGCCCGGATCAAGGTCGGGCCAGGCCGGTCCAGGGCCGGATCAAGGTCGGGCCAGGCCGGTCCAGGGCCGGATCAGGGCGGGGCAACGGCCGGTCCAGGGCCGTACCGGGGCCGGGCTCGCGGGCCCTGAGCCGGGGGCGTCCGGCCCGAGCCGAACCAAAAGCCCCTAGTGGGTCAGCGCCAGCGCGGCCACCGACGCCGTCACCGCGCACACCGCCAGGACCGCGCCGGTCCCCATCAGCCGGGTGAGCGGCACCCGTACGCCGTGCGCGTGGCACCGCTCGAACCAGATCAGCGTGGCCAGGGAGGCCCACGGGGTGATCACCGGGCCCACGTTGGTGCCGATCAGCAGCGCGAGGAGCTGGTCGTGGTTGCCGACCGGGACGGCCGCCTCCCCGGCGAGATAGACGGGCAGGTTGTTCAGCACGTTCGACAGACCGCCGCCGACCGCCGCCGCGCGGAGCTGGCCCAGCAGACCACCGTCATGACCGACCGCCGACGCCAGCAGGCCGTGCAGACCGAGCGCGTTCACCGTCTCGACCACGAGGAACATCCCCGGCACCATCACCAGCAGCCGCCACGGCACGAGCGACAGCCGCAGCGCGGCCCGCTCACGGAACGCGAACGCCGTCACCGCGATCGCCGCCGCCGTCGCCGACGCCACCCACAGCGGTACGTCGGCCACCAGGATCGCGAGCAGGAACCCGGCGCACGCGAGCGCACAGGCACGGAACAGCACCGGGTCGCCGGGCCGGTGCGCAGCGGGCGGCACATAGCGGTCCGCGGTGTCGGGCCGTACGTCCCGGGAATGAGCGGCGCCCGGCCCCGAGGCCGTCGTGCGCACCAGGTCGGGCACGGCCGCACCCGCGGCGTCCCCCTCGCCGCGCTTCCCACGCCGCCAGAAGAACACCCACAGACACCCCATCGTCACCACGAGAGCGGCGAGTTGGGGCGCCCACATCCGGCCGGCCATGCCCACCGGCGACAGTGCCACCCGGTTCGCCGCCAGCAGGTTCGTCAGATTGGAGACCGGCAGCAGCAGGCTCGCCGTGTTCGCCAGCCACACCGTCGTCATCGCCAGCGGCACCGGCGCGATGCCCACCCGCGCGGCCAGCGCCAGCATGACCGGGGTCAGCAGCACCGCCGTGGTGTCCAGGTTGAGCGCGACGGTGGTGACCGACGCGAAGGCCACGCAGAGCAGGAACAGCATCGCGTAACTGCCCCGACCCGCCCGCGCCACCCGCGCCGCCACCACGTCGAACACCTCGGCCCTGCTGGTCAGTTCGGCCAGCACGATGACCGTCCCGAGGAACGCCAGCAGCGGCGCGATGCGGGTCATCGCACCGGACGCCGCACCGGTCGGCAGCAGCCCCGTGGCCACGCACGCCACCCCGACGGCCAACAGGCCGATCGCCACCCGGTCGAGCACATGCAGACGCAGTAAGGCACGCACAGAGGGAAGGGTCGCACATCTGTGCCCCAGTGGGGACTCCTCGCTCCTGATCGGAAATCCCGTAGAACGCCGAGGCCTTGGAGGCCGGTCTGCTGCCAGCACGGGCTGTCACTCTTTCGTGTAGGCCTTCTGAGGGACGGAGAGAGGAAGCGGATCTCGGCGCCATTGTGGCGTCATTACGACGTCAACCGAAGCCGACGAGGCCGCCGGCCATGCCCGGTACACCTACCGGCTCCGCGTGTCGTCCACCGCCCGCACCGCGCTGCTCGCCGAATCGGACCGGTGCCGGTGGGTCTGGAACGAGTGCGTGGCCCGGTCCAAGAAGGCTCACGCCGCAGGCGAGAAATGCGGCCCGGCAACGCTGAGCAAGATGCTGACCGAGGCCCGAGCCGTCACGCCATGGCTGGCCGAGGGGCCCTCCGTCCCCAGCAACAAGTCATCCGCGACTTCGGCAAGTCCCGCGCCAAAGCCCTGAAAGACATCAAGAACCGGATGCCGACGCAACAGAGAGCCGGGCTGCCGAAACACAAGAAGAAGCACGAGGCAGATCCGACCCTCAACTACACGCGAAACAGCTTCCGGCTGAAGGACGGGCGCCTGCATCTCGCGGGAGGCATCGTCCTGACCGTGGTGTGGTCCCGAGCCCTGCCCGCTGAACCGTCATCAGTGCGCGTGTACCGGGACAGCGTCGGCCATTGGTACGCCTCCTTCGTCGTGCCCGCCCAGGTTCAGCCGCTCCCAGCCACCGGCAAGGTGATCGGGATCGACTGGGGAGTGCGGGAGACCGCCACGACCACCAGCGACAGGCACGACCTCCCGCACGCCGAGCACGGCCGCAGAGCTCAGACCAAACTGACCCGCTACGACCGGATGATGGCCCGGCGAAAACCGGCCAAGGGCGGGCGGGCTTCGAGGGGTTACCGGAACGCGCGGAAACTACGGGCGAAGACGTGCCAGAAGATCGCCAGGCAACGGCAGGACACCGCCCGGAAGTGGGCGAAGAAGGTCGTCCGGGACCATGACGCGATCGCCGTGGAGGACTTTCGGCCGAGGTTCCTCGCGAAGACATCGATGGCCCGCAAGTCCGCGGACGCCGCGATCGGCGCGACCAAGAAGGCCCTGCTGGAGATGGGCCGCAAGCACCGGCGGGACATGCGTCTGGTGAACCCCGCGCACACCACCATGGACTGCGGACGCTGCGGTGCGAGAGCCAAGCACGCACTTCCGCTGTCGGAACGTACGTACACGTGCACCACGTGCGGACTCGTGTCCCCGAGGGACAAGAACTCCGCGCGCGTGATGCTCGTCCGGGCTGGTCTGGCCCCGGCTGGTGCTGAGGGCGTAAGACGTCGCGGAGCGCTGCTCCAGGATGCTGCCTGAGCCAGGAATCCCCTCCCCTTTTGGGAAGGGAGCAGTCAACATGAATCCATGTTGGATCGTCAGATCACCCCGGGGGACACCAACACGGGGCCGTTGGACTTCTTCATCAGTTACTCGCCCGCGGACGAGCGGTGGGCGTCGTGGATCGCCTGGACCCTGGAGGAGGCCGGGTACCGGACGGTGTTGCAGGCCTGGGACTTCGTGCCCGGGACGAACTTCGTCGACTTCATGGACCGCGGGGTGAGCGAGTCCGCCGCGGTCATCGCCGTGCTGTCGCGGAACTACGAGCGGTCCCGGTACGGGCGGATGGAGTGGCAGGCCGCGCTGCGGGCCGACCCCGACGCTCCGGAGCGGCGGCTGCTCACCGTCCGGGTCGAGGACATTCCCGTGGAGGGGCTGCTCGCCACCATCACGTACGTCGATCTCGTCCCGGTCGCCGAGCCGTCGGCGGCGCGTGAGCTGCTGCTCACCCGGGTGCGGCAGGCGGTCGACGGGCGGGCGCGGCCCAGTCTGCGGCCCGACTACCCGGGCGGGCAGAACGGGCAGCCGCTGGTGCCGGCGCCGGCGCCGGCACCAGCGTCGCCCGTGGCTCCCGGGCGGCCGCTGGGGCGTTCCGGGTGGGCCGGGCGGCGGCGGCCCGCGTCGCCGCCGTCGTATCCGCGGGTGGCCGGGGACGTGCGGGCGCGCGAGGCGGTGAACGTGCTGCATCTGGCGGGGCCCGCCTTCGGGCGCGGTCAGGACCCCGCCGAGTTGCAGGCCGCGATCTGGGGCGACCTGGTCGAGCTGGCCGATGCCGGGGCGCCGTCGCCCGATCTGCTGCTGGTGACCGGGGACTTGACGGCTTCCGGCAGTCGGCGGGAGTTCGAGCAGGCCCTGTCCTTTCTTACCGGGTTACGGGCACTGCTGGGGCTGGAGCCGCATCGGGTGGCGCTCGTACCGGGTGGTCAGGACGTCAACCAGGCTGCCTGTCAGGCCTACTTCAGCACCTGTGAGGCGGACGAGATGCCCCCGCGGCCGCCGTACTGGCCCAAGTGGCGGCATTACGCGCGGCTGTTCCAGGAGCTGTACCAAGGGCTTGACGTCGTCTTCGACAGTGATCAGCCGTGGACGCTGTTTCCCGTGCCCGAGCTGCACACCGTGGTCGCGGGGCTCAACTCCTCGATGGCGTACAGCCATCGGCGCGATGACCAGTACGGGATGGTCGGGCCGGAGCAGGCCGCGTGGTTCGCGCAGGCGCTCAGGCCGCACGAGAGCGAGGGGTGGCTGCGGATCGGAGTCATGCGGCATGCGCCCGGCGCGGCCGACGTCCGGCACTCCGGTGCGCGGCGTGTGGCGGTCGTCCAGGACGGCAGTGGGCCGTTGCGTGACACGGACGTGCTGACGCGGCTGACCGCGCCGCGGCTGCATCTGCTGGTGCACGGGCCGGCCGAGGCGGGCGGGCCGTCCGTGCTGTCCACGGCGACCGGTGAGGTGCAGGTGCTCGGGGCCGTCGGACCGGGCCGGCATCAGTTGCTGCGGATCGGCCGTGAGGGGCTGACGGCCTGGCAGGGGCCGGGGGAGGAGGAGCGGCGGCCGGTCGCGTGGCGGAGCGCGCAGCGGGCGTTCGGTCCGGACGGTCCGGCGGGGGACGACGCGGTGGACGCCGTGCACCTCGGGGGCCCGGGCGGCGGGGCGGCGTCGGACGCGGAGCCGCGCGTCCTGCAGAGCCCGGCCGAGGTCCTGCTCGCGCGGGTCGCGGAGGTCTGCCGGACCCGGCACGAGGGTGCGCAGATCCGCCAGGTGGAGGGGTCCGTGCCCCAACTGCTGGTCACCTGGAGTCAGTCGGGGTTCGTGCGGCAGCAGCGGGTGGCCGTGCACACCGGCACTCCGAGCGGGCAGGACGTCGACCGGTTCGTGGCGCTGGTGCACGCGGCGGACTCCGAGGCGGAGGCGGAGCTCGTGCACGACGGCCCGCCGCCCGCCCGCGAGCTGCGCGAGGCGGCCCGCCGCCGGGGCGTACGCGTGCGCAGCTTCACGGAGTTCCAGGGGCTGCTGGATCTGCGGGCGTACGTCGCGGCGCAGAGCGAGCGGCTGCGCACCGATCCGCGGTATCCCCCGGGCATGTATCTGCCGCAGCGTTACCGGGAGGTGGAGCGGCTCGACTCCGAGGAGCGGGACGGGCTGGTCGACGACATGCTCCGGTTGCTCGACTCCGATCAGGGCCGCTTCCTGCTGCTGCTCGGGGACTTCGGGCACGGCAAGACGTTCGCGCTGCGCGAGCTGGCCCGGCGTATCCCGGCCGAACTGCCGCATCTGGTGCCGCTGTTCATCGAACTGAACACGCTGGACCGGGCCTACTCCTTCGAGGGGCTCGTCGCCGCGCACCTGGCGGCCCACGGCGTGGACAACATCGATCTGCGGGCGTTCCGGTACATGCTCCAGCAGGGGCGGATCGTGCTGCTCTTCGACGGGTTCGACGAGCTGGTGACGCAGGTGACGTACGACCGGGCGGCGGAGCGTCTGCAGATGCTGCTGGACTCCGCGGTGGACAGCGCGAAGATCGTGGTCAGCAGCCGTACACAGCACTTCCGTTCGCAGGGCCAGGTGCTGACCGCTCTCGGTGAGCGGGTGGGGATGCTGCCGCACCGCCGGGTGCTGGCGGTGCAGGAGTTCACGCCCCGGCAGATCCGCGCCTACCTGGTCAACCGATACGACGGGGACGAGCACGCGGCCGAACGCCGGGTGCGGCTCCTGGACGCGATCCCCGATCTGCTCGCGCTGTGCCGCAATCCCCGGTTGCTCGGTTTCGTCGCCGATCTCGACGACGACCAGCTGCGCGCGGTGGCCGGGGCGGGCCGTGCGCTCAGTCCCGCCGGGCTCTACCAGGAGGTGCTCACCTCCTGGCTGCGCTACGAGGAGCAGCGCGTCGGCGGTGGGCCGGGCCGGGCGCCCGGGCTCGATCTGGAGCAGATGTGGAACGCGGTGACCGCGCTCGCGCTGCGGCTGTGGGAGAGCGGTCAGGACTCGCTGCGGCTGGACGAACTGACCGATGTCGCCGAGACGTTGACGGGGCTCGCCGACAGTCGGCTGTCGGTGCCGCAGACCGCGCACGCCATCGGCTCGGGCAGTCTGCTGGTGCGCAGCGAGGAGGGGGTGTTCCGGTTCATCCACGGGTCGGTGGTGGAGTGGCTGGTCGCCCGTGAGTGCGCGCGCAGGCTCGGTGACGGGGACGCGACGCTCCTGATGCGGCGCGGGCTCAGCCAGCTCGCGGTGGAGTTCCTGTGCGATCTCGCCGATCACCGGATCTGCCAGGCGTGGGCCGAGGGGCAGTTGAGCGGCGCTCCGGCGGGGGAGCCGGAGGCGACGGTGCTCGGGCAGGAGGTGGCCAGGGCCAACGCGGTGAAGATCCTGACCCGGCTGCGGGTGCCCGCGCACACGGATCTGCGCGGCGCCGCCCTGGCCGGTGAGGATCTCTCGCACCGGGACTTCGCGGGCGTCGATCTCACCCGTGCGGATCTGACCGACGCCCGGCTGGTGGGGGCGAATCTCTCCGGTGCGGTGCTGAGGCAGGCGCGGCTGACCGGCGCGCGGCTGGACGGGGCGGATCTGAGCGGGGCCGATCTGCGGGGCGCCGATCTGCGGCGGGCGCGGTTGATCCGTGCCGATCTGACCGGGGCCCAGGTGGAGGGCAGCCGGTGGCGGCAGGCGGCGCTGATCGCGGCGACGAGCGGGGAGCTGGCCGGGACGCCGGAGCTGGCCGCCGCGGCCGTGGCGCCCGGCATGGCCGTGGAGTCCGGTTTCCGGCCCTCGGCGGTCGGGGTGCCGTACGGCTTCGACATGCGCACCAGCCGGCTGCCCGAGCCGATCTCCTACAGCCCGGACGGCGAGCTGCTCGCCGTGGGCAGCGAGGACGGTGGCGTCCTGGTCTGCGACGCCGCCACGGGTACGCCGCTGCGCACCCTGAAGGGGCACACCGGCCGGGTGTACGCGGTGAAGTTCCGCGAGCGGGTGCTGGCCACGGGCAGTTCCGACGGCACGGTACGGCTGTGGGACCCGGTCTCGGGCGGCTGTCTGCACCGGCTGGAGATCCATCGGCGCGGGGTGTGGCCGCTCGCTCTCGACGCGGACGGTTCGCTGCTGGCCACCGGCGACGCGGATGGGGTGGTCACGGTCTGGGACACCGCCTCGGGTACGCCGCTGCACCGGCTGGCCGGGCATGCCGCGCCCGTCTACACGATCGCCTTCGGGCCGGGCAACGCGCTGCTGGCGACCGGGGACGCCTCCACGTCCGTACGGCTGTGGGACCTCGCCACCGGGCGGCAGACCGGCGAACTGCCGGGCCATCAGGGGGCGGTGTACCGGGCGCGGTTCAGCCCGGGCGGCACGCTGCTGGCCACCGGCGACCGGGGCGAGGAGCGGAGCAACGGGACGGTGCGGGTGTGGGACGTCGCCGACCGGAGCGTGCGGCACGAGTTCCCGGGGCACTCCGGCCGGGTCTACACGCTGGACTTCCATCCCGGTGGCCGGTTCCTGGTGAGCGGGGACACCGAGGGGGAGGTGCGGCTGTGGGACCTGGCCGACGGGACCGGCGGGCTGCTCGGCGGGTGCCGCGGGGCTGTCTACCAGGTGTTGTTCGATCCGGACGGGACGCTGCTCGCGGCCGGGGACAGTGCCGGGGTGGTCCGGCTGTGGCGGGTGGACCAGCAGGCCGAGACCCCCGCGGTGCCGATGAACCGGCAGCCCGCGGAGCACCGCGGCTCGGTGTGGGTGTGCAAGTTCCGCCCGCACGGCGACGCGCTCTCCCCGGGCTCCGGCGCGCTGCTGGTGACGGGCGGCAACGACGGGGTCGTACGGCTGTGGGATCCGGCGACCGGGCAGGGCAGGCGGATCCTGCGGGGTCACGGGCGGCGGATCGGCACCCTGTCGTTCAGTGCAGACGGTTCGATGCTGGCGGCGGGCAGCAACGACGGCTGCGTGCGCGTGTGGCATGCGGAGAGCGGGCGCCGGCTGCGCGAGCTGACCGGGCAGAGCTCGCGGCTGATCTCGGCGATGTTCGGTCCCAGCGGTTCGCTGCTGGCCACCGCGAGCAGCGACGGCGACGTCTATCTGTGGAACGCCGCCACCGGCGAGTACCAGCGCGAGCTGGACGTCGAGACCGACCATGTCTGGGCGGAGGCGTTCAGTACCGACGGCTCCCTGCTGGCCATCGCCAACGACGACGACACGGTGGGGCTGTGGTACCGGGCGACCGGCGCGGCCCACGTCACCATCGGCGAGCACTTCGGGCGGGTCCGCGCGATCGCGTTCCGCTCCGACGACGCCGTGCTCGCGACGGGGTGCGACGACCGGAAGGTGCGGATCTGGGACCTGGCCGAGCGCCGTATCACCGCCGTGCTCGACGGGCACACCGACCGGGTGTACGCGGTGGCGTTCGCGCCGGACGGTTCGTGGCTGGCCAGCGCTTCCTGGGACGGGCAGGCGGTGATCTGGCGGGACGGCGCGGTCGTGCACCGGCTGACCGGGCACACCGGGAAGCTGTGGACGGCGGCGGTGCATCCGCTGCGCCCGCTGCTCGCGACGGCCGGCGACGACCGGACCGTCCGCCTGTGGGACCCGCGCACCGGCCGGGAGACCGCCGTCCTGAGCGGGCACACCGGCCGTGTCCTGGCGGTCGCGTTCAGCCCCGACGGCTCCCTGCTGGCGAGCGGTGGCGAGGACGGCACGGTGCGGCTGTGGAACGTCCCGGCCGACGCCCCGCCGGCCCTGCGCGCCACTCTGGTCGGCATGCCCGACGGTTGGGCCGCCCTGTCGCCGTCCGGCGGCTACAAGTACGAGGGCGACGTCACCGGCGAGTTCTGGCACGCGGTGGGCATGTGCCGTTTCGAGCCAGGGGAGTTGGACGGCCACGTGCCGGGCGTGCGGCAGGTCCCGCTGGACGAGCGGCTGGGGTGATGCGGCGCAACGGGCGCTGTGACACGGGCGAGTTGAGGGCGGGGGTGCTTTTGAACGCGTTCAACTATGGGCGTACGCTCCTGCCGTGAGTGACAGAGCCGCCCTGCTGAAGGGCATCCGCGTCTGGCTGGTCTTCTTCGTCGTGTGTCTGGTGCTCAGCGGCGCCACCGCCTTCCCCCTGGTGCACGAACTGCGCTGGGGGAAGGCGGTGTTGCGGTCCCTCGCGGTGCCGGAGCACCTGCCCGCGCTGATGGAGTGGATCACGCGGGTGCGGCAGGGACTGGACACCGCCGACGCCGAGTACCCCTTCGTGCTGTACGGCACGGACTGGCTGGCGTTCGCCCACCTCGTCATCGCGGTCGCCTTCTACGGCCCGTACCGCGATCCGGTCCGCAACGTCTGGGTCGTCGAGTTCGCGATGATCGCCTGCGCGGGCATCGTCCCGCTCGCCCTGATCTGCGGGCCGATCCGCGCGATCCCCTTCTGGTGGACGGTCATCGACATGTCCTTCGGGGTGTTCGGCGTCGTCCCGCTGTACGTCGTACGACGGAAGATCAGGCGGCTGGAGGCGCTGACCGCGAGGCCCGCCCCGGCCGCCTGACCGTCGCGCATGGTCGTACGTCGTCGTACGTCGTCGTGCGTGGTCGTGCGTCGCCCTGCGTCGTCCGCTCAGCGGTTCTCGATGCGCTCCACCAGCTCGGCGGCCATCGACTTGATGGTCTCCAGGCCCTCGTGCCCCCAGGGGTGCGGGTCCTGGTCCACCGAGCAGATCGTGCCCAGCACCACGCCCGTACTGTCGATGAGCGGGGCGCCCAGGTAGGAGAGGATCCCGATGGCGTCGACGACGTGGTTGCCCGCGAAGCGCGGGAAGTCCCGGACGTCGTCCAGCACCAGGGCCTTGCGCCGCCGCACCACGTGCGGGCAGAAGCCGATGTCGAGGTCACGGGGCATCACGCGGCCCGGCACCGGGTCCTCCAGCAGCGGGGTCTCCAGCTCCACCGTCACGTCCGAGGCCGCGCTGTAGAGGCCCGCGAAGTACTGGCGGTCCTCGTCGAGGAAGAAGTTGACGCCCGCGTAGCAGCCGCCGGTGCGCTGCGCCAGCTCGCGCGCGAACTCGTCGTACTCCGGCAACGGCCGGGCCTCGATGCCCAGTTCCCGCAGCCGGCGCGTCCGGGCGGTCACCTCGGGGTCCTGCGGGGGCAGGAGAAGATGCCGCACACCGATCCCCGTCTCCCCTCCGAAGGAGGGTTTGGACACGCTGGTTGACATGGGAACTCCTTGAAGTGATCAGAGTGCTCGGACGCTGGAAGTGATCAGGTGCTCGACGAGCGCCAGCAGGACCCGGGTGCCCGAGCTCGACACCCGGGCGTCGCACAGCACCACCGGCACCTCGGCCTTGAGGTCCAGCGCGGCGCGCACCTCGTCCGGCTCGTACTGGTGCGCCCCGTCGAACTCGTTGACCGCCACGAGGAAGGGGATGCCACGGGCCTCGAAGAAGTCGACCGCCGCGAACGAGTGATCCAGCCGGCGCGTGTCGGCGAGGACGACCGCGCCCAGCGCGCCCGCGGACAGCTCGTCCCACAGGAACCAGAACCGCTCCTGTCCGGGCGCGCCGAACAGATAGAGCGTGTGCTTCGGGTCCAGTGTGATCCGGCCGAAGTCCATGGCGACCGTGGTGGTCTTCTTCTTCTCGACGCCGTCCAGCCGGTCCGTGGCGGCACTGACCTCGGTCAGCACCTCCTCCGTGCTGAGCGGCTGGATCTCGCTGACCGCTCCCACGAAGGTGGTCTTGCCGACCCCGAAGCCACCGGCGACCAGAATCTTGATCCCTGTGGGCAGGGAGACGGTGCCGGGTGCCTCAGAGCCGCTTGAGGAGTCCATCCCTCAACGCCTCCAAAAGATCCAGGTCAGGGGCCGTAGACCCCTGCATTGCCAGGTTGTAGGGCCGGGCGACGACCGCGCCGCGCTCGACCAGATCGGAAAGCAACACCTTGATCACGGTGGCGGGCATCCGGGTGAGGCCCGCGATCTCAGCCACCGTGACCGGCGCCCGGCACAGGTCCAGCACCTGGGTGTGGTCCAGTCCGAGGTTGCTCCGCAGCGTGGTGCCGGTGGCCACGACCATGGTCATCAGGTTGAAGTGGTGCGCGGGTTCGGTGCGTCCTTCGCTGACGGTGTAGGGCCGGACCAGCCGCCCGACGGCGTCGTCGAGCAGGGGCCGGTCCGGGTCCACGGTGGCGTCCGGCATGGGCTACTGCTCCGCCGACTGCCGTGGCGCCACCCCCAGGTGGCGGCGGACGCCCTTGACCATCATGGTCATCTCGTAGCCGAGGACCGCCGCGTCCGCCTCCGCCCCCGCGAGCACCGCCAGCAGGGCGCCCTGCCCGGCCGCGGAGACGAAGAGCAGCGAGGTGCTCAGCTCGGTCACGATCTGCTTGACGTCACCGCCGTCGTCGAACCGCTTGCCGGCGCTGCGGGCCAGCGAGTAGAGCCCGCTGGACAGGGCCGCCAGATGGTCGGCGTCGTCCGTCTCCAGCCCGTCCGCGGCCATCACGAGACCGTCGGAGGACAGCAGCAGGGCGCTGCGCGTGTGGGGGACGCGCTGCAGGAGGCCGTTCAACAGCCAGGAAAGGTCTTCGCTCACCACGATCGCGTATTTCTCCTCTGTCACGGGGGACTGCCGGGGGGCGGGTCCGGGCGGGTGGGGCCGCCGGGGGCGGGGTGCCGGGTTCCGGGGTTCCCGGCGGTCGGGGGTTATTCGGTACGTACGGTCTCTTCGGTGCGCACAGCTTCTGCCTCCGTACGTACGTCTTCTTCGGTGCGTACGGCCGCGGGTTCCTCGGCTTGGCGGACGCCGGTGCGGAAGGCCGCCATCAGGCCCGCGTCGTGCTCGGGGTCCGCCGCGGCGCCCCTGGCGGGGGCCTCGCGCCGCTCGCCGTCGCGCAGTTCGGGGGCGAGGTGTTCCTGGCGGCGGCGCTTGGGCAGCGACGGGCGGTCGGCGTCGGACTCGCCCCGCGCCGGCTTCTTCGCCGCCGGGCCCTCGGTACGCCGGGGCAGCGAGGACGGCGCGGACGGCGCGGGCGGCTGCGGGCGCGGGGCCGGGGCCTGGGTGGGGGCCGCGGGCGCCTGCTCCTGCCCCTGGGGCGCCGCCGTCGCGCCCTGGCGGCCGAGGAGTTCGTGCGGCAGGACGACAACCGCCTGGGTGCCGCCGTACACGTTGTTCTGGAGCTGTACGACGATGCCGTGGCGCCGGGCGAGCGCCGAGACCACGTACAGGCCGATCCGGCCGTCCTGGAGCAGTTCGCCGAGGGCGACCTGGTCGGGCGAGACGAGCAGGGCGTTCATCTGGGTGCGCTCGGCGGAGGTCATGCCGAGGCCGCGGTCCTCGACCTCGATCGCGAGGCCGGAGCCGACGTGCTCGGCGCGCAGCAGCACCTGGGTCTGCGGCGGCGAGAACACCGTGGCGTTCTCGACCAGTTCGGCAAGCAGGTGGACCACGTCGACGACCGCGTGCCCGCTCACCGTGCCCTCCACCGGGGGCACCATCTTGACGCGCGCGTACTGCTCGATCTCGGCGGCCGCGGAGCGCATCACGTCGGCCATGCTGACCGGCTGGGTCCACAGGCGGTGCGAGACGGCGCCGCCGAGCACGGCGAGGTTCTCGGCGTAGCGCCGGATGCGGGTGGCCAGATGGTCGACGCGGAACAGGCCCTTGAGCAGGTCCGGGTTCTCGACCTCGTTCTCCAGGTCGTCCAGCAGCCCGATCTCGCGGTGCACCAGGGATTCCAGCCGGCGGGCCAGGTTGGCGAAGACCTCGAAGTGGCGGCCCTCCTGGGCCTGTACGGCCAGCTCGTGGACGGCCGACTCCCGCTCGGCCGCCTCGAGGGCGGCCGCCTCGGCGGCCTGCTGGGCGTAGGCGATCTCCTGGTGGAGCCGCTCCAGCGCGGCCTGCGCCTCGTCGGTCCGCCGCGAGAGGTCCGCCAGTTGGGCCTGCTTGGCCTCGCTCGCCCGGTCCGCCTCGTCGGCCTGCCGTGCCGCGTCCTCCTGGGCGCGCCGGCGGTCCGGCAGGTCCTTCTTGCTGCGGTCGAACTGCCAGCGCACCTGCGCGAGTTCGGCCTGGAGTCGGGCGGCGGAGCCGACGACCTCGAGATGGCGGCGGCCGAGGGCGCGCGCCTTCAGGGCGGACAGGAGCCCCGCACACCCGAGGATCCCGCAGACGACCAGCACCGTGCCGATCACCAGCACCCAGGCCGCGTTGGTGCCGATGCGCTCCACGCCCACGCCGCACAGCACGGCGCAGGACGCGGCCCCGGCGAGGGCGACCAGCGCGGCGGGCAGCACGGAGAGAAGGACCAGGTGGCGCTCAACTGCCTTGCCACGACCGGCCTGATGGGTGTCCGGCACACGCCAGCTCTGGGAGCCGACCGCCGTCGCCTCCTGCCGGGCATGTGCGGGCAACGTCGAAGGCTCCTGCATCACAGTCCCTGGTTGCGTATCGGCCGACAGGCCAAAAGTGTGCGACGCACGTTACAGGCAACGGCGGTTCGCGTCACGACGGGTCATGTCGTGGGGAATGGTTTACCAGATCCCCCGCAACGGGGCCGAGCCCGGTGCCCCGATGCACGGGTGGTCCACCGTCTCCCCACGGATGGTCCACGAGTGGTCCACGGGTTCCCCGCCCGACGGCCGTGAAGGTCCGCTTCGCCCCGCCCTGTCTCCCGCGTCCCGCCTCCGTCTCCCGGCTCCGGCGCGGCCGCTGTCCGGCGTCGCCCCGGCGCCCGTGAAGGTGGAGCATGGAGGTGAGCGACGAAGGAGGCCCGTCATGAAATCCGGAGCCTCGGATTCCGACACGTGGTACGCGCGGACGCCCTCGCAGGCCGAGGGCGAGCGCGACGAGGTGGGCGAGCGCGCGCTGCCGGAGCAGCACCCGGACGTCCTGCGCAGCCAGCCGTCCCAGGCCGAGGGCGAGCGCGACGACACCCCGATCGGCGACCTCGGCGGCCGCGGGTGATCACTCCTGGTTCCGGCGCCGACGCCGCGCCCGCAGCAGGCGCCGGGCCACGAGGGCGGCGATCAGGACGCCGAGCGCGATGAGGACGTAGCGCTGGTAGCGGGAGATCTCCTCGTAGATCACGCCGATGTGGGTGCCGGCGAAATAGGCCACGCTCGCCCACAGGCCGACCCACAGCGCCGCGCCGAGCGCGTTGAACGCGAGGAAGCGGAGCCAGGGCATGCCGCTCGTGCCGGCGATGATGCCGTTGGCCTGCCGCAGCCCCTCGACGAAGCGGGCGATGGTCACGATCTTGCCGCCGTGCCGCTGGAAGAACTTCTCGGCCCGCTCGAACCGCTCCGGGGTCAGGAAGATGTAGCGGCCCCACCGGTGCACGAAGGCCCGCCCGCCGGTGCGGCCGATCAGATAGCCGACGTTGTCGCCGACCACGGCGGCGAAGAAGGCGATGACCCCCACCAGGACGATGTTCAGCTCGCCCGCGCCGGCGTAGACCCCCGCGGCGATCAGGATCGTCTCGCCCGGTGCGGGCACCCCGAAATCCTCGACGAAGACGACGGCGCCGACGGCCCAGTAGCCGTAGTGCTCCAGCAGGGGCGCCAGATGGGCCAGCGGTCCTGGCAGGGGAGGGGCCATGGCCGGCTACGCCTCTTCCGCCGGCGGGCGGTGCGTCCCGCGCAGCGTGCGCAGGGTGTCGACGCGGTTCGTGGTGATCGAGTCGACGCCCAGGTCGAGGAGGCGGCGCATGGAGCGGCGGGTGTCGGGAGTCCAGACCGACAGCAGACAGCCGTCGCGGTGGACGCGGGCGGCGAGGGCCCGGTTCACCAGCCCGAAGCGGTAGTTGAGCCAGCGCGGGCGCACCGCGTCCAGCACGGCACGCCGCGGCGGCGCCAGCGAGGCCCAGGTGAGCGCCAGCTCGGCGGACGGGTCGACGGCACGGACGCTGAGCAGCGTGGAGGCGCCGGCGCAGTAGTAGACGCGGTCCTGCGCCCCGCACGCCCGGACGACGTCCATGGTCTTCTGCACGGCCCGGTCGTCGGGCCGCCCCGGCAGGTCCACCATCACGCGGGCGCCGTCCATGGCGGCCAGCGCCTCCTCCAGCGTCGGCACCCCGCCCGCCGTGAGTTCGCGCAGCTGGTCGGCCGACAGCGACCGCAGCGGCCGGTCCTGCTCCCACAACCGCTTCAGCGTCTCGTCGTGGAGCAGTACGGGCACGTGGTCGCGGGTGAGGCGGACGTCGATCTCGACCGCGTCCGCGCCCAGTTGGAGCGCGGAACGCAGCGAGTCGATCGTGTTCTCACGGAAGCGGTACGGGTCGCCGCGGTGGGCTACTGCGGTCACGGTCTGCATGCGCCCCATTGTGGACTCGGTGCCCGCCCGCATCACACAGGTCACCGCGGGAGTCTGTGACCTGCGGGGCCTCAGGGCGCGAGCCGGCCCGCGGTGTAGGCGTCGATCTCCGCGGCGATCCGGGCCTTGCCCGCCGGGTCCAGGAAGGATGCCTCGACCGCGTTCTTGGCCAGGTCGGCGACGCCCCGCTCGTCGAGGTCGAGCAGGCGGGCCGCCACGGCGTACTCGCTGTTGAGGTCGGTGCCGAACATCGGCGGGTCGTCCGAGTTGATGGTGACCAGGACCCCGGCGCGCACGAACTCCTTGATCGGGTGCTCATCGAGCGTGCGGACCGCGCGGGTGGCGATGTTGGACGTCGGGCAGACCTCCAGCGCGACGCGGTGCTCGGCGAGGTGCGCGAGCAGCGCCGGGTCCTGGGCGGCGCTGGTGCCGTGCCCGACGCGCTCGGCGCGCAGGTCGTTCAGCGCGTCCCAGATCGTCTGGGGCCCCGTCGTCTCACCGGCGTGCGGGACCGAGCGCAGCCCGGCGGCGAGGGCGCGGTCGAAGTACGGCTTGAACTGCGGCCGGGGTACGCCGATCTCGGGGCCGCCCAGCCCGAAGGAGACCAGACCCTCGGGGCGCAGCCGGTCGTCGGTCGCGAGCCGTGCCGTCTCCTCGGCGGCCTCAAGGCCCGCCTCGCCGGGGATGTCGAAGCACCAGCGCAGCACGGTCCCGAACTCCGCCTCGGCCGCCTTGCGGGCGTCCTCGATCGCGTCCATGAAGGCACGCTCGTCGATGCCGCGCCGGGTCGAGGACCAGGGGGTGACGGTCAGCTCGGCGTACCGGACCTGCTGACGGGCCATGTCCCGGGCGACCTCGTACGTCAGCAGCCGGACGTCCTCGGGCGTGCGGATGAGGTCGACGACGGAGAGGTAGACCTCGATGAAGTGGGCGAAGTCCGTGAACGTGAAGTAGTCGGCCAGCGCCTCGGGGTCGGTGGGGACCTTGGAGTCGGGGTGCCGGGCGGCGAGCTCGGAGACGATGCGGGGGGAGGCGGAGCCGACGTGGTGGACGTGCAGTTCGGCCTTGGGCAGCCCCGCGATGAACGCGTGCAGATCACGGCTGGGCGCGGCCAGGTCGGCGGCCGGTGCGGTGTGCTGGTCGGTCAAGGTTCCTCCCCGGAACACGCCCTCGGCCTGGTGCCCGGGGCTGATGATCGGCTGATCGGTGACTCGGGGGTCATCGTAGGCCGGGTCGTCCCTGCCCCGGCCCCGGCGGAGCGCTCCGGCCCGGGCGGAGACGGCCGGGACCAGGGATCTACGATGACGTGCCTGTCGAATGAGGGGGGATGGGGAATGACGGAACAGCAGCAGCAAGGTGGCGACGGGGGAGCCGAGTTCGACCCGTGGGCGCCGCCGGAGGACAACCCGCCGGCGCAGGAGAGCGGCCCGGCGGTGGACGTGAGCAAACCGACGCCGGGGCAGAGCGGACCCTCGCTGGAGAAGGCCGCGTGGCCGCTCGCGGCCGGCCAACCGGCGGACGCCGAGCCGCAGCCCCCGGCACAGGACCCGCCGCCGTCGCCGGCACGCGACGGCGACACCCTGACGCCCGCGCCCGGCTCTTCCGCGTCGGGCTCCGCGGGCCCCGGCTTCGCTGGGCCGGGCTCCGCCGCACCGAGCTCCGTGGCGCCGGGCTCTGCCGCGCCCGCCGTGTGCGGGGCGGATGCTGGCCCCGGCTCTTCCGCGCCGGGCTCCGCGGGCCCCGGCTTCGCTGGGCCGGGCTTGGCCGAACCGGGCTTGGCTGCGCCGGGCGCCGTGGCGCCGGGCTCTGCCGCGCCCGCCGTGTGCGGGGCGGATGCTGGCCCCGGCTCTTCCGCGCCGGGCTCCGCCGTCCCTGGCTCCGTCGCGCAGGGCTTCGCCGTCCCCGGCTCCGCCGCACCGGGCTCCGCGGGCCCCGGCTCTGCCGCGTCGGGCTCCGCGGGCCCCGGCTTCGCTGGGCCGGGCTTGGCCGAACCGGGCTTGGCTGCGTCGGGCGCCGTAGCGCCGGGCTTCGCCGGCCCCGGCTCCGCCGCGTCGGGCTTCTCCGTACCGGGCTCCGCCCCGGGCTTCGCCGTCCCCGGCTCCGCCGCACCGGGCTCCATGGCGTCGGGCGCCGCCGCGCCCGGCGCGCCCGCGCCCCAAGGCTGGACCGGGCCCGCCGTGCCGCCCGTGCCGATGGCCCCGGCCGGGCACGGACACGGCGCCGCGGGGGCGATACCGCCTGGCGGCTATGGCGTCCCCGGCTACCCGCCGGGCTACGGCTGGCCCGGGATGCCGATGCCGCCGCAGAACGGCATGGGCACCACGGCGATGATCCTCGGCATCCTGTCCTGCGTGCTGTTCTGCATGTACGGCATCTTCTCCATCGGGCTCGGCATCGCCGCCGTGGTCCTCGGGGTCAAGGGCAAGAAGCTCGTCGACCGCGGCGAGGCCACCAACCGCAGCCAGGCCCAGGCGGGATTCATCACGGGCATCGTCGGGATCGTCCTCGGCGTCCTGATCCTCGCCTTTTTCGCCGTCATCCTGGTGATGGGCCTCATGGCCAGGAACCACGAAACGGAGTACGGCTCGACATCCGACTCCGCCTCCACCGCGTCGGCACCCCTCCAGGTCCAGGCCGGCTGATCGGACCGGCGGCGGGGGTGCGCCCCGCTCACCCCCGCCGCAACCGCTCCCGGGCCGCCATCAACGCGAAGCCCAGCAGATTCGGCCCCCGCCACCGCGCCGGGTCGTGCGCCGCCTCGTCGTCCGCCGCCAGGCCGATGCCCCACACGCGGTCGAGGGGACTGGCCTCCACCAGGACGCGGTCGCCGGTGGTCAGCAGGAACTCCCGCAGCGCGGCGTCCGCACCGAACTTGTGGACGCTGCCCTCGGTCACGATGCCGAAGCGCTCCCGCTCCCAGGTCGCCTCGTCGAAGCCGCGCACCAGCCGTCCGGCCTTCTTGGCCTGGGCGGGATGAGCGGCGGCCAGTATCCGGCGCTCCGCCTCCGCGTCGCCGAACAGCCGCGCCTTGCCGGCCATCATCCAGTGCTCCGCCGTCGCGTACTCCACCCCGTCCACCGTGAACGGCGACGGCCACCACTGGCTGAGGCAACTCGCCCCGATCCGGCCGTCCGGTAGCGGGCGGTGCCCCCAGAAGTGCAGGTACTTGACGCGCGCCCCCGCGTGGATCTCCGCGACGAGCGACTCCACCGAACCGATCTTCCCCATGCCGGACAGTCTGACAGGCGTCACTGACATCCCCTCAACTCCTTTCAGTCCAGGGCATATCGACTCCCTCGCTCGGCCCTCGACAGATTCCGTCGCGTAACCAAAAGGCAACAACGGAATCACTTGTTGGAGTCCCATGGCTCTGCCAGGATCGGCACTCGATTCGAGCGGCAGCTACGCCACCCACCCCCGGGACAGGGGCCGGCGGAGGAGGGTCACATGGACGACCTGGAGCCGGGACGTCTACCGGGCGAACCGCACGACCCGCGAGCTCCGGGCGGGCCGCGTCTGGATCAACGACCACATCCCGATCGTTCATTCGATGAATACGCGCAGGTCAAGCACGTAATGTTCGACAACACCGCGGTGGCCCGCAAGGACTGGCACCGCACGATCTCCGGGGACCGATAGTCACGAGCGGCCCGGCCCGACCCCGGCCGGCCACCTCCCTTCCGAAAGGGCATCACGCGCATGGAGCAGTACGAGCCCCACCGCCTGACCCCGCCGCAGGCGGCCGCCTTGCGGCGCAGTCTGCGCGGCGGGCGGGCCTCCCTGACCCGGCGTTCGCTGCTGCGCGCCACCGCGGGCGGTGCGTTCGCGGCCGGCGGGCTCGGGGCTCTGAGCGCCTGCGGCATCCCCCCGGCGGGCCAGGCCCAGGGCGGCACGTCGACGGAGGACCACTCGGCGCGGGAGAAGACCGTCCACTTCTCCAACTGGACCGAGTACATCGACATCGACGACAGCGGCAAGCACCACCCGACGCTCGACGCCTTCCGCAAGCGCACCGGCATATCGGTCACGTACACCGAGGACATCAACGACAACAACGAGTTCTTCGGCAAGATCAAGCCGCAGCTCGCCGCGGGCCAGGACACCGGCCGCGACCTCATCGTCCTCACCGACTGGCTGGCCGCCCGGCTGATCCGCCTGGGCTGGGCCCAGAAGCTGGACGTCTCGCACCTGCCGAACGCGTACACCAACCTCTCCGCCCCGTTCCGCGACCCCGACTGGGACCCGGGCCGCGCCTACTCCTACCCGTGGACGGGCATCCCGACCGTCATCGCCTACAACAAGAAGGCCCTCGACGGCGTCGAGGTGAAGTCGGTCTCCGACCTCCTCGACAACCCCAGGCTCAAGGGCCGCGTCGGCCTGCTGTCCGAGATGCGCGACAGCGTCGGCATGACGCTGCTCGACATGGGCGAGGACCTCGGCACGTTCACCGACGACGACTTCGACGCGGCCATCGCCCGCCTCCAGAAGGCCGTCGACAAGGGCCAGATCCGCCGCTTCACCGGCAACGACTACACCGCCGACCTGACCAAGGGCGACTTCGCGGCCTGCCTCGCCTGGGCCGGTGACGTCGTCCAGCTCAAGGCGGACAGCCCCGACATCGACTTCGTCATCCCCGACAGCGGCTACATGACGTCGACCGACAACCTGCTGATCCCCAACAGGGCGCGCCACAAGACGAACGCCGAGCGGCTCATCGACTTCTACTACGAGCCCCAGCGGGCCGCCGAACTCGCCGCCTACATCAACTACGTCACCCCGGTCGACGGGGTGAAGCCGTACCTGGCGAAGATCGACGAGGGCGCGGCGAACGATCCGCTGATCGTCCCCGACAAGGCCATGCAGGCGCGGTCCCATGCCTTCCGCTCCCTGAGCCAGAAGGAAGAGACGGTCTACGAAGAGAAGTTCGCGAAGCTCACAGGGGCGTGACGACGATGACGACGACAGACAGCAGCGGCGACATCCGCCTCGCCGGGATCGGCAAGACCTACGGCTCCTTCACGGCCGTGCATCCGCTGGACCTGACCGTGCCGCAGGGCTCCTTCTTCGCCCTGCTCGGCCCCTCGGGCTGCGGCAAGACCACCACCCTGCGCGTGATCGCCGGGCTGGAGGAGCCGAGCAGCGGCACCGTGCACCTCGGTGACCAGGACGTGACCGGGCTGCCGCCCCACAAGCGGCCGGTGAACACCGTCTTCCAGTCCTACGCCCTCTTCCCGCACCTGGACATCTTCGAGAACGTCGCCTTCGGCCTGCGCCGACGCGGCGTCAAGTCGGTGAAGAAGCAGGTCGAGGACATGCTCGACCTCGTCCAACTCGGCGAGCAGGCGCGCAAGAAGCCCCACCAGCTCTCCGGCGGCCAGCAGCAGCGCGTCGCCGTGGCCCGCGCCCTGATCAACCACCCGCAGGTGCTTCTCCTCGACGAACCCCTCGGCGCCCTCGACCTCAAACTGCGCCGCCAGATGCAACTGGAGCTCAAGCGCATCCAGACCGAGGTCGGCATCACCTTCATCCACGTCACGCACGACCAGGAGGAGGCCATGACCATGGCCGACACGGTCGCCGTGATGAACGCGGGCCGCGTCGAGCAACTCGGCACGCCCGCCGACCTGTACGAGAATCCGCGGACCACCTTCGTCGCGAACTTCCTCGGCACCTCCAATCTGATCGAGGCCGAGGTCGACGCCAGGAGCGGCACCGACGTCGTCGTCCGCGCGGGCGGCGGCAAGCTGATCCTGCCCGAGACGCGCTGCTCCACCGCGACGCGGACCGAAGGCCGGGTGCTGGTCGGGGTGCGCCCCGAGAAGATCTCGCTCACGCACGCCGACGACGCGGGCGCGATACCCGAGGGCCGCAACCGGCTCACCGGCAAGATCGCCGACGCCGGCTTCATCGGGGTGTCCACGCAGTACGTCGTCGAGACCGCCGTCTGCCCCGAGTTCGCGGTCTACGTCCAGAACGTCGACCGGGACACGCGGCTCGTGCCCGGCGCCGACGTCGTCCTGCACTGGAGCCCGGCCCACACCTTCGGCCTGGATGCGGCACAGGACATCGACGCGGGCGTCGAGGAAGAGGCCGCCTAGCCATGTCGACTCTCACCGAGGCGCCCGCGCCTCTCGCCGCGGCACCGGCCACGAAGCCTCCGCGTCTGCGCGGCCGCTGGACGCCGTACTGGCTGCTGCTGCCCGGCATCCTGTGGCTGCTGCTCTTCTTCGCGCTGCCGATGGTCTACCAGGCCTCCACCTCCGTGCAGACCGGCTCCCTGGAGACCGGCTACAAGGTCACCTGGCACGTCGCGACGTACTGGGACGCGCTGAACGAGTACTGGCCCCAGTTCCTGCGCTCGGTCCTCTACGCGGGCGCCGCGACCGGGCTGTGCCTCGTGCTCGGCTACCCGCTGGCGTACCTCATCGCCTTCCGCGCGGGCCGCTGGCGGAACCTGGTCATGGTCCTGGTGATCGCGCCGTTCTTCACCAGCTTCCTGATCCGCACCCTCGCCTGGAAGACGATCCTCGCGGACGACGGGCCGGTCGTCGGCGCGCTGAACGCGCTGCACGTCCTGGACCTCACCAACTGGCTCGGCTGGACCGAGGGCCACCGGGTCCTCGCCACACCGCTCGCGGTGGTGTGCGGACTGACGTACAACTTCCTGCCGTTCATGATCCTGCCGCTCTACACCTCGTTGGAGCGGATCGACGGGCGGCTGCACGAGGCGGCCGGCGACCTGTACGCCACGCCCTGGACCACCTTCCGCAAGGTCACCTTCCCGCTGTCGATGCCCGGCGTGGTCTCCGGCACGCTGCTGACCTTCATCCCGGCGACCGGCGACTACGTCAACGCCGAACTCCTCGGCTCCACCGACACCCGCATGATCGGCAACGTCATCCAGACGCAGTTCCTGCGGATCCTCGACTACCCGACGGCCGCGGCGCTGTCCTTCATCCTCATGGCCGCGATCCTGCTCATGGTCACCCTGTACATCCGCCGGTCCGGGACGGAGGACCTGGTCTAGATGCCGTTCGTCTCCTGGCTCAAGCGGCGCCTCGTCGTCATCGCGGGACTGCTGACGCTCGCCTATCTGCTGCTGCCCAACGTCGTCGTCACGGTGTTCTCCTTCAACGACCCCAAGGGGCGCTTCAACTACGCCTGGCAGCGGTTCTCCACGAACGGCTGGCAGGACCCGTGCGGCGTCGCCGACCTGTGCGGCTCGCTCGCGCTCAGCCTCCAGATCGCCGTGTGGGCGACGCTCGGCGCGACCGTCCTCGGCACGATGATCGCCTTCGCGCTGGTCCGCTACCGCTTCCGCGCGCGCGGGGCCGTGAACTCGCTGATCTTCCTGCCCATGGCCATGCCCGAGGTCGTCATGGCCGCCTCGCTGCTCACCCTGTTCCTCAACATGGGCGCGCAGCTGGGCTTCTGGACGATCCTGATCGCCCACGTCATGTTCTGCCTCAGCTTCGTCGTCACCGCGGTCAAGGCGCGCGTGATGTCGATGGACCCGAGGCTGGAGGAGGCGGCGCGGGACCTGTACGCCGGGCCCGTGCAGACCTTCCTGCGGGTCACGCTGCCGATCGCGGCGCCCGGGATCGCCGCGGGCGCGCTGTTGTCCTTCGCGCTCTCCTTCGACGACTTCATCATCACCAACTTCAACGCGGGCTCGACCGTCACCTTCCCCATGTTCGTGTGGGGTTCGGCGCAGCGCGGTACGCCGGTCCAGATCAACGTCATCGGTACGGCGATGTTCCTGGTCGCCGTCCTGTGCGTGCTGGTCGCCGTGCTCGTCGGCAACCGCCGTAACCGGCGGCGGCCCACCTGATGTGACCCAGGTCACTTCAGGCAGGTGCCGGAACCTGCGTAATGCGGCGACGAGACCTCCCTCTCACTCGTGAACGCGACGCGTCCACGACGTAAGGGAGGTCTCCTCATGGCTGGAGCGAAGACGGCGGTCGACTGGCTCGCATCCGTGGCACCGGACCCCGACGGCTGCCGCTGGGAATGGGAGCGCAACCCCCTCGGGGTCGCGCTGCTGCCCGCCGGCAAGGCCTGGGATGTCCTCATCCTGCCGGGAGAGCTGGGCTATCCGACCCTCGATGTGCTCACCCGTGTCCTCGATCAACCCGGGCCCGTCCTGGTCGACTTCGGGGACAACCGGGTGGGCTTCTTCGTCCCCCCGGGCACCGCGGCCCGCTGGCTCGGCACCGGCATCCGCACGGCCGGCCCCGGCACCTGGATCGTCGTGCCGTACCCCGGCCGCGCCACCCAGGGAGTCCGCTGGCTGGTCCCCCCCGACGGCTCCGGCACCCTCACGGACCCCGCCCTCCTGGAACTCGCCATGCACGAGGCGGCGGCAGGCCTGGCTGCCGAGGGCGACGCGTAGCGCTCCGCCCGAAAGGCCCACCGAACCCCTCTGCAGAAACGATTCGAAAACCCCGAACACCCTCTCGCCCGCCTGACGGGGGAGGGCGGGGACAGTGTTTGGTCGGGCCGGGCTCGGGCTCTGGGGCTTGGTGTGGTCGAGCGGCGGGGCCCGGCCGGTCAAGGGGTGAGCGTCGGTCAGGGGTTGGGCGGGCGTGAGTTCGGGGGCTTGGCACGGCCGAGCGGCAGGGCTCGCGGCCCGTGGCCGGCTCGGGTGGCGGGGTTGTTCGTCCGGCGGGTGGGGCGGCGAGCCTTTGGCGCGAGGTCCCGGAGAGGCTCGCGCTCATGATGCCGGGCGCCGCTTCGCGGCCGAGCCGCGCGGCCAGGATCGGTCGGCGGTGGCGCGCGTCCGCCCGGGGGTTGCGAAGGGCTCCTGGCGCAGGTGCGGTCGATCAGCAGGGTCGGGCTGCTCCGGAACACCGTGCGCGGGCAGGCGCGGTCGATCAGCAACGGCGGGCTGGTCATGCCCAGGCGTCAGGCCCGCTACGGCGTCAAGGGGGGCGGGGCCGGGCGCTCACGCAGTCGGCGCCGGGCCGGCGAGCAGGGCGCCGGGCAGCGGTGCGAGCGCGGCGGCGGGCGCGGGCAACAGGAACGTCAGTCGACAGCTTCGGCGGGGCTCGGGTCCCGGCGCATCGCCCGGTCGACGAGCAGCGTCAGGCCCGTCAGGAGCATCGTGCACAGGCACCACGACGCCACCACGTCCAGGGGCCAGTGGTAGCCGCTGCGGATCAGGCCGATTCCCACGGCCGCGTTGAGCACGGCGCAGGCGGTGGTCAGTTCGCGGCGGGCGTGGGGGGTGGGGAGCCAGGGGAGGAGGAGCAGGGTCGCGGCGCCGTAGACGATGAGGGCGGTCGCGGTGTGGCCCGAGGGGAAGTAGCCGGGGCCCGGCGGGGCGGTCGGGGGGCCGTAGCGGGCGACCGCCGACTTCAGCGGGACGATCAGCGCCGGGACCGGGGCCATCAGCGCCGCCGCCGCGGCCGGGGGCAGCCACCAGCGGGGCGTACCGGACCGGCGGCCGCGCAGGGCGACGTACGCCAGTGCGACGGCGAGGACCGGGACCGCGACCTGGACGTTGCCCAGGTCGGCGAGGAACCGGCTGAAGGGGTCCGGGTGCAGGGCCGCCCGGCCCAGGCGCTCGTCCAGCCGCAGCAGTGGACCGGCGGCGACGACCTGCCAGGTGATCACGGTGAGGAGAAGGGCCGGAAGGCCCAGAAGGAGGAAGGAGGTCGGCCGCCCCGGAACAGGGGGGGACGTTCCGGGGCGGCCGTCCGGATCGGAACGCCGCGCGCCCCGGGGGGTTTGGGGCGGGCGACCGTCCGATCGGTGAGGAGATCCGGGGCCAGAGGCCCCGATTGTGTGCGCGAGGGCACGACCAGGTCGAAGCTGGGGAGGCCCCGGCCTGATGTCGCCCACCGGAACCGGCGGGCGAGGTGTATCTCTCATCTGGGTAAAAGCTACGGCAGGGGGTGGCCTTTCGACAGACGCAATCGCCTCCCGCCATCCACCTCGCACACGTTCTTCACACGCTCGACGCCGCCGCCCCGGCCCTCGCACCGCGCTGGGTGAAAGGGCTGGGGCGTGTGGGGCTGAGGAGGCGTGAAATCCGAGCCTGAGCTCCGGCTTCGCGCCGGCTCAGACGGACGCGAGCGACTGCTCGATGATGTCGAGGCCCTCGTTCAGCAGGTTCTCGCCGATGACCAGCGGGGGCAGGAAGCGCAGCACGTTGCCGTAGGTGCCGCAGGTCAGGACCAGTAGGCCCTCCTGGTGGCAGGCCTTGGCCAGCGCGGCGGTCGCCTCCGGGTTCGGCTCCTTGGTCGTACGGTCCTTGACCAGCTCGATGGCGACCATCGCGCCGCGACCGCGCACGTCGCCGATGATGTCGAACTTCTCGGCCATGGCGCCCAGGCGGGCCTTCATGATCGCCTCGATGTTCTTCGCCTTGGCGTTGAGGTCGAGCTCCTTCATGGTCTCGATGGCGCCGAGCGCACCGGCGCAGGCGACCGGGTTGCCGCCGTAGGTGCCGCCCAGGCCGCCCGAGTGCGCGGCGTCCATGATCTCGGCGCGGCCGGTCACCGCGGCCAGCGGCAGACCGCCCGCGATGCCCTTGGCGGTGGTGATCAGGTCCGGGACGATGCCCTCGTCCTCGCACGCGAACCACTGGCCGGTGCGGCAGAAGCCGGACTGGATCTCGTCGGCGACGAAGACGATGCCGTTGTCGGCGGCGTACTGGCGGATCGCGGGCAGGAAGCCCTTGGCCGGCTCGATGAAGCCGCCCTCGCCGAGCACCGGCTCGATGATGATCGCGGCGATGTTGTCGGCGCCGACCTGCTTGCTCATCTGGTCGATGGCCTGGGCGGCGGCCTCGGGGCCCGCGTTCTCGGGGCCGGTCGGCCAGCGGTAGCCGTAGGCCACCGGCACGCGGTAGACCTCCGGGGCGAACGGGCCGAAGCCGTGCTTGTACGGCATGTTCTTCGCCGTCAGCGCCATCGTCAGGTTCGTCCGGCCGTGGTAGCCGTGGTCGAAGACGACGACAGCCTGGCGCTTGGTGTACGCACGCGCGATCTTGACCGCGTTCTCGACGGCCTCGGCGCCCGAGTTGAACAGCGCCGACTTCTTGGCGTGGTCGCCCGGGGTCAGCTCGGACAGCGCCTCGGCGACCGCCACGTAGCCCTCGTACGGGGTGACCATGAAGCACGTGTGGGTGAAGTCGGCGAGCTGCGCGGAGGCGCGGCGCACGACGGCCTCGGCGGAGGCGCCGACGGACGTCACGGCGATGCCGGAGCCGAAGTCGATGAGCCGGTTGCCGTCGACGTCCTCGATGATGCCGCCGCCCGCGCGCGCGGTGAAGACGGGCAGCACGGAGCCCACGCCCTGCGCGACCGCGGCGGTGCGACGGGCCTGCAGTTCCTGCGACTTCGGGCCGGGGATGGCGGTGACGACGCGGCGCTCCTGCGGAAGTGCGGTCATGGGGGCTCCCTGGTGATCTTGCGTTCGGGACGGTTCCGGACTGCTCCGGGCGGTTCCGGACAGTTCTGGGCGATGCCTTTTCGGACGCTTGCCTCTTTCTTCGCAGGCTAGGGCCGCCGATGAGCAGTGGGCATGCTCCATGTGGGCGTTGTCCGGGGGGTGCGGTTGTCCGCCGTGGACATAGCCAGGTCGAGCGCGTCCCGGGCGATCCGGACGGCACCGGCCGGTTTCCCCGGCCGCGTGAGCGGTGAACTCCCCTTGGGCGGGCGTTAGATTGGCTCGCTGAATGGAGCACGGAGCGGCTGGTCAGGGGGCAACGGCGATGGACAGCGACGGGACGCGGGACGCACGGGGCACACACGCGAATCCTGTGCCGCGCCCGGCGCGGCCGGCGGACGTACCGGCGGTGCCACCGCGGCCGGCCAGGGCACCGGATCCGCAGCCGGTGACCGCACACCCCACGAAACCTCCCCATTCCCCGCACCGGCACCCGCAGCCGCACCCGCCCTCGCCCGTCGCGGACTGGCTCGACGAGCCGCGCCCGGACGCCGGGCCCGGTATCTGGCGCTACGGCTACCAGGAGCCGAAGGCGGCGCGCACGGCGGAGCGGCTCACGTCGACGACCGTCGTCGGCATGCTGATCCCGCTCGTCCTGGCGTTCCTGGTGTGGTCCTTCTGGCACCGTGGGGTCATCCCGTACCAGTACGTGCTGCTGCGGCTCTTCACGCCCGACGGCTGGTGGTGGGGCGGCACGCTCGCGGCGCCCAAGCGGCTGGAGCAGGCCGTGCCCTACCCGGGCGTGGAGGCCCTCCAGGTCTACAACGGACTCTTCTTCGCCCTCCTGGTCTACGCGGTGACCCGGCTGGGCGGCTGGGCCGCGATCGCCCGCCACGTCGTGGGCCGCAGGCCGCAGCCCGCCCGCGCCCTGCTCGCCGCCCTGGGCGCCCTCGTCGCGCTCAGCCTCGTCTTCCCCTCCGCCTTCCCCGGCGCCGGCTGGGACGCCGTACCGGTCGTCGCGCCCCTGTTCTCGCTCGTCGCGCTGATCACCGGCGGCTACGACGCGTTCGCGTCCCAGTTGTTCACCGACGGGCTGTACACGCTCGTCACCCTGCTCGTCGTGTGGCCGTTCGCCCGCCTCGGCGGCTGGCGGGACCTCGCCGGCCAGTGGCTCGCCGCGCGCCGGGCGGCCGCGGACCCGGCCGCGCCGGCCGTCGACCGGCGGCCCTCGCTGTGGCCCGAGGTGCGCGAGGCCGGCCAGTACCAGGCGGCGGACCTCCTCGCCGGCGAGGTGCGGGCGGGCCGGATGAACGACGTGGACTGCGCGCGGATCGCCCACCGGTGGGTGGCCGCCCGCGCGCGGGCGCGCATCGCGCCCTTCGCCGACACCGTGCTGCGCGAGGGCGGCGCCGCCTGGACCCATCCGTCCGGGGACCGGGACCTGCCCGGCCGGGCCGCGCGGCACGACCTGCTCGCCGGGCAGGTGCGCATCGGGCGGTGGGTGACGCGCGAGCACACCCCCCTCGCCTACGGCGGCGCCGGGGCGGCCCTCGGGCCGGAGACCCTCGGCACCTCGCTGCTCGTCGTGGGACCGTCGGGCTCCGGCAAGACCCGCCATGTGGTCCGCCCGGCCGTCGAGTCCCTCGGCCTCCAGGCGCTCGCCGGGCGCGCCGCCGTCGTCGCGGTCTGCGCCGCCGGCACCCCGCTCGGCCCGGACTCCGCGTACGACGTGGTCGTCCGCCTCGGCGACCGGGCCTCCGTGCATGACCTCGACCCGTACGCCGACTCCGACGATCCCGACGAGGCCGCCGCCTTCCTGGCCGAGGGCCTGGCCGGCGACCTGGAGACGGTGAGCGGGCAGCGGGCGGCCACCGCGCTCGCCCAGCTCCTCGGCCCCTACCGGGCGGCGTACGGCCGCTTCCCGGCGCTGCCCGTGCTGCGGGAACTGCTGGAGGGGGAGCCGTCGGCGCTGGCGGCCCTGCGCGGGGCGCTCGCGGGGGAGCAGTACGCCGAGATGCGCCGCGAACTCGACGCGCGCGAGCGGCAGTCGGGGGCGCCGGGCGATCCCGGCCCCGCGCTCGCGGCGCGTCTCGCGCTGCTGGACCGGCCGGCGTTCGCCGAGTTCTTCGGCGCGGACGGATCCGGCGCCCGCCCCTTCTCGCTGCGCGCCATCGCCCACCATCCGCTGCGGGTCCGTATCGACCTGCCCGAGCGCGGCCACGAGGAGGCGTCCCGGGTGCTGACACGGCTGCTGCTCGCCCAGTTCTGCGCCGTGACGCGGGACGGCGAGGGCGGCGAGGGCGGCGAGCGTGGCGAGCGCGGCCACTTCGCCTGTCTGGTCCTCGACGACGCGACCGAGGCGGTGACGGGCGAGTCGGTGCGCCGGATCCAGCGGCTGCGGTCGTGGAACGCGGGCGTGGTGCTCGCCCTACGCTCGCTCGGCGACGTACCCGAAGCGCTGCACGGCCCCTTGTACGGTGCGGTCGGCTGCCACATGGCTCTCTCCGGCGTGACGACGTGGGACGGCAGCCGGTTCGCCAGCGCCTGGGGCACGCAGTGGGTGCAGACGCAGGACGTCGCCCGGCACACCGTCTTCGCGGACCAGCCCATGACCCGGGCGATCCACGCCCTGCGCAAGCTGGTGACGGGGAAGGCGGTCACCACGGAGGCCGTGACCGTGCGTCAGGTCGAGCGGGAGCGCTGGTCCGCGTCCGAGCTGGCACACGAGGTGCCGCCGGGGCACGCGGTGCTGTCGTTGACGACGGTGCGGGGCGAGCACGCTCCGCCGCTGCTGGTGGATCTGCGCGGGGAGGCGGCCGGGCGGTCGTGAAGCCATGAGGCCTTGAGCTGCCGGTTCGCGAGAGGCCGGGGCCTGTCTGCACAAGGTTCACAGGGGCACCGTACGGTGAGGCAGAATCGGCATAGGCTGTTCATACGCGACGGCCAAGTGTGCACAATGATCACCCGATCTCCCCAGACCTGAAGGCCTCATGCCCCCGACGCTCGCCTCGCTCGTCCACCACTCCGCGCTCAAGCTGACCGTGCGCGCGGGCGAGGACCGCCTCGACGTGCCGGTCCGCTGGGTGCACGCCAGCGAGCTCGCCGACCCCGTCCCGTACATGGAGGGCGGGGAACTGCTGCTGATCACCGCGCTGAAGCTGGACGCGGAGGATCCGGAGGCGATGCTGCGGTACGTGCGGCGGCTGGTCGGCGCCGGTGTCGTCGGGCTCGGCTTCGCCGTCGGCGTCCACTACGAGGACATCCCCAAGGCGCTTGTCGACGCGGCCGGGCAGGAGGGGCTGCCGCTGCTGGAGGTGCCGCGCCGCACCCCGTTCCTCGCCATCAGCAAGGCCGTGTCCGCCGCGCTCGCCGCCGACCAGTACCGGGCGGTGACCGCCGGGTTCGCCGCCCAGCGGGAGCTCACCCGGCAGGCGCTGACCGCCGGTCCGGAGGGGCTGCTCGGCGCGCTCGCGACCCAGGTCGACGGATGGGCGGCGCTGTACGACGCCTCGGGCACCGTCGTCGCCACCGCGCCCGAGTGGGCGGGGCGGCGGGCGGCACGGCTCATCACCGACGTCGACCGGCTGCGGCAGCGGCCCGCGCCGGCCTCGTCCGTCGTCGCCGGACCGGAGAACGAGGACCGGGTCGAACTGCACACCCTCGGCACGGGCCGGCGGCCACGGGCGGCGCTCGCCGTCGGCACGGCCGCCGCCCTCGGCACCGCCGAGCGGTACGCCGTCCATTCCGCCATCGCCCTGCTCACGCTCACCACGGAGCGCTCGCGCTCGCTGTACGCGGCCGAACAGCGGGTCGGCGCGGCGGTGCTGCGCATGCTGCTCGCCGGGGAGCCGGACCACGCCCGGGCCGTCGCGGGGGACCTGTACGGGGGGCTGCTCGACGCGCCGTTCCGGATCATCGTCGCCGAGTCCGTGTCGGCGTCGGCCGCGCGGGCCCACGCCGACGCACGCGCGCGCGTGCCGCTGGCCCACACCTCGACCCCAGCGTCCGGCTCCGCCCGTACGACGTCGCCCGCGTCGCCCGGGGCGACGGCACTCGCCGCCACCGCCGACGGCGGGGACCGGCTGGACGGGCTCGCCGAGACCGTGGAGTCGGCGGCGGCGCGGTCCGGGGAGGCCGTGCTGGTCGTCCCCGAGGGGGAGCGGCTGGTGGTCCTGGCAGCGGACGGCGGCGCGGCGGTGGCCGCCTGCGCGGAGTACGCGGCGGCGCTGGAGGCAGGGCGGGCCGCGCCCGTGCCCGAGCAGTCGGCCGGGGACGACGACGAACTGGTCGTCGGCCTGTCGGCCCCCTCCGGCCCGATCGCCGCGGCCGCCGCCTACAAGCACGCCGAGCAGGCGCTGTCGGTGGCGCGGCGACGGGGACGGGTGCTCGTCGAGCACGACCAGCTGGCGGCGGGCTCGGTGCTGCCGCTGCTGGCGGACGACGCGGTGAAGGCCTTCGCGGACGGTCTGCTGCGCCCGCTGTACGAACACGACGCCACCGGCCGCGGCGACCTGGTCGCCTCCCTGCGCGCATGGCTCTCCCGGCACGGCCAGTGGGACGCGGCGGCCGCCGACCTGGGCGTCCACCGCCACACGCTCCGCTACCGGATGCGCCGCGTCGAGGAGATCCTGGGCCGCAGCCTGGACGACCCGGACACCCGCATGGACCTCTGGCTGGCCCTGAAGACGATGTCAGCCGACTGACGGCACCAGGGGGCTTCGCCCCTTGGCCCTCGGGCCGGGGGGCGAGAACATCACCGCCTCCGCCACCAACCCCTCACCCCACCCCGCCAATCCGGCCAACCCCCGCTCCCCACCACTACGCCTCGGACAAACGACCATCGGCCGTGGCCGCCCTACGGTGGAGCCGAAAGCCACGTACATCCCCAACGCGGAAGGGCCGGGACTCGCATATGACTTCCACCCACGCCTTCTGGCTCGCCGGCCGCCAGGCCACCGGCGAGGACAGCCTCGACGTCACCAACCCCTGGGACGGGCGTCTCGTCGGCCAGGTCAGCGTGCCGACGGACGCTCAGGTCGAGGAGGCCGTGGCCGCCGCGTACGCCGTACTGGACGACTTCGCCGCCACCCCGGCCCACGTGCGCGCCGCCGCCCTCGACCACGTCGGCAAGCGGCTGACCGAGCGGAGCGAGGAGCTCGCGCAGCTGATCTCCGCCGAGAACGGCAAGCCGATCAAGTGGGCCCGCGGCGAGGTAGGCCGGGCGGTCTCCGTGTTCCGGTTCGCCGCCGAGGAGGCCCGCCGCTTCAACGGCGGTGAGGCCCAGCGCCTCGACACCGACGCCGGCGGCCAGGGCCGTCTCGCCGTCACCCGGCGCTTCCCCAAGGGCGTCGTCCTCGGCATCGCGCCGTTCAACTTCCCGCTGAACCTGTGCGCCCACAAGATCGCCCCGGCCATCGCCGCCGGCGTGCCGATCATCCTCAAGCCGGCCCCGGCCACCCCGCTGTCCGGCCTGATCCTCGGTGAGTTCCTCGCCGAGACCGAGCTGCCCGCCGGTTCCTGGAGCATCCTCCCGGTGTCCAACGACCGCATGCCCGCCCTGGTCCAGGACGAGCGCCTGCCGGTCATCTCCTTCACCGGTTCCGAGCAGGTCGGCTACGCGATCATGGACTCCGTGCCGCGCAAGCACTGCACCCTGGAGCTGGGCGGCAACGGCGCCGCGGTCGTCCTCGGCGACTACGCCTCCGACGCCGACCTCGACTGGGCCGCGACCCGCATCGCGACCTTCTCGAACTACCAGGGCGGCCAGTCCTGCATCTCCGTGCAGCGCGTCATCGCGGACACCTCCGTCTACGACCGCCTGCTGCCGCGCATCGTCGCCGCCGTCGAGGCCCAGGTCACCGGCGACCCCGCCGACGACGCCACCGAGGTCGGCCCGCTGGTCAGCGAGGCCGCCGCGCAGCGCGTCGAGGAGTGGGTCGACGAGGCCGTCGCCGCCGGCGCCCAGCTCCTCGCCGGCGGCAAGCGCGACGGCGCCTCGTACGCGCCGACCGTCCTGACCGACGTACCGGCCGGCACGAAGCTCGCCACGGAGGAGGTCTTCGGACCCGTCCTGACCGTGCGGCGCGTGGACGGCGAGGCCGAGGCCTTCGCGGCCGTCAACGACTCCAAGTACGGCCTCCAGGCGGGCGTCTTCACCCACGACCTGCAGACCGCCTTCCGCGCCCACCGGGCCCTGGAGGTCGGCGGCGTGGTCATCGGCGACGTCCCCTCCTACCGCGCCGACCAGATGCCGTACGGCGGCGCCAAGCAGTCCGGCGTCGGCCGCGAGGGCGTGAAGTTCGCGATGGACGACTACACCTACGAGCGGGTGCTGATCCTCACCGGGCTCGCCCTGTAACCCACCCGAACGGTCGAACGGCCCGGCACCGCGAAACAGCGGTGCCGGGCCGTGCCCGTACGGGAGAACGTACGGGAAAAGCATCGCCCCAACGAGCGCGCGAGGGCTGGTGGGAACGCCCCGCTTCGGGTACCAACGATCCAGTAGCACTTGTCGGTAACGCATGGTCCCCGACACCCCTACTCGCGGCGAGGTGAGCCTCAATGTCCGCCCCCACCACCAAACGCACCGTCACCGAGCGGGAGGCCCGCGAGGTGGCGGAGGCCGCCCGGGAACAGGACTGGCGCAAGCCCAGTTTCGCCAAGGAACTGTTCCTCGGCCGTTTCCGGCTCGACCTCATCCACCCCCACCCCCTCCCGGCCGACGAGGAAGCCCAGCGCGGCGAGGAGTTTCTCGCCAAGCTCCGCGACTTCTGCGAGACGAAGATCGACTCGGCCCGGATCGAGCGCGAGGCACAGATCCCCGACGAGGTCGTCGACGGGCTCAAGGAACTCGGCGCCCTCGGCATGAAGATCGACACCAAGTACGGCGGCCTCGGCCTGACGCAGGTGTACTACAACAAGGCCCTCGCCCTGGCCGGCTCCGCGAGCCCGGCGATCGGCGCCCTGCTCTCGGCCCACCAGTCGATCGGCGTGCCGCAGCCGCTGAAGCTCTTCGGCACCCAGGAGCAGAAGGAGACCTTCCTCCCGCGCTGCGCCCGTACCGACATCTCGGCGTTCCTGCTGACCGAGCCGGACGTCGGCTCCGACCCGGCCCGCCTCGCCACGTCGGCCGTGCCCGATGGGGACGATTACATCCTCGACGGCGTGAAGCTGTGGACCACCAACGGCGTGGTCGCCGACCTGCTCGTCGTGATGGCGCGGGTGCCGAAGTCGGAAGGCCACCCGGGCGGCATCACGGCCTTCGTGGTCGAGGCCGGCTCCGAGGGCGTCACGGTGGAGAACCGCAACGCGTTCATGGGCCTGCGCGGCCTGGAGAACGGCGTCACCCGCTTCCATCAGGTGCGCGTCCCGGCCGCCAACCGGATCGGCCCCGAGGGTGCCGGTCTGAAGATCGCGCTGACCACCCTCAACACCGGCCGGCTCTCGCTGCCCGCGATGTGCGCGGGCGCGGGCAAGTGGTGCCTGAAGATCGCCCGCGAGTGGTCGGCGGCCCGCGAGCAGTGGGGCAAGCCCGTCGCGTTCCACGAGGCGGTCGGCTCGAAGATCAGCTTCATCGCGGCCACGACCTTCGCGCTGGAGGCCGTCCTGGACCTGTCCAGTCAGATGGCCGACGAGAACCGCAACGACATCCGCATCGAGGCCGCCCTCGCCAAGCTGTACGGCTCCGAGATGGCCTGGCTGATGGCCGATGAGCTGGTCCAGATCCGCGGCGGCCGAGGCTTCGAGACGGCCGCGTCGCTGGCGGCCCGGGGCGAACGCGCCGTACCCGCCGAGCAGATACTGCGCGACCTGCGCATCAACCGGATCTTCGAGGGCTCCACCGAGATCATGCACCTGCTGATCGCGCGCGAGGCCGTCGACGCCCACCTGGCGGTCGCCGGTGACCTCATCGACCCCGAGAAGCCCCTCGCGGACAAGGCGCGGGCGGGCGCCGACGCGGGCCGCTTCTACGCCAAGTGGCTGCCCAAGCTGGTGGCAGGCCCGGGACAACTCCCGACCTCGTACGGGGAGTTCAAGCGCGAGGTGGACCTCTCCCCGCATCTGCGCTACGTCGAGCGGCACGCCCGCAAGCTGGCCCGCGCCACCTTCTACGGCATCTCCCGCTGGCAGGGCCGGATGGAGACCAAGCAGGGCTTCCTCGGCCGGATGGTCGACATCGGCGCGGAGCTGTTCGCGATGAGCGCGGCCTGCGTCCGCGCGGAGCTGCTGCGCAGCCAGGGCGACCACGGCCGCGAGGCCTACCAGCTCGCCGACGCCTTCTGTCGCCAGGCCCGCATCCGCGTGGACGAGCTGTTCCGGCGACTGTGGGACAACACCGACGACCTGGACCGCACGGTGGTCAAGGGCGTGCTCGGCGGCGTGTACGAGTGGCTGGAGCAGGGGATCGTCGATCCATCGGGCGAAGGCCCGTGGATCGCGGACGCGACCCCCGGACCTTCCCAGAAGGAGAACGTGCACCGGCCGATCAGGTAGCTGAGGACCGGCGGGGCAGCGGCCTCAGCAGTACTTGTAGCCGCTGCCCCGCGACGACCACGAGCACGAGTCGAGCTTCGTGCCGCTCGCCTTGTAGAGCTTCGCGGTGTCGCCGGTGTTGTTCCAGACGTACCAGGAGCGGCCCCAGTACTTGTCGCTCGCGGTGTTGGTGCCCTCGCCGGTGTGCACCTTCTTGGTGTTGCCGGCGCCGATCTTCACGTCCCCGAAGGTGTACGTGTAACCGGTGGCGTCCTTGATCTTCCAGCCCTTGAGCGAGACCGTCGACGAGGTCGAGTTCTTGATCTTGACCCACTCGCCGTTGAGGCTGGTGTTGGAGCCGCCGTCCGAGCCGGGGCTGTCGTAGTACACCTCGTAGATGTGGACGCTGCCGGCGGCCTCGGCCGGAGTGCTGAGCAGCGTGCCCGTGAACAGGGCGGCGCCCGCGAGAGCGGGCAGGGCGGCGCGTATCCGCGTCATGCGCATGGAGATATCCCCCCGGATGTCGTCCGATGGCCGGTCGATCGTCCGGCCAGACCTGAAGTGTTATCACATGATCTCCACTTCATCTTCACCTGAGGGGTATCCGCCCATGGCCGACGAGCTCTGACAGGGACCCGCCCGAGGGTGTGCTGTCGGCGCGGTCGCCGCGTGCGGCCACAATGGGGGGATGAGCGACAGTCCCGCACCCCTCGCCGATCCGCACCTCGTCTACGACCCCCTCGCGGGAGACGGCCCCAAGGACGTGGTGATCCTCGGCTCCACCGGGTCCATCGGCACCCAGGCCATCGACCTCGTGCTGCGCCACCCCGACCGCTTCCGGGTGACCGCCCTGTCCGCCAACGGCGGCCGGGTCGCCCTCCTCGCCGAGCAGGCCTACCGGCTGCGGGTGCGGACCGTCGCGGTCGCCCGCGAGGACGTCGTGCCGGCGCTGCGCGAGGCGCTCGCCGCCCAGTACGGCGCGGGTGAGCCGCTGCCGGAGATCCTCGCCGGACCCGAGGCGGCCGCGCAGGTCGCCGCCTCCGAGTGCCACACCGTCCTCAACGGCATCACCGGCTCCATCGGCCTCGCCCCGACCCTCGCCGCCCTGGAAGCGGGCCGCACCCTCGCGCTCGCCAACAAGGAGTCGCTCATCGTCGGCGGCCCGCTGGTCAAGGCGCTCGCCAAGCCGGGGCAGATCATCCCGGTCGACTCCGAGCACGCGGCGCTCTTCCAGGCGCTGGCCGCCGGCACCCGCGCCGATGTGCGCAAGCTCGTCGTCACCGCCTCCGGCGGCCCCTTCCGCGGCCGTACGAAGGCGGAACTGGCGAACGTCACCGTCGAGGACGCCCTCGCGCACCCCACCTGGGCCATGGGCCCGGTGATCACGATCAACTCCGCGACCCTCGTCAACAAGGGCCTGGAGGTCATCGAGGCGCACCTTCTCTACGACATCCCCTTCGACCGCATCGAGGTCGTCGTCCACCCGCAGTCGTACGTCCACTCGATGGTCGAGTTCACGGACGGATCGACGCTCGCGCAGGCGACGCCGCCCGACATGCGCGGGCCCATCGCCATCGGTCTCGGCTGGCCCGAACGCGTCCCGGACGCGGCGCCCGCCTTCGACTGGAGCAGGGCCTCGACCTGGGAGTTCTTCCCGCTCGACACCGAGGCGTTCCCGTCCGTCGACCTCGCCCGGCACGTCGGCGAACTCGCCGGTACGGCTCCGGCGGTGTTCAATGCGGCCAATGAGGAGTGCGTCGAGGCGTTCCGGGCGGGTGCGCTGCCCTTCAACGGGATCATGGAGACCGTGACCCGGGTGGTCGAGGAGCACGGCACTCCCCCACTCGCGGCTTCGCTCGAGCGGGGGGACTCCCATCGTTCGGGAACTTCCCTGACCGTCTCGGACGTCCTCGAAGCAGAGACCTGGGCCCGCGCCCGGGCTCGCGAACTGACCGACCGGACGGCGACCGCGGAGGCGCGTGCATGACAGCAGTGATGATGATCCTCGGCATAGTCGTCTTCGTGATCGGCCTGCTGGTCTCGATCGCCTGGCACGAGCTGGGGCATCTGTCCACCGCCAAGCTCTTCGGCATCCGCGTGCCGCAGTACATGGTCGGCTTCGGCCCGACCATCTGGTCGCGGCACAAGGGCGAGACGGAGTACGGGATCAAGGCGATCCCGGCCGGCGGCTACATCCGCATGATCGGCATGTTCCCGCCCGGCGAGGACGGCCGGATCACCGCGCGCTCCACCTCGCCCTGGCGGAGCATGATCGAGGACGCCCGATCGGCAGCCTACGAGGAGCTGAAGCCGGGAGACGAGACCCGCCTCTTCTACACGCGCAAGCCGTGGAAGCGGGTCATCGTGATGTTCGCGGGCCCGTTCATGAACCTGGTCCTGGCGGTGGCGCTGTTCCTGACCGTGCTGATGGGCTTCGGCATCCAGCAGCAGACCACCACGGTCAGCTCGGTCTCCCCGTGCGTCATCGCGCAGACCGAGAAGCGCGACACGTGCAAGAAGTCCGACGCGGCCTCCCCGGCCCAGGCCGCCGGCCTCAAGCCGGGCGACAAGATCGTGGCCTTCGCCGGGGTGCGCACGAAGGACTGGAACAGGCTCTCCGACCTCATCCGCGTCAGCGCGGGCAAGGACGTGCCGATCGTCGTCGACCGCAAGGGCCACGAAGTGGACCTGCATGCGAAGATCGCCACCAACATGGTCCCGAAGAAGGACTCCAGCGGGGCCTACGTCCAGGGTGAGTACGTCAAGGCCGGCTTCCTCGGCTTCGGCGCGGCCACCGGCGTCGTCAAGCAGGACTTCGGCGACTCCGTGACCTGGATGGGAGACCGCGTCGGCGACGCCGTCCACTCCATCGCCTCCCTGCCCGCCAAGGTCCCCGGACTGTGGAACGCGGCCTTCGACGGCGCCCCGCGCGCCCCCGACTCGCCCATGGGCGTGGTCGGCGCGGCCCGCGTCGGCGGTGAGATCTTCACCCTCGACATCCCGCCGACCCAGCAGCTCGCGATGGCGCTGATGCTGGTGGCGGGCTTCAACCTGTCCCTGTTCCTCTTCAACATGCTCCCGCTGCTGCCGCTCGACGGCGGGCACATCGCGGGCGCGCTGTGGGAGGCGCTGCGCCGGCACCTGGCGCGGGTGCTGCGCCGTCCGGACCCCGGTCCCTTCGACGTCGCGAAGCTGATGCCGGTGGCCTACGTGGTGGCGGGGATCTTCATCTGCTTCACCGTCCTGGTGCTCATCGCGGATGTCGTGAACCCCGTGAGAATCACCTGACCCATGGGCGTTTGTGACGGCCTCGGGCGCTCAGTCCGGGGCCGTCCTCCATTGAGTAGGTTTACGAGTGGGATGTGCTCAGGCCTTGGCCAGTGTCGTAATCTCAAGGCCTGGAGCCCGCTGTTCCGGGACCGGCTTCTGATCCACGACTTGGGGTTGCACACCAGATGACTGCGATTTCTCTCGGCATGCCGTCCGTTCCGACCAAGATCGCCGAACGCCGCAAGAGCCGGCAGATCCAGGTCGGATCCGTGGCCGTCGGCGGAGACGCGCCTGTGTCGGTGCAGTCGATGACGACGACGCGGACGTCGGACATCGGTGCGACGCTCCAGCAGATCGCGGAACTGACGGCGTCGGGCTGCCAGATCGTGCGGGTGGCCTGCCCCACGCAGGACGACGCGGACGCGCTGGCGACGATCGCACGGAAGTCGCAGATCCCGGTGATCGCGGACATCCACTTCCAGCCGAAGTACGTGTTCGCGGCGATCGAGGCGGGCTGTGCCGCGGTGCGGGTGAACCCGGGGAACATCAAGCAGTTCGACGACAAGGTCAGGGAGATCGCGCGGGCGGCGAAGGACCACGGCACGCCGATCCGCATCGGTGTGAACGCCGGTTCCCTGGACCGGCGTCTGCTGCAGAAGTACGGCAAGGCCACACCCGAGGCCCTGGTCGAGTCGGCTCTCTGGGAGGCGTCGCTGTTCGAGGAGCACGACTTCCGGGACATCAAGATCTCGGTGAAGCACAACGACCCGGTCGTGATGATCGAGGCCTACCGCCAGCTGGCGGCCCGGTGCGAGTACCCGCTGCACCTGGGTGTGACGGAGGCGGGCCCGGCGTTCCAGGGCACCATCAAGTCGGCGGTGGCGTTCGGCGCGCTGCTGTCCGAGGGCATCGGCGACACGATCCGCGTCTCGCTGTCGGCGCCGCCGGCGGAGGAGGTCAAGGTCGGCATCCAGATCCTGGAGTCGCTGAACCTGCGCCAGCGGGGTCTGGAGATCGTTTCGTGCCCGTCGTGCGGCCGCGCGCAGGTGGATGTGTACAAGCTGGCCGAGGAGGTCACGGCGGGCCTGACCGGCATGGAGGTCCCCCTTCGCGTCGCGGTCATGGGCTGTGTCGTGAACGGCCCGGGCGAGGCCCGCGAGGCCGACCTCGGCGTCGCTTCCGGTAATGGCAAGGGCCAGATCTTCGTGAAGGGCGAGGTCATCAAGACCGTCCCCGAGTCGAAGATCGTGGAGACCCTGATCGAGGAGGCCATGAAGCTGGCCGCCCAGATGGAAGCCGACGGCGTAACCTCCGGCGAACCCTCGGTAGCGGTAGCAGGCTGACCCACCCCAGCCCAGCAACCCCGCGCCCCGCCGCCAGGGGCGCGGGGAACTGCGCGCCCAGCCACAGGGCACCCGCACCCGCCAACGAACGGGCACTCCCGGGTTGGACGGCGCACCCCCAAGGTGCCGCAGCGATTCGACAGGACTCGCCCCCCGCCGCCAGGGGCGCGGGGAACTGCGCGCCCAGCCACAGAGCACCCGCACCCGCCAATGAACCCGCACCCCCGGCCTCGATGGCGAACGGCCCAAGCGGCGCAGCCACCCGTACCCGCCAATGAACCCGCACCCCCGGCCCGGAGGGCGAACGGCCCAAGCGGCGCAGCCACCCGTACCCGCCAATGAACCCGCACCCCCGGCCCGGAGGGCGAACGGCCCAAGCGGCGCAGCCACCCGCAGCCCCCCGCACCCGCCGCCGAACCAGCCCCCCAACCACAAGACGCACCCCCAAAGCAGCGCAGCTATAGTGCGGAGACCAGGAGAACGCCCCAGCGTGAGGCCCCGCACGTGTTGACCCAGACCACCTCCCGGGTGCTCGAACCGAGTGACCTGGACGCCGCCCTCGCGGTGCTCGATCGCGAGCCCGTCGCGAACGCCTTCGTCGCGGCCCGCGTACAGGTGGCCGGCCTCGACCCGTGGCGGCTCGGCGGCGAGATGTGGGGCTGGTACGAGGACGGCATGCTCACGTCCCTCTGCTACGCGGGCGCCAACCTGGTCCCGATCTGCGCCACCCCGAGAGCCGTACGCGCCTTCGCGGACCGCGCGCGCCGGGCCGGCCGCCGCTGCTCCTCGATCGTCGGCCCCGCCGAAACCACCGCCGAGCTGTGGAGCCTGCTCGAACCCCGCTGGGGCCCCGCCCGCGAGATCCGCGCCCACCAGCCGCTCATGGTCACCGACCGGATGCCCGCCGACATCGCTCCCGACCCCTACGTCCGCCGCATCCGCAAGGACGAGATAGACACGATCACGCCGGCGTGCGTGGCGATGTTCACCGAGGAGGTGGGCGTCTCCCCGCTGGCCGCCGACGGAGGCCTGCTCTACCAGGCCCGGGTCGCCGAACTCGTCGGCTCCGGCCGCTCCTTCGCCCGCCTCGACGAGGACGGCAAGGTCGTCTTCAAGGCGGAGATCGGCGCCGCCACCCCCCGCGCCTGCCAGATCCAGGGCGTGTGGATCGCCCCCGAGCACCGGGGCAAGGGCCTCGCCGCCCCCGGCATGGCCGCCGTCCTGCGCTACGCCCTGGCCGACGTGGCCCCGATCGCCAGCCTCTACGTCAACGACTTCAACACGGCGGCGAGGAAGACGTACCGCCGCGTGGGCTTCGAAGAGGTCGGCGCCTTCATGAGCGTGCTGTTCTGAATCTCGCCTGAATCGCTGAATCCCGCCGACGGACGCGAGGCAGCCAGGAGACGCCCGCGGCGCTCACCGTGGAGCCGGAATCCCGCCGGGAACCCGGGCGCCCCCGGTCCCCGGTAGGCTCAGCCGCCATGGACCTCGTGATCGGCCCTCTGGACCTCTCGTCCCACGTCGACGAGGCCCTGGCCGTCCAAGCCGTCGCCTTCGGACTCGGCCCCGAAGAGGTGGCCGTACGCCGTCACATCGTCCTGCGCCACATGACCTGCCTTGGAGCCCGGGCGCTGGGCGCCACGGTCGGGGGACGGCTCGTCGGGTTCGTGTACGGCATGCCCAACGACCGCGGCCACTGGTGGTCCACCGTGGTCGAGCCCTATCTGCGCGCCGAGGGCAACGAGGGCTGGCTCGACCACTCCTTCGTGATCACCGAACTGCACGTCCACCCGCTCCACCAGAACCGGGGCATCGGCCGCCACCTCATCACCGCCATCACCGACAGCGCCGCCGAACCCCGCTCGATCCTCTCCGCGATCGACACCGACAGCGCCGCACGCGGGCTCTACCACTCCCTCGGCTACCGGGATCTGGCCCGCCAGGTCCTCTTCCCGAGCGCCCCGAAGCCGTACGCCATCATGGGCGCCCCGCTGCCGCTGCGCCGCAGGTGACGCGGGGCGGGGGCACGCCGCGGACAGGTGCGGCGGAAACGGATTTCCGGCGACGGCGGCGACCCGGCTAACCTCCTAGCCATCACCCTTACCCGGCAGGAGTACGAGAACCATGGCGAACGCACCGGTCCAGCGCATGTCCCAGTTGATGGCGAAGACGCTGCGCGACGACCCGGCGGACGCCGAGGTCCTCAGCCACAAGCTGCTCGTCCGCGCCGGCTACGTCCGCCGTACCGCCGCCGGCATCTGGAGCTGGCTGCCGCTGGGCAAGCGGGTGCTCTCCAACGTGGAGCGGATCGTCCGCGAGGAGATGGACGCCATCGGCGCCCAGGAGGTCTCGCTGCCCGCCCTGCTGCCGCGTGAGCCCTACGACGCGACGGGCCGCTGGGACGAGTACGGCCAGGAGCTCTTCCGGCTCAAGGACCGCAAGGGCGGCGACTACCTCCTCGGCCCGACCCACGAGGAGATCTTCACCCTGGTGGTGAAGGACCAGGCGTCCTCCTACAAGGACCTGCCGGTGACGCTCTACCAGATCCAGTCGAAGTTCCGCGACGAGGCCCGCCCCCGGGCCGGCATCCTGCGCGGCCGCGAGTTCCTGATGAAGGACTCCTACTCCTTCGACCTGGACGACGAGGGCCTCGCCCGCTCCTACGCCCTGCACCGCCAGGCCTACCAGCGCATCTTCGAGCGCCTGGGCCTCGACTACCGCATCTGCGCCGCCACCGCGGGCGCGATGGGCGGCTCCAAGTCCGAGGAGTTCCTCGCCCCGGCCGGCGCCGGCGAGGACACCTTCGCGGACTGCCCGAACTGCGACTTCGCGGCCAACACCGAGGCGATCACGTACGAGTTGGTGACGGTCGACGGCTCGGCCGTACCCGCGCTCGAGGAGATCCCCACTCCCGACACCCCGACCATCGAGACCCTCGCCGCCTCCCTCGGCGTCCCGGCCTCCGCCACGCTGAAGAACCTGCTGGTCAAGGTCGACGGCGAGATCGTCGCAGTGGGCGTGCCCGGTGACCGCGAGGTCGACATGGACAAGGTGGAGGCGCACTTCGCCCCGGCCGTCGTCGAGATGGTCACCGAGGCGGACTTCGTGGCCCGTCCCGATCTGGTCCGCGGCTACGTCGGCCCGCAGGGCCTGGACAAGGTCACGTACATCGCCGACCCGCGCGTCGCGCCGGGCACCGCGTGGATCACGGGCGCCAACAAGGAGCACACGCACGCGAAGAACGTGGTGGCGGGCCGTGACTTCGAGGTCTCCGAGTACGTCGACGTCGTGGTCGTCCAGGAGGGCGACCCGTGCCCCAACTGCGGCGCCGGCCTCAAGCTGGACCGCGCCATCGAGATCGGCCACATCTTCCAGCTGGGCCGCAAGTACGCCGACGCTCTCAAGCTCGACGTGCTGGGCCAGAACGGCAAGCCGGTCCGCGTGACCATGGGCTCCTACGGCGTCGGCGTCTCCCGCGCCGTGGCCGCCCTCGCCGAGCAGACCGCCGACGAGCACGGCCTGTGCTGGCCCAAGGAGGTCGCCCCCGCCGACGTCCACGTCGTGGCCGCGGGCAAGGCCCTCCAGACCGAGCTCGCCCTCGACGTCTCCGGCAAGCTGGCCGCCGCCGGTGTCCGCGTCCTGGTCGACGACCGCGCGGGCGTCTCCCCGGGCGTCAAGTTCACCGACGCCGAACTCATCGGCGTCCCCCAGATCCTGGTGGCGGGCCGCCGCTCCGCCGAAGGCGTCCTGGAGCTCAAGGACCGCAAGACCGGCAACCGCGAGGAACTGACGGTCGACGAGGCCATCGGCCGCCTGACGGCGCAGTAGGACCCATGCGAAGGGCCGGACAGCCACCCTGGCTGTCCGGCCCTTCGCGCGTGCGGCGGAGCCGTCGGCTACAGCCAGGTGGCGAACTCCAGCAGCAGTTCGGAGTCCTGGGGGCGGCCCACCCGGCGGGCCCGCACGCCGGATTCCACGGCCCGGAAGAGGGTCCAGCCCCGCAGGCGTTCCTGATCGACGTCCAGGGACTCCGCGAGGCGCTTCACGCGGCGGCGGGTGATGGCCGCGCCCGAGGGGGCGGCGATGAGGTCCTCCACACGGTCGCGCACCAGGCGGGCCAGGTCGAAGGCGCACTCGCCCACCACCGGATCCGGGCCGACCGCCAGCCACGGCAGACGGTCCGCGGCGAGGATCTTGCTCTGGCGGAACGTGCCGTGCAGCAGACGGTGCTCGGGCGGGGCCGCCAGCAGCTCCTCGCGGACCGCGAGGGCCGCGTCGACCAGCGGGGCCGCCTCCGCGTCGGTTTTCGCGCTCGCGCGCATCGCCTTCGCCTGCCGCCCCGTCCGCTCGGCCACGGTCTCGAAGCGGTGCACCGTTTCGGCGGGCGGCTCCACCCACAGCCGGCGCAGCGTCCCCGCCGCCTCCAGCAGCGCCTTCGCCTCGGGCAGCGTCCGTACCGACACCTCCGGATGCAGCCGCTCCAGCAGCAGCACACCGTCGTCCGACGGGGGAGGCTCCAGCAGCTGTACGGCGCCCCGGCCGCCCCAGTGCGCGAGCGCGGCCCGCTCGCTGGCGGGGCGCGCCCAGGACGGGGCCAGCTTCAGCACCGCCGGGGTCCCGTCGGGCCGCCGCACCAGCACCACCAGGCTGCTGCGGCCGCCCGGCACCTGCACCCGTTCCACGGTCAACTCGCGTAGCGCCACGGCCTGCTGCGCCGTCCCGGGCAGCCTCGTCAGCCAGTCGTCGCCCTCCGGTGCCGTCTCACCGAGCGCCCGTACCAGGCGCCGCGGCGGTTCGAAAGCCATGCGCGAGTTGTTCCCTTCCTCGGGGTTACGCCGTCGGTGTCGCCGAGGCCGAGGCAGCGGCCGGAGCGATGTCCGAGGGCGTAGCCGTACCGGCATTGCCGCCCGCCCGTTCGGCGAGCCCAGGGAAGGCTACGCTCTCCCCGCGCCAGCGCACCGCCCGCACCGCTGCCTCGCGCAGCGCCCCGGCCGCCGAGGCGCGCCGCGCGCCCGAGGCCGACCGCACCAGGTCCGCGTACACCCCGGCCACCCGGTCCTCCATCTCGGCGGCGAGCCGCACCGCCGCGGCCGGGTCCGCCACGGGGAACGGCAGCGCGTAACCGGCGCTCGACGCCACCGGCTCACCGCCCAGGTCGCGCACCTCGCGCACCAGCGCGTCCCGGCGCGCCCGGTGCGCGTCGTACGCCGACTGCGCCTCCGTACGCCGGTCCGTGCCGATGCGCCCGCCGACGACGCCGTACCCGTACACCGCCGCGTGCTCGGCGGCCAAGGCCGCCTGGACCGCCTTCAGTTCGGCGTCCCTCGTCTCGTCGCTCACTTGCCACCCTCCGTCAGCAGATACGCGTGCGCCGCCCCGGCGGCCGCCACCGACGCCAGCAGACGGGCCAGTTCGCCCGGCACGTCCAGCAGGTCCGCGGTCCGCCGGTCGGCCAGTGTCCGCTCGGCGGCGGCGAGCCCGGCGAGCGCGTCCTTCTTGCCGGCCGGCACGGCGGGGGAGGGCGAGGACGACGCCGAGGCGGACGCCGAGGGGGAGGGGGAGGCCGAGGCTTTCCCGCCGTCGTCCCCGAAGGCCTCCGCGTGGCTCACCACCTCGGCCCGCAGCGGAGTCAGCCGCTCCGTCAGATCCGGATGCGCGGCGATCACCGCGTCGTACCGCTCCACGAGCCCCCGGCTGTCCCGGGCCGCACGCGCGCGTGCCCGGGCGAGCGCCGAAGGGCCGCGCCCGGCGCCGCCGGTGGCGGGATCGGTGGAGCAGCCCGCGAGCAGGGCGACCGAGGCCGCCCAGACGAACAGGGTCCTTCTGCGCAGGCCCGAAGGGGTGCGCGACGGCAGGGGGAACGGCACGGCAGACGTCCTCGGGAACTCGTACCAACGAAGAAGGGCCCAGGCCCGTGATCACCGTACCCGCGCACTCCACCCGGACCACTCACCGGCACCGCCCGGGCGCAGGTGGACGGCAACACCCCCCGCGACCGGATACCCTTTGACCAGACAGCGACCCATCCCACAACAGCACACGCGGCCGAGGAGTCACCCGGATGAGCACCACCCAGAGCGAGAGGCTGCGAGAACTTCTGGAGCCGCTCGTCACCTCACAGGGCCTGGACCTCGAAGAGATCACCGTGGACTCCGTCGGACGCAAGCGTGTGCTGCGCGTCGTCGTCGACTCCGACACGGGTGCGGACCTGGACCAGATCGCCGATGTGAGCCGCGCGCTCTCGGCGAAGCTCGACGAGACCGACGCGATGGGCGACGACGCGTACGACCTCGAGGTCGGAACGCCGGGAGCGGAGCGTTCCCTCACCGAGCACCGCCACTTCGTGCGTGCCACCGACCGCATGGTGAGGTTCCAGCTCACCGACGACGGCGAACTGACCGCCCGCATCACCGCCGTGGACGAGGACGGACTCGACCTCGAGGTGCCCGGCGTCAAGGGCCGCAGGCCCACCACCCGCAGGCTCGCCTTCCCGGACATCGCCAAAGCGCGCGTCCAGGTCGAGTTCAGCCGCAAGGACGACAAGAACAGCAAGAACGAGATGGAAGAGGAGGCGTAGCCGTGGACATCGACATGAGTGCCCTGCGGGGCTTGGTACGGGAGAAGGAGATCTCCTTCGACCTGCTGGTCGAGGCGATCGAGTCGGCCCTCCTCATCGCCTACCACCGCACCGAGGGAAGCCGCCGTCACGCGCGCGTGGAGCTCAACCGGGAGACCGGGCATGTGACCGTGTGGGCGAAGGAGGACCCCGAGGACCTCGAGGAGGGCCAGGCGCCCCGCGAGTTCGACGACACCCCGTCCGGCTTCGGCCGCATCGCCGCGACCACCGCCAAGCAGGTGATTCTCCAGCGGCTGCGCGACGCCGAGGACGACGCGACGCTCGGCGAGTACGCCGGCCGTGAGGGCGACATCGTCACCGGTGTGGTCCAGCAGGGCCGCGACCCGAAGAACGTGCTCGTCGACATCGGCAAGCTCGAGGCCATCCTGCCGGTGCAGGAGCAGGTGCCCGGCGAGACGTACCCGCACGGCATGCGCCTGCGCTCGTACGTCGTGCGGGTGGCCAAGGGCGTCCGCGGTCCGTCGGTCACCCTCTCGCGCACGCACCCCAACCTGGTGAAGAAGCTGTTCGCCCTCGAGGTGCCGGAGATCGCCGACGGCTCCGTCGAGATCGCCGCCATCGCCCGCGAGGCCGGCCACCGCACGAAGATCGCCGTGCGCTCCACCCGTTCGGGCCTGAACGCCAAGGGTGCCTGCATCGGCCCCATGGGCGGCCGTGTCCGTAACGTGATGGGCGAGCTCAACGGCGAGAAGATCGACATCGTCGACTGGTCGGACGACCCGGCCGAGATGGTGGCGAACGCGCTGTCCCCGGCCCGGGTCTCCAAGGTCGAGGTCGTCGACCTGGCCTCCCGGTCCGCCCGGGTGACCGTCCCCGACTACCAGCTGTCGCTGGCGATCGGCAAGGAGGGGCAGAACGCCCGCCTCGCCGCCCGGCTCACCGGCTGGCGGATCGACATCCGCCCGGACACCGAGCAGGACGAGCAGCGGTCCGGGGAATAGATCCAAGCCGCAGGCCGCTTGGATCACGACAACAACCGTTCGATTCCTGCCCCAAAGGGGTGAGGTCGGTACGGGGAGGTAGACTAAGCAGTGTCTGGCCGGACGCACGCCCGAGCATGCCCGGAACGTACCTGTATCGGATGCCGGGAGCGAGCGGCCAAGAGCGATCTGCTGCGCATCGTGGCGATCGAGGACGCATGCGTCCCCGATCCTCGCGGTACGCTGCCCGGCCGGGGTGCATACGTGCATCCCGCCTTGGTCTGTTTCGACCAGGCCGTGCGTCGTAGAGCGTTCACGAGGGCGTTGCGTGCCCCGGGAGCGCTCGACACAAAGGCGTTGCGCCGATACGTCGAGCAGACGACAGTTGCCGAGAAGGCAGCACCGTAAGAAGCGTCGCGCGGAACCCCGTGCGGCCCTGGTACCTCGCGAGTCGGAAGTAGGTCGAGATTGCGATGAGCACTCGATGAGTACGCGATGAGTACGCCCATGAAGTAGCGACGGTCCGGCCGCAACCCGGACCTAAAAGGAGCGATGTGGCTAAGGTCCGGGTATACGAACTCGCCAAGGAGTTCGGTGTGGAGAGCAAGGTCGTCATGGCCAAGCTCCAGGAACTCGGTGAATTCGTCCGTTCGGCGTCTTCGACCATCGAAGCGCCTGTTGTCCGCAAACTGACGGACGCCCTCCAGCAGGGCAACGGAGGCGGCAAGTCCGCCCCCGCCCGCAAGGCTGCCCCGGCGAAGCCGGCAGCCCCCTCTCCGGCGCAGGCTGCCCGTCCGGCCGCCCCGCGCCCGCCGGCCCCCAAGCCGGCCGCCGCCGAGAAGCCCGCGGCTCCGGCCGCCCCGGCAGCTCCCGGCCCCCGTCCCACTCCGGGCCCGAAGCCCGCGCCGCGGCCCGCCCCGGCGTCCCCGGCTCCGAGCGCGCCCGAGTTCACGGCACCCCCGTCGGCTCCCGCCGCCCCGGCGGCCTCCGGCCCGCGTCCGGGCTCTCGTCCGGGTGGCCAGGCGCCGCGTCCCGGCGCCCCGCGTCCGGGTGGTCCCGCGCAGGGCGGCCAGGGTCGTGGTGAGCGTGGAGACCGTTCCGGCGCTGCGCGTCCGGGTGGCCAGGCGCCGCGTCCCGGTGCCCGTCCGACCGGTCCCCGTCCGGGCAACAACCCGTTCACCTCTGGTGGCTCCACCGGCATGGCGCGCCCGCAGGCGCCCCGTCCCGGCGGCGCCCCGCGTCCCGGTGGCCCCGGTGCTCCCGGCGGCGCTCCGCGTCCGCAGGGCCAGGGCCAGGGCGGTCCCCGTCCCCAGGGCGCGGCGGGCGGTCCCCGTCCGCAGGCTCCGGGCGGCGCGCGTCCGACTCCGGGTGGCATGCCCCGTCCGCAGGGTGCGGGCGGCGCTCCGCGTCCCGGCGGCGGTCCCCGTCCGAACCCCGGCATGATGCCGCAGCGTCCGGCTGCCGGCCCCCGTCCCGGTGGCGGTGGCCCCGGCGGTCGCGGCCCTGGTGGCGGCGGTCGTCCCGGTGGTGGCGGCGGCGGTCGTCCGGGTGGCGGCGGCTTCGCCGGTCGTCCCGGTGGTGGCGGCGGCTTCGCCGGCCGTCCGGCGGGTCCCGGTGGCGGTGGCGGCGGCTTCGCCGGCCGTCCGGGTGGTCCCGGTGGTGGCGGCGGTGGCCGTCCCGGCTTCGGCGGTCGTCCCGGCGGTCCCGGTGGCCGTGGTGGCACGCAGGGCGCCTTCGGTCGTCCCGGTGGTCCCGCGCGTCGTGGTCGCAAGTCGAAGCGGCAGAGGCGCCAGGAGTACGAGGCCATGCAGGCCCCGTCGGTCGGCGGCGTGATGCTGCCTCGCGGCAACGGCGAGACCATTCGCCTGTCGCGCGGTGCCTCCCTCACCGACTTCGCGGAGAAGATCAACGCCAACCCGGCGTCGCTCGTCGCGGTCATGATGAACCTCGGCGAGATGGTCACGGCCACGCAGTCCGTCTCCGACGAGACGCTGCAGCTCCTCGCCGACGAGATGAACTACACCGTTCAGGTCGTCAGCCCCGAGGAGGAGGACCGCGAGCTGCTCGAGTCCTTCGACATCGAGTTCGGCGAGGACGAGGGCACCGAGGAGGACCTGGTCGTCCGCCCGCCGGTGGTCACCGTCATGGGTCACGTCGACCACGGCAAGACCCGACTGCTCGACGCCATCCGCAAGACGAACGTCATCGCGGGCGAGGCCGGCGGCATCACCCAGCACATCGGTGCCTACCAGGTCTCGACCGAGGTCAACGGCGACGAGCGCAAGATCACGTTCATCGACACCCCGGGTCACGAGGCGTTCACCGCCATGCGTGCCCGTGGTGCGAAGTCGACCGACATCGCGATCCTGGTCGTCGCGGCCAACGACGGCGTCATGCCGCAGACGGTCGAGGCGCTCAACCACGCGAAGGCGGCCGACGTGCCGATCGTCGTCGCGGTCAACAAGATCGACGTCGAGGGCGCGGACCCGACCAAGGTGCGCGGTCAGCTGACCGAGTACGGCCTGGTGGCCGAGGAGTACGGCGGCGACACGATGTTCGTCGACATCTCCGCCAAGCAGGGTCTGCACATCGACAGCCTCCTGGAGGCCGTCGTCCTCACCGCCGACGCCTCGCTCGACCTGCGGGCCAACCCGCACCAGGACGCACAGGGCATCTCGATCGAGTCCCGCCTCGACCGCGGCCGCGGTGCCGTCTCGACGGTCCTCGTCCAGCGAGGCACGCTGCGGGTCGGCGACACGATGGTCGTGGGCGACGCCTACGGTCGCGTGCGCGCCATGCTCGACGACAACGGCAACAACGTCGCCGAGGCCGGTCCGTCGACGCCGGTCCAGGTCCTGGGTCTGACCAACGTCCCGGGTGCCGGTGACAACTTCCTCGTGGTCGAGGAGGACCGTACGGCCCGCCAGATCGCGGAGAAGCGCGCCGCCCGTGAGCGCAACGCGGCCTTCGCGAAGCGCACGCGCCGCGTGTCGCTGGAGGACCTGGACAAGGTGCTCAAGGCCGGCGAGGTCCAGCAGCTGAACCTGATCATCAAGGGTGACGCTTCCGGTTCGGTCGAGGCCCTCGAGTCCTCGCTGCTCCAGCTGGACGTCGGCGAAGAGGTCGACATCCGCGTCCTGCACCGTGGTGTCGGTGCGGTCACGGAGTCCGACATCGACCTGGCCATGGGCTCCGACGCCATCGTCATCGGCTTCAACGTCCGTGCGGCCGGCCGCGCGGCGCAGATGGCCGAGCGCGAGGGCGTGGACGTCCGGTACTACTCGGTCATCTACCAGGCGATCGAGGAGATCGAGGCGGCCCTCAAGGGCATGCTCAAGCCGGAGTACGAAGAGGTCGAGCTCGGTACGGCGGAGATCCGCGAGGTCTTCAAGTCGTCCAAGCTGGGCAACATCGCCGGTGTCCTCATCCGCTCGGGCGAGGTCAAGCGCAACACCAAGGCGCGCCTCATCCGCGACGGCAAGGTGGTCGCGGAGAACCTCAACATCGAGGGCCTGCGTCGCTTCAAGGACGACGTCACCGAGATCCGCGAAGGCTACGAGGGTGGTATCAACCTCGGAAACTTCAACGACATCAAGGTCGACGACGTCATCGCGACGTACGAGATGCGCGAGAAGCCGCGGGTGTAACAACCCCTGGTGGTTGCTGGCCGGCGGGACCGAGGTCCCGCCGGCCAGCGCCGCGTTTGCCGGAGTGTCGCACCCCGGCCCCCTGCGGGGCGCGAGAAACCCCGTCGAGCCGGTCGCCCGATCGTTGTACGGTTCTGATGTGCCCGCCGTTCGTCGATGGCGGGCCCATCGATCCCGTACCGGCGGGTGAACCGGTTACACATGTACGTGGGGACTCTGTCCTTCGACCTCCTCCTCGGCGACGTCCACTCGCTGAAGGAGAAGCGCTCCGTCGTCCGCCCGATCGTCGCCGAGCTTCAGCGGAAGTACACGGTGAGCGTGGCCGAGGTGGACCACATGGACCTCCATCGGCGGGCCCGGATCGGCCTCGCGGCGGTCTCCGGCGACGCGGCGCACCTGACCGACGTACTGGACCGGTGCGAACGGCTGGTCGCCGCCCGTCCGGAGGTGGAGCTGCTGTCCGTGCGACGGCGCTTCCACGGCGACGACGACTAGAGCCGGCCCACAGCCGACCAGAGCAGCACAGAACGCAGAAGAAGAAAGAACGGGAGACGGACCAGTGGCCGACAACGCGCGGGCGAAAAGGCTGGCGGACCTCATCCGAGAGGTGGTGGCCCAGAAGCTGCAGCGCGGGATCAAGGACCCGCGGCTCGGCACGCACGTCACCATCACGGACACCCGGGTGACGGGTGACCTCAGGGAGGCGACCGTCTTCTACACGGTGTACGGGGACGAGGAGGAGCGGCAGGCCGTGGCCGCCGGACTGGAGAGCGCCAAGGGCATCCTGCGCTCCGAGGTCGGACGGGCCGCGGGCGTGAAGTTCACGCCGACCCTGACCTTCGTCGCGGACGCCCTCCCGGAGACCGCCCGGAACATCGACGACCTCCTCGACAAGGCACGCCTCTCCGACGCGCAGGTGCGCGAGGCGTCCGCGGGTGCGGCGTACGCGGGTGAGGCGGACCCTTACCGCAAGCCCGGTGAGGACGAGACGGACGGCGACGCCGCGGAATGAGTAAGACCACCCCGCCCGACGGCCTTGTCATCGTCGACAAGCCGTCGGGCTTCACTTCGCACGACGTGGTCGCCAAGATGCGCGGCATCGCCAGGACGCGTCGCGTCGGCCACGCGGGCACCCTCGACCCCATGGCGACGGGCGTGCTCGTCCTCGGTGTCGAGCGGGCCACCAAGCTGCTGGGGCACCTCGCCCTCACCGAGAAGGAGTACCTGGGGACGATCCGCCTCGGGCAGACGACGGTGACCGACGACGCCGAGGGCGAGATCACGGGGTCGGCCGACGCCTCCAAGGTCACCCGAGACGCCATCGACGCCGGCATCGCCAAGCTCAGCGGCGCCATCATGCAGGTGCCGTCCAAGGTCAGCGCCATCAAGATCGACGGCGTGCGCTCGTACAAGCGCGCCCGCGAGGGCGAGGACTTCGAGATCCCGGCCCGCCCGGTCACCGTCTCGTCCTTCACCGTGTACGACGTCCGGGACGCCGTCGCCGAGGACGGCACCCCCGTGCTCGACCTCGTCGTCTCGGTGGTCTGCTCCTCCGGCACCTACATCCGGGCCCTCGCCCGCGACCTGGGCGCCGACCTCGGCGTGGGCGGACACCTCACCGCGCTGCGCCGGACGCGCGTCGGACCGTACAAGCTGGACTCCGCCCGCACCCTCGACCAGCTCCAGGAGGAGCTGACCGTGATGCCGATCGCCGAGGCCGCCGAGGCCGCGTTCCCGCGCTGGGACGTGGACGCCAAGCGGGCCCGGCTGCTCACGAACGGTGTGCGGCTGGAGATGCCCGAGGAGTACGCGGGCGTCGGCGCCGTCGCCGTCTTCGATCCCGACGGGCGCTTCCTGGCGCTGGTCGAGAGCCAGAAGGGCAAGGCGAAGAGCCTGGCCGTGTTCGTCTGAGCACGGTCACCACGGGGGCTCTTCTGCCCGTGGAGCGGCGGCCACGGGTGCCTTTCGCCGCCGCTCCACGGTCCCCCCTCGGTTCCCCCACCCCTAGGGTTATCCAGCGGCTCCTGCCTATTCACCCGACTGGGCAGGCGCTCGGAGTGAACCGGGGGAGTGCAAGGGGGCGCGTTCGCCACACGCGCTGTTCCGCTGATCACCGCCCGCCTACCGTCGAGGCAGGGCACAGGTGTACGGCGGGGAGGTCGGGGAGGTGCAGCCATGGCACCACAGGGGCCGCGGGGCAGCGGTCGGGGCGGGAGCGGCACGGACCACGTGACCGGCGCGCACGAGGACCACGTGACGCGTGCGCACCGGGACCCGGATCGCTCCCTCGTACGGATCCACGACCCCGCCGGCCGACCGCGCGGCGCCGGCTTCCCGGCCGACCATCAGGGCACCGTCCTCACCAGCCACGAGGCCGTCGACGGCCTGTCCCGGCTCGTCCTGAGCGCCGGTGACCGTACCCGCGTCGTCACCGCCGACGCCGTCACTCCGCTGCCCGCGCTCAACCTCGCCCTCGTACGCGTCGAGGGCCTCGGCGCGCAGCCGCTCCCGATCGCCGCGCGCGACCGGATCGACACCGGCGCCTATGTACGCATCCCCGCCGGGGGCTGGCGCGAGGCCAGGGTGCTGGGCACGGCCGAGGTGACGTACGCGGCCACGGACCGCTCCCATCTCCTGGGCGGCGTACTGGAGTTGGCGATCGGCACCGCCGGGCGGGACGCGCTGCGACCGGGCGGCGGCGCCGCCGGGGGGCCGGTGCTCGACGCGGACACCGGCGCCGTCGTCGCCGTCCTCGGCACCGCGCTGCACTCGGATCAGCGCGACCGCGGCTTCGCCGTGCCCCTGGCCCCCCATGGCTGCGGTCCGCTCGCCGACCTGCTCGTCCGCAACGCGGCGACCGTCCCCGCGTACGGCACGGACCTCAACCTGGCGGGCGTCCTGGAGCTGACGGCCACCTCGGTGGCGCAGGACGGGCCACCCGGAGCACTCGGCGGGCCGTGCGTCGTGGCGCCGGTCGAACGGGCCGATGTGGCACGGGAGTTGGCGTCCTACGTGGCGAGCGACGCCACCGTCCTCGGCCTCGTCGGCGCCCCCGGCAGCGGTCGTACGACGGAACTCGCGGCCCTCGCCGCCCGCCGCGGCGCGGTACCGGCGCCGACCCTGTGGCTGCGCGGCGCCGACCTCGACGACACCGACGGCTCGCTGGCCGACGCGGCGCGCCGGAGTCTGGACCGGGCGGCCCGGATCGTCGCGGCGTCGCGCTCGCTCGACCCGTCCGACCTGGGCGTTCTCTCCCCGGACCGCCTCGCCCGCGTCGCCGCGCGAACCGGCCGCCCGCTGCTGCTCCTGCTCGACGGGCCCGAGGAGATGCCGCCCGTCCTCGCGCACCGGCTGCCCGAGTGGACCGAGGGCACGGCGGAGTGGCTGCGCGCGAGCGGGGCGCGGCTCGTGGTCGGCTGCCGGGAGGAGTACTGGGAGGGCGCCGGGGCCGAGTTCCCGCCCGAGCTGCTGTACGGGCGTGACCGTCTTCGCGGCCCACTGCCGGCGTGCGTGCGCCTGGCCGACCTCACCGCGGAGGAGGCCCGGCTCGCCCGCTCCCGCTACGGCATCCCGGCCGAAGCTCTCACGGACCGCGACGCCGGTCACCCCCTCACCCTGCGCCTCCTCGCCGAGATCCGCGCCGCGCTACCCGACGCCCCGGCCGCCGCCGCCCCGCTCGACCGGCACGCCGTCTTCGCGGCCCACCTCGACCTGATGTGTCTGCGCATCGCGGTCCGGCTCGCCGCGGAGAACGGCCTGCGCGGCAGCGCCGTACGCCGTCTCGCGGCCCGGGTCTGCGGCCAGGTGCACGAGGCCGCGCGGCGCAGCCTCGGGCCCGGGCAGGGCGAGCTGGACCGGGAGTCCTTCGAGGCGGTGTTCCCCTGGGGGCCCGCGCCGGCGCGGCTCGGCGGCGGCTCCGGCTGGGCGTCGGCCGTCCTCACCGAGGGCCTGCTGGTGCCCGCCGGTGAGGGCTACCGGTTCGCGCACGAGGAGTTCGCCGACTGGATCCAGGGCATGCACCTCGACCTGGACGAGGCGCTGCACGCCCTGGTCCACCGCCGCCACATCCCGCACACCTGCCGCCCCCTGCCCGTCCCGCACCACCGCGTCGGCCCCGTCCTCCAGGCCCTGCTCCTCCTGGCCCGCCACCAGGGCCCCGCCGCCCTCGCCCGGCGCCTGGCGGAGCTGACCCACGCCCTCGACGCGAACCCCTCCTGGTGGGCCGCCCACCTGCTGGCCCGCACCCTCCTGCACGTCCCCGACGCGACGCCGTACGCGGACGTGCTGCACCTCCTCGCCGACCGCGTGGTCGCCTGGCGGCAGCAACAGCGCCCCGTTCCAACGGAGTTCGCCCCCTCCTTCTGGACCGGCCTGCCGCTCCCGCCGATCGCCCGCTTCGACCTCCTGCGCCGCCTGGTCCTGGCGGACGAGGCACCGACGCCGAACGGCGGGGCCCCGGAGCGGGCCGACGAGGGCGCGAGCCCCGGCCCCCGCTACCTCGACGCGGCGGCTCGGCTCCTCGCCGCCGAGCCCGCCGCCGTACAGCCATACCTGATCCGCTGGTTCGACGACGAGCGGCCGCTGCCCGCGACGCCGCACGCCACCGTGGCCACGGCGGCGCAGGCGCTGCTGCACACGCACCGGCACGGCGCCCTCGACGACCTCACCGAGGCGCTCGTGAGCCACGCGCATCCGCGGGGCGACGAGCTGCTCACCGTCCTCGCCGAGGACGAGCCGTCCGCAGTGTGCCGGGCCGTGGACCGCTGGGCGCACGACGAGCGTCCGGCCCGCTGGGCCGCGGCGGTGACGTACGGACTGCGCGCCGCGCCCCACGCGGACACGCAGGCCGACCGCGAGCTGCTGCGCTACTCGGCCCTCGCCCTGCTCGCCCAGCCCGCCGACAGCGGGGTGCACGGCGGTGCGCTCGCCCTCCTCGTCCGGGACCCGCGCAGCCGCTCCCGGCACCTCCCGCCGGCCCTGCACCACTTCGCGTCCGGCGACCCGCAGATCCCGCCGGACAACCTGGTCCCGGCCCTGGCCACGCATCCCGGCCCGGTCCTCGACGCCTTCCGGGCCCGGCTGCGCGCCGGTCGGGACGCGGGGGAGGCCCTGCGCGCCTTGGCCGACGTCACCACGCCGCCGCTGGACCGCCGGGTCGCCGCGCTCGTACGCGAGACGGCGGAGCTGCGACCGGAGACCGCGCATGCCGTGGCGGCGTACGTCGACCTCCGCCTCGACCACGGCCCGACGGCCCGTGCCGTGCTCCTGCCCCTGGTCACCGGCCTCCTCGACAGCTGTGCCGGCCCGGTGCGGGCAGCCCTCGCGACCATCCTCGCCGCCCCTGGTACCTCCGCCTCCCGCCCCCTGCGCGACGAGCTCCTGGAGCACCTCCTGACCCACGAGCGCGACCCCGCCGTCCTGGATGCCCTGCTGCACGCCGCGGCGGCCCGGAGCGGGGGAGCGGAGGGGGAGGGGAGCGGCGGCTGCGTCCACGATCTCGGACACGACGATCTCGTACGCGACGATCTCGGACACGACGATCTCGTGCGCGACGCTCCGGTTCGCGAGCTGATCCACCGCACCGGCCTGCTGCTCGTCCGCACCCCGGACGGCGCGACCCGCTTCGACCGGCGCCTGGTCGACCTCGGCCGGCACGTGCCCGGCTTCGCCGCGCGGCTTGCCCGCTGGCTCGCCGACACTCCGGAGGACTGGGCCGCGGTGGTGGGCCCGAGCACCCGTCGCATGATCGAGAACCTCGCTGGCATGCGCGTACCCGCGTGAGCCACCGAGAACTGTCGCGTGCAGTGCGCCCGGTCACAGCACCGATGCCGATGAGGGCCGACGGCAGACGGCATGGCACCCTTAGAGCTGCGTAAGAGGTCAACGGCAAATACGGACACGGGTTCGAGGAGCGGTCACAGTGCAGCGCTGGCGTGGCTTGGAGGACATCCCCGAGGACTGGGGACGCAGCGTCGTCACCATCGGCTCCTACGACGGTGTGCACCGAGGCCACCAGCTGATCATCAAGCACGCGGTGGACCGCGCCCGCGAGCTGGACGCTCCCTGCGTGGTGGTCACCTTCGACCCGCACCCCAGCGAGGTCGTCCGCCCCGGCAGCCACCCGCCCCTGCTCGCCCCGCACCACCGCCGCGCAGAGCTGATGGCGGAGCTGGGCGTCGACGCGGTGCTGATCCTCCCGTTCACGGCCGAGTTCTCCAAGCTGTCCCCGGCCGACTTCGTCGTCAAGGTCCTGGTCGACAAGCTGCACGCCAGGACGGTCGTCGAGGGCCCCAACTTCCGCTTCGGCCACCGCGCCGCGGGCAACGTCGACTACCTCGCCGAGCAGGGCAAGACCTACGACTTCGACGTCGACGCCGTCGACCTGTACCTGAGCGGCGACGCCGGCGGCGGCCTGCCCTTCTCCTCCACCCTCACCCGGCGCCTGGTCGCCGAGGGCGACGTCGAGGGCGCCCGCGAGATCCTGGGCCGCCCGCACCGCGTCGAAGGCGTGGTCGTCCGCGGCGCCCAGCGCGGCCGCGACCTCGGCTTCCCCACGGCCAACGTCGAGACCCTCCCGCACACCGCGATCCCGGCCGACGGCGTCTACGCCGGCTACCTGCACGTCGCGGGCGAGGCGATGCCGGCCGCGATCTCCGTCGGCACCAATCCCCAGTTCGACGGCACCGAACGCACGGTGGAGGCCTACGCCATCGACCGCGTCGGCCTCGACCTCTACGGCCTCCACGTCGCCGTCGACTTCCTGGCGTACGTGCGGGGGCAGGCGAAGTTCGACTCGCTGGAGGCGCTGCTGGAGGCGATGGCGGAGGACGTGAAGAAGTGCCGGGAGATCGTCTCGGCGGACGGTGCGTAGGGGCGGAGTCTCGCGCCGTTGGACGAACGGTGTCGGCGACCGCTGAGCCTTGTCCGATTTGCTCGTAACCTCCCCTGCCCGCCGCCCCGTTGTGCCATGCTGATCACCCCGAAGGACAGCGAACGGAGAGAGCCGGTGGCGACCGAGCAGGAGAAGGAAGCGCTGTACGCCATGGACATCAGTGGCGTCGAGTGGGTCGGTTCCCCCGACGGGCCGCAGGACGAGCGGGTGGAGATCGCCTACCTGGCGGGCGGCGCCGTCGCGATGCGCAACTCCGCCGACCCCGACACCGTGCTGCGCTACACCGCCGCCGAGTGGCGGGCGTTCGTCCTCGGGGCCCGCGACGGCGAGTTCGACCTTCAGTAGGCGCGGCCGCGCGTTCGCGGCCAGGGCGTACGACGACGCCGAAGGGCCGGCACCGTGATGGTGCCGGCCCTTCGGCGTCGCTCGCTCGTCTCCGCTACTGCTGCGTCCAGCCCGGGGGCATGGCACCCGGCTGCGCCTGGTTCTGCTGCGGGCTCTGCGGCGCCGCCTGCTGCTGCTCCCAGCCCTGGCCCTGCGCCGGGCCCTGACCGGGGTAACTCTGCGGCTGCTGCTGCCAGTTCTGCCCCTGCTGCGGGGCGCCGGGCTGGCCGTAGGGCTGCTGCTGGGGCGGGTAGCCCGGCTGCGGACCGTGCTGGAGATGCGGGTTGCCGAAGCCCTGCTGCGTACGCGCGATGTCCTCGGCGACGAGGGACGCGATCTCGAAGTAGGCCTCCCGCGTCTTGGGACGCACCATGTCGAGGTCCACCTCGGCGCCCGCGGCGAGGTGTTCGTCGAAGGGCACGACGACGACACCGCGGCAGCGGGTCTCGAAGTGCGCGACGATGTCCTCCACCTTGATCATCTTGCCCGTCTCGCGGACACCCGAGATCACGGTGAGCGACCGCTGCACGAGATCGGCGAACCCGTTCGCCGTCAGCCAGTCGAGCGTCGTCGACGCGCTGCTCGCACCGTCCACCGAGGGGGTGGAGATGATGATCAGCTGGTCGGCGAGCTCCAGCACTCCGCGCATCGCGCTGTAGAGCAGACCGGTACCCGAGTCCGTGAGGATGATGGGGTACTGACGGCCCAGCACCTCGAGCGCGCTGCGGTAGTCCTGGTCGTTGAACGTGGTGGAGACCGCCGGGTCCACGTCGTTGGCGATGATCTCCAGCCCGGACGGCGCCTGCGAGGTGAAGCGGCGGATGTCCATGTAGCTGTTCAGCTGCGGGATCGCCTGCACGAGGTCGCGGATGGTCGCGCCCGTCTCGCGCCGCACCCGTCGGCCGAGGGTGCCGGCGTCCGGGTTGGCGTCGATCGCCAGGATCTTGTCCTGCCGCTCGGTCGCGAGCGTCGCGCCCAGCGCCATGGTCGTCGTGGTCTTGCCGACGCCGCCCTTGAGGCTGATCACCGCGATCCGGTAGCAGGACATCACCGGCGTACGGATCAGTCCCAACTTCCGCTGCCGCTCGGCCTCTTCCTTCTTCGCGCCGAACTTGAAGCGGGACGGGCCCGTGTTGTTCTTGCGGGCCTTGGGCTGGTTGCGCAGCAGCCGGTCCGACGAGAGCTCCACGGCGGCGTTGTAACCGAGCGGGGTACCGGGCGTGGCCTGCTGCTGGGGCGACGCACCCGGACCGGCCTGCGGGCCCGCCGGCGCGGTCCAGCCCTGGTTGCCGTACGGGGCCTGCTGCTGAGGGGCGGTGGGCTGCGGATACGGCGCCTGGGCCTGCGGCTGCGGCTGGGCCGGAGCGGCCGGTGCCGGGGCCTGCGGCGCGGCCGGGGGCTGCGCCTGGGGGGCGGGCTGCTGGGCCGGGGGCTGCGGGTAGCCGTACCCGGGCTGCTGGGGCGGGTAGCCGTAGCCCGGCTGCGGCGGAACCGGCGGCTGGGGGTAGCCGTACCCGGCGGCCTGCGGCTGGGGCTGCGCGCCCGGGGCGGGGTAGCCCGGTGGCGGCTGGACGGGCGGCGGGCCGAACGCGCCCTGCGGCGGCGCCTGGTGCGGGAGTTGCCCGGGCTGCGGCTGGGCCGGGGGCTGCGGGTAGCCGTACCCGGCGGCCTGCGCTGCCGCGGCGGCAGCGGCAGCGGCCGCCTGCGGGTCGGGCTGACCCGGCTGGGGCGGCATCGCCTGGCCGGGGTGCGCGGGCGTGTACCCGGGCGGCAGCGGAGGAATCCGCTGCTCGGCCTGGGGTGCGGGAGGCGCCGGCGTGCCCGGCACCGGAGGCTGCTGACCCTGCGCGGGCGGCATGGCGGCGGCCGCGGGAGCGTCGGGGGCGGCCGGGGCCGTTTCCGCCGTCGCGGCCTCGGGCTCGGCCTGCGCGGGGGCCTCGGCGGCGACCGGCTCGGGAGCCGTCTCCTCCGCCTGCGCACCGGAGTCGTCCGCCGTGGCCTCGCCGGCCGGGGCCTCCTCCGGCTCCTCGTCGTCGGCGTCGCCGAACAGCCTCGCGGCCTCGGCGTCGGCGGCGGCATGGTTGAGCTCGGGCGCCGGCTGCTCGGGCACACTCGGCGCCGCCGTCGCCGTCGCGGCCGCCGAGGTCTCCGGGGCGGCTTCGTCGACCGGGCGCAGCACGGGGAACCCGGGCGCCGGGGCGGGCGCGGCCGGCGTCTGCTGCCGCGGCTGTCCCTGAGCGGTGGACGTCGTCTCCTGGCCCTGCTGGGGATAGCCGTATCCACCGGGCGCGGGCGTGGGCGTGCCGCCGGGCGTCCAGGCGGCGGCCGGAGCGGCCTGCTGCGGGAATCCGTAGCCACCCGGCGCCGGCGGGTTCTGGCCGGGGGCGCCCTGGGCGTACGGTGGGCCCGGCTGCTGCGGCGCCGGGGCGGGAGGTGCGGGGGCGGCGGGCGGCCCGGCGTCACTCTCACCCGTGGCCGACGAGCCGCTCTTCGTGCTTTGTGCGTACCAGGCGGGCGGTGTGTAGACGATCTCGAACTCGCCGGTGAGATCCACGTCGTGTTCGTCCCCGTCCGAGGACGGGCTGCCGCCGTTGTACTCGGACCGATCGCTGTTCACTGCTTGCCTCCTGGTCAGCCACTGCTGCTGAGTTGGTCGTCGTCGCGGCCGGGCGGACCGAGTGGCGAGTCCCACGCGGCTGCGATCGTCGCCGCATCACCAAGAAGACTAATCACTCGTATCGCGGTACGGAAAAGCGCCCATGGAGCGCGGCGCCATCGGCACCGCGCTCCGGGAAAAGGACGGTGCGTCAGTCCATACGACGAGCCGCGCCGAGCAGACCCGTCTCCGCATCAGTGGGGTCGGTCATGACGAACTTGCGGTGCTTGCGAGTGCACCACAGAGCGACCCCGTCGTGAAGGGTCGGCAGCGGCTGAAGACTCTCGTCGGGGAGCCCCAGGGTGTCGCGCACGATGTCGGTCTCCTGGGGCGAGATGCGCTGGATGCCGACCAGATCCGCCTGCGCGAGCCAGCGGGGCGCGTGCTCGCCGACGAACGGGAGCACCGTCATCACGGACTGCCACGGCAGGGACGTCACCCGGCCGCGCGGCGGACGGATACCGCAGTCGCGGATCAGCACCACCGGACTCGACACGGACGGGCCCTGCGCGGGCACCCGGCCCACCGGGTAGACGGTGACGCACTGCTGACCGCCACCAGCCGCCTGGGCCAACTGCTGCCAGGCCTGCGGACGGCCGGTCTCCACGCCCACGCGCGCGCCCGTCGCGGCGGCGCGCAGCGCCAGCACCTGGGCGAGCCAGAGACCGCCCACGAGCACGACGTCGAAGGAGGTGGGCCGGGCCAGGCCGAGCACGGCCGGCTGCCCCTCGGGGTCGGTACCGATGATCACGCCGTCGTCGCCGATCGGCACGCTGACCGCCGCCAGCTCGTCGACGGTGACGACATGACGGTTGCGGCGCGGCCCGCGCAGCCCGAACCCCGGGCTGAAGATGCGCCGTTGCTGCTGCTGCGGCGCCTGGGGCTGCTGGATGATCGGGATCATGCCGGTGTCGGTGGGCGATGCCACATGCGCCGGCGTGCGTCCGGAGCCCCGGCCCTGCTGGCCCGGGTCGGTGACCATGGCGGGGTGGGACATCAGTGCGTACCTCCGAGCGGCAGAGTGGCGAGTGCGCCGGGAACCTGTTCCCGGTCAAGGCGTACCAGACCGACCTTCGCGGCACTCGCGGCCCGCTCCAACTCGCGTCCCACCTGGGCGAGTTCACTGTCGCCCCGGGCGGTGACACGGATGTGCCCGCTGAGGGAGACACCTCGGTTCCCGGCCCGGCCCAGGGTCAGGCTGAACGTGGTGGCGAGAACCGGGAGCGAGGTGAAACGCGTGATCAGCGCGGGCAGTTCCACACCGGCGCCCAACTGCGGCCAGCGGGAGAGCCAGTACGTGGTGTGCCACCGGTCGTCGACCCGCCAGCTCTTGACCGACTCGACCGTACGACGCTGGGGCTGGCGCCCGTCCTGCGCGTGCTGGGCGTTGGCGCGCGGGTTCAGGCAGCTGGACGTCGCCAGCGCCTGCACCAGCTCGGTCTCGTCCAGGATCGTCGCCTTGAACCCGGCGCCGTCGAGCCGGCTCGCCAGCTGGTCCGCGACACGCAGCAGCGCGCGCTGGGCACCGGGCATGCCGTTGCCGCGCGCTTCGACCGCCTCCGGGCACAGCTCCGGGTCGAGCCGGAGCGCGACCCAGGTGAGCCGCAGCGCGGGAGAACCGGCGTGCGCCTGGAGCGGGCCGTACGACCGCGCGGCGACCGACTGCTGGGGCAGGTGCGGCGCGGGCGCCGGCTGGGTGTGCTGGACGACCTGGGCGGACGTGAGCCGGATCCCGTCGACCTCCAGGGCGTCGTGGACCAGTTGGAGCGGCAGCTGCCGCTCGGCGGACGCGGGACGCAGTGGCTGGTCGCCCGGCTGCACGAAGAGCACGGCGGTGAGGAAGGTCCCGTCGCCGATCATGCCGATCGAGCGGTTGTCACGGGACACGAACGAGAACGTCCGCAGCGCCGGGTCGCACTCGACGGTGGGAACCAGCATCGGGTCCGTACCGGGCGGGACGGGCGCCTTGGCCTCGCGGCGACGGCTCCGGAACGCGCGCGTGGTCTCGTACCACTCGGGCAGCGGCCGCCGTCCGCGGCGCAGCACCGCGAGGAGCAGCAGCAGCGCCGCCACGGCTCCGGCGGGGGCCAGCAGCCACGAGACGTGCGTGGCCCAGGCGGTGAGCATGACGGCCGCGGCCAGCTCGATCAGGATGAGCTGCTGGAGGCGTACGGGTCCCATGCCGCCGGGGCTGGGCAGCGTGCGCGGGGAGGCGGTGACGGGAGCGGGCGCCGAGGCGCGTCTGCGGCTCGGCCCGTCCTGTTGCTGCTGTGCGCGGCGTCCGCGCCGAGTGCTCGTAGCGCTGGTCATCCCCCGGGACATCCCTTTCGCGAAGTGGTGGCCGTTCACCGGGTGGAGATCCTCTGTTGGAGATCCCGGCGACGGGCCAGGGGCGCCGATGGCCCAATCTCTGTGCGAGTGGCTCACGGTACCCGCTGCGGAACGCGGGGCGACACAGGGGAACCCAAACCCCAGGTCGCCAGCCTTTCACGGACCGGCCCGCGATGGGGCAGCGCGGTCGTGAAGCTCTGTGAAGATGCGGGGCGGCCACGGACCTGATGGACCGGCGCCTCGCGGTGCAGGGCATAGTAGGTGCCCTGCTCGGCCGAAGCGCCCGGCGAGCACACGGAAGCAGCCCGGCCGAACCGCGGAAGCGGACCGCCGAGGATGCGGAAGTGGCCCTCGGGGACGCCGAAGCGCCCCCTCGGGCACGATCGAGCACACACGGCACGATCAAGCACGCACGATCAAGTACGCACGGGCAAGTACGCACGATCAAGCACGCACGGGCAAGTACGCACGGGATGATCGAGCACACACGGGACGATCGAGCTTCACCACACGATCGAGCATCACAAAACGGGAGACCTGGGGACCATGGCAAAGCGTCGGGACGAGCTCGCCGCCTACACGTTCGCTCGCAAGCGCACCGTCGCGGCCTTCCTTGCGCCGTCGCCGGGCGGCTCCGAGGAAGGCGCACCGCGTCCCCTCCACACGGTGATGCCCAGCCTGGCGATGGGCGTCGTGCTGGTGGTGGGCTTCATCGCCTGGGGCGTCATCAAGCCTACGGCGCCGGAGGGTTGGGACACTCCGGGTGAATACATCATCGTGGACAGCGACTCCACGACGCGTTACGTCGTCCTGAAGGACAACAAGGTGCCGACGCTGCACCCCGTCCTGAACTACGCCTCCGCCAAGCTCCTCCTGGACAAGGGCAAGGGCAGCGTCATCGAGGTGCCCGGCAAGGAGATCGACAAGAGCGGCATCCCGCACGGCGCGACGCTCGGTATCCCGTACGCCCCCGACCGGCTGCCCGCCGCGTCCGACGCGGAGAAGCCCAAGACCTGGGCCGTGTGCGAGCGTCCGGCCCCCGGATCGCACGACGCCGTCGACCGGGCCGTGTTCGTCCTCGACGCCGCCGACGCCAAGTCGCTCGAGAAGACGGGGAAGGTCGACGCGAGTCAGGCCCTGTACGTCACGGACCCCAAGACCTCCCGCGAGTACCTGGTCGACAGCAAGGGCCGCGGCTTCCTCATCGGCGGCACCTCGGGCCTCGACAGCACCACCATGGAGCAGTTGCGCGCCGCCGTCTTCGGCACCTCGGCCCAGCCGCAGCCGGTGAGCCAGGAGTGGCTGCACACCCTCAACCCGGGCGGCATCATCACCTTCCCGGTGATTCCGGCGGCGGGGTCGCCGACCACGGTGTCGGGCCTCCCGCAGGAGGCGAGCACGGTGGGCCGCATCCTCAAGGCCCAGGACGCGCAGGGCACTCAGTACTACGTCGTCCTCAAGGACCGGGTCGCCGCCATCACGCCCTTCGTGGCCAACCTGCTCAAGTACTCGCCCTCGGCCAAGGCGGCCTACGGCACCGACCAGATCACCGACATCAAGGCCACCACCCCGGACATCATCGCCGCCAACGGAGGCCAGGCCGCCGGCTTCTACGCGGACAAGGGCTGGCCCCAGGCCGTCCCGCACCAGGCCAACTTCGCGGGGACGGGCGCCGAGCAGCCGCACTCCACCTCGTGCAGCGTCTACAACGGCACCTTCGGCGCCGACGGCAAGCCGAGGCTCGGTGCCTGGGCGGGGGCGACGTACCCCAAGAAGACCATCGCCGACTCGCTGAGCGCCTACGTCTCCTCCGGCTCCGGGCTCCTCTTCCAGGAGGTCACCGGCCAGGCGCAGGGCGGTGGCGCGACCTACCTGCTGACCGACACGGGGCTGCGCTACTCGCTGCCGTCGAACAACGACAGCTCGGCGAAGGAGGGCGGCACCACGCCCACCGCCCCGGGTTCCTCGGCGGAGGGGGCGAGCGAGACGGACAAGGCGCGCACGCGGCTGGGCTACGAGAAGGTCGCCAACCCCGCGGTGGTGCCCCAGTCCTGGGCCGCCTTCGTCCCCAAGGGGCCGACTCTGGACACCGGTGGCGCGATCCAGCCGCAGGCTCAGTGACGGCCCAACGCCCGTGCAAATGGCTGGACTTGAGTGCCGGATCACAGAATCATCGCTCTAGTGTGTGAGCCGTGTAACTGATTTGCCGCGTCTGTGGATGAGAGACGGGCGGACGATAGAGTGTTTGCAGCATCCATGGGTGCGAAGCCTTGCCGGGTACCCGCGCGGGTTTCCCGGATCAACATCGACATGGGGGAAGGTTCATCATGGCCGGCCAGTTCCGGGTAACAGAGGACGAACTGACCAAGCTCTCCGGCGACCTGAGCAACGTGAACGGTCAGCTGCAGGGTGAGATCCGCCGTCTGAACGGCGTGATCGACCAGATCGCGGGCGGCTGGCAGGGTCAGGCGGCCCAGTCGTACCGCCAGCTGCAGGAGCGCTGGAACTCGGACGCGAAGAGGATGAGCGACATCCTCAACGACATCAAGGAAGCCGTGGACTCCACGCGGAGCAACTACTCCGCCTCGGAAGAGCAGCAGAACTCGGAGATCAGCAAGATCATGTCCGACTTCGGCTGAGCAGGCCGACTCGGATCCAGCTGTTTTCCGGTTCACCGCTTTCCACTGTTTCCCCTCGACTCTTCCTGAAAGGGAACGACGATGTCGATCCTCGTCAATTACGCCACCATCACCAACGCGTCCACCGACGTGAAGACCACCGCCGGACGCATCAAGCAGCAGCTCGACGACGTCGAGGCCGCGGTCAAGCGCGTCGCCAGCACCTGGGAAGGTGAGGCGCAGGAGGGCTACCAGCGCAAGCAGCGCGAGTGGGACCAGACCGCTGCCGACCTGCACGCCACCCTGCTGAAGATCTCCACCGCGCTGCAGAGCGCCGCCGAGAACTACCAGGCCACGGAGAAGAGCAACGCCTCGACCTGGGGCTGATCTCGCCGGCGACCCGGGAGGCTTGAGATGAAGAGGTTCGGCCCAGTCGACGCCAAGGCGTCGGCTGGGCCGACCTCATCTCCGGGTGCGCACACGGTAATTCCGGAAGACCTTCACAAGTGCCGACGCGCGTTCACGCTCGCGTGTACGTGCTCGCGTACAACGGCACACGGAGCCACACACACCGACATGACCGAGCTTCGTACGAAGCAGGCGAGCCCTGGGGGCCTGAACATGGGGGGCCTGACAGCCCGTTCGCGTAGCCGCGACAGTGGAACCCGCGCACTTCAGCGGGTCTTTGGTGTGCTCGCGGCGACGGGGCTCTGCCTCGCGACCGCCGCACCGGCGGCCCTGGCCGCCGAGACCGTCCGCGGCCACTCCGATCACCATGACCGTCCCGACTTCGGTCTGGCGGCGAGTTCGGAGTGCGTCTTCGGCGGAGGCGTCATCAAGTCCACGCCGTGGTCGCTGCAGCGGCTCCTCCTGGACCAGCTGCACGCGCAGGCGACGGGCGCCGGCGTCACCGTCGCGGTGATCGACACCGGCGTTGACGACCACAACGCCCAGCTCCGGGGCGCCCTGGCCGGCGGCAAGGACTACGTCGGCTCCTCGGACGGCGACCAGGACCTCGAGGGCCACGGCACCCGCGTCGCCGGAATCATCGCCGCCCGCCCGGTCAAGGGCACCGGCTTCCAGGGCCTGGCACCGGACGCCAAGATCCTCTCCTACCGCTACACGGGCGGCGAGGAGAAGCAGGGCAACTCGAGGACGATGTCCGCGGCGATCCGCTCCGCGGTCGCGGCCGGCGCGAAGATCATCAACATCTCGTCGGACACCACGGGCCGTCAGGACAACCTGGAACTGAGCAACGCCGTGGCGGCCGCAGTGCAGAAGGGCGTCCTGATCGTGGCGGCCGCCGGCAACGACGGAGCCAACGGCAAGTCGGCGAACACGTACCCGGCGTCGTACCCCGGCGTCCTGGCGGTGGCAGCCTCCGACCGCAACGACGAACGCGCCTTCTTCTCACAGTCGGGCAACTTCGTCGACATAGCGGCACCGGGCGTCGGCATGGTCTCCACGGTCCCGAAAGGCGGCCAGTGCACCGCCGACGGCACGAGCTTCGCGGCCCCGTACGTCACGGGCGTCGCAGCCCTCCTGAAGGAGAAGCACCCCAACTGGACCGCGGCCCAACTGGCCACCCGCATGGAAGAAACGGCCCAACGCCCGGGCCGCGGCCCCAACCGCTACATCGGCTGGGGCGTCGTCGACCCGGTCGCCGCCCTCACGGGCAACGCCACCCCCGGCACCTCCCCGAAACCCGACCCGCCGGTGAGCGCCGGCTCGGCAGGCGTCGTACCCATGGCGGTGACCATGGGGGAGAGCGAGGCGGATCGGGAGCGCCGGGTGGCTGTGTATGTGCTGGGCGTGGGGCTCGTCCTCGCGCTGGTGATTACGGGGAGCGGGTTTGTGCTCCGGGACTGGCGGATCAAGCGGGCTGGGCGGCTGGGCTAGGGGAGCTGTCGGGCCGGCAGGTGACCTGGGCGCCGTGGTGGCGCCGGCAACTTGAAAACAGGGGAGAGGACAACGGGGTATGAGTAACGGTATGCGGGTTGATCTGAGCGCGCTGGATGAGGTGATCCGGAAGCTCAACGGCCTTCTGTCGGACATGGACAAGGCCAACACGAAGGCGAAGTACGAGACGGATATCCCGAGCACCGCCTTCGGCAGCATGAAGTTCCTGGAGTCCAACGAGCTCCACAGCGCTCACCAGGAGCAGAAGGCCAGGATCGAGAAAATCATCAAGGGGCTGCACGAGCTGATCGACAACTTCGGCACGAGTACCTCGAAGGTCAGGGACAAGTACAGCAACCAGGAGCAGGCGACCAAGCAGGGTGTCAGTGCTGCTCCGGATGGCGCCGCCAGGGGTGCGGCGAACTAAGCCGTTCAGGGACAGTCACTGACAGAGGGGACCTTCGAAAATGGCCTACGGTGCCGGGTACTACGACAATCCTGAGTACATCAAGGCTCAGCAGCGAGCACGAGAGCAGCGAATCCAGGACAAGCACGACGAGAAGCTCGAATCGCTGCCTAATGGCGGCAAGGGCGGTGTGGACCGCAGCAAGCTCGACACGCCGTTCATGAAGTTGAGTATCCCTGAGCTGCGATCCATGATCCTGGACGCGGACCCGGGTCGGATCTACGACGTCAGTCAGCACTGGAAGTCCGTCCACAACATCCTCTCCGGCGGTGACGGTGACGGTAAGACCGGTGGGGTGGATCAGGTTTCCGCGAGCGACAGCGTCGCGGGCATGATGCAGAGCGCCGTTGAGAACGTTCTCGAGCACTGGGAGGGCGACGCGGCCGATGCGTTCCGCAAGAAGGCCAACGAGATCATGCAGAACATCCGGAACGGATCTGCGTGGGCGAACCATTACGCGGAATCCATGCACGCTGTGCAGAACGACCTGCGGAACTCCATGGAGAAGATGCGGGACGTCGAGGTGCCGTCCGGCTGGTCCAGCGCGTGGGACAAACTCACGGACGACGGGCGCAGCGACGAGCAGCTGCTTGAGGACATCAACAAGGGTGTGAGCACGGACGCCGCCCGCCAGGCCAACGCCGACTCCTTGTCGAAGGGCAAGGAAGAGCAGTTGAAGGGGGTGGCGATCATGGAGGACTTGGCGGCCAACTACAAGGCGTACGCGAAGCCAACGCCGCCGGTTAATGATCGTGATCCGATCTCTCCCCCCAACCCTAGTACGCCGATGCCTCCCCCCATCGCCATGCCTCCCGCTGGCAGTTCACGCCCACGTACTGGAAGTACCCCGCCCAAGCCGTGGAGCGCTGGCCCGACCGCCACCGTCAAGCCAGCCCCTACAGTGCCGCGTGACCCCGGCATCACGGGAGGTTCGCAGCTTCCGACGGCGAAGACAACGGTAGACAGCATCTCCCCCGGTCTCACGGGGACCGGACCCGGCATGAGCACTGGAGGCGTCACCGGCGGGGGTGGTGGCATCGGTGCCGGCGCGGCTCAGGGCCCGGGCCTCGTGGCTCCTGGCGGAGTATCCGGACTCGGCAGCGGAGCGGCCGCACGGGGTGGTTTCGCAGCCGCGAATGGTCGTGGTGGCGTGGCTGGCGGAGGCGCGGCGGCTGGTCGCGGCGCTGGAGGCCGAGCTGGCATGGGTGGTATGGGCGGTGGAGTCGGTGCCGCTGGCCGAGGCAGTGCTGGTACCACGGGTCGTGGGGCCCTCGCCCGATCCCGGGGCGGTGTTATCGGTACGGCCAAGGGTGTCTCAGGCAAGGGCACGGGTGGCGGTGCCGGCCTGCATGGGAGTCGCGGCGGGACTCAGCGCGGTGCTGGCGGCATGGCTGGCGGTGCGGGCGGTCGCGATGGGCGACGTTCCGAGGGCGAGAACAGGGGGGACCGTCCCGACTACCTTGTTGAGGATGAAGAGACCTGGATCTCGGAAGAGGACCGCAACCGAAACGTACCGCGGACCATCGAGTAAGCAGGCTAGTGGGCTGGACGGCGACTCGCCGCCGCCCGCCTATGCACGAAGGCTGAAGTCCCCAGCCACAGTTGAGTGAGGAGCAAGAAATTGGGTTACAAGCGAGCCTGGTCCACGACCGGCGTCGTGGCACTGACAGGAGCCTTGCTCCTCACTTCAGCCCCAATTGCCTCAGCGGATTACATCCGGGATGCGCAGTGGCCCCTAACGGTGTACGACGCCGAGAAGGTCTGGAAGACCTCCGAAGGGGAGGGCGTCACCGTGGCTGTGATCGATACTGGTGTGGATGCCACGCATCCCGACCTGACAGGCCAAGTACTGCCAGGAAAGGACTTCAATGGTGGGGATCCTCACGAGGACAGCAATGGACATGGGACTGGTATGGCGAGTCTCATTGCTGGTCACGGACATGGGGTAAATAACTCTGCAGGCGTGATTGGGCTTGCGCCGAAGGCCAAGATCCTTCCAGTGCGCGCTGAGGTCGACGGACAAATGTCGCGCAACTGGTCGGAGGGCGTCCGCTACGCGGTAGACCAAGGCGCAAAGGTAATCAACCTTTCGTTCAATGACGACGGTTCAGTCCCGGGCACGGCACGCGCGGAGGCGATTGCATATGCCCAAAAGCATGATGTCGTAGTTGTGGCCGGTACAGGTAACGATGCGGGAACGGTCAGTTACCCGGCCGCACTGCCAGGCGTGGTCGCCGTGACCGCACTAGATAAGAACTTGGACTTCTGGAATGACTCAAACACTGGTAAGGGCGTGACCCTTGCGGCGCCTGGAGCGGAAGTCCCAGTAGCAGATCCTACGACTTCCAACGGCTATGCGAACGCCACTGGCACATCCAATGCCACTGCCTACGTCTCCGCTATCGCCGCGTTGATCCGTTCCAAGTATCCCGATCTCACCGCAGGCCAAGTCATCAACCGCCTACTCAAGTCAGCCTCTTTCCTACAACACAAGGGAAAGAAGGCTCCGGACAGTGAGTTGGGCTACGGTATCGCCCGCCCGGGTACAGCGCTGACGATGGACATCCCCGCAGGCCCCAAGCAAGGCCCCCTTGCCCAGCCAGTGCCGTCCAAGTCCGCGCACTCCGCTGCCGGTTCTGAAAGCAATGACAGCAAGGCTGAGGCGAAGTCTTCCTCTGGGAGCATCTTCCTCATCGGCGGCATCGCAGCCGTCGTGGTCGTCATTGCCATTCTCTTCGCGGTGATCCGCAGCCGTCGTAACGGTGGCTCTGGCTCAGGCGGCGGCTTCCCTCCCCAGGGACCGGGCTATCCGTCCTACCCGCCGGCGGGGCACCAGCCGAACTCAGCTGCCGGCCAGGGCCATCCGACGCCTCCGGGGCAGGGGCAGCAGCGCAACCCCTACATGCAGTAGCCGCCGAATCAAGGACAGCAGGAGCAACTTCCCATCAGGGCGGGCGAAGGGCACCTCACTCATGTGTCCGCCCGCTCAGCATCCGCTCCCCGCCGCGGCTCCCAGCCAGTTGGGTACGTACGTAAGCCATTTCTCAGGGGCAGCTACAGCAGATTCCAAGCGTTTACAGCCAGAACCCGTCGGACCCGGTCCGGTAAAAACAAATGCCCTCAGTTCGAGGGGGTGAGCATGAAGTTTCCGACTTCTCTTGACTGGATCTCTTGGTCAGCTCCCTCGACTCGTGCCTGATCATCAAGATGGCACGGGCATCAATCCGCTGACACTGACTCGGCCAACGCACCATTCTTTACTCAAGGAGCCATTCATGGGGGAGTACTTCAGGACGGACACGGCTCAACTGGAGCAGTTCATTAAGACTCTCGAGGGCTGTATTCGAGATCTGAACGACGCGAGGACTGCTCTGGTTCACGTCCGTTCTGACCAGATCGGTACCAAGCGCCTGGACGAGGCATGTGACAGTTTCCAGGAACGCTGGAAGTATGGATCTGAGCAGACCAAGAAGATGGTAGATGCCATTAGTGAGGGCGTGAAGTCGAACAAGAAGGGTTACGAAGAGGTCGAGGAATCCCTGAAGACGGCCTTTAAGCAGTGTTCGACCGGTCGAGGGGATGCAAAGTAATGGCGACGAATCCGTATCCCAATCTCGGCTGGAACCCTGTACCGGGAATTCCCGGCGAAGTCAACGCGCTGCGGCAGAAGGTCTCTTCGGCTGCCGTCTCGCTGCGTAACTGCCATGCCCAGCTTTCACGACTGAGCGGTGAGAGCAGCTACTGGGAGGGGGACGCGGCGAAGGCCTTCCGTAAAGCGATCAACGGCGATCTTGAGACGTACATCAAGAACGCTGCCCGCTCTTTGGAGAAGGCTGCGGCGCAACTGGGGAACTGGGACGGGTACCTGACGTCCAACCGTGACCTGGCGCAGAAGTACGACAACGCGGCAGCCGAGAAGAAGTCCGCGGTCGCATCGGCCAAGGAACGTCATGCCCAGGCGGAGCACCACCCAGACCTCAAGCTCGCCGGCCAGCAGTTCTCCAGTCAGGAAGAGGCCGATGTAGCGACAGAGCGGCTGCGGGCGGCTGAACGCAGCCTCAACGAAGCCACTGTTGCGCTGAACCTGGCGAACAACGAATACAACGACGTCATACGCAAGGCTGAGGTGCTGGAGACCGCACACGCGGACGATGCCGAGACGGTGGCCGAGTCGCTCGATGACGCAACGGACAAGTTGGCGCCTCAGGAGCCAGGCTGGCTGAGCAAGGCAGTCGATGCCATTTGGGACGGGCTCAAGGCAACTGGCAAGTTCCTGCTGGACCACGCGGGGACCATTGGTGCCATCGCCGGTCTGCTGGCGCTCTTCCCTACGCCGCTGACTCCGTTGTTCGCCGGTATTGCGGTGGTGGCTAGTGCGGCGTCCATGTCCAAGAACTTGGCCGATGCGAAGTTCAGAAGTGACTTGCTCGGTGGCGGAAGCGGCATGGACACGTTCTCTGCGTGGGCATCAGTCGCCGGTGACACGGTCGGTATGATCCCGGGTGGGAAGGCCCTTGGGCTGGCAGCTAAGGAAGTAACCGAGGGTGTGAGCATGGCTGGCAGGATGGGCGTAGCACTGTCAAACACCGCAAAAACTGGTGCCTTTATCAGGGAGGTTATTCCTGCCTTCTCGAAGACCGCCGCGGGCGAGGCCACCGATGCTTGGCGTTTGGCAGGGGAAAGCGCTGGCGAGTCGGGCAAGTTGATGGCGGCCATCAGTGCCAGTGGCGTAAATGTCGCGGCGAATATGGTGTCGTCCGCAGAGACTTTTGGATTGGTTTCTGATAGCGGTACCGAACACAACACCTCGGAGAGCACGAAGGCGGCTGTCACGCTGCACGACATGGCCGGTCTTGTGGGGTTGCTGTAGTGAAATCAACTGCTCCTGAAGGGCGGATCGTGCAGTGACCGATGTCTTCACTGAAACAGGGAGCTGGTTGAAGCCCGTAGTTTGGTACGGACTCCCGCATGGTTACCTGCAACTGGATCTCAACCCGCCCTTCGAAAACGTCGTGGAACTGATCCAGCAGGTACTCAGCCTGCCGGAGGAGTCGCGCGACTCCGCGGAACGCGTGGTGCGGTTCTATGCTGGCGTGGTGTGCCTGCTGAATGCGCAGAACGTGCTGGGGTGCGCAATGGGACTGCACCCGGATGAGTCTGACGGGTTTACCTCTTCCGTCCTTACGATTTCAGCCGTTCCGGTGGCCGATGCCAACGCCAAGCTCGTAGTCGCGAGCCTTGCGGGATGCGTCACCGACCGGTCGGACGAAGGTATGCGGCCTCTGGAGCTGCCGTGTGGGACGGGGTTCCTTGCGGAGAAGAGGCGACGCATGCCGACGCAGGGTGGGACGCCTGAGGGAAGTGACATGCCCCCGGTGTGGCAGGGGACGGTCGCAGTTGCGGACCCGAGGGGCCGGGACATCTTCCTGCTGCAGTTGGTGACGTCCGCGGTGGATCTTGCTGATTCCTATCGTGATGTGCTTGTCGGCATCGCGCACACTATGTCGTTCACTGATCCCACACTTACCGATGCTGCAGGCAACGGCAGCGCGACGCCTGGATCTACAGCTATTGATGCGATTTGGAATGACTTCGGTTAGCTGAAAGTCCTGTCGAATCTGGGACATAGAAGGAGAGGATATGTCGGCGACGTCTCCGCATACGAACACACCCGAGGCCATGAATGTTGATCAGGTGATGAAGCGAAATTTCATCGCCCTGCTCAAGCTTCTTGCTGTGAGGATATTTATCAGCGCAGTGCTCATTGCTGTACCGGTGGTGCTGTTTAAGGCTGGTGCCCCGAACACTGTTTTCTTGGTGTTGCCCATCGTCCCTGCAGTGTTTTTGCTGGTCCTTACCGTGTACCGTCTTTGGGGTGGCGTCCGCCTGGTGCAATGCCGCAAGGTGCTGGATCACTATCCTCTTCAATTCCAAGCGCGGGTGATGAAGAAGAGCTCGTTGTGGACCGAGTACGGCAACGTTTATGAGCTCAAGATTCCCACCCGGGGCGAGCATGGAGCTCCCATGATGAAGGCGATCAATGCGGCCGGACGCCGCCGTTGGCCAGAGGGGACGGAGGACGGGGTTTGGGTTGCGGGGGACCTCGTTTTCGGAGGGGTGATGGTCGTGCCCGGCAGCAGTGCAATGTTCTTTCTGAATCCTGCAGATTGGGACAAGCTGGCCTCCAAGCGTGAGCAGGCTGGCGAGGAGCGGATTGCTCGGGCGGAGCAGGCAGGTATCAATAGGCGAAATTGGCGGAAGCCAATTCTGCTGTGGGGTGGGTAGTTAGCAGTGAATCAGCCTCTTTCGTCCTGAATCTTACAGCGGGCCAAGACATCAACCGCCTGATCAAGTCGGCTAACTTCGCGCACCATAAAGAGTTGAAGGAGCCGGACGGCGAATACGGTTACGGGATCGTCCGGCCCTGCACGGCGCTGACGGAAGACATCCCTGCTGGCACTAAGGGGAACGGATGTCGGCCGCGGGGCTTGCGCTTGCCGTTGCCACGCTGCCGTTGGCCTTCGCGCTGGCGTCCCTTGAGGGCTCCTGAGCTTTGCCTACTCCGGTTGCCGGGGTACGTACGTCATCCATGTCGTCCATGTCGAGAAGGAGACCCGGGCTGTGACAGAGCTTCCCGACCTCGCGCTCGGTGAGACTGCGGCTGCCCCGTCGCCGGCTCGTGGGCTGGGCGGGCGGTTGTTCGGGGGCGTGCTGCTGCTCCTCGCCTTGGGGATCTGTGGCGGCGGGGTCAGCATGATGCTCTCCGCTGCCGGGGTGCAGAGCGTGCAGGGCACTCTCACCGTTGAGCGGTGCTGGATGCAGGACCGTACGGGCCAACCCCTCGACGACTCGCGCTGCTCAGGGACGTTCCGGCCGGACGGGGGCGGGGAGGCGGTGGAGAACGCCGAGTACCGGGGCGGCCAGGCCACCGAGATCGCGGTCGGTGAGAAGCTTCGGGTTCATCAATCGGGTTCCACGTACGAGCTCTCCGGCGGCAAGGGGATCGCCCGGGGTGTGCTGATGGTGTTCGGCGGGGTGGCCTTCTCCGCGCTCGCGGTGCCGTTCCTCGCTACGGGGATTCAGCCGCTGGGGCTCGCCGGTACGAGGGAGCGAGCGCGGGCACTGATGCTGGCCAGTTCCGAGATCAAGGGGACGACGGCCGGGCGCGTGCGCAAGGTGCTGTTCCTGGTCGGGCTCGGAGGGATGCTCGTCTCCTACTTCGTCTCCGCGACCCTGAGTTGAGTCGCGGATCACCGGCCCGGCCGCCCGTAAACGATCAGAAGAAGTAGCTGACCAGGAACAGCGCCACGGCTCCCACCAGTCCTACGCCGATCAGTCCCACCACAGCCGGTCGCGTCGCTCCCGCACCCGACAGCTTCCAGGCCGCGTCGAAGGTGATGCGGCTGCGGCCGAAGGGGGCGTAGCCGGTGGCGAGGCAGAAGACGCCGAGAGCGGTGAGGACCCAGCCGCCGAAGAAGCAGGAGAACCATCGCAGGGCGCGGTCCAAGCCGGTGGCGACGTAGTCGCCGTCCGTGCCGTTCGTGCCCGTCGGCGCGTCCGTCTGCTGCACCGGCAGTTGCGTGCCCTGCGCGAGGCGCGCCCGGAGCTGTACGGCGGCGTTGGTGTCCTTGCTCTTGCCGTCCTCCGAGACGAAGGTGCCGTGGCAGCGGATGGGCCGGCGGTTCTTTCGGCTGCTGCGGGAGGCGTTGTTGAGGTAACTCACCTCGCACCGCTCGACGGTCAGGGTGCCGTGTGTGCCCGCCCAGCCCGCCGCGTACGCCCCTTGGTACGCGCCGAGGCCGCTCACTATGAGGCCGGCGAGGAGGAACACCAGGCCGCCCGCTCGGCCGAGGCGTCCGAAGGTTCTGGAGACGAGGCCGAGCAGGAAGCGGTCGATCGCGGAGCGTTGTGCGGTGCCTTGCGTACGAGCCATGACGATGGTGTCCCTCTCCTGTTCGGTCAGTTGCGTCAGCATGGCACCCCTGTCGCCCCAACGGGCAGGGAGGGGAGGACAATCGCGCACTCCGTGCTCCGCACTTCGCAGTCAGGTGTTGTCGGCGTCGGGGATACTGCGAGGACGAGAGGCGAGGAGACGCGAGGAGCGCGACATGACCAGGCAAGCCGACAACTCACCGGATCCGCAGGGCTCTTCGCAGGACCGTGGTGTTCTGGACGAGGCGCTCGAGCCGGAGCAGATACGGTCCCTGAACTCCGCCCTGCGAAAGGTGACGCATACCGACGGCGCTGGCAAGGAGCTCCAGGACGTGGCGAAGCGGCTGCTCTCCGGACGCCTCGCCCTGCGCGACGCACTGGACGACCCCGCGGCGGCACACACCCTGGGTGCGGGGATGGCGTCCCTGCGAGGCCAGTGGGACGCGCTCCCCGAGGAGGAGCGGGAGAAGATCCGTCACGAGGAGGCGGCGACGCCGAGCGGTGGGGCCTCGTCGGCGTCGTCCTCGCCGGCGCGTTCGGTAGGGGAGGCCTCGCAGGCGGGGAGGAAGAGCACCGGGCGGCACAGCGGCGGGTTCTCGCTCTACTGACCTGACCCGGCACCAACTCACCCAACCCCAAATGACCCGAGCCCAACCGACCCGACCCCAACCGACCCGACCCCAACCGACCCGACCCCAACCGACCTGAGCTCGTCAGGTCGGCCAGGCCAGTCAGGCCGTTCAGGCCTGGTGGTTCCGGTTCCCGATGGCGTAGGCGATGCTCCACGCGGCGACCGCGGCGACCACCAGGCCGATCAGCGAGACCACCGTGCTGCCGGCCGAGGAGCCCCACCAGGCCTTGGCCGGGAGCAGGGGGTCGCTCTCCAGCATGAACTGGATGGCGCTGGGCGTACGTCCGTCAGCGATGATGAGCGGGATGGCGTTGGTGTAGCCGAAGAATGCACCCACCGGCGCGATGATGGCCGCCCCCACCCGGGCCCCGCCGCTGCTGCGGCCCACCTGACCTGCCAGCGCGCCGACGACCGCTCCGTTGATGAACGCGTGGGCGATGTAGAGGACGTACGCCGAGGTGCTCGACAGGTCCTTGTACACCGCCAGGATGAGGCCGGTGTAGAGCAGCGAGACGATGACCGAGGCCAGGAGTCCGAGGAGTACGGCGCCCACCGGCTGCCCGTCGCCACTGGCCGGCTGGCCCATGGGGGAGACCTGGTACGCCGGCGCGGGGTGCGGCGGATACATCGGCGGCTGGGCTGGGGCCGGCATGGGCCCGGGCCCGGGGAACGCCAGGGGCTGAGGAGGCGCGGGTGGCATCGCACCGGCCTGCACGGGCGGCTGGGCATGGACGGGCGGGGGCGTACCGGGATATGACGGGGGCTGGGCCGGAGCGGTCGGTACCCCCGTCGGTATCGGCTGCTGCTGGGGTACGGGCGGCTGGCCGAAGCCCGGTTGCTGCTGGGGCGGCGCAGGCTGGAGGTAGGGGTTGTACGGGTTGTGCGGTGGCGGCTGGAACTGCGGCTGGCTCATTGGCTTCCCGTGGGGTGAGGCGGCGGCGATGGGGACGGGGAAGGGGGCAGGGTGGGTGCCGGTCCGGCGGAGAGTTCGACGCGGCCGAGGCGGCTCGCCGACTGCCCCTCACTGCTCTTCGGCTACGAGCCGGGGTGGCGCCCCTGCTGCTGTCGGCGGTACAGCGCGATGGCCGCCTCGGAGGGGAAGTTGGGGACGGTGACCGTCTCCCCGGTGGCCTTCGACACCACGATCTTGCTGCCACCCGGCGAAGAGGGGGCGAGCGGAGCCCCGTTGGGGCCGGTGGCCCTGGTGACAGGCGGGGGTTCCGGGTACACCAGGTAGCCGATGTCGAACTCCTCGACGCGCAGTTGGGCCGGGCTGCCGTCGGGCAGCTTCGGCTGGGCGTAGCGGCTGCGGACGATGTCGGCGGCCTCTTCGGGAGTGGTGGGCGGCGCGGCTGGGCTGTCCGACGTCATGCGTGGCTCTCCTTCTTCCTTCTCGCGGGTCTTCTCACCGGTCTTCTCACGGGTCTTCGCGCGTCTGCTCTTGATCTTCTCGTGGCAGGGGTGTCAGAAGAGCCCGTCCCACATCTGGTCGACGATCAGCGACCACCAAGTCGCCGGTGTCCCCAGGGCAGAGGGGTCGATGGCGGCCAACTGCTCCTGCAACGAAGCGACTTCCGCGCCCGCCGCGACCGGATCCATGCCCCGCATCCGGTTCCGCGCGGCGGCGAGGACGGCGAGGGAGCGGGCGAAGGCGGCGGCCGAGATATTGACGTAACGGGCTGACGCGTTCACCGGGTCGATGGCCCACAGCGCGCCGAGGCCGTCCGGCTGCCCCGAACCCGGCTGGCACTGCACCGCGATGACCGCGACCCCGTCGAAGCCGATCCGCACCAGGTACGACAGGGCGTTGATCTTCTCCTCGCCGGCCGGGCTGCGGCGTTCGCGCAGGTTGGTGGCGACGTCCGTGAACAGGCCGCCTGCGGGCGGGTTGTCGGGCCGGTCGGCGGTGAAGAGGAGCGGGAGGTCGGCGGGGAGACCGGCCCAGGTCAGCGTGGACCTGGTGGCCTCGGGCAGCGGGGTGTCGGCGACGTCGTCGGCGTCGTAGCGTCGTACGCCGTCCTGGCCGAAGGTCTCCGTGAGGTGGCGGCCGAGGGCCACGTCACGCATCGGTTCCGCGGGCGTGACCGGCGTGGGCAGCGGGACGCGGTGCGGGCGGGGCGGCGGCGTCTGGCCGGCCATCCGGTGCAGTGCGTCGACCTGCTCGATGAGCGCGGCGACGCCTTCGGCGCGGTCCTCGGGACGGGCGCCGTAGTTCTGCGAGCAGGACAGGCTGGCGTTGCGGAACCGGTTGAGGAGCTCGGCGGTGTAGCCGCCGGGGAGCAGGCTCGGGCGCAGGTCGGTGTGGACGGCGATGACATCGGCGTCGGGCACGTTCATGCGCTGCAGCTCGCCCCACGCCTGGTACTCGGCCGGCGGCAGACCGGGGCCGGAATTGCGGAAGAGGGTGGTCTCCTCGCCGCTGGCCGGGTCGGTGTAGGTGAAGACGGCGGTGTTGCCGGGGCCGGTGACCGGACGACCGCCTTCCGGCGAGCCGCCGCTGGCTCCGGCGCGCTCGCCCCCGCCCTGGCCTTTACCCTCGCCCTCGCCGCGGCCCGCGCCCGCGCCCGCGCCCGCGCCCTCGCCGTGGCCCGCGCCCTGCGCCGCGGGACCGTGCTTCTGCTGATACATCCGTACGACCTCCTCGACCGGCACCGACGGCCAGACGGTCAGCTCGCCGCTGCGGCGGTCGACGACCCCGCAGGCGTCGCCGATCGAGGCGGGCGGGCGCCGCTCCCCGGTCTCCGGGTCACGCTCGGGCTCAGCGGGGGCGGCCCACACGACCCACCCGAGGTCGAACTCCTGCATCCTGACCTCGCGGCGCGGAGCCGCCGAGCCTTCCGGGTTGAGCCAACGGTCGGCGACGGCGAACGCCTGCTCCTGGCTGATCACGAGGAGGCTCCTTCGGTGGTCGAGAGATCGGATCTGCGGGATGTGTGGGGGAGAGAGGAGGACCAGTGCCGTCCGCGGCTACGAGGCTATCGCCGGGTCCGCCTCGGCCGCCCGGGGCTCCGGGAGGATGCGGAGGGCCTTCGCCCCGCGGTCGGTGGCGACCAGGAGGATGCCGTCGGGGGAGAGGTCGGCGCCGGTGAACGGGGTGTCGGAGATCAGCGCGGCCACGATCTCCTGGCTCGCGCGGTCCCAGACACGTATGTAGTCAGCGCCCCGGCTCATTCCCAGCGGGGCAGCGATCCGTTCCTCCTCCGACGGGCGGAGGATCTGCGCGGGGTCGGGCGCGGGGTCGTCCAGGGCGTCCGGCTGGACCAGACCGTGGACGAGGACCGCGGAGTGCCGTACCTCTTCGGCCGGGGCCGCCTCCTCCTCGCCAGTGGGTTCCGCCGGAGCGGCGCCCTCCGCGGGTACGACGAGGACTGCGACCGGCGCGGCCGGCCCTTCGGGGCGCGGAAGAGTGCCGACGGTCACGGCGCTGACGCCGGGAACGGGCAGGCTCCACAGCGTCTGCCAGGGAAGATCGAGGCCGAGCCCGTGCACGGCGCCGGCGAAGTCGGGCAGTCCGTCCTCGACGAACGCGGTCTCCAGCAGTGCGGCACGCAGCAGGGCGGGCGCCTGGGTACGGGTCAGCAGGGGTGCCGTACGCAGGTACGTGCGGGCGGGCGCGCCGAGCTGCTCCAGCGGTACGGCCTCGACGGCGGCGCGCAGCGGCACCGGATCGGCGTACACGAACAGGCTCGGGTCCGTGAGGAGTTGGGGAAGCAGACCCGCTTCCAGCGTGTGGCCGGCGATGTGATCCCGTACGTACGGGTCCGCCTTGCTCCAGTCCTGCGCCGGTACCGCCTCCAGCAGCGCCATGGCCATCCGCGTCTGGGCGGCGCGTACGTCGGGCAGCCCGGCGCGGATCTCGTCGGCGACGGCCGGGTGCAGCAGCCGGAGCAAGGTACGCCCGCCCTCGCCCTCCTCCGCGGCCTCGCCCTTCTCCGCGGCCTGGTCCTCGTCCCCGGCCTGCTGCTCCTCCACCTGGATGAAGGGCGCGGCCAGCAGCATCCCGTCCGCGATGGCGGGCCCCATGTCCTGCTCGGCGACGGCGCTCGCGAGGCGCAGCCACAGGTGTACGGGGAGGCCGTCCCCCTCGGCGAGAGCGAGCGGAGCCAGCATCTGGCGCAGCGTCTGCGGGTCGGCGCCGAGTCGCGCGGCGTGCAGGTCGAGGGCCTCGCCGACGCAGCTCGGCAACCGGCTCTCGTCGGCCGGGTCGAAGCCCTCGGGCGCCATCAGGATTCCGTTGACGGCGAGTTGGACGACCAGCGGACTGGTGCCTGCCCGGCGTCCGATGGCGGCGCCGAGGGCGAGGCGCGCCGCGGGGTCGACGGTGAACGGCAGCGCGGGCGCACCGAACTCCGGGTTCAGTGCCGCCTGGGCGTGCAGTACGAGGCCCACGGGGTCGGCCCACTCCGGTGCGTCGAGGTCGATGACCTGCACGGTGCCGGGCGGCAGACTCCCGGCGAGCTCGGCGGCGAGCGGACGCGGCACCTCGGCGAGGAGTCGCACCCTCTCGATGGCGGCGAGCGGGATGAGCAACTCCCTGACGAGCCGGGCCGGTTCGCCTGCGGTGCGCACGGGTCCGGCGAGGTCGACGTCGGGCACGACGACGGTCACCGGCCGCTCCAGCGCGGCCAGTTCGGCGTACAGGCCCTCGACACTGGTGGCGTTCAGGTCGAAGTGGTCGGCGAGCAGCCACAGCACCTGCGCGGCGGTCAGCCCGGCGGGGGCGGGTACGGCGGGCGCCGGCAACTCCGGCGGCACCGTCGACGGATCCATCTCGTCCAGCGGCAGTTGCTTGCGGAACTCCGGCTCGCACAGCATCAGAAACCCGGTGAGCAGCCGCGAACGCCCGCTGCCGGAACCGCCGGTGACGAGGGCCACACGGGGAATGCCGGACGAGTCGGGACCGCTGGGAGCGGCGGATGCGCTGGCATCGGCTGAAGCGGCGGGTTCGGCTGAAGCGGTGGGATCCTGGCTCCCCGCCCCACGCCAGGCGGCGAGCGCACGCAGCACGGCGGTGCGGCCGCCTATGTGAGGGTGCGGTGCGTAGTCCTCGGTCGAGCCGGTCATGGGTCGGTCCCCGTCCTCCGCCGTCGCGGGCTTAGCCGTCGCGGACTCATTCGCGTACGACAACGATCCTAGGCTGAGATCGCAGGTGGGCGAGGTGCGGTTCGGACGAGGGGGCTGTCGGCAGCGGTACTGACTCAACTGCGCTGGCGCAGCTGCCGTGTTGAATGGGCACACGTGTTGCGGCTGCAACCAGGCCGGTGCGAAGGGTGACGACCGCTATGGACAGCCTGTACCTGTCAACTTCGCGTTGATCTTGAAGCATGCAGTCGACCACGGGGGATTCCCAGGCATGTCCGCAACTCCGCCGCCGTACCAGAACCAGCCGCAGCAGCCGTACGGGCAGCCGCAGCAACCGCAGGCGCCGTACGGGCAGCAGCAGCCGTACGGAGCGCCGCAGCAGCCCCAGCCGCCGCGCAGGCCGCAGCAGCCCGGTGGCCCGCTCCGCGTACTGAAGTCCGTCCTGATCGTCGCGGTGGTCTTCGGCGCGCTGGTCTACTACGTGTGGGACTACAACACCAGCCCCACGGGCGGCAAGGCCAAGGCCCAGGCTTCGGCCTCCGCGCAGGCCAAGGAGGACGCGAAGCACGAACCGGAAGTCGGCGACTGCGTCAAGGTGAAGGACCCCCAGGGCGATCCGATGCCCACGATCGTCGACTGCGACTCGCCCGAGGCCGAGTACAAGACGGGTGACAAGCAGTACGGCGACGACCTGGACTGCCCGTCGAAGTACGACTACGGCATCCAGTACCACGACCTTCATCAGCTCGACTACACGCTGTGCTTCACGAAGGTCTGAGCGCGGGGGACACGGGGGCGGGATAGGCGCTGGTCTGCCGAGCGACAGCGCCGCTATGCGCGGCCGAACAGCCCCTCACTCGGTGCCCCAAGTGTCCAAGTCGCCGTCGGGTACGTGCTCCCAGTGGTCGGCGTCCTCGACCACCGGATCGATCTCCTCCGCCCACTGCCACAGGCTGCTGCGGGCGTCCTTCTGTTCGTCGGTGGTATTGAAGTCGCTGATCAGGAACTCGTGGTAGAGGCGGAGGAGGATGCAGAACTGCCGCAGGCTCGTCGCGAGGGTCACAGAGGAGTAGCCGGTGCTGTAGTCCTGGACGACGGCGCCGGTGTCTCCGTCGAGGAGGACGTTCCCGTTGGTCCATTCTCCGATGCGGTAGAAGGGGCCTTCGCTGTCGGGCAGCGGGGCGTCCGTGGGCCACGGGACTTCAGCCAGCCCGGTCTGGTGCAGTTCTGCCGTGTGGACGAAGGGGAGTTGGTCCGGCAGTGCGGGCAGTCCGACTGATGTGAGGAAGTGCCGGGTGTCCGGGGCGCGGAGGCCGGGTGGCAATCCCTCCTGGGGCAGGCGACGGCAAGTGCCCTGCCCGAACGTGGACTCCAGCCAGGGCCGCGTGGGTGCGTCCTCAGCCAGAGCTTCCGCAGGACAGTTCCAGACGGCTGCCTGAGTCACGGGGCCGACGAAGGGAGCTGGCAGCGCCGACAGATGCGGTTGCTGTCGGGGTACTACGTTCACTTCAACAGCGAACGGGCCGGACGGGCGGGGCGAGTTCAGGAAACTCCCAGGAGTCGCTCGCTGCCAGCAGGCCGGCGAGGTCTTGCCCTCCGGGGGCCGCTTTCGGCGATGCGTACGGCCGTGCGGGTGCCTGCTTACTGAAGGGGCCGAACGTTCCGAACGGGCGGCAGTTGCTCCAGACCGTCCGCCACGGGAGTGTGACGCCTGACTCGGCGACGATCGAGCGGGCGAGCTGTTCATCGCCGCGACCGACCGCGCAGTGGTGCAGCCACGCCACCCACTCATCATGCGGAGTGGACGTCACGCCCAGTTGCTCCAGATAGTGAATGTCCATGGCAACGCCGCGTTGCGGGATGCCCTGGGGCCACGCGGCGGCAAGCCCCCGCAGGAGACCCCTCGCATCGAGGTTCGCCAAGACGGGGCCGTCTTGCAGCAGGTCTCCGAGGAGGCCCGCATGGGCGGCGTGGATGCTTGCCGCCTGTGCCGCGTACGCCCCCAATGGGCCGGCCTCGGTGCCGGTCCATGCTCCCGCCGTCTTGAGCGGTCGCAGGAGTGAGTGGAGGAAGGACCTCTGATCGACGGGGCGAAGGTGCCGAATGCGATGACGATCGGACTCCGCCTGAAACCCGATCGCCCTTTCCCCGCCGGGCTCTTCGGAGACGGCGAGGAAGCCCCCGAGGGCTTCCGTGAGTTCCTCCAGCTCACCGTGTGATACGCGGATGCCGAGGCAGCGGCACAGCTCCGCCTCTGTCAGCAGACCGTTCCACCACGAACCGCACATCAGGGCGGGAGAACTGCTGGAGGGTACGGGTTACCCGTTGAGTGATCCTCTTCGCTTCGTTCGAGGTGACGTACTGGTCCGCCCACTGGACGTTCGCGAGGAGGGCGACCCCACCGCTGTTGATCCGCTGGGCGCCCGCAGCGAGGCTTTCCGGACGACCGGTTACGCCACACGCCGTCAGCAAGCGGTGTGCGACCTCGTCAGCAGTCAAGCCACAGCACTCCACGTAGACGGCGTCAGGCATTCGTACCGACAGTTCCAGCAGCAGCGCCGTCTTGTCTGCCCCGGCCTCACCGCGGACGGCAAGAGTGTCGTGCAGCCGGTGCGGCTCTGCCAGCCACGCATCCACTCGCCCAACTGCTTGCTCAGGTGTCAACCTTGTTTGCCTACCGACGGATTGAGGATGGGGAGGCCGGGAGTCCTCCGTCGTCGTACTGCGTTACTCGTTGTAGAGCGGATACTGCCAGGCCCCGGCGGTCGATCCTTCGCTGTCGATGTCCCAGATGGCGTCGTCGATGTGCTGGCGCAGCAGGTGGGCTTCGTCGCTGTTGTCAATACGCCGGAGGATGCGAAGCCCGGTGATCCACTGGGTGAGCATTCGCAGGAAACGGTCGAGAGCCACTGCGAGGAGAACGCCTGCCAGGCCGCTTTCATCCGGGTCGGAGGGAATGCGCAGTACGTGGCCGGAGGCGCCGTCGATGACGATCTTCCCTCCCATCCAGAGACCGAGGAAGAAGAACGGTCCGGCCTCTTCCGGCTGCTCCCCATCGGTGGGCCAGGTCTGCTCGTTCAGAAAATCTGCATCATTCGGCCAGAAGCCGATTCCTGTACCGCTGGCCGCAGGTACGCCGATGTCGATGAGTACCCGGCGAGCGGTTTCTTCGCTGAGACCAGATGGGATGTGGCTGGCCGGAGTACGTACAACAGAGGCGTCAGGGAAGAGCTTGCCGAAGTCGGAGGCAGTCGTTTCGGCTGCGTGCTTCGGCCAGGCAGGTCCAGCAGCCGTGCGATTTCCCAGAAGTGGGCCGCTTGTCAGCGGTGTTATCTCGGGAGACGATTCCGGATCGGTCGACTCCACGGCGAACAGGCCGCCAACTCCGGCTACTACGGCGATGCTGCCTGTGTCGAGGGCGAGGGGCAGGAACTCGTAGGCCTCGCCGGGGCCAGGGGTGTCGCGCTCGTGAGCGCGGAGATCCTCCAGGCTGGTGGGTCCGGGTTCCTCTGGCGAGAGCTGACCGCCCGCATGGTCGGTGTCCCAGGTCAGAACGCCCCTTTGTTCAGGGGGGAACTCCTCGCCAGGCCACGGGCCCGCCAGGAGTTCGGAGGTGGCGAGGTCCCAGATTCGGACGGTGTCGTCGCTAGCGCTGCTCGCCACGGCCGGCCGCCCCTGCCACCGGACGGCGAACAGTTCGTAGACGGGACCAGGCGTGAGGTAGCTGGGGTGGTATCCGCCGGGCGGGCACCAACGTGTCCACAGCGTCCGCCAAGGCAGCCGTACACCGGAGTTGGCGATACCCACGCACAGCTCGGTGTCCCCCCTTGCCGTGGCCATCAGATGAAGCCAGGCCGCCCACTCACCTTGGGCGCCCTGGGAACCCTGGGAGTGCGCCAGGGCACCGTTCATCTGGAGAAAGACCGCGTCTGCTGCCGGATTGCAGCCGGGGAGGGACCCGTCATAGGCGCAGTGCGCAGCATCCATGAGCGCGCGCTGAGGCAGATTGGCGAGCGCCTCTCCGTCACTCAAAAGCTCGTCGAATTCCCCTGCTTGTACGGCGTGCATCGCCAGCCCCTGTGCGGCGTACTCGCCGACAGCCCCGGAGCGGGCCCAGCCATCGGGGTGCCGCAGTTGGGGGGCCAGTTGGCGGAGCCAGCGTGCCATGTGACGGTTGACCTGGATGGTCACCTCGTCCGGTGTATCGCGGCGCAGCGCTTCGGGCACGGCCTCGTCGTTGAAGACGACCTGATCGGCCACGATGGTGAGCAGGTCCGGGAATCGTGCGGCAAGTCGGCGTAGGGAATCCTCGTTCGAGTCCGGGACATCGGCAGCGCGGGCCAACTGGGTCCATACGGGAAGAGGCACCTGCCTGGGTTCCGACAGGGCCAGTGCCCGGATGTGCGGTGATGCCATGGCCGACGTGATGTGTGCCTTGAGCCGTACGTGCGGATCGTCGTTCGCTGACTCGTCCAGCCCCAGCGTGACAACCCCGCGCCGGGGCTGTCCGTGCTCCTGTCCGTGCTCCTGTCCGTCCGGACCGGCGTCGACGACCACTCCGGCCTGCAGGAGTGCGAGCCGTCCCGCGGCGTAGTCCTGGAGGATGGCCGGGTGGGCCGACCTCCGGGTGGTGCCCGCCCGCCAGACGTTCGTCAGGAGGACGAGCTTGCCTTTGGCCAGCCGCTTGGCGGCACGGTGCCAGCCGTGGTGCGTCAGCTCGGATTCCGGCACGCCGAGGAGGGCGAGCGTACGTCGGAAGACATCGTCCGCGCCCGCACCGGCCGCATCCACGAGAACGCCGTCTGGCAAGCGCGCATGTACTTCCTGAAGTATGGCGGCGCTGCCGGACTCGCTGACGACTCGGAGCTCAGTCCCGTTGGGACGTCCCTCGTGCCACCAGCCCACCAGACGTTCGGCGAATTGAGACGCTGAGAGGGGGGCGGTTTCGTAGAGCAACTCGAACTCTCAGCTCCTAGGTGGGCAGCGTCGGCGTCCATCTGCCTGCATCAGGTCTCGAGGCTGGTCCGAGCGTCCTCGTAGTCGGCGTCGGAGGGATGGTACGTCCTGCGGAATTCGTCGAACAGCCGGACCATGGCGAAGAAGCGCAGCGAGGTAGGTTCCGTGCAGCGAGGTAGTTTCGTCACCCATAGATGACGAACTCGTCGTCGCGTCATCGAACAGCGCCCATGAGTCACAGGTAGGCGAGGTTGTCCGGGTCCAGGACGTGCCCCCAGTTCTGGGTCGCCGCGGCCGCCGGATCAAGGGCGGCGATCCATTCCGTGAGCTCGGTGAGCAGGTCCTCGCTGTCCAGTCCGCCTGAGGTGGTGTAGGCGAGCATGTACTCCCATTGCAGGCACACCATGGCGACGAACGAGGCGAGGGAGGAGCCGGCCAGGGGCTCGCCGGGATCTTCGTCGTCGATGGCTCCTGGCCGCGTCTGGCGCAGTACGCGACCGGTGGCGCCATCGAGCAGAAGCACGCCGCCGATCCAGGTGCCCAGGTCGTAGAACGGACCGTCACCGACGGGGGTTTCGAAGTTCCTGGCGCCTTCCCAGGTGCGTTCGACCAGCCCGGTGCCGAGCAGGTTGTGGGTGTTGAGACTGTAGAAGCCGGATACGGCGGGGGAGCCGACTTCGGTGAGGAAGCGTCGAGTCGGTTCGTGCGTCAGGCCGGAGGGCAACTGCTCTTCGGTCAGGACGGGGGACGTCTCCGCGCTGAAGATGTCACGTACGCGGGCCCGGGTGGGGCGACAGGCTGCGGCATTGAAGGGACGCGGAGAGATCTTCCCGCGAGGGCCGACGGCCGGCAGCGCGCGCAGAGGCGGGCCGATCTCGGTGACATCGGAGCTTACGTCGACGGCGTACAAGCCACGGTCCCCACCCACTACGACGCGGTTCCCCACGCAGGCAGCGTCTTGAACCTTGGGTGCCGGCACCGTGCGCAAGACACCTGGGTCCGCGCGGAGTTGGAGCCGGAGCAGGTTCCGGGACGGTTCGGCCTGCCAGACGGGCTGCGGTGTCGGGCTGTCGGGCGATGTGCGCGCGTCGGCGACATGCTGACGGTCCGGCCCGGCGAGGGGCAGCCCGGTGTTGATGTCCCACCTCAGCTCTGCCCCGTTCGCGCTGAGGCTGGTCACTGTGGAGTCCGTGTCTGCCCGCAGTTCCTCGATGACGTCGACATGGGGGCCGCAGGTGTGCAGACGCCCGGGAGCTCGCCAGTTGGACCAGACCGTGCGCCAGGGCAGGGGCCCTGCGGAAGCCGTCAGTGCGCGTGCACGCTCGGGATCACCCTGGCTCAGCGCCAGTAGGTGAAGGATGGACAGCCATTCGGAGTGTGAGGACGGTGCTACGCCGAGCTTGTCGAGGTAGTGCAGGTCGGCCGCGAAGGTACCCGCGGGGACGCCGTTCGGAAAGGCGACGGGCAACGCTTCCACCAGGGCGGGGTGCAGGCACTTCGCGAGCGTGTTCGGGGTGGAGAGGAGCTCTTCGTAGCGGCCCGCCATGGCGGCATGTGCGGGGAGCGCGCGGGCCAGATAATCCGTGAGCGCGTCTGCGTCACTGCAGGCGAACAGCTGGTCCACTACTGCGTTCTGGAAAGCACGGAAGTCCTCGGCGGGAATGTCGCTGCGCAGCCGGTGGGCGTCGGACGCGTAGGCCAGCCCAACGGGTAGCTCGCCGTCGCCGGAGACCGAGATCCATTCCAGCTCGACGGCCATCGTTTGAAGGTCCGAGATGCCCAATTCGGCCCCCAGGACAGAGCAGAGCGCACTCCACTCCGCAAAACTCACCCTGCGTGGCTCGGCCAGGGCCAATGCCTGCAGGGCTGTGCGATGGACGGGGGAAAGGGAGCGGACGTCCAGCCTGGTGACGTCCGGCCGATCCGGGAGTGTGAGCGGGGACCGCATCCACGGGCTGAGCGGATGGACACCGCTGTCGACCTCCAGAACGACTCTGACGCCCGTCCTGACATACGGGCTCCCGATGCCCCGCGCGAGGAGGTCGGCGAGATGTCGTGGTTCGCAGGTGCTCCAGGTTCGACCGGCCCATTGGGTATTGGTCACGAGGACGACATGGCTCAGATTCCGGTCCCGGATCTCGTCGATGAGGAGATCGGCATCTCTGTAGTCCCCGTACGAAATGTCCAGCTCCTGCATGATCTTGCCCATGACCTCCTCGGTGGAGAGGCCAGCGGCATCGACAAGAGATGACTCCCGTCCCCTCTCAGCGATTCTCCGGAGGACTTCGGTCTTCCCGGAGGCCGAGGGGCCGTCCAGGAGCAGGAAAGCGCTTTTTGAGGAAGGGTCGTTCACCCATGCATCAACTTCATCAGCGACATTGTTCGAGCTGGCATGGCCGGGTGTTACGCCCTGCCTTCTTTTTGTGATGCAAGGACGGAGACGTACGGAGTCATGCGCTCCCTCTCTGGAATTCATACGCGATCAGTAAAGTTGTAGTCCTCGAATACGCGTTGCCAGCACTGGGTTGCGTAGGCGTTGGGGTCGATGCGAGCTAGCCAGGATCGCAGGTCGGCTTCAGCGTTTTCGATGGTCCAGTCGGAGGCGAACCACCAGTAGTAGAGCCGAACCATGGTGATGAATTTTCGGAGCGAACTCCCGGCCAACGGATTGCTGATTCCAGAGGTCCCGTCCTGCAGGACCTTGCCGCTGGTTGCGTCGAGAAGTAGTTGCGCTCCCTGCCAGGTTCCCAAAAGGAGCACGGATCCCTGGCCTACCGGAGAATCGGGAACGGTTCTGAGTCCTGTGGTGGCCAGGTTGACTGTTTCAAGCTCAAGAAAACCGCTTACATGAGGAAGGCCTACTTCGGCCAGGAATTTGCCTGCATCGGTATTGGAGAGGCTCGAGGGCAGAGCATCCTCGGCGACCCGCTTGAGGGCGCTTGCACCCCAGACATCCTCAAACCAGTTGGCGGAGGCTCGCCGTGCCTCCGTGGGGAAGTCGGCGGTTCCAAGTCTGGTGGTCGTACGCACTGTTGTCTTCAGGACGCCTGACTGTGTCTCCGATTCCGAGGAGTGAATGGTTATGGCGAAGACTCCGTCGGTGGAGGACATGACTGCATGGTTACCTACGCGAACGGCATCTCTTACGTACCGGGGCATGCGGGGCAGATCGACGTGACCGTCGGCTGCGCCCGCGGGTCTCCACCCGTGGAGACCTTGGTCCGCCGCAACAGATTCTGGGGCTACGGGCGCGTCATCAGGATCGGCAGCGAGTTCTCCATTGCTGAGGTGCCAGGCGTTCCTGTTGCCTCGACCGTATGTGGCAATGGCCAGGGAGCCCGAATCGGCTCGCGCGACTTGTAGTTCGCGTACGGTTGGCCGCTTGATCACGTGTTCTGTGGTGGCGACACCGGGAGCGGTGCCATGCGCCCACAGGGTGTGCCATGGCAGGGCGGAGGTGTCGGCAGCGGCGAGGAGCCGGTCAGCCAAAGCCTTGCCTGATGGCCCTCGGCTGAGGAGGGAGTGATGCAGGAGAGCCAGCCACTCACCATGCGTGGAGGGCCACACGCCACGTTCGGACAGGTAGTAGAGGTGGGCGGCGAGGCTTGCCGGGGGGACAGCGTGGTCATGGTAGGCAGCCTCGAATGCCTCGAACAGACTGTGGTGACCGACCATGGCCATGGTGGATGCGTCTTCGAGTAGAGACTCGAATTCTCCGCTCGCGGCTGCATGGCCGGCCGCTGCATGCTGTACGTACCACTTGATCGCCGATGTCCGCTCCGCAGACCGCAGTGCGGAGAGCGCCTGGCTGTGGAAGCGCTTTACCTCGTCGGGGGTTATCGTGTCACGCCACACTCGGGCGGTGCACTCGCGGCGGAAAGCCGCGTTCGGCCAGGGGAATTCACGGCTCGCCTGCGTCAGTATGTCCGGAGAGTGGGATGAGATCAGCCGCTCCAACTGTGGCACGGAGATATCTTGTCCGAGTACGGAGCACAGTGTTGACCATACGGGCAGCGGGACGGTGCGGGATTCGGACAGTGCGAGGGCACGGAAAGCCGCTTTCTCGGCCGAGGTTGCGTCCCCAGTCGACACCTGGTCAACGTCGTGGCCGCGAAGCGTCAGCTCGCGGCCACGCAGAGATGCCATCGGGCCCGCGGTGTGCTCCACCTCGACCAGGAGCCGCATCCGTACGCTGCGTCGGTGATTCCTGATCAGGGTCTGTACTACCTCATGTATGACACGTTCCGGCTCGCGTGTGGTGCGGATGCTGCCTGCCCATTGCGTATTCGCCAGGATTACCACCGGTCCGGTGGTAATCCTAGTCACGGCTTGTGCAAAGTTGCAGTCGTAGGAATTGGGTGCGGCTACACCAAAGGAATCAGCCAGCCTGCGAGCAACCTCCTCGCAGGACATGCCAGCGCAATCCAAGAAGATCGAATCAGGATGCCGCCCGGCGATCTCCTGGAGCAGTGCGGTCTTGCCCGCCCCTTCGTTGCCGCCGAACCACAACCAGGCGCTGCTGTCACGTGGCTTGTCGATCCACCACAGTGCGCGGTTCATTGCGAGATCAGGCGGGATTTCGGTCGGTCCTGGGACGGGTGCGCTCATACTTCAGGTCATTTCTAGGGATTCGACGTGGGGGTCGGGAAAGCGTATGCCTTGAGGATGTCAGACACCCTGTTCAAGTGGTGCTGGGCGTCGGCCTCCATCGCCTGACGCGCGGTGTTTACTCCTTTTCGTTGCTGAGGGTCACTGAAGGGGGTTACTGGCTCGCCCTTTCGGTATCCAGTCCCATAACTTACCGGCATGTGCGTAGGCATGTAATGCAGGATGTACCCTGAGCAGTCCGCGTGGCCCGGGGACTCGGACGGGTGTCCACACGGTTCCCGCTCTGTGTACATGTGCACAACGTCAAGGGGCTGCTTGCCCTCGGCTGCTCGATCCTCGTTCAGGCGTTCTATCCAGCCGCCTATGTGCGGTTCTGAGTGTGCGGGACGCGGTCCGGCGTAGTTGAACGAGGCGTCGGCCACATAGTGTGTTTCCGTAGGTGGGCCTGGGTCGATCACCTCGACCACGGCATAGTTCCGACCGGAGAAGTCGGGCTTCATGTCGCTGGTTGCTGTCACCACTTGCTCGGCTACGGTTTTACCGTATGCCTCATCGAGGTGGTGCCGCGCTCGCTGGGTCGGTGTACTGCTATTGCTGACCGAACCGTCAACTTTCGAAAGGTCCGATTCGGAACGTTTTCCGGCAGCCCGTGACGATTGATGTTTATCAACCCCCTCGTAGTTCTTCTGCCGGAGGATGTCGCGTTTACGATGGGCCTCTCGTTCCGCGTCTTCCCGCCATTTGTAGGCCGAGTTGTCACCGTCGCGCAGATGTGGGCTGACACCCACTCCCTGATTGGTATGGAAGTCGATGCTGAGGCGTGCCAGAACAGCGACGGTAGCCAATTGCTGACCGCGTGTCAGGTCATCAAATCCGGGGAGGGCTTTCAAGTCGTCTCGGCGCCATGTGGTGCCGTTTTTGCTGCCCTCAAGCAGTTCACGCAACTGATGATTTCTGTTGTTAGCCAGGTTCTCCAGGTAGCGGTATACGGGCTCTTGGTCGATCTGGTGGATGTTGCGCTCTCGAAGATCCCGTTGCGCTTGGTCGCCCAGCATGCCGTAGTGCTGGTGATTCTTTGGTTGGCTCTCCTCGTGAGGTGAGGAGCTTTCGGGAGTGGCAGGGGCCTGCTTCCCGTCGTCGGTCTCGTCCCCGCCTTCGGTCCAGGGGTCGCTTGAACCCTCGTAGGGCTGCGTACCCGCTGGGTTCGCCGGCGCACGTCGGTCCCAGCTTGGAGTCTCGGAACGCGGATTCGTAGTGCGGGCATCCGCAGTGCGGGGGCTGGCAGCACGGGCAGAGAGCTGCCCGTGCTCCGAGGGGGAGCCGGGTTGTAGGGGCGGGATCTTCGCTGCCCCATTCGGTTGCTCCGTCTTCTTGTTGGGGATGTGGCCCTGCCCATCGGGGCCTGTTGCTTCGTCGGGGCGCGACTGCGGGTCCGGCATACTCGCTGTTTTGGCCGGGGTCGGGCGGCGCTTTCCCGAGGAGGTCTCAGGGGAAGATGAATGCTGCCGATCAACGTCGCTATCGCCCGGAAGCAGCCGATCGCTTTCCGGGGTTTTCTGGGAGGGCTCCTGGCCATCAGGCATGCTGTGGGGGTCAGGCGGGTTGACGCCCTTGCTCTGCGGCCCGGCGATCTCGTTCTCAGACTCACCGTTCGCCGTGTTCGGGTCGACGGTCGACGGCTCGGCGAGATCGTTGTCGCCCTGCTTCGGAATGTCACCGGAGACATCGTTCTGTGAGGTCTGGTTGTTCTCCGGCTGAGCCTCGTGAGTCTGGCCCTCGAAGTTCGCGAAGTCGGCGTGGTCGACCGGGATGGGGTTGCGGTTGGCGTCGAGTGGGATGTGCCAGACGTGTTCCGCGTTGGCTATGTGGAGCGGCTCGTGGCTGACCTCGCCACTCTGGGTGTCGATCCAGACGATCTTGCCGTCGTGGTTGACGGCGTTGAAGGCGTGGCCGCTTCCGCCCGGCCAGTCGACCTGGACGATCGCCGCGGAGCCGGGGCCGGCCTCCAGGAGGGCCGATTCGATGTTGTGGACCGTGTCGGGGTTGTCGCCGCCCGGGCCCGCGTAGGTGTGCGCGGCACCTGTCCAGCGGATCTGGTTGTCGTTGGCGTCGCGCTCCGGGGACCAGGGGTTGTACTGGCCGTGTTCGTTGAGGTCGAGCGTGCGAGGCGCCGAGACCTGTGGATTGCCGTACCAGGTCTCCAGGAAGGAACGGGAGCAGTCGGCGCAGTTGTTGCTGCGTCCGGGGACGGTGTTGCCGCCGTCGTTCTGGAGCTGCGCCCAGTGGCCGAACGGGTCGGGGAAGCGCTGGGGAGTGCCGTCGGGGTTGTGCGGCACCGCGTCTGCCAGTGCCTGCTGGTCGGTGGGGTCCGGCTCGGTCAGACCCTCCGGGTAGTGGTTCAGATCCGCACGGATGTCGTCCAGGCTGTCCTGATGCGGCTTCTGCTGGTGGGGCACACCCGGGCCGCCCTGCGGCGAGCCGGGCGCGTGCGGAGCGGCGGGCGCCGCGTGGGAGGGCGGCGGGGCGGAGGCCGCGGCCGGGGCGACGGTGACGATGGGGACCGGCGTCACCTGGGGATGCTGCTGGCGGTCGTTCGGGGTGTTCGTCCCGTCGCTGGGGTTCGGCGACGCCGCCGGTTGCCGTGGGACGTGCGGGGTGTTGGGGGCGCCGCTCGCGGGAGGGGTGCCGGGAGTGGCACCGGCGTTCGGGCGCGGCTGGTTCTGGCCCCGTGGCGTGCTGGACGTACCGGGTGTGGCCGTGGGACCGGGCTGCGTCGTCGAGTTCGGGGTGCTGTTGCTGGGCGTCGACGGCCGGTCCGGTCCGTTGCCGGACGAGGTGGGCGGCGTGGTCCCCGGAGTGTTGGTGGACGACGGCGTCGAGGCCCTGGCAGAGGGCGCGGCAGTGGCCGGGTTCTGGTTCCGGCTCGGGGACGGGCTTCCGCTTGAGTTCGAGTTCGTGTTCGGCGTCGAGCCCGTGTCCTGACTGCGGGGAGGCGTACGGGGATTGGTCGCGTCCACGGGATTTCGGGGCGGAGTACGGTCGTCCGGCGTCGAGTTGGAGGTGTCACGGGGGCGGGTGCCGTCACCAGGTGTCGTCCCCGGGGTGTGCCGGGGCAGGCTGCTGCCGTCGCCCGGTGTGGTCCCGGGGCGCTGGTTCGGTATGCGGCCGTCCGGGGTCTGGGACAGAGGGTTCCGTGGCGTCCCCAGGTTCGTGGGATTTGGCGTGGACGCGGGACCGGTACCGGTGGGCGGAGAGTTCCTGTTCGGGGTCGAGTTGGGGTTCGGGCCGGCCGGACCGCCTGATCCGGAGTGCGTGTTGCCCGCGCTGCTCGCCCCGCTGTGCTGCGTGCCGGGGATTCCTCCCGGGGTGGACGACGCCACCGGCGGGGTCGGTATGCCCAGGCCGCCGTCCGTACGGCCCCCGGAGTGCGTGGGTGACGGGTCTCCCGGCGTCGGCGTCGGGGTCGGTGCGTGCGCCGCGCTGGACTGGGTCGGGACGCTGGCGGCCAGGCCGTCGATCGACGTGCTGATCCCGCCACCGCTCGTCGGTGTCGACGTACCGCCCGAGGAGGCTCCCGTGTGCGGGGCGGCGTGCGGCGTCGGTGACGACAGGCCGGAGACGGAGGGGCCGCCGCCGTGGTGCGACGGGCCGGAGGGACCGTTCGTGTCCGCAGCCCCGGCCGTTGATCCACCGGGCGACGGGTCGTCGAAGTCCGACAGTGTCGGTCCCGAGAGCAGCGGGGTCGACCGCGGCGCATCCGCTGCAGCGGGCGAATGGTTCTGCCCAGAACCGGAGTCCGAACCCGAGTCCGAACCGGAATCGGATCCGGAGTCCGAGTCGGGGCCAACTCCCAGGTCCGGCGCGCTGATACCGCCCTCACCGCCGTCGGCCGATATCCCGCGGCCGATGTTCACGCCCGGGCCCGAGTCGTCCCCACCGGCCCGTGTGTGCGTCGACGACGAGGAGTCCGAACCAGAATCGGATCCCGAACCAGAACCAGAACCAGAACCAGAATTGGAACTGGAGTCGGACGACGAGCCGGAACCCCCGTCGCTCCCGCCATCCCGATCGCCCCCGTCGCCGCCCTCGCTCCCCGACGACTCATGACCGTCGATCCGGCTGTCGATCGCGTGGTGCGCGCGGTGGCCCGCCTTCTCGCCCAGGCCGTCGCGGACGCCCTCGGCCAGTGTCTGCGGGGTCTGCTTGATGGCCTCCCAGCCGCCCTTGGCGCCGGCCCCGACCGTCTGGCCGAGGTCGTAGCCCTGCTGGGCGCCGAAGCCGACGCTCACCGTCTGCTTCACCAGGTCGGTGATGATGGCCTCGATCGCGGAGATCGCCGGCTCCTTCATCGCCTCGACGATCGCCTCCATGAGGGCTTCCTTGAGCTCATCGAGGAGGCGGCGGACGATCAGGCGGGTGGCCTGGGTGGCGCCGAGCGCGCCGACTTCGGACAGGCCGAAGGTGAAGGGGGCGGCGGCCTGGGCGGCTGCGATCTCGAAGGCCAGGGCGATGAGCTGGGCGATCACCGCCCACTTGGCGAAGACGACCAGGTAGGCGCAGGCCTCCAGCACGGTCGCGATGGTGTACGCGGCCTGTGCGGCGTTGGCGAGGTAGCCGTCGGAGCCGCCTCCGCCGTCGAACTTGGCGTACGCCTTGGTGAACGCGTCGATCGACTCACCGGCGTTGTTCGACACGACGGTCCGAGCGCTCGCGTTCGCCGCGGCGTGCAGTTCGGTCACGTCGTCGCCGAACTGCCGCCACACTCCCGCGGCTTCTCTGAGCTTGTCCTCGTCTGCTGTCGGCCAGCGGTAGCCGAGCATCTCGAGGACCCACTCGAGCTCGTCCGGCAGCATCATCGACACAGCAAGCACCCCCGTCGCAACGACACGCGGCCGTACAACTGCCCCCGCGGCCAAGCGGGATCACACAGAAGTACAGTCGTCCGCAAAGTTTACGGACTCGACCGCCAGCCGTTTGAGAGGGCTTCTGTCACAAATCTGCCTCAGGACACGCCAATTGACATCCGGGACCGGTCCAGCGGCCGTCGGGTAGCGCAACGACCCTTCGGATCAGGGTTCCTGGCGTCGACGTAGGTGATGCATCCCGTCCGGGACATGCACCTGTCCGTCGTACTCCGAGGTGATGCTGCGCCAGGCCTCGTCCTCGTGGCCCTCGTTCTTCTCGTGCCGCACGCCCATCTCGGTGAACGCCAGCCCCATGCCCGCGATGCGCTCGGCCAGGCTGCCCATCGACTGGAACATGCCGTCGCGCAGGCCCTCGTAGACGACGCCGAACTTCTCACCGATGTCGTCGTCGCCCCACGGGGGGGTCTTGCTTCCTTCCAGGTGGCCGAGGCTCTCCTGGAGCCGCTTGGCGGCCTTGCTGAAGTCCTGGCCCACCTTGAACATGTTGGAGCCCTCGGTCTTGAGGACCGAAGGGTCGGCACGCAACCCGTCGTTGCCCACAACTGCCCCCCATGACGCGGCTTTCCGGTCGCAACGCAACCTTGATGGCACTGTCACCCTAGCCGTCGGCCCACCCCCGAGACACCCCTGTCGCACGCACGCAGCACAGAGGGGCGGCACCCGACCGAGTGGGTGCCGCCCCTTGCGAGAAACCAGCCGTGCCTCAGAACCGCGCCGGAAGCCACCCGGTCTGGATCAGCTGGCCGCCACGGCGCCGCGTGTGGAAGTAACCACGGCCGGCCGGGAGTTGCGACGGCTGGATGTTGCCCAGCAGGGCACCCTCCGAGCGGTCGCCCGAGAGCACGATGCCCTGGGCGCCCAGCTCGCGCATCCGCTGCATCACCGGCTCGTACAGCGACCGGCTGGCACCGCCCGAGGAACGGGCGATGATGACGCGCAGACCGATGTCGCGGGCGAACGGCAGGTACTCCAGGAGCGGAGCGAGCGGGTTCATGCCGGTCGCGACCAGGTCGTAGTCGTCGACGATGACGAACGCGTCCGGGCTGCTGTACCAGCTGCGGTTGCGCAGCTGCTCCGGCGTGACGTCCGGGCCGGGCATGCGACGGGCCATCGAACCGGCCAGGCCCTCCAGCGTCTCCGCCAGAGCGGGCGCCGAGGCGCAGTAGCGTGACAGGTGCGACTCCGGCACGCCCTCCAGGTGAGCGCGTCGGTAGTCACCCATCACGATCTTCGCCTGGTCCGGTGTGTAGCGCTCGGTGATCTGCTTGATGAGCAGACGCAGGACCGCCGACTTACCGGACTCGCTCTCACCGAACACGATGAAGTGCGGGTCCGTCTCGAAGTCGACGAAGACGGGCGCCAGCGACGACTCGTCGATACCGATGGCGAGACCGCGCTCGGGGTGCTCGAAGCCCTTGGGCAGCCGGTCCACCGGGAGCATCGTCGGCAGCAGCCGGACCGCCGGGGCGGGCTGGCCCTGCCAGTTGTCGTTGATGCCCCGGATGAGGATCGTCGTCGCCTCCGCGAGGTCCTCGGTCTCCGAGGAGCCGTCGACGCGGGGGAGTGCCGTCATGAAGTGCAGCTTGTCCTGGGTCAGACCGCGGCCCGGGACGGTGGCCGGCACGTTCTGCGCGACCTTGCGGTCGATCTCCGACTCGGTCGGGTCACCGAGGCGCAGCTCGATGCGGTTCTGGAGCATGTCCTTGAGCGCGGGCCGCACTTCGGTGTAGCGGCTGGCCGTCAGGATCACGTGCACACCGAAGCCGAGACCGCGGGTGGCGATGTCGGTGACGGCGGCTTCGAGCAGCTCGTAGTCCGTCTTGAAGGTCGCCCAGCCGTCGATGACGAGGAAGACGTCACCCCAGGGCTGGTCGGGCAGCTGCCCGGACGCCCGGCGCTGGCGGTACGTGGTGATCGAGTCGACGTTGTGCGCGCGGAAGTACTCCTCGCGCGCGTTCAGGATGCCCTCGACCTCGCTGACCGTACGGCGGACCCGCTCGGCGTCGAGGCGGTTCGCCACGCCACCGACATGGGCCAGCTCCTCCATCGCGATCAGAGAGCCACCACCGAAGTCCAGGCAGTAGAACTGCACTTCGGACGGCGTGTGGGTCAGCGCGAACGACGAGATGAGCGTACGCAGCAGCGTCGACTTGCCGGACTGCGGACCACCGACGAACAGGCCGTGGCCCGCGCCGCCGGAGAAGTCGCGGTACAGCACGTCACGCCGCTGCTCGAACGGCTTGTCCACCAGACCGACCGGCACGTTGAGCCGGCCGAGCGCCGTGTACTCGGGCGCGGTGAGGCCGCGTTCCTGGGAGACGGCGAGCTGGGGCAGGAGCTGCTCCAGCGACGGCGCCTCCTCCAGCGGGGGCAGCCACACCTGGTGGGCGGGCGGCCCCTGGTTGACCATCCGGCTGACGAGGACGTCCAGGACGGTGTCGGCGAGCGCGTCGTCGATCCTGTCGTCGGCCTCCGGCTCCTCGATCACCGGCTGCGGGGGCAGGGCCACGTGCTCCGCCGAGAACAGCGCGGGCCGCAACTGCGTGGAGCGGTGCACGCGGGACGGGCCCTCACCGTGGTACGGACCCGACACGTACGCGGCCTTGAAGCGGACCATGGTGTCGGTGTCGTACCGCAGATAACCGGAACCGGGGATCGACGGCAGGTGGTACGCGTCCGGGACACCGATCGCCGTACGGGACTCGGCCGCGGAGAAGGTCCGCAGACCGATCCGGTACGACAGATAGGTGTCCAGGCCGCGCAGCTTGCCCTCTTCCAGGCGCTGCGAGGCAAGCAGCAGATGAATGCCCAGCGACCGGCCGATACGGCCGATCTGGATGAACATGTCGATGAAGTCCGGCTTGGCGGTGAGGAGTTCGGAGAACTCGTCGAGCACGATCACCAGCGACGCCATCGGCTCGAGCGCGGCGCCCGCCGCCCGGGCCTTCTCGTAGTCGTGCAGGTTGGCGTAGTTGCCGGCCGAGCGCAGCAGCTCCTGACGGCGCTGCGTCTCACCCATGATCGAGTCACGCATGCGGTCGACGAGGGTGAGGTCGTCCGCGAGGTTGGTGATCACGGCCGCGGTGTGCGGCATGTCCGCCATACCGGCGAAGGTCGCACCGCCCTTGAAGTCCGCGAGGATGAAGTTCAGCGTCTCCGAGGAGTGCGTCACCGCGAGACCGAGCACCAGCGTACGCAGCACCTCCGACTTGCCGGAACCGGTGGCGCCGACGCACAGGCCGTGCGGGCCCATGCCCTCCTGCGAGGCCTCCTTGAGGTCGAGCATGACCGGCTCGCCGTTCTCGCCGACACCGATCGGCACCCGCAGCCGCTCGTGCAGCGTGCGCGGACGCCAGGCGCGGGAGACGTCGACGGAACCGGCGTCCCCGATGCCCATGAGGTCGGTGAAGTCCAGGTTGGACAGCAGGGGTTCGCCCTCTTCCGCCGAGCCGACCCGGAACGGGGCGAGCTGGCGGGCCAGGGAGTCGGCCTGGGCCACGTTCAGCAGGTCCGGCTTGCCGGTGTACGCCGACTCGTGGCCGACGAACAACTGCATCCGATCGGGCTTCGAGTAGACGGTGAGGCCGCCGCGCAGCTCCTCCTCCAGCTCACCCGGGGCGATCTCCAGGAAGGTGACGCCCTGGAGACCCTCGGCGCTGGCCAGTTCGGAGTCCGGCGGCACCGTGCCGCCGTCGAGCACCACGATCAGATGCGGCTGGTCGTAGACCGGGTTGGCGTCCCGGTTCCAGCGGGGGCGGTCGTCCAGCTGGTCGGCGAGCGCCTCCTCCAGCTCACCCAGGTCGTCGAAGAGGAGCCGGGTCGAGCCCGCCCCGTCCTTGGCCTTCGGGTGCTGGCTGTGCGGCAGCCACTTGATCCAGTCCCAGTCGGGGGCCGCGGAGGGATGCGCCACCACGGCGATCATGAGGTCTTCCGGCGAGTGCAGGGTCGCCAACTGGGCCAGCGCCGACCGGGCGTTGCCGTACACCGTCTCGGTCTCGCCGCACATCGTCACGTGGTAGAAGGCGCGCAGCGAGACGGAGACGGGCAGGTCGGACAGGCTGCCGTGCGCGTCGAGGAAGGCCTTCATGGCCGCCGCGGTCAGCGGCTCGAGCTCCTCCTTGGGCGCCGTCTCCGGAGCCACGAGCGGGGTGTTCAGCTGCTGGGTGCCCCGCCCTATGCGGACCGAGGCGAAGTCCCCGTCGGTGGGGCGCCGTTCCCACAGCCGCTTGCCGTCGGCCGCGACCGCCCAGAGCTGGTCGGGCTCCGGGTGCTGGAACAGCTGGCTGTGCCGCTGCAGTTCAGCGGTCTTGTGGACGTCCTTGCGGACCTGCTCCAGATAACGGAAGTAGTCGCGCCGGTCCTGTGCCATGCCCGCGCCGCCGCCCTGACGGGACTTGGCGAACTGGGCGATGGCCATGGCCAGGGTCGAGGCCAGCATCAGCCCGCCGACGACCCGCATATAAGAGGGGAGACCCGGCATGAAGAAGAAGCCGACCGACCCCACCATGCCCATCATGGGCAGGAGGGTCATCAGCATGCTCTCCTCGCCCTCGCGTGGCAGCTCGGGCGGCGCCTCCAGTCTGACCTCGCCGTCCGGGACGACCGGAGGCGCTGTTCGCGGCGGCCGTTTGATGATGACGACGCTCACCGATGCACTCATCCTTCGCGATTGATACGTCTTGGCATCGACGCCCCCGTGTACCGCGACGTGTTCCCGTTCGCGTAGGCGTCGTCCGCGTAGGCGTAGATCCTACTGACGTGCAAGGGGGCGGCGGGAGTCAGGAGGATGGAGATGCCGAGAGGGTCCTGGACAAATGAGGGAGGGCTACCGGCGGCATAGGGGACAACGGATATGGTGGCGCGAGGCGTCGTACCAGACGGCGTGGAGAAGCCTTGTCTAGCAGGGGGAACAACCAGGTGAGCACGGGGACTTCGACAGGTTTCTGTCGAATCACCATCGCAGCGCCGGACAGCCGGGTCGATGTCGCGCTGCCGGAGGACCTGCCGATCCAGGATCTCTTTCCCGAGATCGTGCGACTCTCGGGCCTGACCCAGGCGGACGCCGGTCCGGCCGGCTACCACCTCGTACGCCGCGAGGGCCAGGTGCTGGACGCGAGCCGTTCGCTGGTCGAGCACCGCGTCAGGGACGGCGAGGTGTTGCTTCTGCGCACCTTTGCCGACTCGCTGCCGCCGGCCGTGCACGACGACGTGGTGGACGCCATCGCCGCCGCGGTCAAGCAGGACATCCGCAGCTGGAACGACAACCTGATGCGCGCCGCCGGACTCGTCGCCGGGGCGCTGCTGCTCGTCATGCTCGGCTTCGTCTTCTGGTTCGCGGACCCGGTACGCCATGACATGCACGGCCTCCAGGGCATCCTCGCCGGCGTCGTCGCCGTGGGCCTCACGGCGCTCTCGGGCGTACGGTCCCGGGTCTACGACGACCGTGCCGCCGCCGTGGCCCTCGGCATCTCGGCGCTGCCGCACGCGATGATCGCGGGCTCCGGCGTCATCCCCCAGGACGCGGGCGAGGGCCCCGGCAGGATCCAGTTCCTCGTCGGCTGCGTCGCCGTCCTCCTGGTCTCCGTCGTACTGATCATGCTCCTGCCGCAGGGAGACGCCCCGTTCGTCGGCTCCGCGCTCGCCGCGGCGATGGGCACGCTCGCCGTGTTCTGCGGGATCCTCACCGGGGCGGAGCCGCGCGAGGTCGCCGCCGGCACCTCGGTCGTCGCGCTCGCCGTCGTCGGCTTCCTGCCCGGCTGGTCGGCCCGTTTCGCCAAGCTGCCGATCGGCTTCCGCAGCCCGGAGGACCTGGCCAGGGCCCGCCGCGAAGGCGTGGACGGCGACCTCGAGGCCGTCGACATCCAGCGCATCGTCGCCCAGACCAGCCGCGGCCACGAGCTGCTGCTCGGCCTGGTCGGGGGCTGCGCCGCCGTCGTCATCGGCGCGAGCGGTGGCGTACTCGGCTTCAGCGACAGCGGCTGGGCCCAGATGCTCGCCCTGTGCACCGGCCTCGCCGCCATGCTGCGCGCACGTCTCTTCCGCTACACCGCCCAGGTCACCTGCCTGTTCGTGGCCGGTGTCGGCACGCTCGCCCTGCTGGTGCTCGGCCTCGCGATCTCGCCCCCGGCCGAGATCGTCAAGGAGCTGCTCATGGGCAACTCCGGACCGGTCGACCTGCGGACCCTGTGGCTCGGTGCCTCGGTGGCGGCGGGCGTCCTGCTCCTGATCGCGATCGCCCTGATCGTTCCGCAGAAGGGACTCTCCCCCTTCTGGGGCCGCATGCTGGACCTCGCGGACTCGCTGGTGCTGCTCTCGCTGATCCCGGTCTGCCTGGCCGTCCTCGACATCTACGGCAGGGTCCGCGGCGGGGTCTGACGCTCGGCCGCCCCTCACCAGCCCCGACGGGAAGGCCCCCGCTTCGGGGCTGGTACCCTGGCTCCCGGCCGTTCGTGTACGCGCCCCCGGCATCCCTGGGGGTCGCGCTCAGCGGATCCCCGCCTCCCGAGTAACGGAAGCTCCCCTGAGAAGTGGACCAGGGGCACTCGGTGGCCATCACAGAGACTACGAGGAGTACGCGTGTCGCTCGACGCCGCTACGAAGAAGCAGATCATCGCCGAGTTCGGTCAGAAGGAGGGCGACACCGGCTCCCCCGAGGTCCAGGTCGCCATGCTCTCGCGCCGCATCTCGGACCTGACCGAGCACCTCAAGACGCACAAGCACGACCACCACTCCCGTCGTGGTCTGCTGATCCTGGTCGGTCAGCGTCGCCGCCTTCTGCAGTACCTGGCCAAGAAGGACATCCAGCGCTTCCGTACGCTGGTCGACCGCCTCGGCATCCGCCGTGGTGCGGCCGGCGGCGCCAAGTAAGTCGCCGTGAAGGGAGCGGTTCCCAGAGACTGGGGACCGCTCCCTTTGCCGTTCACGGGCGTTCCCGCCCGTGCGGGCCGACCCGCCGACGCGGGAAAGTCCGCCCGTGCCGACGGAAACATGCGGACTGTCACCGACGCTTTGTAGTGTGGTAGCAGAACGCAACGCAGTACGTACGACACAGCGTGAGCCATTCCGGCCCTGACCGGGCATGACGGCACCACGCACACCGAACAAGGAGAAGCGCGCCTCGCCGCCGCCGGTCCTCGGTAGTGGCCCCCGGGGGGAGTGCAACCCGGGTGCTTCGATCGAAGACCGGCCCGCACCGCACGGAGCGCCTCTCCGCAACCGTCCCCCTGCCACACGGGCAGCCAAGGGACGAAGACGAGGAGATAACGCTAGTGGAGAACGAGACCCACTACGCCGAGGCCGTCATCGACAACGGCTCCTTCGGCACCCGCACCGTCCGCTTCGAGACGGGCCGCCTGGCCAAGCAGGCCGGCGGTTCCGCCGTCGCGTACCTGGACGACGACACCATGGTGATGTCGGCGACCAGCGCCTCCAAGACCCCCAAGGACCAGCTCGACTTCTTCCCCCTCACGGTGGACGTCGAGGAGCGGATGTACTCGGCCGGCAAGATCCCCGGCAGCTTCTTCCGCCGCGAGGGCCGCCCCTCCGAGGACGCGGTCCTCACCTGCCGTCTGATCGACCGCCCGCTGCGCCCGTCCTTCAAGAAGGGCCTGCGCAACGAGATCCAGGTCGTCGCCACGGTCATGGCCCTCAACCCCGACCACCTGTACGACGTCGTGGCGATCAACGCCGCGTCCGCGTCGACGCAGCTGGCCGGCCTGCCCTTCTCCGGCCCGATCGGCGGCGTCCGCGTCGCGCTGATCAACGGCCAGTGGGTCGCGTTCCCGACGCACTCCGAGCTCGAGGACGCCGTCTTCGACATGGTGGTCGCCGGCCGCGTCCTGGAGGACGGCGACGTCGCGATCATGATGGTCGAGGCCGAGGCCACCGACCAGACGATCAAGCTGGTCGAGGGCGGCGCCGAGGCGCCGACCGAGGAGGTCGTCGCCGCCGGTCTCGACGCCGCGAAGCCCTTCATCAAGGTCCTGTGCAAGGCCCAGGCCGACCTCGCCAAGAAGGCCGCGAAGCCGACCGGCGAGTTCCCGATCTTCCTGGACTTCCAGGACGACGTCTTCGAGGCGCTGACCGCCGCGGTCAAGCCCGAGCTCGCCCAGGCGCTCACCATCGCCGGCAAGCAGGAGCGCGAGGCCGAGCTGGACCGCGTCAAGGCGCTCGCCGCCGAGAAGCTCCTGCCGCAGTTCGAGGGCCGCGAGAAGGAGATCTCCGCCGCGTACCGCGCGCTGACCAAGCAGCTGGTCCGCGAGCGCGTCATCAAGGAGAAGAAGCGCATCGACGGCCGCGGTGTCACCGACATCCGCACCCTGGCCGCCGAGGTCGAGGCCATCCCGCGCGTGCACGGCTCGGCCCTGTTCGAGCGTGGCGAGACCCAGATCCTGGGCATCACCACCCTGAACATGCTCCGCATGGAGCAGCAGCTGGACACCCTCTCCCCGGTGACCCGCAAGCGCTACATGCACAACTACAACTTCCCGCCGTACTCCGTCGGTGAGACCGGCCGCGTCGGCTCCCCGAAGCGCCGCGAGATCGGCCACGGCGCGCTCGCCGAGCGCGCGATCGTGCCGGTGCTGCCGACGCGCGAGGAGTTCCCGTACGCGATCCGTCAGGTGTCCGAGGCCCTCGGCTCCAACGGTTCGACGTCCATGGGCTCGGTCTGCGCCAGCACCATGTCGCTGCTGAACGCCGGTGTGCCGCTGAAGGCCCCCGTCGCCGGTATCGCCATGGGTCTGATCTCCGAGGAGGTCGACGGCAAGACGCACTACGTCGCGCTCACCGACATCCTCGGTGCCGAGGACGCCTTCGGTGACATGGACTTCAAGGTCGCCGGCACGAAGGACTTCGTGACCGCCCTCCAGCTCGACACCAAGCTGGACGGCATCCCGGCCTCCGTCCTGGCCGCGGCCCTCAAGCAGGCCCGCGACGCCCGTCTGCACATCCTCGACGTGATGACCGAGGCGATCGACCGGCCGGACGCCATGTCCCCGAACGCGCCGCGAATCATCACCGTGAAGATCCCGGTCGACAAGATCGGTGAGGTCATCGGCCCCAAGGGCAAGATGATCAACCAGATCCAGGAGGACACGGGCGCCGAGATCACGATCGAGGACGACGGCACGATCTACATCGGTGCCGCCGACGGTCCGGCCGCCGAGGCCGCCCGCGCCACGATCAACGGCATCGCCAACCCGACGATGCCCGAGGTCGGCGAGCGCTACCTCGGTACGGTCGTGAAGACGACCACCTTCGGTGCGTTCGTCTCCCTGCTGCCCGGCAAGGACGGTCTGCTGCACATCTCGCAGATCCGCAAGCTCGCCGGCGGCAAGCGCGTGGAGAACGTCGAGGACGTCCTCGGTGTGGGCCAGAAGGTCCAGGTCGAGATCGCCGAGATCGACTCCCGCGGCAAGCTCTCCCTCATCCCCGTGATCGAGGGCGAAGGCGACGAGGCCGGGTCCGACAGCGGCTCCGCGGAGAAGGACGACACCGACAAGTGACGTCGAGTAGCTCCACGGCGACGGCCCGCACCTCTTCGGAGGCGCGGGCCGTCGCCCGTACCCAAACCCTGATCAAGGGCACCGGCGGCATCGGCACGGTCCGCAAGACGACCCTCCCGGGCGGCCTGCGCATCGTCACCGAGACCCTCCCCTCGGTCCGCTCGGCCACCTTCGGCATCTGGGCGCACGTCGGCTCCCGCGACGAGACGCCGTCCCTGAACGGCGCCACGCACTACCTGGAGCACCTGCTCTTCAAGGGCACGCCGACGCGCAGCGCTCTGGACATCTCCGCCGCACTGGACGCGGTCGGCGGCGAGATGAACGCGTTCACGGCGAAGGAGTACACGTGCTACTACGCGCGCGTGCTCGACACCGACCTGCCGCTCGCCATCGACGTCGTCTGCGACATGCTGACCGGCTCGCTGATCCTGGAGGAGGACGTCGACGTCGAACGCGGCGCGATCCTCGAGGAGATCGCGATGACCGAGGACGACCCGGGTGACTGTGTGCACGACCTGTTCGCGCACACGATGTTCGGCGACAACGCCCTCGGCCGCCCGGTCCTCGGCACCGTCGACACGGTCAACGCCCTCAACGCCGACCGCATCCGCCGCTTCTACAAGAAGCACTACGACCCGACCCATCTCGTGGTCGCGGCCGCGGGCAACGTCGACCACAACAAGGTCGTACGCCAGGTCCGTGCCGCCTTCGAGAAGGCGGGCGCCCTCAAGGACCCGGACGCCGTGCCCATCGCCCCGCGCGACGGCCGCCGCACCATCCGTACTGCGGGCCGCGTCGAGCTGCTCGGCCGCAAGACCGAGCAGGCGCACGTCGTCCTCGGTATGCCCGGCCTGGCCCGCACCGACGAGCGGCGCTGGGCGCTCGGCGTGCTCAACACCGCCCTCGGCGGCGGCATGTCCTCGCGCCTCTTCCAGGAGGTCCGCGAGAAGCGCGGCCTGTGCTACAGCGTGTACTCGTACACCTCCGGATTCGCCGACTGCGGTCTGTTCGGCGTGTACGCGGGCTGCCGCCCGAGCCAGGTGCACGACGTGCTGAAGATCTGCCGCGACGAGCTCGACCAGGTCGCCGAGCAGGGACTCACGGACGACGAGATCGACCGTGCCATCGGCCAGCTCAGGGGCTCCACCGTCCTCGGCCTGGAGGACACGGGCGCGCTGATGAACCGCATCGGCAAGAGCGAGCTGTGCTGGGGCGAGCAGATGTCCGTCGACGACATGCTGACCCGGATCTCGGCGGTGACCCCGGACGAGGTCCGGGCGGTCGCCCGCGACATCCTGGGGCAGCGCCCGTCCCTGTCGGTCATCGGTCCGCTGAAGGACAAGCAGGCCTCGCGCCTGCACGACGCCGTCGCCTAACCCTCGTCTTCGGTAAGGAAGCTAGAACATGAGCAAGCTGCGCGTGGCGGTCCTCGGGGCTCAGGGCCGGATCGGTTCCGAGGCGGTCCGGGCCATCGAGGCCGCCGAGGACATGGAACTGGTCGCCGCCCTCGGCCGCGGCGACAAGCTGGAGACGCTGGCGGAGAACGGCGCCCAGGTCGCGGTCGAACTCACCACGCCCGCCTCGGTGATGGGCAACCTCGACTTCTGCGTACGCCACGGCATCGACGCGGTGGTCGGGACGACCGGCTGGACCGACGAGCGCCTCGCGCAGCTGCGCGGCTGGCTGGAGCAGTCCCCGGAGACCGGCGTGCTCATCGCGCCCAACTTCTCCATCGGGGCCGTCCTCACCATGAAGTTCGCGCAGCTGGCCGCGCCGTACTTCGAGTCGGTCGAGGTCGTCGAGCTGCACCACCCGAACAAGGTCGACGCTCCGTCCGGCACCGCCACGCGCACGGCGCAGCTCATCGCCGAGGCCCGCCGCGCCGCCGGCACCGCGCCGGCGCCGGACGCCACGGTGACGGCCCTGGACGGTGCGCGGGGCGCGGACGTCGACGGGGTCCCCGTCCACGCCGTCCGCCTGCGCGGTCTGCTCGCGCACCAGGAGGTCCTGCTCGGCGCCGAGGGCGAGACCCTCACGATCCGGCACGACTCCCTGCACCACAGCAGCTTCATGCCGGGCATCCTGCTCGGCGTGCGCCGTGTGGTGGACACCCCGGGCCTGACCTTCGGCCTGGAAAACTTCCTGGACCTGAACTGAGCCGGGGCGACTGAATCCATGCGCGCGAAGATCTCCTATGCCGTCACGGCCGCCGTCCTGGTCTTCTACTTCGTCCTGGTCGGCAGCCGCGGCGTCATGCTCATCGAGTCCGGCACGCTCATCACGGTCCCGTTCGGCATCGCGGTGCTGATCCTGCCGGTCATCGGGGTGTGGTTCCTGTGGAAGAACACCCAGTTCGTCCGCAGGGCCAATCGGCTCGCGGCCGAGCTGGACGCCGAGGGCGGCCTGCCCGTCGACGAGCTGAGGCGCACGCCCGGCGGCCGGATCGACCGCGACTCGGCCGACGAGGTGTTCGTTCGGCGCAAGGCCGAGACGGAGGAGTCGCCCGAGGACTGGCGCAGCTGGTTCCGCCTCGCCGTGGCCTACCACGACGCCCGCGACACCCCGCGCGCCCGCAAGGCGATGCAGCGGGCGATCACGCTGCGGGAGGCCGCTCGCTGACAGGCGCGCAATGAAGCGGGGCCCGGTTCCGTCCACCTGGACGGAACCGGGCCCCGCTCGTGGGTCCGGAGGCTCGTGCTCAGACCCCGCGGTGTTCCGCCGCCCAGGCCTCGATCGTGTCGGCCGCCCGGTCGAAGGCCGAGACGCGCGCCATGAAGTCCAGGCCGTGCGTGGTCAGCAGCGGCGCGGTGTCCTCGGGCGAACGGTCCCTGCGTACGAGCGTCAGCGCCTGGCCCTGCACCGTGCGCGGCAGCTCCAGCCAGCGCACCGGCTGCTGCACCGTGCGCACCGCGACGACGTCCTGCCAGGGGACGGTACGGGTGGCCAGGAAGCCCACGTGGCGCAGCCCGCGCGCGCTCACCCACACGCCCATGCGCAGCAGCCGCAGCGCGGCGACGATGATCGCCAGGGCGCCGGCGAAGATCAGGCCGGCGGAGGCCGCCGAACCGGTGAGGGCGATGAGGACGCCGCCGAACAGCACGAACGAGGCGAGCAGCAGGCACAGGGCGGCCAGTCCCACGCGCCATGGTCCGGGACGGTACGGGCGCCGCCAGCGGGTGCTGTCGTCGTGGGGCAGGGCGATGTCGTCCGCTGCCTCGAAGGTGCGGTCGGCCGTCAGGAAGGGCAGGGGCACGGCTGGTCCTCACTCAATCCATGCGTGGGCTGTGCCCGGTGAGGCTATCCGCCCGCCTGCCCGCTCACCACCCATGGGGGGCCGGAAGGGTCAGCGCCCCTGGGAGGCCTGCGGCGCTTGCGTCTGCGTCGAGGTGTCGGTGGACAGCGCGGGCATCCCGAGGACGAGGGAGCCGACGAGTCCGGCGACGACGGTGAGCCCCAGCAGCCACCGGCCGGTTATCTGACCGGCGGAGGCCCGCTCGCGGGGCGGGGGAGCGACGTTGCTGCGGAAGGGGGCGACTTCGGCGTAGGAGGCGTAGGGCATGGGATCGCGCCGACGGAGCATCGGAGGCGCGCCTCCTTTCGGGACATTTCAGGGAACGCATGAACGACTCTCGTAAGGAGAGACGCACAAGTGTCGCAGAAGGTGCCCACTTGCCCCGAATTCGCGCAAGATCACCGGACTCGGCCCAACATTCACAAGATCGCTGAAGTACGCCGGAGATGTCGCATACCGGGAACGAACGTCCCGATGTCAGTGTCGGGCCGTAGAGTGGGCGCCGCCCGAGAGATGTGATGGAAGGACCCTCCGAGCCGTGACCGACACCCCCGCCGACGACCTCAAGCCCAGTTTCCGCAGCGATGTCACCGTCGAGCTGGTCAAGCACACCGCGTCGGACGCCGACGTGCTGTTCGCCGCCCGCGTCTCGACCATCGGCGAGCAGTCCCTGGAGGAGCTGAACAAGGACCCGGAGCGCTCCAAGGGCCTGATCAACTACTTGATGAGGGACCGGCACGGCAGCCCCTTCGAGCACAACTCGATGACGTTCTTCATCAGCGCCCCGATCTTCGTCTTCCGCGAGTTCATGCGGCACCGCGTGGGCTGGTCCTACAACGAGGAAAGCGGCCGTTACCGGGAGCTGGAGCCCGTCTTCTACGTCCCCGACGAGTCCCGCAAGCTCGTCCAGGAGGGCCGTCCCGGCAAGTACGTCTTCGTCGAGGGCACCCAGGCGCAGCAGGAGCTGGTCGGCCGCGCGATGGAGGACTCGTACATCCAGGCCTACGAGGCCTACCAGGAGATGCTGGCCGCCGGCGTCGCCCGCGAGGTCGCCCGCGCGGTCCTCCCCGTCGGCCTGTTCTCCTCGATGTACGCCACCTGCAACGCGCGCTCCCTGATGCACTTCCTCGGTCTGCGCACGCAGCACGAGATGGCCAAGGTGCCGTCGTTCCCGCAGCGGGAGATCGAGATGGTCGGCGAGAAGATGGAGGCCGCCTGGGCCGCCCTCATGCCGCTCACGTACGCCGCCTTCAACGCCAACGGCCGCGTCGCGCCGTAGGGCGACGGCACGCGTGTACGGATCGGGCTGGCGAAGTGTCCGTATTGCGGCATTTGGAGAAGTTCATCTAGCCTGATCAAACGGACCCGGCACTGCTTGAACCCCCGAGCAGGCAGTGCCGGGCTCCATGTTTATCGCGCTTCGTCACGTTTTTTCCCCGCACCCCGAAGGCGGCCGCCGCAGTGAGCAGCGAGTAGCGTGTTCCCCATGGCTCCGACCTCCACTCCGCAGACCCCCTTCGGGCGGGTCCTCACCGCCATGGTCACGCCCTTCACGGCGGACGGCGCACTCGACCTCGACGGCGCGCAGCGGCTCGCCGCCCACCTGGTGGACGCAGGCAACGACGGCCTGATCGTCAACGGCACCACCGGCGAGTCCCCCACCACCAGCAATGCGGAGAAATCGGAGCTCGTACGCGCCGTCGTCGAAGCGGTCGGCGACCGTGCCCACGTCGTCGCCGGCGTCGGAACCAACGACACCCGCCACAGCATCGAGCTGGCCCGCGCCGCCGAGCAGGCGGGCGCCCACGGCCTCCTCGTGGTCACGCCGTACTACAACAAGCCCCCGCAGGAGGGCCTGTACCGGCACTTCACCGCCGTCGCCGACGCGACCGAGCTGCCGGTCATGCTGTACGACATCCCCGGCCGCAGCGGCGTCCCGATCAACACGGAGACGCTGGTCCGCCTCGCGGAGCACCCGAGGATCGTCGCCAACAAGGACGCCAAGGGGGACCTCGGCCGCGCCAGCTGGGCCATCGCCCGGTCCGGCCTCGCCTGGTACTCCGGGGACGACATGCTCAACCTGCCGCTGCTCTCCGTGGGCGCGGTCGGCTTCGTGTCGGTCGTCGGCCATGTGGCCACCCCCGACCTCAGAGCGCTCGTCGAGGCCTTCACCTCCGGCGACGTCCAGAAGGCGACCGAGATCCACCAGAAGCTGCTGCCGGTCTACACGGGCATGTTCCGCACCCAGGGCGTCATGACCACGAAGGCCGCGCTCGCCCTCCAGGGCCTGCCCGCGGGACCGCTGCGCGCCCCCATGGTCGAGTGCACGCCGGAGGAGATCGCTCAGCTCAAGATCGATCTTGCCGCCGGCGGGGTACAGCTCTGACAACAGACTTCACAACTGAATAGCAGGCCAACCGGTGCCTGCACTTCCACACGACAACTGCTTTTGCATGAACGTCATGCGCGCCACGTGGCCACACCGGTACGTGGCGCGTGTGGTCAGGAGAGTCTTTTGAGTCATCCGCACCCTGAACTCGCCCCGCCGCCGCCGCTTCCCGAGGGCGGCCTGCGGATCACCCCGCTCGGTGGCCTCGGCGAAATCGGCCGGAACATGACCGTTTTCGAGTACGACGGCCGCCTGCTGATCGTCGACTGCGGTGTGCTCTTCCCCGAGGCGGAGCAGCCCGGTGTCGACCTGATCCTGCCGGACTTCACGTCCGTCCGGGACCGCCTCGACGACATCGACGGCATCGTGCTCACGCACGGCCACGAGGACCACATCGGCGGTGTCCCCTACCTGCTGCGCGAGCGGCCGGACATCCCGCTGATCGGCTCCAAGCTGACCCTCGCCCTGATCGAGGCCAAGCTCCAGGAGCACCGGATCCGCCCGCGCACTACCGAGGTGGAGGCGGGCGACCGCGAGCAGATCGGCCCGTTCAACTGCGAATTCGTCGCGGTCAACCACTCCATCCCGGACGCCCTCGCGGTCGCCATCCGCACCCCGGCCGGCATGGTGGTCCACACCGGCGACTTCAAGATGGACCAGCTCCCGCTGGACGGCCGCCTCACGGACCTGCACGCCTTCGCGCGGCTGAGCGAGGAGGGCATCGACCTCCTGCTCTCGGACTCCACGAACGCCGAGGTCCCGGGCTTCGTCCCGCCCGAGCGTGACATCACGAACGCGCTGGACAACGTCTTCGCGAACTCCCCCAAGCGCATCATCGTCGCGAGCTTCGCCAGCCACGTCCACCGCATCCAGCAGATCCTCGACACGGCCCAGAAGTACGGCCGCAAGGTCGCGTTCGTCGGCCGCTCGATGGTCCGCAACATGGGCATCGCGCGCGACCTCGGCTACCTGAAGGTCCCGCCGGGCCTGGTCGTCGACGTCAAGCAGCTGGACGACCTCCCCGACGACAAGGTCGTGCTGGTCTGCACGGGCTCCCAGGGCGAGCCGATGGCGGCCCTGTCGCGGATGGCCAACCGGGACCACCAGATCCGGATCACCGAGGGTGACACCGTGATCCTCGCGTCGTCCCTGATCCCCGGCAACGAGACCGACGTCTACCGCGTCATCAACGGCCTGACCCGCTGGGGCGCCAACGTCATCCACAAGGGCAACGCCAAGGTGCACGTCTCGGGCCACGCCTCCGCGGGCGAGCTGCTGTACTTCTACAACATCTGCAAGCCCAAGAACCTGATGCCGGTCCACGGCGAGTGGCGGCACCTGCGCGCCAACGCCGAGCTGGGCGCCATGACCGGTGTCCCGCACGACCGCGTCGTGATCGCCGAGGACGGCGTCACCGTCGACCTCGTCGAGGGCAAGGCCAAGATCTCCGGCAAGGTCCCGGCGGGCTACGTGTACGTCGACGGCCTCTCGGTCGGCGCCGTCGACGAGCCCGTCCTCAAGGACCGCAAGATCCTCGGCGACGAGGGCATCATCTCGGTCTTCGTGGTGATGGACTCGACCACCGGCAAGATCACCAGCGGCCCGGACATCCACGCCCGGGGCTCCGGTATCGACGACGCCGCGTTCTCCGAGGTCATCCCGAAGGTCAAGGAGGTCCTGGAACGCTCGGCCCAGGACGGCGTGGTCGAGCCCCACCAGATGCAGCAGCTCATCCGCCGCACGCTGGGCAAGTGGGTCTCCGACACCTATCGTCGCCGCCCGATGATCCTCCCGGTCGTCGTCGACGTCTGATCGTCGGCGCGCTGACCAGCAGCGGGGCCCCTCGGCACTGTGCCGAGGGGCCCCGCTGTATCACGGGCGCATGCCCCGCCGAAAAAATCTTGACAGCGGGGGTTGACTCCCCCTGGTCGGATCCGTAGAGTTCTTGGTCTGCCCCGGAGCCGGAACGGTTCTGTGGTAGGCACCTCTGCCGCGGATGCGGCACCCAACCACGAGCACGATCTCCCGAACGAGATGTTTTCGGCATGTCATATGCCCGAATCCATTTCGCCTCGGAGTGCGGCAGCCCGATTAGGAGCTGCCGGGAAGATCCGCTAATGTTTGGGACGTCGGAACGGCTGCAGGGCCGGGAAGACAAACCCCGCTGACTGGGGGTCAGGCACCGAAAAGGATCTGATAGAGTCGGAAACGCAAGACCGAAGGGAAGCGCCCGGAGGAAAGCCCGAGAGGGTGAGTACAAAGGAAGCGACCGTTCCTTGAGAACTCAACAGCGTGCCAAAAGTCAACGCCAGATATGTTGATACCCCGTCTCCAGCAACAGCTGGGGCGAGGTTCCTTTGAAATAACACAGCGAGGACGCTGTGTGCGAGGGGACTATTCCTCCTCTCGCACCGCTCTCGTGGTGTTCATCCCGATTACGGGAAAACATTCACGGAGAGTTTGATCCTGGCTCAGGACGAACGCTGGCGGCGTGCTTAACACATGCAAGTCGAACGATGAAGCCCTTCGGGGTGGATTAGTGGCGAACGGGTGAGTAACACGTGGGCAATCTGCCCTTCACTCTGGGACAAGCCCTGGAAACGGGGTCTAATACCGGATAACACTGCGGATCGCATGATCTGCGGTTAAAAGCTCCGGCGGTGAAGGATGAGCCCGCGGCCTATCAGCTTGTTGGTGAGGTAATGGCTCACCAAGGCGACGACGGGTAGCCGGCCTGAGAGGGCGACCGGCCACACTGGGACTGAGACACGGCCCAGACTCCTACGGGAGGCAGCAGTGGGGAATATTGCACAATGGGCGAAAGCCTGATGCAGCGACGCCGCGTGAGGGATGACGGCCTTCGGGTTGTAAACCTCTTTCAGCAGGGAAGAAGCGAAAGTGACGGTACCTGCAGAAGAAGCGCCGGCTAACTACGTGCCAGCAGCCGCGGTAATACGTAGGGCGCAAGCGTTGTCCGGAATTATTGGGCGTAAAGAGCTCGTAGGCGGCTTGTCACGTCGATTGTGAAAGCTCGGGGCTTAACTCCGAGTCTGCAGTCGATACGGGCTAGCTAGAGTGTGGTAGGGGAGATCGGAATTCCTGGTGTAGCGGTGAAATGCGCAGATATCAGGAGGAACACCGGTGGCGAAGGCGGATCTCTGGGCCATTACTGACGCTGAGGAGCGAAAGCGTGGGGAGCGAACAGGATTAGATACCCTGGTAGTCCACGCCGTAAACGGTGGGAACTAGGTGTTGGCGACATTCCACGTCGTCGGTGCCGCAGCTAACGCATTAAGTTCCCCGCCTGGGGAGTACGGCCGCAAGGCTAAAACTCAAAGGAATTGACGGGGGCCCGCACAAGCGGCGGAGCATGTGGCTTAATTCGACGCAACGCGAAGAACCTTACCAAGGCTTGACATACACCGGAAAGCACTAGAGATAGTGCCCCCCTTGTGGTCGGTGTACAGGTGGTGCATGGCTGTCGTCAGCTCGTGTCGTGAGATGTTGGGTTAAGTCCCGCAACGAGCGCAACCCTTGTCCCGTGTTGCCAGCAGGCCCTTGTGGTGCTGGGGACTCACGGGAGACCGCCGGGGTCAACTCGGAGGAAGGTGGGGACGACGTCAAGTCATCATGCCCCTTATGTCTTGGGCTGCACACGTGCTACAATGGCCGGTACAATGAGCTGCGATACCGTGAGGTGGAGCGAATCTCAAAAAGCCGGTCTCAGTTCGGATTGGGGTCTGCAACTCGACCCCATGAAGTCGGAGTCGCTAGTAATCGCAGATCAGCATTGCTGCGGTGAATACGTTCCCGGGCCTTGTACACACCGCCCGTCACGTCACGAAAGTCGGTAACACCCGAAGCCGGTGGCCCAACCCCTTGTGGGAGGGAGCTGTCGAAGGTGGGACTGGCGATTGGGACGAAGTCGTAACAAGGTAGCCGTACCGGAAGGTGCGGCTGGATCACCTCCTTTCTAAGGAGCACTTCTTACCGGGCTTGCCCGGTCAGAGGCCAGATCATCAGCGAACGTCTGATGCTGGTTGCTCATGGGTGGAACGTTGACTATTCGGCCGGGACCCTGGGTCGGAGGCTGCCAGTACTGCTCGCAAGAGTGTGGAACGCATGATCTTCGGACGGGGGCTTGGCCGGGCACGCTGTTGGGTGTCTGAGGGAATGATCTTCTCCTCAGTCGCCGGCCCCAGTGCACTCACCGGTTTGTCTGGTGGGGTGATGGGTGGCTGGTCGTTGTTTGAGAACTGCACAGTGGACGCGAGCATCTGTGGCCAAGTTTTTAAGGGCGCACGGTGGATGCCTTGGTACCAGGAACCGATGAAGGACGTGGGAGGCCACGATAGTCCCCGGGGAGCCGTCAACCAGGCTTTGATCCGGGGGTTTCCGAATGGGGAAACCCGGCAGTCGTCATGGGCTGTCACCCGCTGCTGAACACATAGGCAGTGTGGAGGGAACGCGGGGAAGTGAAACATCTCAGTACCCGCAGGAAGAGAAAACAACCGTGATTCCGGGAGTAGTGGCGAGCGAAACCGGATGAGGCCAAACCTACGACGTGTGAGACCCGGCAGGGGTTGCGTCGTGGGGGTTGTGGGATCTCTCTTCTGTCGTCTGCCGGCGACAGGACGAGTCAGAAACCGTTGATGTAGACGAAGGACATGCGAAAGGTCCGGCGTAGAGGGTAAGACCCCCGTAGTCGAAACGTCAGCGGCTCGTTTGAGAGACACCCAAGTAGCACGGGGCCCGAGAAATCCCGTGTGAATCTGGCGGGACCACCCGCTAAGCCTAAATATTCCCTGGTGACCGATAGCGGATAGTACCGTGAGGGAATGGTGAAAAGTACCGCGGGAGCGGAGTGAAATAGTACCTGAAACCGTGTGCCTACAAGCCGTGGGAGCGTCGGAGCAAGGCTTGCCTTGTTCTCGTGACTGCGTGCCTTTTGAAGAATGAGCCTGCGAGTTTGCGGTGTGTTGCGAGGTTAACCCGTGTGGGGAAGCCGTAGCGAAAGCGAGTCCGAACAGGGCGATGCAGTAGCACGCTCAAGACCCGAAGCGGAGTGATCTAGCCATGGGCAGGTTGAAGCGGAGGTAAGACTTCGTGGAGGACCGAACCCACCAGGGTTGAAAACCTGGGGGATGACCTGTGGTTAGGGGTGAAAGGCCAATCAAACTCCGTGATAGCTGGTTCTCCCCGAAATGCATTTAGGTGCAGCGTCGTGTGTTTCTTGCCGGAGGTAGAGCACTGGATAGGCGATGGGCCCTACCGGGTTACTGACCTTAGCCAAACTCCGAATGCCGGTAAGTGAGAGCACGGCAGTGAGACTGTGGGGGATAAGCTCCATGGTCGAGAGGGAAACAGCCCAGAGCATCGACTAAGGCCCCTAAGCGTACGCTAAGTGGGAAAGGATGTGGAGTCGCACAGACAACCAGGAGGTTGGCTTAGAAGCAGCCACCCTTGAAAGAGTGCGTAATAGCTCACTGGTCTAGTGATTCCGCGCCGACAATGTAGCGGGGCTCAAGCGTACCGCCGAAGTCGTGTCATTCATACAATAAGCCCCAACGGGTGTATGGATGGGTAGGGGAGCGTCGTGTGCCGGGTGAAGCAGCCGCGGAAGCGAGTTGTGGACGGTTCACGAGTGAGAATGCAGGCATGAGTAGCGATACACACGTGAGAAACGTGTGCGCCGATTGACTAAGGGTTCCTGGGTCAAGCTGATCTGCCCAGGGTAAGTCGGGACCTAAGGCGAGGCCGACAGGCGTAGTCGATGGATAACCGGTTGATATTCCGGTACCCGCTGTGAAGCGTCAAACATCGAGCATCGTGATGCTAAGGCCGTGAAGCCGTTCCGGACCCTTCGGGGAAAGGAAAGTGGTGGAGCCGCCGGCCCAAGCGGTTAGTAGGTGAGTGATGGGGTGACGCAGGAAGGTAGTCCATCCCGGGCGATGGTAGTCCCGGGGTAAGGGTGTAGGACGGTGTGTAGGCAAATCCGCACACCATGAGTCTGAGACCTGATGCCGAGCCGATTGTGGCGAAGTGGATGATCCTATGCTGTCGAGAAAAGCCTCTAGCGAGTTTCATGGCGGCCCGTACCCTAAACCGACTCAGGTGGTCAGGTAGAGAATACCGAGGCGTTCGGGTGAACTATGGTTAAGGAACTCGGCAAAATGCCCCCGTAACTTCGGGAGAAGGGGGGCCATCACTGGTGAGAGCACTTGCTGCTCGAGCTGGGGGTGGCCGCAGAGACCAGCGAGAAGCGACTGTTTACTAAAAACACAGGTCCGTGCGAAGCCGTAAGGCGATGTATACGGACTGACGCCTGCCCGGTGCTGGAACGTTAAGGGGACCGGTTAGTCACATTTCGGTGTGGCGAAGCTGAGAACTTAAGCGCCAGTAAACGGCGGTGGTAACTATAACCATCCTAAGGTAGCGAAATTCCTTGTCGGGTAAGTTCCGACCTGCACGAATGGCGTAACGACTTCTCGACTGTCTCAACCATAGGCCCGGTGAAATTGCACTACGAGTAAAGATGCTCGTTTCGCGCAGCAGGACGGAAAGACCCCGGGACCTTTACTACAGTTTGATATTGGTGTTCGGTTCGGCTTGTGTAGGATAGCTGGGAGACTTTGAGCACGGCACGCCAGTGTCGTGGGAGTCGTCGTTGAAATACCAGTCTGGTCGTGCTGGATGTCTAACCTGGGTCCGTGATCCGGATCAGGGACAGTGTCTGATGGGTAGTTTAACTGGGGCGGTTGCCTCCTAAAGAGTAACGGAGGCGCCCAAAGGTTCCCTCAGCCTGGTTGGTAATCAGGTGTTGAGTGTAAGTGCACAAGGGAGCTTGACTGTGAGACCGACGGGTCGAGCAGGGACGAAAGTCGGGACTAGTGATCCGGCGGTGGCTTGTGGAAGCGCCGTCGCTCAACGGATAAAAGGTACCCCGGGGATAACAGGCTGATCTTCCCCAAGAGTCCATATCGACGGGATGGTTTGGCACCTCGATGTCGGCTCGTCGCATCCTGGGGCTGGAGTCGGTCCCAAGGGTTGGGCTGTTCGCCCATTAAAGCGGTACGCGAGCTGGGTTTAGAACGTCGTGAGACAGTTCGGTCCCTATCCGCTGTGCGCGTAGGAATATTGAGAAGGGCTGTCCCTAGTACGAGAGGACCGGGACGGACGAACCTCTGGTGTGCCAGTTGTCCTGCCAAGGGCATGGCTGGTTGGCTACGTTCGGGAGGGATAACCGCTGAAAGCATCTAAGCGGGAAGCCTGCTTCGAGATGAGTATTCCCACCTCCTTGAGAGGGTAAGGCTCCCAGTAGACGACTGGGTTGATAGGCCAGATATGGAAGCCCGGTAACGGGTGGAGTTGACTGGTACTAATAGGCCGAGGGCTTGTCCTCAGTTGCTCGCGTCCACTGTGTTGGTTCTGAAACCACGAACAGCCCCACGTTTCACAGAGCGTGGTCTGGTTGTCAGTTTCATAGTGTTTCGGTGGTCATAGCGTGAGGGAAACGCCCGGTTACATTCCGAACCCGGAAGCTAAGCCTCACAGCGCCGATGGTACTGCAGGGGGGACCCTGTGGGAGAGTAGGACGCCGCCGAACAAATTTTGAAGGGTTGGTCCCTGGACTTCGGTTCAGGGACCAACCCTTTTTTGTTTTCCGTCACTTGGAGTTCACGTGACGCAACGAGCATGCACGGCATGGGTACTGCTGCAATGCTCAGCGCCGCCGGCATCGGATCCGGTGACCAGGTCGTCGTGCCGGCCTTCGGGAACGTGGAGGTCGCCCAGGCGGTGGCGCGGACCGGGGCGCTCCCGGTCTTCGCCGACATAGACCCGGCGACGTACTGTCTCAACCCGTCCGCGGTCGAGGCGGCCGTAACTTCCCGTACCGCGGCCGTCGTTGTCGTCCATCGCTTCGGACGGCGGGCGGACGTCGAGCAGTTGCTCGGGGTCGGACAGCGGCGCGGGCTGCTCGTGCTCGAACACGGGGAGTCCGAGGCGCCGTACGACGAGATCGCACAGCGGCGTGAGCGTGCCGCCTATCTCGACGCCAAGTTGAGGGGCGTACGCACGCCTGACAGCGGTGACGGGCACACCTTCCAGCAGTACGTCGTCCGTGTGCCGGGGAACGGCCGGCCGGACCGGGACGCCTTCGCGCGTTCCGTACGGGCCAAGGGAGTTGAGTGCCGGGTGCCGGTAAGGACACCGGTGCACCGGCTGCCGGAGTTCCGGCGCTTCGTGTCCCTGCCGGAGACCGAGCGGGCCGCCGACGAGACGCTCGCGCTGCCCGTGGACGCCCCCCTGACGAAGCGGGAGATGCAGCGCATGGTGTCGGCCTGCAACGCCCTCGGGGGACTGCTTCAGCCCGCCTTCTGATCGGCGCCGAACGGATTTGGGAAGTCGCGCCTGTTCAGGGTACGATCTTCTTGTTGCCGCGAGGGAAACCTCGGAAAAGCAACTGGCCCCCATAGCTCAGTCGGCAGAGCGTCTCCATGGTAAGGAGAAGGTCAACGGTTCGATTCCGTTTGGGGGCTCCGCTAAAAGGCCTCACCCGATTCGGGTGAGGCCTTTTGCGTACCCGGGGGCGGGAGGGGGCGAGGGTCGCCCCCCCACCCCTGACCCTTTAATCCTTGTGCAACCCAGGCACCCGCATCGCGAGGATCGCCATGTCGTCGGACGGGGCGTCCGAGGCGAAGCGTTCCACCGCTCGCATGATGCGGGCCGCGACCGCGCCGGCCGTCAGGCCCGTGCAGGTCGTCAGAACGTCGGCGAGGCCGTCGTCGCCCAGCATGCGGGCGCCCTCGCGGCGTTCGGTGACGCCGTCGGTGACGCAGAGCAGGACGTCGCCTGGGTCGAGGGTGACCGTCTGCTCGTACAGCTCCAGGTCCTCGATGACGCCGAGGAGCGGCTGGGGTTCGGCCGCGGGCTCCACCGTGCCGTCCTGGCGCAGGCGCAGCGGGAGGGGATGGCCGGCGCAGACCACCTTCAGCTCGGCGCTGCCGTCCTCCTGCGGGCGCATCTCGCCGTACAGCAGCGTCAGGAAGCGGCTGCGGGCGCCCTCGTCGAGGATGGCCGAGTTGAGTCGCTCCAGGACGGCGGGGCCGCTGAGACCCTCGCGGGCCAGCAGGCGCAGCGCGTGCCGCGCGAGGCCGGTCACCGCCGCCGCGTTCGGGCCCGTACCGCACACGTCGCCGATGGCGAAGCCGTAGGCGCCGTCGCTGATCGGGAAGAGGTCGTAGAAGTCACCGCCGACCTCGTTGCCCTCGCCGGCCGCGCGGTAGATGACCTCGACCTCGACGCCCTCGATCTGCGGCAGGCCCGGCGGCAGGAGGCTGCGCTGGAGGGACTGGCTGATGGCCGTGCGCTCCGAGTACAGGCGGGCGTTGTCCAGGGCCAGGGCGGCCCGGCGGGACAAGTCCTCGGCCAATTCCAGGATTTCCTGGCGGAAGTGCTCGTCGGTCGGCTTGCCGAGGGTGAGCATGCCGATGACGCGGTTGCGGGCCACCAGCGGCAGGACGACCGTCTCGCCGCCGACCGCGGAGGCCGTGGCGAGGGTCGGGCCGATGCCCGAGGCGATCTGGTGGGCGGGGCCGCCGGTGAGGCCCAGGCTGCGCATGGAGGTGCGCAGCGCCGCCTGGTGGGCCACGTCGGCGGGGACCGTCCACACGCGGGCGCCCGGCGTGGGTACCGGGTCCGGCGGCGGGATCTTCGACAGCAACGACTTGATGCCGTCGATGAGTTCCTCGTCCTCGTGCAGGACGTACGACAGATACGGTTCCGAGGCCTGGTCGGCGATCGTGTAGACCGCGCACCAGGTGGCGAGGCTGGGGATCGTCATCTGGGCCATCAGGGCCAGGGTCTGGTCGCGGTCGAGGGTGCCGGCGAGGAGGTCGGAGGCCTCGACCAGGAAGCTGAGCGAGCCGCGACGCAGGCGTTCGAGTTCGCCCAGGCGGGCCGATTCGACGGCGAGGGCGATGCGGTCGGCGGCGAACTGGAGGCGCAGGGCCTCCTCGTTGGAGTACCGGCCGGGCGACTCGGCGGCGACGCCCAGAGAGCCCGTGAGGCGTCCTTCTACCTTCAGGGGGACCGTGACCACCGAGCGCATGCCCGTGCCGCTCAGCAGCGGTACGGCGCCCGGGACGGCCGTCAGGTCGTCGTGCACGGCCGGCATGCGCGCCGAGCCGTAGCGGCCGGGGCCGGCCTCGACGGGGACGCGGGCGAAGCGCTGGCGGGCCGAGGGCAGGCCGGTGGAGGCGCGGACCTCCAGCTCGGTCTCGTCGTCGGTCGCCAGCAGCAGGAAGGCGGCGTCGGCGTCGAGCATGTCGCGGGCGCGCTCGACCGTGCGCTGCAGCAGGCCGTCGAGGTCGTCGGGGGCCGGGGAGCCGATGAAGACCTCGAACGGGTCGCTGCTCTGGCCGTCCACGGACGGCGGCGAGTCGGAGGCCGGCAGGCGCAACGGCGTCTGCAGGACGGCTCGTTCGTGGTCCCGGACCAGGAGGCAGACCGTGGAGGGCTCGCCGCCCGTATCGCGGACGCGGAGGTGGGAGGCGTACACCGGGGTCACCCGGCCGTCGGCGCCACGGATGCCGTAACTGCCCTCCCAGCGGGACAGCTGGAGCGCCTCCGCGATGCCGGTGCTGGTGCCGGGCGTGTGCGGCCAGGCCGCGAGTTCGGTCAGGGGGCGGCCGGTGGCCTGGTCGGCGGGGTAGCCGAAGAGTTCCTCGGCGTCCTCGTTCCAGGCCGAGATGGCACCCTTACGGTCGATCTGCACGACCGCGACGCGGACCCGGCCGTCGGCCATCGGCAGCAACTCGGCGGGCAGCGACGGGCCTGCGGTGCGGGTGCCGACCGGACGCTCGGGCAGGTCGAGTTGGAACCAGACGGTCTTTTGGGTGGGCGAGTACTCCACGCCCCAGCGGTCGGCGAGCGCCGCGCAGAGCTGGAGGCCGCGGCCACCCTCGCGGTCGGGGCTGCCCATGTTGACGACGGAGCCCTGGAGCGGCACCTCGCGCTCCGGATAGCGGTCGGCGACCTCGATGCGTACGCCGTCGTCGGTGTGCAGGCACAGCACGTCGGCGTGGGTGCCCGCGTGCACCACCGCGTTGGTCACCAGCTCACTCGTGAGGACGACCGCGTCGTCGACCACGTCGGCGGCACCCCAGCCCTGAAGCGTGTCGCGGACGAAGGAGCGGGCGGTCGCCACCGACCGCCCGACGGGCTCGAAGCTGGCGGCCGCGCGCGCGGTGATCACTGAACTCCTCGACCGGTCGTCGACGTGCGGGGCTCCGGGACCGGCCTGGTCGCACCGCTGCTGCGGCATCTGCGAGCCCGTGGGCCGTGGCTCCGGGGGTGGTCCCCCGGGGATCAGTCCGGTGGTCATGGTCTGCGGCCGCCCCTCCGATGCCCGCTCGTGCTGGTGCCACCGTCCAGGCCGGACGGACCGGTGCGGCTGGACAGCCGCATGCAAGGTTACTTACCTTCGCGGTCCGAGCGGATGCCGGTCCGCAGTGTTTACGCCCCCGGCGTGTGCGGACGATGTGTGAAGCTGCCGAACTGTTATGGCCTGGTTCGGCAGGGGTGAAACACTGGGCAGGCTTCTGGTGAAGGTCTGGGCAGGCTGAGTGTGTTCCGTGTACAGCGGGCAGCAGCCCCTGGTGTGGCCGGATCACATTCGGCGCGCGGAGGCAGCAGTATCCGGTACGTACGCCGGAGTCAGCAGTAACCGGTACGTACGCCGGAGTCAGCAGTAACCGGTATGCCGGCGAGACAGGCACGCCGAGCGAAGAACCCGAACACAGCATGACGGTCGACCCCTGCGGGAGGGACACAGTGGAGTCTGGCGCAGCGACGCGTGGCACGAAGACGCGCGCGAAAGGCGGACAGTCCCCGCGCAAGCAACGCCAAGGGACCACCGAGGTGGATACGGCTGCCCTGAACCGACTGCTTTCGGCGCTCGTGTCGATGCGCGACGGGAACTTCCGTAAACGGCTCACGGTCTCCGGCGACGGCGTGATGTCGGAGATCGCCGCGGTCTTCAACGAGGTGGCGGACCGCAATCTGCACCTGACGGGCGAGCTGTCCCGGGTGCGGCGCATGGTCGGACGTGAGGGGAAGCTCACGGAACGGCTGGAGACGGGCGCCTGCGAGGGCTCCTGGGCGACCGCCATCGAGGCCTCCAACGCGCTCGTCGACGATCTCGTACGTCCCGTCTCCGAGGTCGGCCGGGTACTGACCGCGGTGGCCGAGGGCGACCTGTCGCCGCGCATGGAGCTGCGCACGCACGCGCCGGACGGGACCGGGCATCCGCTGCGCGGCGAGTTCCTGCGGGTCGGGCGGACCGTCAACAACCTGGTCGACCAGCTGTCGACGTTCACCGACGAGGTCACGCGCGTGGCCAGCGAGGTGGGCACCGAGGGCAAGCTGGGCGGCCAGGCACGCGTGCGCGGTATGTCCGGTTCGTGGAAGGACCTCACGGAGTCCGTCAACACGATGGCGAACCGGCTCACCGCGCAGGTGCGGGACATCGCGCTGGTGACCACCGCGGTGGCCCGGGGTGATCTGTCCCGCAAGGTCACCGTGCATGTGGCCGGCGAGATGCTGGAGCTGAAGAACACCGTCAACACGATGGTGGAGCAGCTGTCCTCGTTCTCCTCCGAGGTGACGCGCGTCGCACGGGAGGTGGGCACCGAGGGCATTCTGGGCGGCCAGGCGCAGGTGCCCGGGGTCGCCGGCGTGTGGAAGGAGCTCACCGACTCCGTCAACACGATGGCGGGCAACCTGACCGCGCAGGTGCGCGGTATCTCACAGGTGACCACGGCCGTCGCCAACGGTGACCTCTCGCAGAAGGTGACCGTCCCCGCGCGCGGGGAGGTCGCCCAGCTCGCCGAGACGATCAACCAGATGACGGAGACCCTGCGGATCTTCGCCGACGAGGTCACTCGCGTGGCCAACGAGGTCGGCGCCGAGGGCCGGCTGGGCGGTCAGGCCAACGTGCCGGGCGCCGCGGGCACGTGGAAAGACCTGACGGATTCGGTGAACACGGTTTTCCGGAATCTGACCACACAGGTGCGCGACATCGCCGCCGTGACGACGGCCGTGGCCAACGGTGACCTCTCGCAGAAGGTCACCGTCGACGTGGCCGGCGAGATGCTGGAGCTGAAGAACACCGTCAACGGGATGGTTGATCAACTGTCCGCGTTCGGTGCCGAGGTCACGAGGGTGGCCCGGGAGGTCGGGGTCGAGGGTGAACTGGGCGGCCAGGCGCAGGTGCCGGGCGCCGCCGGTACCTGGAAGGACCTGACCGACTCCGTCAACACCGCGTTCCGCAACCTCACCGGACAGGTGCGCAACATCGCCCAGGTGACGACGGCGGTGGCCAACGGTGACCTCTCGCAGAAGGTCACGGTCGACGTCTCCGGCGAGATGCTCAAGCTGAAGAAGACCGTGAACACGATGGTGGACCAACTGTCGTCGTTCGCGGACCAGGTGACGCGCATGGCGCGTGAGGTGGGCACCGAGGGCCGCCTCGGCGGACAGGCGCGCGTGGACGGCGTCTCGGGTACGTGGAAGGAACTCACGGACTCCGTCAACACGATGGCCGGCAACCTCACGGCCCAGGTGCGCGGTATCGCCCAGGTGACCACCGCGGTGGCCCGGGGTGACCTGTCGCAGAAGATCGAGGTCGACGCGCGCGGCGAGATCCTCGAGCTGAAGAACACCATCAACACGATGGTCGACCAGCTCTCCGCCTTCGCCGATCAGGTGACCAAGGTGGCCCGGGAGGTGGGCACGGAGGGCCGCCTCGGCGGTCAGGCGCAGGTGCCCGGCGTCGCCGGAGTGTGGCGGGACCTGACCGACTCCGTGAACGGCATGGCCGGCAACCTCACGGCCCAGGTGCGCAACATCGCGCAGGTCGCCACCGCGGTGGCCCGCGGTGACCTCTCCCAGAAGATCACCGTGGACGCGCGCGGCGAGATCCAGGAGCTGAAGAACACCCTGAACACGATGGTGGACCAGCTGTCGTCGTTCGCCCAGGAGGTCACCCGCGTCGCGCGCGAGGTGGGCACCGAGGGCATCCTCGGCGGCCAGGCCGAGGTCCAGGGAGTCGCGGGCACCTGGAAGGACCTCACCCAGTCCGTGAACTTCATGGCGAACAACCTGACCATCCAGGTGCGCAACATCGCCGAGGTCACGACCGCGGTCGCCAAGGGCGACCTGTCCAAGAAGATCACTGTTGACGCGAAGGGCGAGATCCTCGAACTCGTCACGACGGTCAACACCATGGTTGATCAACTGTCGTCCTTCGCCGAGCAGGTGACCCGCGTGGCCCGTGAGGTGGGCACCGAGGGCATTCTGGGCGGCCAGGCGCACGTGCCGGGGGTCACGGGCATCTGGAAGGACCTCAGCAACAACGTGAACCTGATGGCCAACAACCTGACCATGCAGGTGCGCAACATCTCCCAGGTCTCGGCGGCGGTCGCCAACGGTGACCTGACGCGGCAGGTGACCATCGAGGCGAGCGGTGAGGTGGCCCAGCTCGCCGACACCATCAACACCATGGTGAAGACGCTGAGTTCGTTTGCCGACCAGGTCACCAAGGTGGCCCGTGAGGTGGGCACGGACGGCATCCTCGGCGGTCAGGCGCACGTACCGGGTGTGGCCGGTACGTGGAAGGACCTCACCGAGTCCGTGAACCAGATGGCGTCCAACCTGACCGGCCAGGTGCGCAACATCGCCATGGTCACCACGGCCATCGCCAAGGGTGACTTGACCAAGAAGATCGACATTGACGCCCGCGGCGAGATCCTTGAGCTGAAGACGACGATCAACACGATGGTTGATCAGCTGTCCAGCTTCGCCGAGGAAGTCACCCGCGTGGCCCGCGAGGTGGGCACCGAGGGGCAGCTCGGCGGTCAGGCACGCGTGCGTGACGTGGATGGCACCTGGCGCGACCTCACCGAGTCCGTGAACGAGATGGCCGGGAACCTCACCCGGCAGGTGCGTGCCATCGCGCGCGTGGCGACCGCGGTGACCCGCGGCGACCTGAACCTGAAGATCGACGTCGACGCGTCCGGCGAGATCCAGGAACTCCAGGACTACATCAACAAGATGATCGCCAACCTGCGCGACACCACCATCGCCAACAAGGAGCAGGACTGGCTCAAGGGCAACCTCGCCCGTATCTCCGCGCTGATGCAGGGCCGGCGCGACCTGGAGGACGTGGCCTCGCTCATCATGAGCGAGCTGACGCCGGTGGTCTCCGCGCAGCACGGCGCGTTCTTCCTGGCGATGCCGCTCGTCGACGGCAAGGACATGAACCCCGAGAACGAGGACGCGTACGAGCTGCGCATGCTCGGCTCGTACGGCTACTCGATGGGCTCCATGCCGACGTCGTTCCAGCCCGGTGAGGCGCTGATCGGCACGGCAGCCAAGGAGCGGCGCACGATCCTCGTGGAGAACGCGCCCAGCGGCTACCTGAAGATCTCCTCCGGACTCGGCGAGGCGCCGCCCGCGCAAGTCATCGTCCTGCCGGTGCTGTTCGAGAACACGGTGCTCGGCGTGATCGAGCTGGCGTCCTTCACGCCGTTCACGCAGATCCAGAGGGACTTCCTCAACCAGATCGCCGAGATGATCGCGACCAGCGTCAACACCATCTCCGTCAACACCAAGACGGAGGTGCTGCTGAAGCAGTCGCAGGAGCTGACCGAGCAACTGCGCGAGCGCTCGGCCGAGTTGGAGAACCGGCAGAAGGCCCTCCAGGCGTCCAACGCCGAACTGGAGGAGAAGGCCGAGCTGCTGGCCCAGCAGAACCGTGACATCGAGGTCAAGAACACCGAGATCGAGGAGGCGCGGCAGGTCCTGGAGGAGCGCGCCGAGCAGCTCGCGGTCTCGATGCGCTACAAGAGCGAGTTCCTCGCCAACATGTCGCACGAACTGCGTACGCCGCTCAACTCGCTGCTGATCCTGGCCAAGCTGCTCGCCGACAACGCGGACGCCAACCTCACCCCCAAGCAGGTCGAGTTCGCCGAGACCATCCACGGCGCCGGCTCCGACCTGCTCCAGCTGATCAACGACATCCTCGACCTGTCCAAGGTCGAGGCGGGCAAGATGGACGTCTCCCCGACGCGTATCGCGCTCGTCCAGCTCGTCGACTACGTGGAGGCCACCTTCCGCCCGCTGACCGCGGAGAAGGGTCTGGACCTGTCCGTACGGGTGTCCCCGGAGCTGCCCGCCACGCTGCACACCGACGAGCAGCGTCTGCTCCAGGTGCTGCGCAACCTGCTGTCCAACGCGGTGAAGTTCACCGACTCCGGGTCGGTGGAGCTGGTGATCCGGCCCGCCGGCGCGAACGTGCCGATGGGCATCCGCGAGCAGCTCCTGGAGTCCGGCTCGGTGACCGACCCGGACGCGGAGCTCATCGCCTTCTCGGTGACCGACACCGGGATCGGCATCGCGAACAGCAAGATGCGCGTCATCTTCGAGGCGTTCAAGCAGGCGGACGGCACGACCAGCCGCAAGTACGGCGGTACGGGCCTCGGGCTGTCCATCTCGCGGGAGATCGCGCAGCTGCTCGGCGGCGAGATCCACGCGCAGAGCGAGCCGGGCCGCGGCTCGACGTTCACGCTGTACCTGCCGCTGTACCCGGGCGAACTGCCGCCGCAGGGCTACCAGCAGGCCCTGCCCCCGCTGGGGGTCCGCGAGCTGGTCGTCTCCGACAGCCACGCCTCCGAGCTGTCCGACGTGGAGGTCGAGACGCCGGCCGAGGTGAAGTCGTACCGGGACGCGCAGAACGGGCCCGCCGCCCTCTTCCGGCGGCGCCGGCGCAGCAGTGTCCCCCCGGTGGGCGAGTCGTGGCCCGTCCTCGCCGAGCAGGAGACCACCGCGCCGCAGTCGCAGCGGGCCGTGCGGTTCGGCGGCGAGAAGGTGCTCATCGTGGACGACGACATCCGCAACGTCTTCGCGCTCACGAGCGTCCTGGAGCAGCACGGGCTGTCCGTGCTGTACGCCGAGAACGGCCGTGAGGGCATCGAGGTGCTGGAGCAGCACGACGACGCGGCGGTCGTCCTGATGGACATCATGATGCCCGAGATGGACGGATACGCGACGACCACGGCGATCCGCAGGATGCCGCAGTTCGCCGGGCTGCCGATCATCGCGCTGACCGCGAAGGCGATGAAGGGCGACCGGGAGAAGGCGATCGAGTCGGGGGCGTCCGACTACGTCACGAAGCCGGTCGATCCCGATCACCTGCTGGCGGTGATGCGGCAGTGGATGAGTGGGGAGTGAGTGGCATGACCAGGGGCAAGGTGAACGCCGGGGGAACACGGGGCGTTCACGAGGAGTCGCCGGTTCACCGGTGCCGGAGCCGTGTAGAAGTGCGGGATCCGGGGAACGTTCTGGACCCCTGCCTCGTTTCCCGTCCGTGCGCGGTGACATCCCGGTGACAGGGTGTGGCGGCAGGCAGGGTGCGGCTACGATGACCGGCACAAGGGCGGACGGCGAAAGGGAGTCGTCCCCTGGGGCGGCGCCCGGTGTACCGCCGGGGCGAGGAGGGCGGGCCATGGTGCAGAAGGCCAAGATCCTCCTGGTCGATGACCGGCCGGAGAATCTGCTGGCGCTGGAGGCCATCCTCTCGGCGCTCGATCAGACGCTGGTGCGGGCATCGTCCGGGGAGGAAGCGCTCAAAGCACTGCTCACGGACGACTTCGCGGTCATTCTGCTGGATGTCCAGATGCCGGGCATGGACGGATTCGAGACCGCGGCGCACATCAAGCGGCGGGAGCGGACCCGGGACATCCCGATCATCTTCCTCACCGCGATCAACCACGGTCCGCACCACACGTTCCGGGGTTACGCGGCGGGCGCGGTCGACTACATCTCCAAGCCGTTCGACCCGTGGGTGCTGCGCGCGAAGGTCTCGGTCTTCGTCGAGCTGTACATGAAGAACTGCCAGCTGCGGGAGCAGGCGGCGCTGCTGCGGCTCCAGTTGGAGGGCGGCGACAAGGGCGCCGAGGGCCCCGGCAAGGAGTCGGCGGGCCTGCTGGCCGAACTCTCCGCGCGGCTCGCGGCCGTCGAGGAGCAGGCCGAGGCGCTGTCCAAGCAACTGGACGACGACGCCGCCGACGCGGCGGCGGTCGCCACGGCGGCCCATCTCGAACGCAAACTCACCGGGTTGCGCCGGGCGCTCGACGCCCTGGAGCCGGGTACGGGCAGCGGAGCGCCCTCCCTGCCGACGCAGAACTGACGCCGGCCACGACCGCAGTTGCCCCTGAACGCTCGTCAGTTCGGCGCCTCCGCAAGGGCAACACGATCGGGTGAACCTCAACGGCCCCCTGTTCGAGCGAAGACGAGAACTCGGGGGAGGGCACACGTGTCCGCAGGCGTCTCCCCCGGTAATCTCACACCTATGGCCTCACGTCCCTCCGCAGCCAAGAAGCCGCCCGCCAAGAAGGCGGCCGCTCCCGCGAAGGCTCCGGCGAAGAAGGCCGCCGCGAAGAAGACGGCCGCGAAGAGCGCGAAGAAGGCGCCCGCCAGGAAGACCGCGGCGAAGAGGCCGGCGCCCAAGCCGGCGCCGAGCCCCACCGGGGGCGTCTACCGGCTCGCGCGCGCCCTCTGGCTCGGCCTCGCGCACGCCGTCGGTGCCGTCTTCCGCGGCATAGGGCAGGGCGCCAAGAACCTCGACCCGGCCCACCGCAAGGACGGCCTCGCGCTGCTGCTGCTCGGCATCGGCCTGATCATCGCGGCGGGCACCTGGGCCGACCTGCGCGGCCCCGTCGGCTCCCTGGTCGAGATCCTGGTCACCGGCGCCTTCGGCCGCCTCGACCTGCTGGTGCCGATACTGCTCGCGGTGATCGCCGTGCGCTTCATCCGGCACCCCGAGCGGCCCGAGGCCAACGGCCGCATCGTGATCGGCCTGTCCGCGCTCGTCATCGGCGTGCTCGGCCAGGTCCACATCGCCTGCGGCTCGCCCGCCCGCGACGACGGCATGCAGGCGATAAGGGACGCCGGCGGCCTCATCGGCTGGGGCGTGGCGACCCCGCTGACGTACGCCCTCACCAACGTGCTCGCCGTACCGCTGCTCGTGCTCCTCACGGTCTTCGGCCTGCTCGTCGTGACCGCCACCCCGGTCAACGCCATCCCGCGCCGGCTGCGCGAGCTCGGCATGCGGCTCGGCGTCGCGCACGACCCCGAGCGCGACGACTTCACCGAGGACGACTCCCGGTACGAACAGCAGTGGCGCGAGGCGCTGCCCACGAGCCGTCGCGGGCGGCAGGACGACGGGCAGCCGTACGACCCCGAGAGCGCCGAGCAGTTGGCCCTCGCCAAGCGGCGCGGCCGCCCCCGGCGCTCCGCCGTGGCGCAGCCCGACATGGAACGGCAGCTGGACGCCGTGGACGTCGCCGCGGCCGCCGCAGCCGCGCTCGACGGCGCCGTCCTGCACGGCATGCCCCCCTCGCCGCTCGTCGCCGACCTCACCCAGGGGGTGAGCGTGGGCGACCGCGAGGAGACGACGCCGACCCCGGCGCCCACGCCCGTCCCGGCCGCGCGCCCCCAGCAGGAGAAGCTCAAGGGTGCCGTCCCCGACCTCACCAAGGCCCCGCCCGCGGCCCCGCGCGACCTGCCCGCGCGCGCGGAGCAGCTCCAGCTGTCCGGTGATATCACCTACTCGCTGCCCTCGCTCGACCTGCTCACGCGCGGGGGCCCCGGCAAGGCGCGCAGCGCCGCCAACGACGCCGTCGTCGCCTCGCTGACCACCGTCTTCACCGAGTTCAAGGTCGACGCCCGCGTCACCGGCTTCACGCGCGGTCCGACGGTCACGCGCTACGAGGTCGAGCTCGGTCCCGCCGTCAAGGTCGAGCGGATCACCGCGCTCACCAAGAACATCGCGTACGCCGTCGCCAGCCCCGACGTGCGGATCATCAGCCCGATCCCCGGCAAGTCGGCGGTCGGCATCGAGATCCCCAACACCGACCGGGAGATGGTCAACCTCGGCGACGTGCTGCGGCTCGCGGAGTCCGCGGAGGACGACGACCCGATGCTGGTCGCCTTCGGCAAGGACGTCGAGGGCGGCTACGTCATGCACTCGCTGGCGAAGATGCCGCACATACTCGTCGCGGGCGCCACCGGCTCCGGCAAGTCGTCCTGCATCAACTGTCTGATCACGTCGGTCATGATGCGCGCCACCCCCGAGGACGTACGCATGGTCCTCGTCGACCCCAAGCGCGTCGAGCTGACGGCCTACGAGGGCATCCCGCACCTGATCACGCCGATCATCACCAACCCCAAGCGGGCCGCCGAGGCGCTCCAGTGGGTCGTCCGCGAGATGGACCTGCGCTACGACGACCTCGCGGCGTACGGATACCGGCACATCGACGACTTCAACCAGGCCGTGCGCAGCGGCAAGGTGAAGGCCCCCGAGGGCAGCGAGCGCGAACTCCAGCCCTACCCGTACCTGCTGGTCATCGTCGACGAGCTCGCCGACCTGATGATGGTCGCGCCGCGCGACGTCGAGGACGCGATCGTGCGCATCACGCAGCTCGCGCGCGCGGCCGGCATCCACCTGGTGCTGGCCACACAGCGCCCCTCGGTGGACGTCGTCACCGGTCTGATCAAGGCGAACGTGCCCTCGCGGCTCGCGTTCGCCACCTCCTCGCTCGCCGACTCGCGCGTCATCCTGGACCAGCCGGGCGCCGAGAAGCTGATCGGCAAGGGCGACGGGCTGTTCCTGCCGATGGGCGCCAACAAGCCGACCCGTATGCAGGGCGCGTTCGTGACCGAGGAAGAGGTCGCGGCCGTCGTACAGCACTGCAAGGACCAGATGGCGCCCGTCTTCCGGGACGACGTCACCGTGGGCAGCAAGCAGAAGAAGGAGATCGACGAGGACATCGGCGACGACCTCGACCTGCTGTGCCAGGCGGCCGAACTCGTCGTCTCCACGCAGTTCGGCTCGACCTCGATGCTCCAGCGCAAGCTGCGCGTCGGCTTCGCCAAGGCCGGACGGCTCATGGACCTCATGGAGTCCCGGGGCATCGTCGGCCCGAGCGAGGGGTCCAAGGCGCGTGACGTTCTCGTGAAACCCGACGACCTGGACGGCGTGCTCTCGGCGATCCGCGGGCAGTCCGAAGGATAGGGACGCGGGCCGTCCGGGCCACCCGCCTGGGCCGGACGGCGGCATCGTCGTGATCCACTCGTGAGAAGATCGGCGGGCAACCGTTTCCCTTCGCCGTACGTCAAGTTGACGGAGTGGATTGGTGCGCCTCCCACGGGGAAAGCGTATTTGTCCAGTCACCGGGATGACCGGCCATTCCGATGGCGTACAAAGTCCTACCGCCCGGTTGCCCCACCCTTTCGCACCCCCCCTAGACTGAACCTCCAGCACAGGTGGCTACACGCTCGAAAGGCGCCCCCGTGTCCATCGGCAACTCCCCTGAAGACGAGCGTCCCTTGCAAGACGTTTCCGAGGAAGCCCACACCTCTGTCGGCCGCGCCCTGAGGCAGGCGCGCATCGCGGCCGGGCTGACCGTCGACGACGTCAGCAGCGCCACCCGTGTCCGTATGGCCATCGTGCACGCCATCGAGGCGGACGACTTCGCTCCGTGCGGCGGCGACGTGTACGCCCGCGGACACATCCGCACCCTGGCCAAGGCCGTCGACCTCGATCCCGCCCCGCTGCTGGAGCAGTACGCGGCCGAGCACGGCGGCGGCCCCGCGCCGACCCCGGCCGCTCCTCTGTTCGAGGCGGAACGCATCCGTCCCGAGCGGCGCGGCCCCAACTGGACCGCGGCCATGGTGGCCGCGATCGTCGTCGTGATCGGCTTCGTCGGCTTCACGGCCGTCAAGGGCGGCGACGACGGCGGCGGCAAGGCGCAGGTCGCCGAGGGCGCCACGCCCAGCACCAGCAAGCCCGCCTCGCCGACGCCGCGCGACACCAAGCCGGCCGACGAGAAGCCCGAACCCTCCGACAGCGCCATCGCGGCCGCGCCCCAGGACAAGGTGACGGTCCAGGTCACCGCCCCGGGCGGGCAGAGCTGGATCTCCGCCAAGGACCACAACGGCCGCATGCTCTTCGACGGCCTCCTGAAGAAGGGCGACTCCAAGACCTTCCAGGACAGCTCGAAGATCAACCTCATCCTCGGCGACGCCGGGTCGATCCAGCTCTACGTCAACGGCAAGAAGATCGAGAACGACTTCCAGCCGGGGGCCGTGGAGCGGCTCACGTACACGAAGGGCGACCCCGAGGTCGGCTGAGCACCGCAGGGGCGCGTGAACACGGGGTTGGCCGGGCTCGGCCAACCCCGTTGACATGGGCCAACCCCGTCGACAGGGGCGGTCGGCGAGACAAAGTACTCTTGAGCCCATGCCTGAACGCCGTACCGTCGCACTAGTCACTCTCGGCTGCGCCCGTAACGAGGTGGACTCGGAGGAGCTCGCAGGCCGTTTGGAGGCGGACGGCTGGCAGCTCGTCGAGGACGCCGGGGACGCCGATGTCGCCGTGGTCAACACCTGTGGCTTCGTGGACGCCGCCAAGAAGGACTCCGTCGACGCCCTCCTGGAGGCCAACGACCTCAAGGGGCATGGCAGAACCCAGGCCGTCGTGGCGGTGGGCTGCATGGCCGAGCGGTACGGCAAGGAGCTCGCCGAGGCCCTCCCCGAGGCCGACGGCGTGCTCGGTTTCGACGACTACTCGGACATCTCTGACCGCCTGCAGACCATCCTGAGCGGCGGCATCCACGCCGCGCACACCCCGCGCGACCGCCGCAAGCTGCTACCGCTCAGCCCGGCCGCGCGCCAGGAGTCGGCGACCGAGGTGGCCCTGCCCGGGCACGGCGCCCCCACGGACCTCCCCGAGGGCCTCGCCCCGCAGTCCGGCCCCCGCGCGCCCCTGCGCCGCCGTCTGGACGGCTCCCCGGTGGCCTCCGTGAAGCTCGCCTCCGGCTGCGACCGGCGCTGCTCCTTCTGTGCCATCCCGTCCTTCCGCGGCTCCTTCATCTCCCGCCGCCCGAGCGACGTCCTGAACGAGACGCGCTGGCTGGCCGAGCAGGGTGTGAAGGAGGTCATGCTCGTCTCCGAGAACAACACCTCCTACGGCAAGGACCTGGGCGACATCCGTCTGCTCGAGTCGCTGCTGCCCGAGCTGGCCGAGGTCGACGGCATCGAGCGGGTGCGCGTCAGCTACCTCCAGCCGGCCGAGATGCGCCCGGGGCTGATCGACGTCCTGACGTCCATCCCGAAGATCGCTCCGTACTTCGACCTGTCCTTCCAGCACTCCGCCCCCGGCGTGCTGCGCAAGATGCGCCGCTTCGGCGACACCGACCGCTTCCTGGAGCTGCTCGACACCATCCGCACCAAGGCCCCCCAGGCCGGTGCGCGCTCCAACTTCATCGTCGGCTTCCCTGGCGAGACCGAGGCCGACCTGGCCGAGCTGGAGCGCTTCCTGACCCACGCCCGGCTGGACGCCATCGGCGTCTTCGGCTACTCCGACGAGGAGGGCACGGAGGCGGCGACGTACGACGACAAGCTCGACGAGGACGTCGTCGCCGAGCGGCTGGCGCACATCTCCCGGCTGTCCGAGGAGCTCGTCTCGCAGCGTGCCGAGGAGCGCGTCGGTGAGACAGTGCACGTCCTGGTCGAGTCGCTCGGCTACGACGACGACGCCGAGGAGGGCGTGTTCGGCCGCGGTGCGCACCAGGCGCCCGAGACCGACGGCCAAGTGGTGCTCCTGGGCGGCGAAGGCCTGAGCGTCGGTCGTATGGTCGAGGCGAAGGTGGTCGGTACCGAGGGTGTCGACCTGGTGGCCGAGCCGCTGGGCTCGTCGGCGCATGGTGAGGAGGCGGCCAGATGACCGGAGTCCCGGCATCCGCCGGAGGCGGCTCCTCCTCCGGCGCGCAGGGCACCCCGGGCTCCGCCACCTCGCCCGGCGCGGGCGACGGGACCGTCCTCGGACCTCAGGGTGAGGCCAGGACCCCGCGTGGGGGAAAGCTGGCGGCCGCGGCCGTCAACCAGGCCAGCGTCTGGAATGTCGCCAATCTGCTGACGATGCTCCGGCTGGTGCTCGTCCCCGGGTTCGTGGCGCTGATGCTGGCCGACGGCGGCTACGACCCGGCCTGGCGCTCGTTCGCCTGGGCGGCCTTCGCCGTCGCCATGATCACCGACCTGTTCGACGGCCACCTGGCGCGCACGTACAACCTCGTCACCGACTTCGGAAAGATCGCCGACCCCATCGCCGACAAGGCGATCATGGGGGCGGCGCTGATCTGTCTCTCCTACCTCGGTGACCTGCCGTGGTGGGTGACGGCCGTCATTCTCGGCCGGGAGATCGGCATCACGCTGATCCGTTTCCTGGTCATCCGCTACGGCGTCATTCCCGCGAGCCGCGGCGGAAAGCTCAAGACGCTCACCCAGGGCGTGGCCGTGGGGATGTACGTCCTGGCGCTGACGGGGTGGCTGGCGACGCTGAGGTGGTGGGTGATGGCGGCGGCCGTCGTGCTCACCGTCATGACCGGCCTCGACTATGTGAGACAAGCCATTGTGCTGCGTCGGCGGGGAATGGCCGAGCGGCAAGCGGCGCTGGAGGAGACGGAAGCGTGAATTCCGCGGCCACTGAAGTGGTGCGACTACTCACGGTGAGGGGCGAGACGCTTGCCGTCGCCGAGTCGCTCACCGGGGGACTGGTCGCGGCGGAGGTCACGGCGGTTCCGGGAGCCTCCAAGGTCTTCCGTGGATCGGTCACCGCCTACGCCACGGAACTCAAGCACCGGCTGCTGGGGGTTGACGCCACCCTGCTGGCGCAACGCGGCGCGGTGGACCCGCAGGTCGCGGCACAGATGGCGGCCGGAGCGCGGCAGGCGCTCGGCGCCGACTGGGGCCTTGCGACGACCGGTGTGGCGGGCCCCGATCCGCAGGACGGCCAGCCGGTCGGCACGGTCTTCGTCGCCGTCGCCGGTCCCAGTGGGCCGAATTCCGGTTCCGCCGGTGGCGGAAAAGTCGAGGCTCTGCGGTTGAACGGCTCCCGCCCGGAAATTCGTATGGAGAGTGTACGGAGCGTACTCGCACTGCTGCTGACGGAGCTCGCAGGCGAACAGAGCGGAAATGAGCGGGCACAGGATACGGAACAGAACGGGGGGTTTTGATGTTTGCAGCCCTGAGTGAACACGACATCGCTCCCCGCACGGCCGCAGCGCGAGGCGGTACGGTGGGGCGTGAAGGATGCGGCTACACGGTCCGAGGAGGGAGCCACCGATGATTCTGCTTCGTCGCCTGCTGGGTGACGTGCTGCGTCGGCAGCGCCAACGCCAGGGCCGTACTCTGCGCGAAGTCTCCTCGTCCGCCCGAGTCTCACTCGGCTATCTCTCCGAGGTGGAGCGGGGGCAGAAGGAGGCTTCCTCCGAGCTGCTCGCCGCCATCTGCGACGCGCTGGACGTACGGATGTCCGAGCTCATGCGGGAAGTGAGCGACGAACTCGCCCTCGCCGAGCTGGCCCAGTCCGCCGCGGCCACCGAGTCCGTGCCGGCACCGGTTCGTCCGATGCTGGGTTCTGTCTCGGTGACCGGTGTGCCACCGGAACGGGTGACCATCAAGGCGCCTGCCAAGGCGGTGGACGTCGTCGCCGCGTGACGTCCACGGGCATGGCTCGCTGACGCACCACTGACGCACTACGTGAAGCCCCGGCCGGGGTTCTCCAGGAGATCTGGGGAGTCATGGCCGGGGCTTTCGTGCGTTGTCGTGCGTTGTGTGGTCGTGCGTGGTCCTGCGTTGTCGTGCGGTTGTTCCGCCATGCCTCCATTTGCCGGTACCGGGTGGGGCGGTCAGGGTGGAGGCAATCACCGGGCCGCACTGACGGAGGACGCGAACTATGACCAGGTGCGTCCGTGTGCCCGTGGTGCGCCCTCGCATCGGCAGCGGATGGCGTTCTAGCGTCCGGCTGGAGGTGGCGGCCATGGGACGAATAGCGAGCTGGGGGGCCGCCCTGGGGCTGGGAGCGGTGTGGTGGTGGGCGGTGCTGCGGATCCTCCTCGGGGTGGATGCGGGACTTCTCGAAGGGACGATCGCGGCCGGGGGCTGGGGGCTGAGCCTTCTGCCGGTGCACGTCGTGCCGAAGACGCGGGCCGTGGGATCCGTCGAGGCGGGACGGTGGGTGGCGGCATGGCGGGCGGGAAGGGTGTCGTCCCGGGGCGGGCGTTCGGGCGCGGGGCCGGGGGCGGCGTGAGTGGTGGGTGTTTCTGGTAGGGGTCTGCGTGTTCCTGGCAGTGCGTCGTCAGTGGGGCGTACGGGGGTGGATGCGGCGTGCCTCGAGGGAGCCCGGTGCCGGGGCGGGGCCTCGCTGGCAGGTCGGGCACCAGTAAGTGGGGCGCTCGCGGGAGCCGTCGCCCTGGTCGGCCACCCGGATCGGGGTGCGGCAGCGCAGGCACGGCTGGCCCTCGCGGCCGTAGACGAAGAGGTTCTGGCCGCGGTCGTTGGTCGTGATGCGGACCGGGCGGTCGCGGTTGACCACCAGAAGCTTCTGGGCCAGGTCGGGCAGCTTCGCGGCCCGGTCGGCGGGCAGTGCGCCCATCGGGAGCCAGGGCGTGGCGCCCAGGAGGAAGCAGAGCTCGCACTTGTAGACGTTGCCGACGCCGGCGAGATTGCGCTGGTCGAGCAGGGCCTCACCGAGGGAGCGGGCCGGGTCGGCGAGGAGGTTGGCGAGAGCCTGCTCCGGGTCCCAGCCCGGGCCCAGCAGGTCGGGGCCGAGGTGGCCCACGACGCGGGACTCCTCTTCGGTGCGGAGGAGTTCGAGGACCGGGAGGCGGTAGCCGACGGCCGTCCGGTCTTCGGTGCCGAGGATCACGCGGATCTGGTGGGCGGGGCCGCCGCCCCAGCGCCGCTCGGGGGCGTACACCTTCCAGGAGCCGTCCATCCGCAGGTGCGAATGCAGGGTCAGGCCGCCCTCGATGCGGGTGAGCAGGTGCTTGCCGCGCGGGACCACGTCCAGCACCGCGCGTCCGGTGAGGTCGGCCGTGGCGAAGCGGGGCACCCGCAGGTCGCTGCGGGTCAGCACCTTGGACGCCAGCGCGTCGCGCAGCCGCCGCGCGGTCAGCCAGACCGTGTCACCCTCGGGCATGGGTCAAGGGTGACACGCTCTGCTGAGCAGGTCGGTCGGTGTGAGGTGGCCCCGTGGGAGTGGTGCAGCAGGCCGTTGCCGCGAGGCGAGGCGGCCCTGTCGCGGGGCGCGATACCGCGGGCTCCTTGCAGGAGGGTGCCTTGAGGGCGACGCGGGTCTGCTGGACGGGGCCGTCGATGTGAGGTGGCCCTTCGCATGGTGCAGCAGGCCCGTTGCCGCGAGGCGGCCCTGTCATGACCGGATGCGCGGGCCGCGTGGGGTCGCGATGAAGCCCGCTTCTTCCAGCAGGGTGCCGACCCGGGGGGCACGGTGCGGTGTGGGTCGGTCGGTGTGAGGGGCCCGTGGGCGGGAGCGGGGCCCGTTGCGCGCGGCGCTCTGTCATGACCGGATGCGTAGGCCGCGTGGGGTCGCGATGAAGCCGGCTCCTTCCAGGAGGGTGCCTATGGGGGAGGTCAGGGCCGAGGCGCCGTTGATGCGTTCGACGGTGATCGTGCCGACGGAGCCCGCGCGCGCGGCCGCGGCCAGGGCCTCCGCGGCCGCCCGGAGACGGGGGTCGTCGGTGGCCGCGATGTCCGGGGCGGAGGGCCAGGCCAGCAGCGTCTTGCCGCCCCGTTCCATGTAGAGCACCAGCTCGCCGGCCACCAGGACGACGAGCGAACCCGCCTTGCGCCCCGGCTTGTGCCCGGCCCCGGTCGGCGGCTCGGGCCACGGGAGCGCGGAACCGTAGGCGTTCGCGGGGTCGGCGGCGGCCAGGACGACCGCACGGGAGTCGGCGGCGGACGTACGGGTACGACGGTCGCCGAATCCGGAACGGGCGCCGGAGCCGTACGAGGCGCCTCCGCCGCGGGGACCGCCGTAACCGGGGGCCGTGAAGTCCTTGGGGGAGACGTACTCGTCCGGCGCCGTGCCGTTGTCGGACGGCGGCCAGTCGATCTCGCTGTCGAAGTCGGGGAGGCCGAAGCCGGAGGCGGAGGAGGCGGGGCCGTCGGCTCCGGTGCCCTGGGCGGGTAGCGCCTCGCCTCGGTCGCGGGCGTTGGACACCGCCCGGAGCCGGTCCACCGCTCCGTCCATCGCGAACTGGGCCGCGCCGAGCCCCTCCACGACATAGCCCCGACGGGCCTGGCCGCTCTCCTCGAAGGCGGACAGGATCCGGTACACCGACGAGAAGCCGCCCTCGACTCCCTCGGCGCCGACCGCCCCGCGCGTGACCACGCCGTGCCGGTCGAGCAGCGTGCGGGCCAGGGCGTGCGCGCGCACCGTGGCGTCCGGTTCGTGCGCGGGGAGCAGGGACCAGCGGCCCGCAACGGACGGCGGGCCGTTGCGGGAGGCGGTGGGGCGGGCTCCGCCCGTCAGCGAGCCGTAACGACCGCGCGGGACCGAGCGCCTGGCACGGTGGGCGGTGGAGCCCGCCGTACGGCCGGAGCCCAGCAGGGAGCGCATCGGGGCGAACGTGTCGTTGGTGAGCCGTCCCGACCAGGCCAGGTCCCAGAGGGCGTCGGCCAGTTTGGCGTCGGTGGCGGCGGGGTGGGTGGCACGGACCTGGTCGGCGATCTGCCGGAAGAACAGGCCGTAGCCCCCCGACAGCGCGCTCAGGATGCTCTGGTGGAGCTCCGTCAGCTCCAGGGGATGGGGCGGCGGCAGGAGCAGCGGGGCCGCGTCCGCCATGTAGAGCGAGACCCAGCCGTCCTTGCCGGGCAGCGCACCCGCACCGGACCACACCACCTCTCCGGCCGCGGTGAGTTCGTCGAGCATCGCCGGGGTGTAGTCCGCGACGCGCGACGGCAGGATCAGCTTCTCCAGGGCCGACGCGGGCACGGAGGCGCCCTGCAACTGCTCGATGGCGCGCACCAGTCCGTCGGTGCCCTTCAGGCCGTGGCCCTTGCCGATGTGCTGCCACTGGGGCAGGAACTGGGCCAGCGCCTCGGGGGCGACCGGCTCCAGCTCATGGCGCAGCGCGGCAAGGGAACGGCGGCGCAGACGGCGCAGCACCGCCGCGTCGCACCACTCCTGGCCGATGCCGGCCGGGTGGAACTCCCCTTGCACGACACGGCCGTTCGCGGCGAGCCGCTGCAGCGCGCCGTCCGTCACCGCGACGCCCAGCCCGAAGCGGGCCGCCGCCGTGACCGACGTGAACGGGCCGTGGGTGCGCGCGTAGCGGGCGAGGAGGTCGCCGAGGGGGTCCTTGACCGGCTCCGTGAAGGCCTCGGGGACACCGACCGGAAGCGCCGTGCCCAGGGCGTCGCGCAGCCGGCCCGCGTCCTCGATCGCCGCCCAGTGGTCGGTCCCGGCGATGCGGACCTTGATGGCGCGGCGGGCGGCGGCCAGTTCCTCGGCCCACTGCGGCTCGGCGCCCCGCTCGGCCAGCTCGGCGTCCGTGAGCGGGCCGAGCAGCCGCAGCAGGTCGGCGACGCCCTCGGGGTCCTTGACCCGGCGGTCCTCGGTGAGCCACTGGAACTCGCGCTCCAGCTCGGTCAGCACGTCCGCGTCGAGCAGTTCGCGCAGCTCCGCCTGGCCCAACAGCTCGGCCAACAGCCGCGAGTCCAGCGAGAGCGCCGCAGCGCGCCGCTCGGCGAGCGGGGAGTCGCCCTCGTACAGGAACTGGGCGACGTAGCCGAAGAGGAGGGAGCGGGCGAAGGGGGACGGCTCGGGGGTGGTGACCTCGACCAGGCGGACCTTGCGGGACTCGATGTCGCCCATCAGCTCGACGAGGCCGGGGACGTCGAAGACGTCCTGGAGACACTCGCGTACCGCCTCCAGGATGATCGGGAAGGAGCCGAACTCGTTCGCGACCTGGAGCAGTTGGGAGGCGCGCTGGCGCTGCTGCCACAGCGGCGTGCGCTTGCCGGGGGTGCGGCGAGGCAGCAGCAGCGCGCGGGCCGCGCACTCGCGGAAGCGGGAGGCGAACAGGGCCGAGCCGCCGACCTGGTCGGTGACGATCTGGTCGACGTCGCCCTTGTCGAAGGCGATGTCCGCCGCGCCGACGGGCGCCTGCTCGGGGTCGGTGCCCCGGTGGAAGGCGTCGTCCTTCGTGGGCTCTTGGTCCAGCAGGTCCAGGCTCATCAGGTCGGCGTCCGGCAGGCGCAGCACGATGCCGTCGTCGGCGTGCATGACCTGCGCGTCCATGCCGTAGCGCTCGGAGAGCCGGGTGCTGAGCGCGAGCGCCCACGGCGCGTGGACCTGGGCGCCGAAGGGGGAGTGCACGACGACGCGCCAGTCGCCGAGCTCGTCGCGGAAGCGCTCGACGACGATGGTGCGGTCGTCCGGGACGTGACCGCAGGCCTCGCGCTGCTCGTCCAGGTACGACAGCACGTTGTCCGCCGCCCAGGCGTCGAGGCCTGCGGTGATCAGACGCAGCCGGGCGTCCTCCTTGGACAGCGAGCCGATCTCGCGCAGGAACGAGCCCACCGCGCGGCCGAGTTCGAGGGGGCGGCCCAGCTGGTCGCCCTTCCAGAACGGCAGCCGGCCCGCCACGCCCGGCGCCGGGGAGACCAGCACGCGGTCGCGCGTGATGTCCTCGATCCGCCAGGAACTCGTGCCCAGCGTGAACACGTCGCCCACGCGGGACTCGTAGACCATCTCCTCGTCCAGCTCGCCGACCCGTCCGCCGCCCTTCTTGGGGTCGGAGCCCGCGAGGAAGACGCCGAAGAGGCCGCGGTCGGGGATCGTGCCACCGGAGGTGACGGCGAGGCGCTGCGCGCCGGGGCGGCCCGTGACCGTCCCGGCGACCCGGTCCCACACCACGCGCGGACGCAGCTCGGCGAACGCGTCGGACGGATAGCGGCCGGCGAGCATGTCGAGGACCGCCGTGAACGCCGACTCCGGCAGGGAGGCGAAGGGCGCGGCGCGACGGACCATGGCCAGCAGGTCGTCGACCTGCCAGGTGTCCATCGAGGTCATGGCCACCAGCTGCTGGGCGAGTACGTCCAGCGGGTTCGACGGAACCTTCAGGGACTCGATGGCGCCCGAGCGCATCCGCTCGGTGACCACGGCGGCCTGCACGAGGTCGCCGCGGTACTTCGGGAAGACCACGCCACGGGAGACCGCGCCCACCTGGTGCCCGGCGCGGCCGACGCGCTGGAGGCCGGAGGCCACCGAGGGCGGCGACTCGACCTGGACGACCAGGTCCACCGCGCCCATGTCGATGCCCAGCTCCAGGCTGGAGGTGGCCACCACGGCGGGCAGCCGGCCAGCCTTCAGCTCCTCCTCGACGATGGCGCGCTGTTCCTTGGAGACCGAGCCGTGGTGCGCGCGGGCGATGACCTGCGGTGCGCCCTGGGCCGCGCCCGAACCGCCCATCAGCTGGGCGGGGGAGTGGTCCTCCTCCAGGGGTTCGCCGGTCGCCCGCTCGTAGGCGATCTCGTTGAGCCGGTTGCACAGCCGCTCCGCGAGGCGGCGGGAGTTGACGAACACGATCGTCGACCGGTGGGCTTGCACCAGGTCGGTGATCCGCTCCTCGACGTGCGGCCAGATCGACGGCCGCTCCGCCCCCTCGCCGCCGTCGGCCGCCGGGGCGGTGCCCACCTCGCCCATGTCCTCGACCGGGACGACGACGGAGAGGTCGAACTCCTTGCCGGACTCCGGCTGGACGATCTCCACCTTGCGGCGGGGCGAGAGGTAGCGGGCCACCTCGTCCACCGGGCGGACGGTCGCCGACAGCCCGATGCGGCGGGCCGGCTTGGGCAGCAGCTCGTCGAGCCGCTCCAGGGTGAGCGCCAGATGCGCGCCGCGCTTGGTGCCCGCGACCGCGTGCACCTCGTCCAGGATCACCGTGTCGATGCCGGTCAGCGCGTCGCGCGTGGCCGACGTCAGCATCAGGAACAGGGACTCCGGGGTGGTGATCAGGATGTCCGGCGGGCGCGTGGCCAGCGCGCGGCGCTCGGCGGGCGGGGTGTCGCCGGAGCGGATGCCGACCTTGATCTCCGGCTCGGGCAGGCCCAGGCGCACGGCTTCCTGGCGGATGCCGGTGAGCGGGCTGCGCAGGTTGCGCTCGACGTCGACCGCCAGAGCCTTGAGCGGCGAGACGTACAGAACGCGGCAGCGCTTCTTCGGGTCGGCGGGGGGAGGTGTCGAGGCCAGCTGGTCCAGGGCGGCGAGGAACGCGGCCAGCGTCTTGCCGGAGCCGGTCGGCGCGACCGTCAGCACGTCCGAGCCCTCCCGGATGGCCTTCCACGCGCCCGCCTGGGCTTCGGTGGGCGCGGAGAACGCCCCCGTGAACCAGTTGCGGGTCGCGGGGGAGAAGCCTTCCAGGGCCGGGTGTGCAGAGCTGACCATGCGTCCATCGTGCACCCGAGCACTGACAATCCGCCTGACCTGGGGAAATGCGGGCAGCAGGCCGGACGGGCGGGCCGGGGCGGTGGCGAGGCGGAGAGCGGCGGGATCTGTGGCGGAGAATGGCGACATGGCGGGTTCGTCCGAGCGGGCGCGGCACTGGCGGTACGCGGAACCGCCGGGCGTCGACCTGCTGCGGGCCCGCTACATCCGCAAGACCTTCGTCCGGCACACCCACGAGCACTTCGTGATCGCGGCCATCGCCGACGGCGTCGAGATCTTGTGGCCGCACTCGCGGCGCCGCTGGTGCTCTTCGCCGAGGGCCGCCGCATCGGGCGGCGCCATGACGCACCGGAGGAAGCACGGTGAACACCTGGATCGCGATCGGCGCGACCGCCCTCGGCTGCTACGCCGTCAAGCTCGCCGGACTGCTCGTGCCGGCGGGCGTCCTGGAGCGGCCGCTCGTCAGGCGGCTCGCCGCCCTGCTGCCCGTCGCGCTGCTCGCCGCCCTCACCGCCCAGCAGACGTTCGCGGACGCAGACCCCGGTGCTCAACGCGCGGGCCGCGGGCCTCGCGGCGGCCGCCGTGGTCGTGACGGCGGGAGTGCGGGCCATCGGCGGCTGAGGCCCGGCTCACCCGACGAAGCGGCCGTACGCCCTGAGGGTCCGCAGGGCGTTGATCGTCACCATGGGGCGGGCCTCCAGGGCCGTGCCGGGCGCCCACTGCCGCCACCGCACCGGCCACCCGCCGTCCTCCCGCTGCTCCGCGGCGAGGGAGTCCAGGGAGCGGCTCATCTCGTCGTCGGTGAACCACCCGCGCGCGAGGGAGCGCGGACTCTTGGCGAAGTCGTACGGGAAGTGATGCTCACCCGGGGCGTAGCCGGGTGCGACGGGCTGGTCGTCGAGCCGCTCCGGATCCAGTGCGGCGAGCCCCTGCTCACGCACCAGGCGGCCGAGGCGGTCGGCCGCCGCCTCCGCGCGCGGGCGGTCGGGCACCGAGTCCAGGAAGGTCACGGCGGCCTGGATCTCGTAGGGGTGCGACTTCTCCAGGGCCTCCACGGCCTGCCAGCAGAAGTCGGTGGCGCGGAACAGCCACGCGTGCCACACCTCGTTGCGGTGCAGCCGGCCCACCACCGGACCGGTGGCGAGGAGCGCGCTCGGCGGGTCCTCCACGATCGGGATGAACGGGGCAGCCGGATAGCCGCGCTGGCTGGGATGGATCGCCGGCAGCGCGCCGTCCGCGGTGGACACCGACGTCAGATAGCGGCACACCCGCTCCACGCGCTGCCCGGCGCACCGCCCGATGGCGTCCAGGACGCCCAGCGCGTGCGCGGTGTGCAGCGGCTGGCTGACCGGACCGCGCAGATCGGGCTCCAGCGCGTGGCCGTACCCGCCGTCCTCGTTGCGGTAGGCCTCCAGCGCCGCCTCCACAGGGTCGGCGCCGCCGTTCAGGAAGTGGTGGGAGAACAGTCGCTGCTCCAGCACGCGTGCGGTGAGCCACACGAAGTGCTCGGCGCGGAAGAGAGGGGAGCGCGCAGGGGGCGCGGAGGGGCGCGGTGAAGCTCCGGATTCGGCCATGCGTCAGACCGTAGGCCGGAACGCGCGCGTGGCAAGCGGTCCCGGGGTGGGCCCCACCCGCAGGGGCGGGATACTGGTTTCATGCGGTTGACGGTCTTCTGGCAGCGGATGGCGGAACACTTCGGTCCGGGGTACGCCGACACCTTCGCGCGCGATCACGTGATGGCGGAGCTCGGCAGTCGGACGGTGCACCAGGCACTGGACGCCGGCTGGGACGCCAAGGACGTATGGAGCGTGGTCTGCACGGTCATGGACGTGCCGCGAGAGAAGCGCTGACCCGCTCCCGTAACAAAGCTCACAGGATGTCGCGGGCCGACAAAGCTCACAGGAGACCGAGGGCTGTCGGTGGCATGGGTGAGACTGGCTCCGTGGCACCCACTGACGACACCGGCCAGACGGCCCCTCAGCACGCACCTCCGATCGGTACGCCGGCGCCCGGCCGACCGCCGACCGAGGCTGCCGCCGGGGCCACCGGTGCCCGCATGCCGCGCTGGCTGCCGCGCGCCATGGTGCTCGCGCTCGCCCTCGTCGCCGTCTTCCAGCTGGGCAGCTGGGCCTTCCATCAGCTGATCGGCCTGCTGCTCAACATCCTCATCGCGTTCTTCCTGGCGCTCGCCATAGAGCCCGCGGTGAGCTGGATGGCGGCGCGCGGCCTGCGCCGGGGGTTCGCCACCCTCCTGGTGTTCCTCGGTCTGCTGATCGTCGCGGCCGGGTTCGTCACCCTGCTCGGTTCGATGCTCGCGGGCCAGATCATCACGATGGTCGAGGGCTTCCCCGGCTATCTCGACTCGGTCATCAGCTGGGTCAACCACACCTTCCACACCGAGCTGAGACGCGTCGACGTGCAGGAGGGGGTCCTCCGCTCCGACTGGCTGCGCAAGTACGTGCAGAACAGCGCCGCCGGTGTGCTCGACGTGTCCGCCCAGGTGCTCGGCGGGCTGTTCCAGCTGCTGACGATCGCCCTGTTCTCGTTCTACTTCGCCGCCGACGGGCCCCGGCTGCGCCGCGCCCTGTGCTCCGTCCTGCCGCCCGCCCGCCAGGCCGAGGTGCTGCGCGCGTGGGAGATCGCCGTGGACAAGACGGGCGGCTACATATACTCGCGCGGCCTCATGGCGCTCATCTCCGGGATCGCGCACTACATCCTGTTCCAGGCCCTGGGCGTGCCCTACGCGCCCGTGCTCGGTGTCTGGGTGGGCCTGGTCTCGCAGTTCATCCCCACCATCGGCACGTATCTCGCGGGTGCCCTGCCGATGCTGATCGCCTTCACGGTCGCCCCGTGGTACGCGCTCTGGGTGCTGGTCTTCGTCGTGGTCTACCAGCAGTTCGAGAACTACATGCTCCAGCCCAAGCTGACCTCGAAGACCGTCGACATCCACCCCGCCGTCGCCTTCGGCTCGGTCATCGCGGGCACGGCCCTGCTCGGCGCCGTCGGCGCGCTGATCGCCATCCCCGCGGTCGCCACCCTGCAGGCGTTCCTGGGCGCGTACGTGAAGCGGTACGCCGTCACGGACGACCCCCGTGTCCACGGGCACCGGCGCCGCGGCCCAGCCGTCGACGGCTCGCTCACGCGCGCGTGGCGGCGCTGGGTACGGCAGCCGGAGGCGGAGGCATCGGGTGCCGGGGAGGCCGGAGTCGGGACCACGGCGGACGGTTCGTCGTAAGTACTACGTCGGCAGGCCGCGCGTGAACACCACGCGGTGCTGCCCCGGTCCGTTGTAGTCCGGCACGGTCGACACGTCGAACCCCATGCTGCGGTGGAACGCCGCCGAACCCTCGTTGCCCACCGCGGTGATCGCCTTCAGCCGGACCGCGCCCTGCGCCCGGGCGGCCTCGGTGAACGCCTCGTACAGCCGGCGTCCCAGACCGGTGCCGCGGGCGTCGTCGCGGGTGGCGACCAGGTGGACGTACCCGGTGCGGTCGGGCGTGACGAAACCGATCAGATACCCGAGGACACCGTCGTCGGCCCGGGCTGCGAAGCACGTCGAGCCGAACTCGTGCACCAGGGGCAGCAGGTGGAGCGCGCGGAGGTCGCGATCGCCCCAGTAGCGCTGGTGATCGGCGAGAGCCTGCACGATGTCCGCGACCTCGGCGTGCGTTATGCGTAGGGGCATGATGGTGATCATGACAGAGGGCGGACCGGTGCGAGATGGCATGCGGGTACTCGTCGCGCCTCAGTAGGTGACGATCGCCCAGACTGCGGCACCGGCGACCGCGGCGGCGTAGCAGCCGATGGCCGTCGTCATCGTCCGCCGGCGAGTTCGCTCGCTCCATGAGGTGCGGGAGAGCAGCCACGCCAGAGCGGGCAGGACCAGGACGGCGTGCAGGCTCACTCCGTGCAGCGGCTTGATCGGGGCCGTGGAGGAGTAGGCCGCCTCCTGGTGGCCGGTCCGGGTGAGCACCACCCCGCGCGCGATCATCGCGGCACCCGACGCCAGCGCCACGAGCAGGATCGCGAATCCGGACCGTACCGCCGCGGACATGCCGACGGGGCCCGTCGGCTGGTGCCGGAAGGCCGCGACCGCGAAGACGGTGAGCAGGGCCACGAGGACGCCGCCGCCCACCGCGAGCGTCATCGACACCGCCGTGTCGAAGGGCGTCTCCATGTCGAGGTGCGAGGGCACCCCGCGCCATGCCTGAAGGGTGATCCCGCCGACCTCCACCACACAGTCGGCGGCGAACACGACGAGCAGGACCGTGCGCAGCCGCGGCGCCAGCCGCAGGTACGACGTGACCCAGGCGACCGCGATCAGCGTCACCCCGAAGGAGAGCCCGAAGGTGACGGGCTTGCGCCAGGAGACGGGGCCGTCCCAGGGGCCGCCGTCGACCGCGAACACCACCAGGTGCGCGAGGCCGGAGAGGACGAGGAGCAGGCCCGTCGCGTGGCAGAGGCGTTCGGCGGGGCGCAGGCGCAGGGTGGTCATAGGGCTCAAGGCTTCCGGGGTCGCCTGGGGAAGTCGTCGCCCGGTCGAAGACACCCGCCGTACGACGCCGGGAGTACGCGGGGAGTGCTTGACACCAAAATCGAACATCTATTCTTATGGAGGCTCAGGCGAAGCTCTCGACGGGTATTTCGACATGGTTTGAGCGGATTGGTGCGCGGGTTGTCCACAGGCCCGGCCGGCGTCGGGGCGCATTGTCAGTGGCAGGCGTTAGCGTCTTTGACGTGAAGCGATCGACTCAAGCAAACCGGGTGGAACCCATGGCAGGAACCGACCGCGAGAAGGCGCTCGACGCCGCGCTCGCACAGATTGAACGGCAGTTCGGCAAGGGCGCGGTCATGCGCATGGGCGAGCGGCCGAATGAGCCCATCGAGGTCATCTCGACCGGGTCGACAGCGCTCGACGTCGCCCTCGGCGTCGGTGGCCTGCCCCGCGGCCGTGTTGTGGAGGTCTACGGACCGGAGTCCTCCGGTAAGACGACCCTGACCCTGCACGCCGTGGCCAACGCGCAGAAGGCCGGCGGCCAGGTCGCGTTCGTGGACGCGGAGCACGCGCTCGACCCCGAGTACGCGAAGAAGCTCGGCGTCGACATCGACAACCTGATCCTGTCCCAGCCGGACAACGGCGAGCAGGCGCTGGAGATCGTGGACATGCTGGTCCGCTCCGGTGCGCTCGACCTGATCGTCATCGACTCCGTGGCCGCGCTCGTCCCGCGCGCGGAGATCGAGGGCGAGATGGGCGACAGCCACGTCGGCCTTCAGGCCCGTCTGATGAGCCAGGCCCTGCGAAAGATCACCAGCGCGCTCAACCAGTCCAAGACCACCGCGATCTTCATCAACCAGCTCCGCGAGAAGATCGGCGTCATGTTCGGCTCCCCGGAGACCACGACCGGTGGCCGGGCGCTGAAGTTCTACGCCTCGGTGCGTATCGACATCCGTCGTATCGAGACCCTGAAGGACGGCACCGAGGCGGTCGGCAACCGCACCCGCTGCAAGGTCGTCAAGAACAAGGTCGCCCCGCCCTTCAAGCAGGCCGAGTTCGACATCCTCTACGGCCAGGGCATCAGCCGCGAGGGCGGCCTGATCGACATGGGCGTGGAGCACGGCTTCGTCCGCAAGGCCGGCGCCTGGTACACGTACGAGGGTGACCAGCTCGGCCAGGGCAAGGAGAACGCGCGCAACTTCCTCAAGGACAACCCCGACCTCGCGAACGAGATCGAGAAGAAGATCAAGGAGAAGCTGGGCGTCGGTGTGCGGCCGGAGAAGGCCACCGCCGAGCCGGCCGCCGACGCGGCGGTCACCACGGCGGACGCGGCCGCGAAGACGGCGCCCGCTCCGGCAGCCGCCAAGGCCGGCAAGTCCAAGGCCGCCGGCGCAGCCAAGAGCTGACCCGTGACACGGCGAACCGACTGGGCCGAGTACGCGTACCTCGACGCCCTGCCGGAGTGGCAGGGAAGAGGCGGCGCCGACCCTGACCGGACGGACGACGGCACGAGCGACGGCACGGGGGATCTGCCGTACGAGGATCAGCCGTACGGGGGTGGCTCGCGGGGGCGTCGTCGGCGTGGAGCCGGTGCGGCGTCCGATGTAGGCGGAGGTTCCTTCAGCTCGTCGAGGGCCGAGAAGGAGGAACCCCCCGGGGACCCGGCTGAGCGGGCACGCGCGATCTGCCTGCGCCTGCTCACCGGGACCCCGCGCACGCGCAAGCAGCTCGCGGACGTGCTGCGGGGGCGCGAGATCCCGGACGACGTGGCCGAGGAGGTGCTGTCGCGGTTCGAGGAGGTCGGCCTGATCAACGACAGCGCGTTCGCCGACGCCTGGGTGGAGTCGCGGCACCACGGCCGGGGCCTGGCCCGGCGTGCGCTCGCCCGAGAACTGCGGACCAAGGGCGTCGACTCGTCCCTGATCGACGAGGCCGTCGCCCAGCTCGACTCCGAGCAGGAGGAGGCGACGGCCCGCGAACTCGTCGCCCGCAAGCTGCGTTCCACTCGCGGCCTCGACCGCGACAAGCGGATACGGCGCCTCGCGGGCATGCTCGCCCGCAAGGGGTACCCCGAGGGTATGGCCCTGCGGGTCGTCCGACAGGCGCTGGAGGCGGAGGGCGAGGACACGGAGTTCCTCGACGGCGAGGAGTACTGAAGGGGCTTCCCGCGGGCTCAGGCCTCAGGCCTCGACCGGGAACCCCGCCGCCCGCCACGCCTGGAACCCGCCGATCAGATCGGTGGCCCGGCGCAGGCCCAGCCGGTGCAGGGAGGCGACCGCGAGGCTGGACGCGTAGCCCTCGTTGCAGATGACCACTATGCGCAGATCGTGGCCGGTGGCTTCGGGGGCGCGGTGGGTGCCCTGGGGATCCAGCCGCCACTCCAGCTCGTTGCGCTCTATGACGAGCGCGCCCGGAATCATGCCGTCCCGTTCGCGCAGGGCGGCGTACCGGATGTCGACCAGAAGCGCGCCCCCGGTGCGGGCCGCGTCGTACGCCTCGCGTGGTCTGATGCGGCGGTAGCCGTCGCGCACCCGCTTCAGCAACTCATCGACTCCGAGCGGAAGTTCGCTGCCGCCGGCCGAGTCGCCCTCGAAGGGGCCGCCGTCGGCCGCCCCGCCCGGGAGCGCCCCGCTCACTGCCAGTCCTGCGGGCGCTCGACCTGTTCCAGGCGCAGGACCTGGCCCGTGCGGCTGTAGCGGCGGATCTGCGGCAGGGGCGGATAGTAGGCGTGCACGGAGATCGCGTGCTGGTCGGTCGACTCGTTGAGCACCTCGTGGACGTGGTGCCGTCCGAAGGCCCGGCCCTGTCCGACCGCGAGCCGCCGCTCGCGGTCCACGCCGTCGGTGAGTTCCAGGGTCTTCCAGCCGTCGGTGGGCAGCCGGGCGGCGAGCGAGTTCTCCAGGAGCTCGCCGGACGCGGTGAGGAAGGCGCCGACCGATTCGGCGTGGTCGTGCCAGCCGGTGCCGGAACCGGGCGGCCAGCCGATCAGCCATGCCTCGCTGCCACCGGGGCCTGCGAGCCGCACCCAGGTGCGTCCCATCGGATCCAGCGGGAGCGAGGCGATCAGCCCGGCGTCGGCGGCGACGCGCCGCACGAAGTCGAGCAGGTCCGCCTGAGTGGGCGGGGAAATGGGCGCCGGTGTGACGGGGGCGCCGACCGGCGCGACCGAGGAGCCGGCGGCCGGGTCGCCGGGCAGGGCGCGAGCCGGGGTGGCTGACGGACCGTCAGACGGAAGGGTAGGCAGAGAGGGGGAGGCAGACACGTACACCGTCCTGAAGTGCGTTCGCGGAGGGGCCGCGCGAGGGCGCCGGCGCACGGACGGCGCCCGGGCATCGCGCGGCAAGCCTGAAAGAGGCGAGTTCAGGAGGACGGGCGACACACGCAGCCCGCATAGCGGACGAGGTCCATATGGACCCTCCGCCACAAGTGCACGCAGGTGTCGGTCACGAAGCGGAGTACACCATGCCGGTGTGGGCCGGTCAACTCACCGTCACCATATGGACGGAGGGGCGGGAGTGCCGCGTTCGGCGGCGGGTCCAGCGGGGCGGGGCCCCCGCTCACCGCGCGCGCGACCCGGCCCCCGCCTCGGCCTGAGCCCCCGCCTCGACACCGGAGTCCGTCTCCGCCGCCCCGCCCAGCGTCGCCTCCGCCGCCGCGTAGAGATCGGCCGGGCGCACGCCGCTCAGCGCGGTGACCAGATGGCCGTCGGGGCGTACGAGCAGCACGGTGTGCGCGGGCGCACCCGGGTAGCTCTCGGTGACGAGCAGTTCGGCCGGGCACGGCAGAGCGGTCACCGCGGCCGCCAGCCGGGGCATGACCCCGGCGGTCATCCAGTGCTTGCGGTCCCACACCCCGGTGCCCGGGGCGACGAGGACGACCAGCAGCGCCCCGCGACCGAGCCGGCTGCGCAGCCGTACGAACGTGCCGTCCTCCGCGGTGACCCGTACGTCGGCGACCTGCGCGCCGGGCGGGGTGCCGACCGGGATCTCGGCCTCCAGCGGCACGGGTGCGAGCGGTGAGCCGGTGTAGGCCCCCGGCGTCCCGAGCGCTCCGCGCCCCAGGTGACCTTCCGTGAGGAGAGCGTCGTGGTTCCGGGCGGCGCCGGGGACGTACGCACGCAGCCCGCCTCCGCCGCGTACCACCGGCAGGGACTGGTCGGCGGCGCGCAGCCGGGCGGCGACCACCGCGCGCCGCTCCGCCTGGTAGCTGTCGAGCAGCGCCTCGTGCGGGCCGTGGTGCCAGGCCGAGGCCAGCTTCCAGGCGAGGTTGTCGGCGTCCCGCAGCCCCTCGTCGAGACCCTGCGTTCCCAGCGCGCCCAGCAGATGGGCGGCGTCCCCGGCGAGGAAGACCCGCCCGACGCGCCACCGGCGGGCGAGCCGGTGGTGCACGGTGTGGACGCCGGTGTCGAGGAGTTCGTACGGCGGGGTGGAACCGCCTGTCCAGCCCGCGAGGGTCTCGCGGACACGGGCCACCAGGTGTTCGGGCGTGACGAGGTCCTTGCCCGGCGGCAGCAGCCAGTCCAGGCGCCACGCACCGTCCGGGAGGGGGCGGGCGGTCACCTCCCCGGCCGAGGGCCCGGACGTCCGCCACGGCGGCGTCCGATGGAGCAACGCGTGACCGGGCCACGGAAGTTCCGCGCGCAGCGCGGCGACCGCGTGCCGCTCCACCGCCGTACGGCCGGGGAAGCGGATGTCCTGGAGTTTGCGCACCGTCGAGCGGGGGCCGTCGCAGCCGACCAGGTAACTGCCGCGCCACCACGTGCCGTTGGGGCCGCGCGTACGCGCGTTGACACCCGAGCGCTCCTGTTCGATCGCGTCCAGGCGGCTGTCGGGGGCGATGTCGATCAGCGGGTCGGCCGCGGCGGCGGTGCGCAGCGCGGCCGTCAGCGCGTGCTGTGCCAGGTGCAGCGGGGCGGGTTCGGCGGCGTCGAAGGTGATCTCGCGCATCACCTGCCTGCGCCGCATCGACCGCCATCCGGCCCAGCGCACACCCGCATCGCCGAGCGCCGCTCCGGTCAGCCGCTCCAGCAGCGCGGCGGTGTCCTCCCGCAGCACGACCGTGCGCGCGGCCCGCGGTTCCTCCTTGCCGGACCCCTCGTCGAGAACGACGGACGGTACCTCCTGGCGCGCCAGCGCCAGGGCGAGCGTGAGCCCGACGGGCCCCGCTCCGACGATGATCACCGGATCCACGGCGTGCGGCCCCCTGCCCGCAGCGGTGCGGTGAAGGTCGGAGGTGAACAGGAAGTCGGAGCGGGGCGCACGATCACAGAACGTATGCAACCCAGAGCGCGTGCTTGCGTCAAGTGACAGCCTTCGCCGCACGGCTGAGTGGCGGTCAGGTTTCTGACCGTGCCCCTTCATCTCACCGTGCCCGCCCCTTCAGAGGGGCGCCACAATGACGCGGTGCCCTGCCCTTCCCCAGGGGGACGGACAGGACACCGTGTCACCGTGTTCGGTTGTCCGGGCGGGCGCCGGGCGCCGGGCGCCGCGGCGCTACTTCCCCATGCGGTCCTTGTCGTCGTCGGCCGGGCCCACGGGTCCGCCGGCCACCTCGAGAACCAGCGGCTGTTCGGCCGGGTCGACCGCCGCCGCCACGGCGAGGCCGGTCTTCGTGCGGCGTCCGCGCCGTTCGATCCAGGTCGCGAGCGAGGAGAGCGCGAGGCACATCGCGATGTAGATCACGCCGGCGACGATGGTCACCGCGGTGAACGGGTTCTCCCCGTTGACGATGATGTTGTTGGCCATCGTCCGGGTGGCGTACAGAAGCTCCGTGTACGTGATGATGTAGCCGAGCGAGGTGTCCTTCAGGGTCACCACCAGCTGGCTGATCATCGTCGGCAGCATGGCGCGGATCGCCTGCGGCAGCAGCAGCGTGGTCATCACCTGGTACTTGCGCAGGCCCAGCGCGTACGCGGCCTCGGCCTGGCCCCGGGGCACGGCGTTGATGCCCGCGCGGAACACCTCGGCCTGGACGCTGCCGTTGTAGATGGTCAGGCCGATGACCAGACCCCAGAACGCGGCGTTGTCCCCGACCACGCCGAGGTCGTTCTTGTAGCTGAGGAACAGCACCCACAGCGCGTAGATGGTGATGAGCAGCGGGACGGCGCGGAACAGCTCGATGAAGCCGGTCGCGAACCAGCGGACCGGCCGGTGCTCGGACAGCCGTGCCACGGCCAGCAGCAGCCCGAGCACCAGGGACAGCACGCCGGCGACGGCGAACACCTTCAGCGTGGTCAGCACGCCGTCACGGATGTTGCTCCGCACACCGGCGTTGTTGAAGATGTTCCAGACGTTCGGGTCCAGCTGGCCCTTGACGTCGAGCCGGTACACGACGAAGCCGAGCAGGGCGAGGAGCGCCAGCGAGCCGAGCACCGTGTAGAGGCGGTTGCGGACGCGGGCCTTGGGGCCGGGCGCGTCGTAGAGAACGCTCGCAGTCATCGGGCGACCCCCAGGCGGCGCTCCAGCAGCCGGAAGAGGCCGCTGATCGAGAAGGTGATGACGAGGTAGCCCAGAGCCACCCACAGGAAGATCCAGGTGATGGCGAATCCCTGGTCGCTGAGCAGCTTCTGGACGCCGAACAGCTCGGCGACGCTGAACGCGCCCGCGATCGCGGAGTTCTTGGTGAGCGCGATGAAGATCGAGCTCAGCGGCGCGATCACCGTGCGCGTCGCCTGCGGCAGAACGATCATGCGCAGCGTCTGCGAGAAGGTCATGCCGAGGGAGCGGGCGGCCTCCGCCTGACCGAGGGGCACCGTGCTGATGCCCGAGCGCACCGCCTCGCAGACGAAGGCCGAGGTGTAGAGGCTCAGGGCCAGCAGCGCCTTCGTCCACGGGCTCATGCCGGGCACGAAGATGACCGGGACGACGAACCACGCGATGAGGAAGAGCAGTGTCAGGGGCGTGTTCCGGAAGAGGGTGACCCACGCGGTGCCGAACATCCGCAGCGGAGGCACGGGGGAGACACGGAAACCGGCGATGATGACGCCCAGCACCATCGCGAGGAGTCCGCTGGCCAGGGTCAGCAGTACGGTGCCTATGAACCCCTCGCGGAATTCCGCGAGATGGTCGAGCAATACGTTCACGGGGAGGTCCTCGTGGCGGTGTACGGGCAGGGAAGGCCGCGTCCGGGGTACCGGACGCCGTCGACGACACGGGCCGACGGCCGTCGCGGGCCCGGAGACCGGGCCGGCGACGGCAGGTTCAGTCGACGCCGTGGAGGCGACGTCTCAGCAGCGTGTGTCAGTAGCGGCTGATGGCCGGCGGCTCCGTGTACGGGGAGCCGGACAGGCCGAGCGTCGCCTCGTACGCCTTCTTGTAGTCGCCGTTCTTCTCGTGCTTCTCCAGCGCGTCGTTGACGGCGTCACGCAGAGCCTTGTCGCCCTTGTTCATGCCCACGCCGTACGGCTCCTCGGTGAACGGCTTGCCGACCACCTTGAGCTTGGTGGGGCGCTGCGCGGCGTAGCCCTTGAGGATCGCGTCGTCGGTGGTGACCGCGTCGACCTCGTTGTTGAGCAGCTGCTGCACGCACTCCGAGTACTTCGACAGCTCGACGGTCTTCGCGCCGTACTTGGGCTTCTTGATCTCCTGAAGCGGGGTCGAGCCCTTGATGGAGCAGACCGTCTTGCCCTTGAGCGATTCGGGACCGGTGATGCCCTTCTCGTCCTTGCGGACGAGCAGGTCCGCGCCGGCCATGAAGTACGGCCCCGCGAAGCCGACCTGCTTCTTGCGCTCGTCGTTGATCGTGTACGTGCCGACGTACAGGTCCACCTCGCCCTTGGAGATGGTGGTCTCACGGACGTTGGAGTCGACGGTCTTGAACTCGATCTGGCTCGGCTTGAAGCCGAGGTCCGCGGCGACCATCTTGGCGATCTCGATGTCGAAGCCGGACCGCTTGCCGGTCGTGTCCTCGAAGCCCAGGTACGGCTGGTCGTTCTTGGCGCCGATGACGAGCTTGCCGGCCTTCTGCGCCCGCTTCAGCGTCGGGGAGTCGACCTTCACGCCGCCGGCGACGGCGTACGTCGGCAGCTTCGGCGCGTTCGCGCCGCCACTCGCGCCGGTCGGCTGGTCGCCGGCGTTGCCGGACTCGCCACCACAGGCCGTCAGGGTCAGGGCGAGGGCGGCGAGGGCTGCCGCGGAGGCGGACTTGCGGAACTTCATCGTGGACATCCTTCGAGTCGGCGGGTTCGGCGCTGCGCGGAACCGGTTCCACGCAGGTACTGCTGCCGGTGACGGCGCAGGGGCGTTGTCAGTGGTGCAGGATCTTCGACAGGAAGTCCTTGGCACGGTCGCTGCGCGGGTTGCTGAAGAACTGCTCGGGCTCGGCCTGTTCGACGATGCGGCCGTCCGCCATGAAGACCACGCGGTTCGCGGCGGAGCGCGCGAAGCCCATCTCGTGGGTGACGACGATCATCGTCATGCCGTCGCGGGCGAGCTGCTGCATGACCTCGAGGACCTCGTTGATCATCTCGGGGTCGAGGGCCGAGGTCGGCTCGTCGAAGAGCATGACCTTCGGGTCCATCGCCAGGGCCCGCGCGATCGCGACCCGCTGCTGCTGACCGCCGGACAACTGCGCCGGGTACTTGTCCGCCTGGGCGCCCACGCCGACCCGGTCGAGCAGGGCGCGGGCCTTCTCCTCCGCCTGCTTCTTGTCGGCCTTGCGGACCTTGACCTGTCCCAGCACGACGTTCTCGAGGACGGTCTTGTGCGCGAAGAGGTTGAAGGACTGGAAGACCATCCCGACGTCCGACCGCAGCCGGGCCAGCTCCTTGCCCTCCTGGGGCAGCGGCTTTCCGTCGATGGTGATGTCGCCCGAGTCGATGGTCTCCAGGCGGTTGATGGTGCGGCACAGGGTGGACTTGCCGGACCCGGAGGGTCCGATGACCACCACGACCTCGCCGCGGGCGATCGTCAGCTCGACGTCCTGGAGCACGTGCAAGGCACCGAAGTGCTTGTTGACACTCTTCAGGACGACCAGATCGCCGTTCGCGGCCGTGTCTTCCTCGGCCACGGATACTTCGGTCATCGCTCGGGCTCCGTCCTCCTTGGTTTCGGAGGACAGTAATGACGCGGCGCGACCAGCGTCATTACATCTGAGGGGAATCTGAGCATCACGATCCGGTAGCGATCGGGCACCTGCCGTAGTGGAGCCGGGCGTGACGCGTATCGGCCGGATAACGGAAGCGGCGGTCGGCCCGAAGTCCCTTGACGCCGTCGTCGTCCATCAGCGTCACTGCCATGTGCGCCCGCGCGCGGGTGCGCCTTCCATACGTCTACAAGCCGACGCCGTACGCATGCTGAACAGGAGGGGGCCGGAATGAGACTGCTGCTCGTCGAGGACGACAACCACGTCGCCGCGGCCCTGTCCGCGATCCTGGCGCGGCACGGTTTCGACGTCACCCACGCGCGCAGCGGCGAGGAGGCCCTCCAGGCGGTCGTCACGGAAGGCGACGGCTTCGGGGTGGTGCTGCTCGACCTCGGCCTGCCCGACCAGGACGGCTACGAGGTGTGCGGCAAGATCCGCAAGCGCACGGCGACGCCGGTGATCATGGTGACCGCGCGCGCCGACGTCCGCTCCCGCATCCACGGCCTCAACCTCGGCGCCGACGACTACGTCGTGAAGCCGTATGACACCGGCGAGCTGCTCGCCCGTATCCACGCCGTCAGCCGACGCACCACGCACGAGGACCCGGTGACCGGCGTGGAGCCCGGCCTGCGGCTCGGCGCCCTGCACATCGAACTGCCCACCCGGCAGGTCAGCGTGGACGGTTCGGTGATCCAGCTCACCCGCAAGGAGTTCGACCTGCTCGCGCTGCTCGCCCAGCGTCCCGGGGTGGTCTTCCGGCGCGAGCAGATCATCAGCGAAGTGTGGCGCACGAGCTGGGAGGGAACGGGGCGCACTCTCGAGGTGCACGTCGCCTCCCTGCGCGCCAAGCTGCGCATGCCCGCCCTGATCGAGACCGTGCGCGGTGTCGGCTACCGGCTCGTCGCCCCCGGCGCGTAGCGGGCCCGCGTGCACACACGTCTCCTCCCGCTGCTCATCGTCCTGATGGCGGCCGTCCTGCTCGCGCTCGGCGTACCGCTCGCCGCCAGCGTGGCCGCGGCCCAGCAGCAGAAGGCGGTCGTCGACCGCATCGACGACACGGCACGCTTCGCCGCGCTCGCCCAGTTCGTCACCGACCGCCCGCTCAGCGGGGCCCGCCGCGCCGACGAGGGCGGGCGCAAGGAGACCCTGCGCCGCGAGCTCGCCAGCTACTACGGCGTCTACGGCATTCGCGCCGGCGTCTTCTACCGCAACGACGCGGCGCTGGCCAACGCACCCGCCGACTGGCTCCTGCCGGCGTCGGGGGAGGTGCGGGACGCGTTCCAGGAGGCGCTGCTCAGCCGGCGCAGCCACGACCCGGCGCAGGTGTGGCCGTGGCAGCGCAGCCGGCTCGTCGTCGCGTCACCGGTGATCCGCGACGGCGACGTGGTGGCCGTCGTGGTCACCGACTCGCCCACCGGGCCGATGCGTTCGCGGACGCTGCGGGGCTGGGTGCTCATCGGCGCGGGCGAGTTCGCGGCGATGCTGCTGGCCGTCGGCGCGGCCCTGCGGCTGACCAGCTGGGTGCTCAGGCCCGTACGGGTCCTCGACGCCACCACCCACGCCATCGCGAGCGGGCGCCTGAAGTCCCGGGTCGCGGCGGCCGGCGGCCCGCCGGAACTCCGCAGGCTGGCCCAGGCGTTCAACGAGATGGCGGACAACGTCGAGGACGTGCTGGAGCAGCAGCGCGCCTTCGTCGCCGACGCCTCGCACCAGCTGCGCAACCCGCTCTCGGCGCTGCTGCTGCGCATCGAGCTGCTCGCCCTCGAACTGCCCGAGGGCAACGAGGAGATCGCCTCGGTCCGCACCGAGGGCAAGCGCCTGGCCCAGGTTCTGGACGACCTGCTCGACCTGGCGCTGGCCGAGCACGCCGAGGCGGACCTGAGGGTCACCGACATCGGCCAATTGGCCGCCGAGCGCGTCGCGGCCTGGAGCGCCGCCGCCGAGGCCAAGGGGGTCCGGCTGACCGGCGACTGCCCGGCCACCACGGCGTGGGCCGACCCGATCACGCTGTCCAGCGCCCTGGACGCGGTGATCGACAACGCGCTGAAGTTCACGCCCGAGGGCGGCACCGTCGCGGTGACCGTCTCCTCCCGCGGCGACAGCTCGACCGTTCAGGTCACCGACACCGGCTCGGGCCTCACCGACGAGGAGCTCGGCCGCGTCGGCGACCGCTTCTGGCGCAGCGGCCACCACCAGAACATCAAGGGCTCGGGCCTGGGCCTGTCCATCACCCGCGCCCTCCTCGCGGCGTCCGGCGGCTCGATCACGTTCGGCCCTCACGAGCCGCGGGGCCTGACGGTGACGCTGGCGGTGCCCAGGGCCGCGTCGACGGCCCCTTCCGCCCCGAGAGCCTGACGCTCGCTCGCGGGACGCGTGCACCCCGTACCATCCGACTGATCGTCAAAAAGCGACTGTCCCAGAGCAGTTCGCCGTGTCGACATAGGGGGTGAGGGCGTGTCCGCCTCTACCACGGAGCAGATCGAGATCGTGCGAGCGGCCCCGAAGCATGTCCCGCAGATCGTCGCGCTCGCGCAGTCCAGGAGCCTGAAGCACATCGATCCGGCGGTCGCGGGCCAGGACGGGTTCCTGGTGTCGGGTTACACCGCGGAGGGGTACCAGGCGCGGCTGGTGAGCGCCGAGCACTTCTACGTGGCCGTGAAGGGCTCCGACGTTCTGGGGTTCCTGCTGGCGTACAGCGATGACCAGATCGAGCCCGACGAGTGGCTGAACCACCGGATCAAGACCACGCTCGGCAGCTTCCTGGTGATCAAGCAGGTGTGCGTGGCGGTCGATGTGGCACGGCAGGGTGTCGCGTCGCGGCTGTACCACCACGTGCTGGAGCAGTGGACGTCGAATCCCGTGATCGCGGCGGTGGTGAACGAGCCGCCGAACGAGGCGTCGGCACGGTTCCACCGAAAGCTGGGGTTCGAGGAGCTGACGCGACTGAGACCGCCGGACGGCCGGTCACGGGTGGTGTGGGTGTGGCGGAAGCCGCGCGAGTCGATGCTTCAGGCGCAGTACGGCATCGCCGTGGACCTGTACAAGCACGAGGACCTCATCAACTGGAACAAGCTCAACAACTTCCTCTACATCACGGCGGGTCTCGCGGCGACGCTCGCGTTCACGCTCGGCAAGGAAGGTGCGAAGTCGGAGGTGGTCGCCCAGGGCGTCGCGGTGATCATCACGGTGATCGGATTCGCGTCGGCGGCGGCGTTCGCGGTCATGCTGCGGTTCGGCAGACGGTACCTCCAGGCCCGTAAAGGCGCGGTCGTCGAGCTGGAGGAACACATGGCCTGGCACGGCGGGCAGCGGATCGTGGGGCGACAGGTGTCCGAGCCGGGTTCGGCGTGGCTGCACTCGTCTCCGACGGGGGCCGTGATGGTGCTGCTGCCGGCCTTCGTCGCCCTGGGCTGGCTGGCGATGCTGGCCGTGCTGCTCGTCAACTAGGCCTTGTCCGGGACAGAGCCCAGCGCCTCCGACCCGTTCAGGCCGGAGGCGCTGTCCGTCGGGCAGGCCCCTCAGGGCTTCACCGACTGGTAATAGCGTCGAGCTCCCTCGTGCAGCGTCAGTGGGTCCGTGTAGATGGCCGTGCGCAGGTCGACCAGTTGGGCCGAGTGGACGTCGGCGCCGATGCGGTCGCGGCTCTTGATGACCGTACGGGTCACCCACTCCGTGAGGCGGGGATCGACGTCCTTGCGGGTCATCAGGAGGTTGGACACCGCGATGGTCGCCACGGTGGAGCCCTGCTGGACGGAGGGGTAGGCCGATTCCGGCATGTCGGTGGCGCGGTAGTAGTGGGCGGCCTCGCCCTGGCCGTGCAGCTTGGCCACGAGGCTCTCCTCGATCGGCACGAACCGGACCTCGGACGTCCGGGCCAGCTCCACCAGCCCGTTCGTGGGCAGGCCGCCCGACCAGAAGAACGCGTCGATCCGGCCGTTCCGGAGCCGGTCGGGGCCGGTGTCGATGCCCTCGGACACTGGCGTGATGTCCTTGGCGGGGTCGATGCCCGCGGCCCTGAGCACCCGGTTGGCGATCAGCCGGACACCCGAGTTGGGCAGCCCCGTCGCCACCCGCTTGTGCTTCAGGTCGGAGACCGACCGGATGTCCGAGTCGCGCGGCACGACGAGCTGCACGTAGTCGTCGTACAGCCGCGCCACGCCCCGCAGCCGCCCGGCCCCGCGTCTGTCGCCGAGTTCGTACGTCTCCACCGCGTCGGCCGCCGCGATGGTGAAGTCGGCCTGCCCGTTCGCCACGCGCCGCACGTTCTGCTGCGAGCCCGCGCTGTCCAGGAGCTTCACCTTCAGGTCCGGCATGTCCTTGTGGAACTCGGCGCGCAGCCGCTCGCCGTACTCCTGATAGACGCCGCGAGGCGTGCCCGTGCTGAAGGTGATCGTCCCGCGCGGGGGCTCGTCCCCCAGGGGCAGCAGCCACCACAGCAGCAGCCCGAAGGCGACGAAGCCGGCGGCGGCACCTTGCAGGGCGCGGCGCCTGCCGATACGGGGCAGCAGCATGGACATGGCGCGATCCTGCCAGTCCGCGCGCGGTGCTGAACAGGGCGGGGATCACAGACGAGGCGCTGCTGAACGCACGGGCGAGGCACTGGGACGGAGGGACGGGACTGTCCGACCCGGCCGTTACAGTCGGCTCATGACGTCCTCGCCCGCTGACCTCGTCCGTGAGTTCCACCGCGCCTTCGGCCTCGGCATCCGCAGCACCCCCGCCGAGGTGTCCGCCGAGCTGGCCGCGCACCGCGGGGAGTTGCTCGCCGAGGAGGCCGCGGAGGTCGCCGAGGTCTCGGTGACCGGCCCGCTCGACCGGCTCGCGCACGAGCTGGCCGACGTCGTGTACGTGGCGTACGGCACCGCGCTGGTCCACGGGATCGACCTCGACGCGGTGATCGCCGAGATACACCGCTCCAACATGAGCAAGCTCGGCCCCGACGGTCAGGTCGCCCGGCGGGCCGACGGCAAGGTGCTCAAGGGCGACCATTACGAGGCGCCGGACGTCTCGGCGGTTCTGCGCCGTCAGGGATGGGCGCCCGACGGCGCCTGACGCGGGTGCTCCACGGTGCGCGCTCCCGCCGTGGCGACCGCGCGCACCAGAGGGCCAGTACCAGCGTCAGCACGGTCAGCGTCCATACGTCCTTGAACGCCCTGCGCGTGGGCACGTCCAGGAGGGGAAAGGTGAACGACGGCACCTGCGGGACGAGCGCGACCCAGAACCACGGCGAGCGCGTCACCGAGTCCGCCTCCAGCGCGCCGGCCAGCAGCAGCGGTACGACGACGAGCAGGTAGTGGTCGTAGGCGGGCCGGGACACCAGGAACGACGCCAGCATGAGCAGCGCGGCCGTGTCGGCCAGACGCGCCGCACCCTCCCCGGGGCGCCGCCAGCGCAGCCAGGCGCACGTCACGACAGCGGCCGCGCAGGCCACGGCGATCACCTCCGCCGCCACCGCGGGCACCCCGAGGCGCGGCAGCACCGCCCCCAGCGAGGAGTCGTACGGCCGCATCAGCGCGTCCCCGCCCTTGAGGAGGAAGGGCAGCGTGCGCGTGAAGAACGCGCTGGGGTTCGGCATCAGCAGCGCCGCCCCCAGGGACAGCACCGCGGGCAGCCCCAGCATCCAGGCCAGCGCCCGCCACTGCCGGGCCAGCACCAGCAGGAGGGCGACCGGCAGCAGCAGGGGCTTGACCGCCACGGAGATCCCCAGGACCACCCCGGCCAGGCCCCAGCGCCCGCGATCCGCCAGCAGCAGCGCCAGCGGCAGGGCGAGCGCGCCCACGACGGTCCAGTTCCCGAGGTTCACCAGGTGGCCGAACGGCGCCCACAGCAGCACCAGTCCCAGCAGCCCCAGCACCGAGAACCGGCTGAGGGGCGGCACCCGGAACAGACGTACGGCGCACCACCAGCCGGCGCCCAGCAGCGCCACGCACACCAGCGGTACGACGACGCGCACCACCGGCGACGGCAGCAGCGCCTGTGCACCGGCGAACAGGACGGCGCTCGGCATGTACAGAAAGCGCCGGTCCGCGTAGGGGGAGCCGCCGTGCAGCCAGGTCTGCCCGGCGTGCAGGACGAACCCGTTGTCCATGCCGCCCTGGGTGAACCTGACCGCCACGCGCGCGGCGCGCGCCAGCAGGACGACGACGAGGCCCGCGATCGCGACCGGACCGGCCGGGCGGAGCAGCCACTCCCGCAGACCCCGGGGTGCGGGAGCGGGAGCCGTCCGCAGGGCGTCACGAAGCTGCATCACACGTACCTGTCCGGGAGGGTTCGGGAGGGGCTGCGGTGCGCTGAACGGAAACGGCGTCGCGGGCGGGGGCTACCTCATTGTGGGGCAGATGTGTTCATATCGGGCACAAGGTCCTTCTGTGTCGCGATCATGCGGTCGCGGCAACGGATCGTCCACGCGGCGCCTACGGTGGAGACATGAGCGAGATCGTCGTCTACGAACTCGACAAGCCAGTGGCAACGCGCTCCTCGGCGGGGCAGCCAAGTGGGGCGGAACGGCGTGTCCGCAGGGTGCACGCCGCACCCGCGGCCCCGGGGTCGCACACCACCGCGGGACCGCGGACCCTCTGCGGCAAGGACACCTTCGCCATGGAGACGGCCCGCTTGAATCCCTCCGGGCACCCTGGAGAGCCCTGGTATCCCACGGAGTACGCATCCCTGGTCTGCTCGGACTGCGATGCCGTGATCGAAACCTGACCGGCGTACCGGCGTACCGGCGTACCGGCTGCCGGGGCTGCCGTCACCGTCCGCGTTTCGCGCCCTTCAGGAGCACCTCGGCGACCAGTTCCGGATCGTCGTTCACCGGGACGTGGCCGCAACCGGGGAGCCATATCAACTCTGCTTCGGGCACAGCGCGTTGGGTGCGGGCGGCCTGGCGTGGGAGCAGCAGCCGGTCGCGGTCGCCCCAGGCGATGGTCACCGGCGGCTCGGTGACCTGGTCCGTGAAGCGCGTGGTGAGGCAGCCGGTGCGGGCGCGCGCGAAGTCGGTGCAGGCGCGCAGGGACAGCGTCTCGGCCACCGTCGCCGCGGGGTCACGGCGGCCGGGGCGGGGCGTAGATGGTGCTGACGAGGACCGAGCGGCCGACGGCGGACCGTGCCAGGAAGCAGACGAGGCCCTCGGGCAGCAGGCGCGCGGCGGTGCGCATGGCGCCGAGGACCGCGAACAGACAGGTCTGTTCCCAGCCGGGGCTGAACCCGGCGGGCGGGAGCGCCGTCACCGAACGCACCGCCTTCTCGTGTCCGAGCCGAGGGCCAGCAGACCGCCGAGCGAGCTTCCCGCGACATGGGGACGCCCGAGATGACCCCCAGCATGTTCGTCCGCCAGGAGGCCGAGCAGGCTGACCGGTTCGTCTGCCAGGAGGGATGAGGCGGAGGCCCTCAGCGGCGACTTCCGGCGACCGGGGAGCGCCCCTCGGGGAGCGCGGGCCGCGGTCCTCCGGCCAGCCCCTACCCTTGATGCATGACCAGCAGCAGCGACCGGAGCCCGGCAGTGGACGTCCCAGCACCGAAGACCTACGAAGTCCGTACCTACGGGTGCCAGATGAACGTCCACGACTCCGAGCGATTGTCCGGACTGCTCGAAGACGCCGGTTACGTGCGCGCGCCCGAGGGCTCGGACGGCGACGCCGACGTCGTCGTCTTCAACACCTGCGCCGTGCGGGAGAACGCCGACAACCGGCTGTACGGCAACCTCGGCCGGCTCGCGCCACGCAAGGCGAGCCGTCCCGGGATGCAGATCGCGGTCGGCGGCTGCCTCGCGCAGAAGGACCGCGACACCATCGTGAAGAAGGCGCCGTGGGTCGACGTCGTCTTCGGCACGCACAACATCGGCAAGCTGCCCGTGCTGCTGGAGCGCGCCCGCGTCCAGGAGGAGGCGCAGGTCGAGATCGCCGAGTCGCTGGAGGCGTTCCCCTCCACGCTGCCGACCCGGCGCGAGAGCGCGTACGCGGCCTGGGTGTCGATCTCCGTCGGCTGCAACAACACCTGCACCTTCTGCATCGTCCCGGCGCTGCGCGGCAAGGAGAAGGACCGCAGGACCGGCGACATCCTGGCCGAGATCGAGGCCCTGGTCGGCGAGGGCGTCTCCGAGATCACGCTGCTCGGCCAGAACGTCAACGCCTACGGCTCCGACATCGGCGACCGCGAGGCGTTCAGCAAGCTGCTGCGCGCCTGCGGCACCATCGAGGGCCTGGAGCGCGTCCGCTTCACTTCGCCGCACCCGCGCGACTTCACCGACGACGTCATCGCCGCCATGGCCGAGACGCCGAACGTGATGCCCCAGCTGCACATGCCGCTGCAGTCCGGTTCGGACACCGTCCTGAAGGCGATGCGCCGCTCCTACCGCCAGGAGCGCTACCTCGGCATCATCGGGAAGGTCCGCGCCGCCATCCCGCACGCCGCGATCACCACCGACATCATCGTGGGCTTCCCCGGCGAGACCGAGGAGGACTTCGAGCAGACGATGCACGTCGTGCGCGAGGCCCGCTTCACCCAGGCCTTCACCTTCCAGTACTCCAAGCGCCCCGGCACCCCGGCCGCGACCATGGAGAACCAGATCCCCAAGGAGGTCGTCCAGGCGCGTTACGAGCGTCTCGTCGCCCTTCAGGAGGAGATCTCCTGGGAGGAGAACAAGAAGCAGGTCGGCCGCACTCTGGAGCTGATGGTCGCCGAGGGCGAGGGCCGCAAGGACGGCGCCACGCACCGCCTCTCCGGCCGCGCCCCCGACAACCGCCTGGTGCACTTCACCAAGCCGGAGCAGGAGGTGCGTCCCGGCGACGTGGTCACCGTCGAGATCACCTACGCCGCCCCGCACCACCTCCTCGCCGAGGGCGAGGTCCTCGGCGTGCGCCACACGCGCGCGGGCGACGCGTGGGAGAAGCGCAACGCCGCCGAGGCCGCCAAGCCGGCCGGCGTAATGCTCGGGCTGCCGAAGGTCGGCGCCCCGGCGCCGCTCCCGGTCGCCGCGGGCAGCGGCTGCGGCTGCGACTGAGGCCCGCCGCACGGACATCGAATGAGCAGCTGACGTACGGCGAGCCGTACACGGTCCGGCCCCGTCGCCGTGCGGCGAGCCGTACACGGTCCGGCCCCGCTGCCGTGCGGTGAGCCGTACACGGTCCGGCCCCGCTGCCGTGCCGCGAGCCGTACGCCCTCCGGCCCCGTCGCCGTGCCCACCGGCAGCGGGGCCGGTCGCCGTCGTGCTGCGGCGGGCGGTGAGGCCAGGCGGGCTGGAGTGCCGTTCCACCGCCGTACGGGGTTACGCTGCCGATCATGCTTGTCGCCGCCGCAGTCTGCCCCTGCCCGCCGCTCCTCGTCCCCGACGTGGCCGCGGGCGCCGCTCCCGAGCTGGAGGCCGCGCGTGCCGCGTGCACGGACGCGCTCGGGGTGCTCGCCGCCGCCCGCCCCGACCGGCTGGTGGTCGTCGGGCCCGCCGAGCAGAGCGGCCGCGGAGCGTTCCTCCAGGGCACTGTGGGTTCCTTCCGCGGCTTCGGCGTGGACCTCGACGTACGCCTCGGTCAGGACCGGGACGAGCCCACCGGGCGTGAGCTGCCGCCCTCGCTGGCCGTTGCCGCGTGGCTGCTGGAGCGCACGGGCTGGGCGGACGCCCCGATCGAGGGGCTCGGCGTGGGGGAGCCGCTCGCCGCCGAGCGGTGCCTGGACGTCGGAAGGGACATCGGCGCCCAGGCCGAGCGGGTGGCCCTGCTGGTGATGGGCGACGGCAGCGCGTGCCGCACGGTCAAGGCGCCCGGCTATCTCGACGAGCGGGCGGAGCCCTTCGACGCGGAGGTCGCACGGGCCCTGGGGGCGGCGGACGTGGCGGCACTCGCGGCGCTGGACGCCGAGCTGGCGTACGAGCTGAAGGCCTCGGGCCGCGCGCCCTGGCAGGTCCTCGCGGGCGCGGCCGAGGGTGCCGGGCTGAGCGGTGCGCTCCTGTACGAGGACGCGCCCTATGGAGTCGGCTACCTGGTCGCCGCCTGGTCCTAGGGTTCCTCGCCACCAAGCAGAGCCCCCGGAACCGCCAGGTAGAGCCGCGGGACAGCGGAGGACGGCCGGAAGCCGGTGTGCTTCGCGGCCGTCCGTCGATCGGCGTGCCGTTCAGGAAGCGGGCGGCGGGGGTGTCCTGTCTCCGCCCTGGCCGGTCGTCTCGGGACCGCCCTTGTGCGCGCTCTTGTGCGCGAGCCGGTCCATCGCGTGCTTGGCCTTGCCGCTCCCCGTGTCGATCCTGTCGTGGTACTTGCCCTTGGTCTTCTCGTCGACGGCATGCGCGGCTTTGTCGATGCCGTGCGCGATCTTGTCACCCTGCTGGTGCGCGATGTCCGACATCCTGTCCTTGGCCGGACCGAGTTTGGCCTTCAAGTTGTCCAGAACGCTCATGGTCCACCTTCCCTCGCGGGGCTGGATGCGGGCGCCCGCGCCGGTGCCGCTCTCCTCGAGAAGTCATACAAAACACCCACATCACTCCATACGGTACTCGCGCTCCCCGGGGCCCCGCGCCGGCGTGCACGGCGTCACACGGATCGTCACGCCAGTCGTTCCAGGCGCGGCGTGGGGTTTGCGAGACTGGTGCGGTGAGCAGCGCATCCTCCGTCCCTCGCGTCATCGCCGTCGTCGGCCCCACCGCGGCCGGAAAGTCCGATCTGGGCGTCTTTCTGGCCCAGCGGCTCGGCGGCGAGGTCATCAACACCGACTCCATGCAGCTCTACCGCGGGATGGACATCGGCACCGCCAAGCTGACGCCCGAGGAACGCGGCGGCGTCCCGCACCATCTGCTGGACATCTGGGACGTCACCGTCACGGCCTCCGTCGCCGAATACCAGAAGCTGGCCCGCGCCCGCATCGACGACCTGCTCGCCCAGGGGCGCTGGCCGATCCTGGTCGGCGGCTCGGGCCTGTACGTCCGCGGAGCGGTCGACAACCTGGAGTTCCCCGGCACCGACCCCGAGGTCAGGGCCCGGCTGGAGGAGGAGCTCGCGCTGCGCGGCCCCGGCGCGCTGCACGCACGCCTCGCCGCCGCCGATCCCGAGGCCGGACGCGCCATCCTGCCCAGCAACGGGCGCCGCATCGTCCGAGCCCTCGAGGTCATCGAGATCACCGGCCAGCCCTTCACCGCCAACCTCCCGGGCCACGACTCGGTCTACGACACCGTCCAGATCGGCGTCGACGTGGCCCGCCCCGAGCTCGACGAGCGCATCGCGCTGCGCGTCGACCGGATGTGGGACGCCGGGCTCGTGGACGAGGTGCGCGCGCTGGAGACCCAGGGGCTGCGCGAGGGGCGTACGGCGTCGCGCGCACTCGGGTACCAGCAGGTGCTCGCGGCGCTCGCCGGAGAGTGCACCGAGGACGAGGCGCGCGCCGAGACGGTGCGCGCCACCAAGCGCTTCGCGCGCCGCCAGGATTCATGGTTCAGGCGGGACCCGCGGGTGCACTGGCTGAGCGGGGCCGCGGCGGACCGTGCGGAACTTCCGAACCTCGCGCTGGCGTTGATCGAAGGAGCGGTTACAGCCTGATCACGTGATGGCATCGGGATGCGCCGCCGGTCATCGGGGCCTCCGGCGCCGTGCCATCATCGACCTTCGATCGACCGAATGAAGTCCTAGTTGGGAGGGCGCGTGGCGATGGAGGCCGGCCCTCGCGACACCGCACGAGACACCGAGTCCGTCATCGCAGACGGTGGCCCACCGGAGCACGGCGAGGACGGTCTGAGCGCCGACGGACCCGACGAGACGCCGGACGGCGTCATCGACGACGGTCCGCAGCCCGAGGAGATGTTCACCGCCGGCCCGGAGGTCGAGGTCGAACTGCGTCCGCAGCGTCGGCTGCGCATCTGGCAGCTCGCCCCCATCGTCGCCCTGGCCGCGCTCGGCTCGCTGATGTTCGCCTTCCCGCTGGCCTTCGACTTCGGCGACAGCGGCGCCGTCGTCGCCATGCTGGGCCTGCTGATCTGCGCCTGCGCCGCGGGCTGGGGCATGATGGCCGCCCGCCGCGTCGGCTACACCTGGCCCGGCCTGCCCTCGCGGGACTGCGGACGCCGCCCCGACTGGCGGGTCGTCCTCGGCTACGTCCTGGCCGTCGCCGTGGTGGCGACCCTCGCCGTCTGGCGCGTCGCCCGCCTGCGCTAGGGCCTGTCGTTTGGATCATCCCGGCGTCGCGGGGCCTGGCACGCACATCTGCCGCGTTGTCGTCGGTTGCCAACTCCCCCACGCTCGGCTCCGCTCGCGCGGGGGGACCCCCATCGCGTCGACGCCCTCCTCCGCCTTGCAGCTGCACGCACCAGACCCCGCTCGGGTCGGTCGAGAAGCACCGCACCTCACAGCCAGCCTGATCCAAACGACAGACCCTAGCCCCCCTCCCGCCTGTGCACGCGCAGGCCTCCACCAGGGATGTCGCACCGAGCCCGTACGATCGAGGAATGAGCACGCGGATCGCCTTCCTCAAGGGTCACGGCACCGAGAACGACTTCGTGATCCTCCCGGACCCCGACAACGCCCTGGACCTGACCCCGGCCGCCGTCGCCGCCCTGTGCGACCGCCGAGCCGGCATCGGCGCCGACGGGGTGCTGCACGTCGTGCGCTCCGCCGCCCACCCAGAGGCCCGTGACCTGGCCGGCGCCGCGGAGTGGTTCATGGACTACCGCAACGGCGACGGCTCGATCGCCGAGATGTGCGGCAACGGCGTGCGCGTGTTCGCGCGCTACCTCCAGCACGCCGGACACGTCACCGAGGGAGACCTCGCGGTCGCCACGCGCGCGGGCGTGAGGACCGTGCACATCGCCAAGGACGGCGACATCACGACCGGCATGGGCAGCGCCCGCCTCCCCGAGGGCGACGTGACGGTGCGGGTCGGCGAGCACAGCTGGCCCGCGCGGAACGTGAACATGGGCAACCCGCACGCGGTCGCCTTCGTCGACGACCTCGGGCACGCGGGCACCCTGTACGACGCCCCGTCCTTCAGCCCCGCCGAGGCCTACCCGGACGGCGTCAACGTCGAGTTCGTCGTCGACCGCGCCCCCCGGCACGTGGCGATGCGCGTGCACGAGCGCGGCGCCGGCGAGACTCGCTCCTGCGGCACAGGCGCGTGCGCCGTCGCCGTGGCCGCCGCGCGGCGCGACGGCGCCGACCCGGCCGTCACGGGGACCCCGGTGACGTACACCGTGGACGTACCCGGCGGCCGCCTCGTCATCACCGAGCGGGCCGACGGCGAGATCGAGATGACCGGCCCCGCCGTGATCGTCGCCGAGGGCGAGTTCGACGCCGACTGGCTGGAAAACGCGGCCCGCTGAGCCTGGCGAACACCGGCTCCGTCCGGCTCGGGCACACGGAACAGCGGTCCCGTGTGCCCGAGCCGGACGGAAACCACGGCCCGCCGCCCGCCACGTGGCGCAAAACCGTAAACCTCCCCGCTGGTCGCTCGAATGGGTGATCCGCTTCACGCTCGGCGGGAGGCGGTCAGCCGGGCGTGATGGGCTCGATAGCATCAAGCACCGGCACGGACGGGGGGAACGTCGCCTTCCCTGAGTCGCGTACACCCAAGGCCCCGTCCGCCGGTCCACGAGCCGGAGGTGCCCATGAGTGCGGAGGCCACGAACCCTGCGACCCCTGGTCCTGCCACGACAGTGCCCCGCAGAAAGGCCCGCCCCCGGATCGACCTGCGCCGCCTCGGCAGGGCCGCCCTCCTCGGCTCCACTGCCCGTGACAGGCTGCCCGACGCGATCGGCCATGTCGTCGAGGCCCACCGCGCCCACCACCCCGAGGCCGACCTCGAACCGCTGCGTCGGGCCTACGTCCTCGCCGAGTCCTCGCACCGCGGCCAGATGCGCAAGAGCGGCGAGCCGTACATCACCCACCCCCTCGCGGTGACCCTGATCCTCGCCGAACTCGGCGCGGAGACCACGACCTTGACGGCCTCCCTGCTCCACGACACGGTCGAGGACACCGACGTGACGCTCGACCAGGTGCGGGAGCAGTTCGGCGAGGAGGTCCGCTACCTCGTCGACGGCGTGACGAAGCTGGAGAAGGTCGACTACGGGGCGGCCGCCGAGCCCGAGACCTTCCGCAAGATGCTCGTCGCCACCGGCAACGACGTCCGCGTGATGTCGATCAAACTCGCCGACCGGCTGCACAACATGCGCACCCTCGGCGTGATGCGCCCCGAGAAACAGGCCCGCATCGCCAAGGTCACCCGCGACGTCCTGATCCCGCTCGCCGAACGCCTCGGCGTCCAGGCCCTCAAGACCGAACTGGAGGACCTCGTCTTCGCGATCCTCCACCCCGAGGAGTACGCGCACACCCGCGAGCTGATCATCGACAACGCGAGCCGCGACGACGACCCGCTCGCCGAGATCGCCGACGAGACGCGCACCGTCCTGCGCGACGCCGGCATCCCGGGCGAAGTCCTCATCCGGCCCCGCCACTTCGTCTCCGTGCACCGCGTGGCGCGCAAGCGCGGACAGCTGCGCGGCGCCGACTTCGGCCGCCTGTTGGTCCTCGTGAACGAGGACGCGGACTGCTACGGCGTCCTCGGCGAACTGCACACCTGCATGACGCCCGTCGTCTCGGAGTTCAAGGACTTCATCGCCGTACCGAAGTTCAACCTCTACCAGTCGCTGCACACCGCCGTCGCGCGCGCGGACGGCCAGATCGCCGAAGTCCTCATCCGCACCCACCAGATGCACCGGGTCGCCGAGGCCGGGGTCGTCGCGCTCGGCAATCCCTACGCTCCTCCTACGGAGGAGCAGTACGCGAGCGACGGCGAGCAGTCCGCGAGAGATGGCGAGCGCGCCGACCCCACCCGACCCGGCTGGCTCTCCCGCCTCCTCGACTGGCAGCGGGCCGCGCCCGACCCCGACACCTTCTGGTCCACCCTGCGCGAGGACCTCGCCCAGGACCGCGAGATCACCGTCTTCCGCCCCGACGGCGGCACATTGGGCCTGCCCGAGGGCGCCACCTGCGTGGACGCCGCCTACGCGCAGTACGGCGAGGACGCGCACGCGTGCATGGGCGCGCGCGTCAACGGACGGCTGGCCACCTTGAGCACGGTCCTGCGGGACGGCGACACCGTGCAGCTCCTCATGGGACAGGACCCGGCCTCCGAACCGTCCCGGGAGTGGCTGGAGCACGCCCACACCCCGGCCGCACGGATCGCCATCCAGCGCTGGCTGGCCGCCCATCCGGCGACCACCGACGCTCATCTGGCGACCACCGGCGCGGAGCCGGCCGGCGCCGAGCGCGACCGGACGCGCGGCGCGAGCAGGCCCGACGGCCCGCGCACCGCCCGCCGGACCTCCTCCGAGCAGGCCGACCCCGAGGACTCCGCGCCCGGGACCCCCCTCGCCCGTCCCGGAGCCGCGAGCGTCGTCGTGGACCTGGCCGGCGCGACCGTACGCCTCGCCGGATGCTGTACGCCCGTACCACCCGACCAGGTCGCCGGCTTCGCCGTACGCGGGGGAGTGGTGACCGTGCACCGCGCGGAGTGCGCCGCGGTCGCGCGCATGCGTACCGGAGGGCGTGCGGAGGTCGGCGTGCGCTGGGGGCAGACCGCCGCGTGCCGGGTCACACTCACCGCCGAATCGTTCGGCCGCCCGCACCTGCTCGCCGACCTCACCGAGGCGATGGCCCTGGAAGGCGCCGAGATCATCTCCGCGACCGTCGCACCGCCCACCGAACAGCGCGTCCGCCACACCTACACGCTCCAACTCCCCGACGCCGCCCAGCTCCCGGCCCTGATGCGGGCGATGCGCGACGTACCGGGCGTGTACGACGTGGCGCGGGCCCAGCACCAGGCTCCGGCGTCCTGAGGGACGCATCCGGCACAACCCGATCGGGTGGGATGGGCGCGCGTCGGCGCCACGGGACGTGCGCGCGCTGGTAGCCGTGGTCCATGCTGCTCACCTCCCGCGTCCGGCCGCTCCGGCCGAGCACCCGCTCCTCCCGACGCCGTGCGGCCGCTCTCCTCGCCTCCGCCGTCACCGTCTGCCTCGTCGCCGCGAGTGCCCCCGCCGCCCCGCTGGGCGTCGGCGACCGGATCTTCCCGTATCTGGGCAACCCCGGGTACGACGTCGCGTCGTACGACCTCTCCCTCACCTACCCGGGCACCAACGACAAGCCGCTCAAGGCCATCACCACCATCGACGCCTGGACGACGGCTTCCCTGGGCCGCTTCAACCTCGACTTCGCGCACGGCAAGGTCGATTCCATCGAGGTGGACGGCCGGCCGGCTTCGTTCACCAGCGCGGGCGACGACCTGGTCGTCACCCCCCGGATGCGGCTGCCCCAGGGCAGCTGGATGCGGATCGTCGTCCGGCACACCAGCGACCCGCGGCCCGTCAAGGACCGCGACGGCGGCTGGGTGCAGACCTCGGACGGCCTCGCCATGGCCAACCAGGCCGACGCCGCGCACCTGGTGTTCCCGTGCAACGACCACCCCTCCGACAAGGCGATGTTCACCTTCCGGATCACCGCCCCCAACAAGGACACGGCCGTCGCCAACGGCCTGCCGGCCGGGGTCGAGAAGGTCGGCGGCTCGACCACCTGGACGTACCGCACCCAGCACCCCATGGCCACCGAACTCGCCCAGGTGTCCATCGGCCGCTCCACCGTGCTGCACCGCGACGGACCGCACGGCCTGCCCGTGCGCGACGTCGTGCCCGCGCACGACAAGAAGGCCCTCGAACCCTGGCTGGCGAAGACCCCCGACCAGATCTCCTGGATGGAGAGCAAGGTCGGCGCCTACCCCTTCGAGACGTACGGCCTGCTCATGGCCCAGGCCACCACCGGCTTCGAGCTCGAGACGCAGACCCTTTCCCTCTTCGAGAAGGAGCTGTTCACCGAGCCCGCCTACCCCAAGTGGTACGTCGAGTCGATCATGGTGCACGAGCTGTCCCACCAGTGGTTCGGCGACAGCGTCAGCCCCGCCAGCTGGTCCGACGTCTGGCTGAACGAGGGGCACGCCACCTGGTACGAGTCCCTCTACGCCGAGGAGAAGGCGAAGAAGCCCATGGTCGACCGGATGAAGGCGGCCTACACCGCCTCCGACGGCTGGCGCGCCTCCGGCGGACCGCCCGCCGCCCCCAAGCCGCCCAAGCCGGGCCAGAAGATCAGCATCTTCCGGCCGAACATCTACGACGGCGCCGCACTCGCCCTGTACGCCCTGCGCCAGGAGATCGGCCGCGAGTTCTTCGAACGGCTGGAGCGCCTCTGGGTCCGGGCACACCGGGACGGCACCGCGACCACCGCCGACTTCGTCCGCCTCGCCTCGGCTGTCGCCGGCCGCGACCTGAGCGGATTCCTGAAGGCGTGGCTGTACGACGCGAAGACCCCGCCCATGCCTGGGCACCCGGACTGGAAGTCCACCCCGCCGCCGTCGAAGAAGGCCCGCGGATGGCCCGGGAAGCCGGGCGTGGGTGAGGCGGACCGCCGGACACCGCGAGTGAGGCGAGCCGCCGGATAACACGGTGACGGGACGTGCCGGACCGTGCGACCATTTTCAGGTCGGTGAAAGCCGACGGCTCAGGCCGGCTTCCGGGGCGGCGGCCCCACGGGACCCGGGAATCTCCCGGGCTACTCGGACGTTGTCCGTAATGGCGGCGATTCCCGGTCGCCGTCACCGGAACCCCATCGACGTAAGGATCCAATGACCTCCTCTTCTTCCTCTTCCCAGGACACCAAGCGCAACGCGCACTCCTACCCCGAGGGTCTTCGGGCCGATGCCCTGATGGAAGAGGACGTCGCCTGGAGCCACGAGATCGACGGAGAGCGGGACGGCGACCAGTTCGACCGCTCCGAGCGCGCGGCCCTGCGCCGCGTGGCCGGCCTCTCCACCGAACTCGAGGACGTCACCGAGGTCGAGTACCGCCAGCTCCGCCTGGAGCGGGTCGTGCTCGTCGGTGTGTGGACCACGGGGACCGCGCAGGACGCCGATAACTCCCTCGCGGAGCTCGCCGCCCTCGCCGAGACCGCGGGCGCGGTCGTGCTCGACGGTGTGATCCAGCGCCGCGACAAGCCCGACGCGGCCACCTACATCGGCTCCGGCAAGGCCCTGGAGCTGCGCGACGTCGTCATCGAGACGGGCGCCGACACCGTCATCTGCGACGGTGAGCTCAGCCCGGGTCAGCTGATCCAGCTCGAGGACGTCGTCAAGGTCAAGGTCATCGACCGTACGGCCCTGATCCTGGACATCTTCGCCCAGCACGCCAAGTCCCGTGAGGGCAAGGCGCAGGTCGCGCTCGCGCAGATGCAGTACATGCTGCCGAGGCTCCGCGGCTGGGGCCAGTCGCTGTCCCGGCAGATGGGTGGTGGCCGCGGTGGCCTCGCCACGCGTGGTCCCGGTGAGACCAAGATCGAGACGGACCGGCGCCGGATCCGCGAGAAGATGGCGAAGATGCGCCGGGAGATCGCGGACATGAAGACCGGCCGCGAGGTCAAGCGCCAGGAGCGCCGCCGCAACAAGGTGCCCTCCGTGGCCATCGCGGGCTACACCAACGCCGGCAAGTCCTCCCTGCTCAACCGCCTCACGGGCGCGGGTGTGCTGGTCGAGAACGCCCTGTTCGCGACCCTCGACCCGACCGTCCGCCGCGCGGAGACGCCGAGCGGCCGGCTGTACACGCTGGCCGACACCGTCGGCTTCGTACGGCACCTGCCGCACCACCTGGTCGAGGCGTTCCGCTCCACCATGGAGGAGGTCGGCGACTCCGACCTGATCCTGCACGTGGTGGACGGCTCGCACCCGGCGCCGGAGGAGCAGCTGGCCGCCGTGCGCGAGGTGATCCGGGATGTCGGCGCCACCGCCGTGCCCGAGATCGTCATCATCAACAAGGCCGACGCGGCCGACCCGCTGGTGCTCCAGCGGCTGCTGCGGATCGAGAAGCGCTCCATCGCCGTCTCGGCCCGCACCGGCCAGGGCATCGACGAGCTGCTCGAACTCATCGACAACGACCTTCCCCGGCCGTCCGTCGAGGTCGAGGCGCTCGTGCCGTACACCCACGGCAAGCTGGTCGCCCGTGCCCACACCGAGGGCGAGGTGATCTCCGAGGAGCACACCGCGGAGGGCACGCTGCTCAAGGTGCGGGTGCACGCGGAGCTCGCGGCGGAACTGGCGCCGTACTCGCCCGCTTCGGCGCGCTGACCCCAGCCAGGCCAGGGGTAGTAGTCCCGAAGGCCCGTTCCGCTCGGAGATGAGCGGGGCGGGCCTTCGGCATGCGTGCGGGCAGGGGGGGCAGCGGCGTGCCGATGACGGCAGCAGTGCGCTGATGACGGCAGCAGTGTGCTGATGACGGCAGCAGTGTGCTGATGACGGCAGTGTGCCGGGGACAGCGGCGGCGTGTGGACGGCAACAGGATCTTGCGGCAACCCGTAACCCGGTGGCCCGCCCGGTGTTGTAGCGGTGAGGGGGTCGGCTGCCTGCGCACGGCCCCTTGTTGCGGAAGTCCCGCATCAACTCGCCTGTGAACAGCGGGAGGACAACAACGGTGGCCGTGACCGACTCCATGGCTGGCGGGCCGTCGGGGAGAACCCGCGCCCCCCAACGAGGGCATCCTGAGACGTCAGTCCGGACGCGAGTCCGCGGCGCGCACCTACACGCGGGCCCTGCCCATCGTGCCGGTCCGGGCCCGAGGACTGACCATCGAGGGCGCCGACGGCCGCCGCTACCTCGACTGCCTCTCCGGCGCCGGAACGCTCGCCCTCGGCCACAACCACCCCGTCGTCCTCGACGCCATCCGTACGGTCCTCGACTCGGGTGCCCCCCTCTCCGCCCTCGACCTGGCGACCCCCGTCAGGGACGCCTTCGTCACCGAGCTGTTCCGCACCCTCCCGCCCGGCCTCGCCGACCGCGCCCGCGTCCAGTTCTGCGGACCGGCCGACACGGACGCCGTCGAGGCCGCGCTCACCCTGGTCCGGGGCGCGACCGGGCGCAGCGGGATCCTGTCCTTCACCGGTGCCGACAAGGACCTGGCGGTCGGAGGGGCGGGGGCGCCTGCTGACGGTTGCGAGGCAGGGGGAGCCGATCCTGCCCACGCTCACCCCCGCTACGTACGGTGCCCCTTCGCCGTCGACAGTCCCGACGACGTCGAACTGTCCCTCCGCTGGGCCGAGTCGGTTCTCGGCGACCCCCGGTCCGGGCGCCCCCATCACGCCGGGGTGATCCTCGAACCGGTCCAGGGCGACGGCGAGGTGAGCCTCGCCTCGGACGACTGGCTGCGCCGCATGCGGAAGCTCACGGAGGAACGGTCCGTCCCGTTGATCGCCGACGAGAGCCACACCGGCGTCGGACGAACCGGCGCCTTCTGGGCGGTGGAGCACAGCGGCATCACCCCCGACGTGATGATCCTGTCCAAGGCCATCGGCGGCAGCCTCCCCCTGGCCGTCCTCGTCTACCGCGACGACCTCGACGGCTGGGAACCCGGTGCCCCTGCCGACACCTTCCGCGGCAACCAGCTCGCCATGGCCGCCGGCACGGCCACCCTCGCCCACGTCCGCGAGAACGGCCTCACCGAACGCGCGGCCGCCCTCGGCACCCGCATGCTGGCTCAGCTGCTGGAGCTCAAGCGGGAGTTCGCATGCGTGGGTGACGTGAGGGGACGCGGGCTGATGATCGGCGTCGAGCTGGTGGACCCGGAGGGCGAGGTGGCGCGGGCGGCTGGGAAGGTGGTTCACGGCCGTCGCGGAGTGACAGCAGCAGGTGAGCGGGGCGCCGAACCCGTCGGGCATACGACCCGGCCGGGCCGCACCCGCCTACGAGGCCCCTCCGCACCCGAACTCGCCGCCGCTGTCCAGCGCGAGTGCCTGAGGCGCGGTCTCATCGTGGAGTTGAGCGGCCGCCACTCGACGGTCGTACGGCTCCTTCCCCCGCTCACCATCAGCGACGAACAGTCCGCTGCGGTCCTCGACCGGCTGGCGGACGCCGTGGCCGCGGTCGCCCGCGGACACGGGAGCACAGCTCGCAGTGGCCTGCGGTGAGGCGAGGGCCAGGCCGGTCGGCCGGAACAGGACATCTGCCCGCAGCCCCATGCCGGCGTCGCGAAGACCTCAACACCCCATGCCCCGAAGGTCCCGAACCCTCCGAGGAACAGTTGTGAACCCCACCACCACACCCGACGGCCGCCCCCACGCTGCCGCCACGGCCGAGTCGGTACCCGAGCAGCAGCCCCGGAACCCGGAAGCGCAGGAAGCGCAGGAAGCGCACGGCAACACCGCCACTGACCCCCTCCAGCACCCCGACCCCTCAACGGCCGCCCAGGCCGCAGCTGTCGAGAACCTGCTCCGCTGCTGGGTAGGGGAGACCGGCCTCACCGCGCCCGAGGCGGACGCCCTCCGCATCCCGCTCCCCGCCACCAGCACGACCCTGATCGTGCCGGTCCGCTACTGGTCCCCAACGGGCTGGCACCGCTTCGGACTACCCCGCCTGGACCATGCAGCCGACGACGCCCCGCCGCTCGACGCCGTCACCCTCGCGGCTCTGCTCACCAGGGAAACGCCCCGCGAGAGCGCCGCAGACGGTGTCCCCGTGCCGCCAGGCGACGGTGGCGACCTCGTCGCCAGGGTCGCGGACTCCCTCCGCCGCACCACCTCCTTCCTCAACGATCGACGCGAACGTCCCGCCGACGGCCCCGACCTCTTCCTCACCGCCGAACAGGCACTCCTGCTCGGCCACCCCCTGCACCCCACTCCGAAGAGTCGCGAAGGCGTTTCCGAGGCCGAAGCCCGCCTGTACTCACCTGAGTTGCGCGGCTCCTTCCCTCTGCACTGGATGGCTGTCGCCCCCTCCGTGCTCGCGACCGACTCCGCCTGGACCGACCGCGGCCGCCCCGTCCCGGCGGAGCACCTCACGGCTCAGCTCGCCGGAACCGGGCTGCCGTTGCCCGACGGCTTCGCCGCCCTGCCCCTGCACCCCTGGCAGGCCCGCGAGGTCCGGCACCGCGACGAGACCGCGGCTCTCCTCGACGCCGGGCTGCTCCAGGACCTCGGACCCTCAGGCACTCCGTGGCATCCCACCTCCTCCGTACGAACCGTTCATCAGTCCGGCGCGCCCGCGATGCTCAAGCTCTCGCTGGCCTTGCGAATCACCAACTCCCGCCGGGAGAACCTCCGCAAAGAGCTTCACCGCGGCGTCGAAGTGCACCGCCTTCTGCGCAGTGGCCTGTCCAAGGAGTGGCAGACAGCGCACCCCACCTTCGACATCGTCCGCGACCCCGCGTGGCTCGCCGTCGACGGACCGAACGGCCTGCCGCTACCGGGTCTGGACGTCGTGATCCGGCACAACCCCTTCCTCCCGTCCGACGACGTCTCCTGCGTCGCCGGCCTCGTCTCGCCTCGGCCCCTTGCCCCGGCGTCAGCCGGCGACCCCGCGCCGCCCGTCTCCATGGGGACACCGCCCTTCCGGTCCCGCCTGGCCCACGTCGTCACGCAACTCGCCGAGCGAACCGGCCGATCCCGTGCAGCCGTCGCCACCGAGTGGTTCCTGCGCTACCTGGAACACGTCGTACGCCCGGTGCTCTGGCTCGACGGCGAGGCGGGAATCGCCCTCGAAGCGCACCAGCAGAACACGCTGGTCCTGCTGGACCGTGACGGCTGGCCCGTGGGCGGCCGCTACCGCGACAACCAGGGCTACTACTTCCGCGAGTCCCGGCGCGCCGAACTGGATGCCCGGCTGCCCGGTATCGGCGAGCGCAGCGACACCTTCGTCTCCGACGAGGTCACCGACGAACGCTTCGCGTACTACCTCGCCATCAACAACGTGCTCGGTCTCATCGGCGCGTTCGGCTCCCAGTACCTCGCCGACGAACACCTGTTGCTCGCCGCGTTCCGCGGTTTTCTTACCCGTGTCGCCTCCGGGCCTGCTCCGCTGCGCACCTCCCTCCCCGCTCGCCTGCTCGACTCACCCGTGCTGCGCTGCAAGGCCAACCTGCTGACCCGGCTGCACGGCCTCGATGAACTCGTCGGCCCGGTCGACACCCAGTCCGTCTACGTCACCATCGCCAACCCCCTTCGCTCCTGAACCACATCGCCCCATGACCCTCTCGAGAGGAGCGCGCTGTGCCGACCGACGCGAGTGCCGACGCGGGACCCGTCCCCGTTCATCTGGGCTGCTCGGGCCCTGACCGGGACGGGGCGGACACCCTGGATCTGCGTCTGCCCGACGAGCTCCTCGCCCACTTCGCGGCGGCCCCCGATGCCGGGAGAGACATCGGCGACGTGCCGGATCGGTCCGTCATGGCCGAGGTCGGGTTCGCCCCGGCCGACGGCCGCCCGGTCGCGGGCGCGGACGACCTGCTCGACCGTGTCGGATCCTGGGGCCTGACCGTCACTCCCGTGGGTCCCTTTCAACTGGTCCCCGTCCAGCCCGACCGTGATCTCCCGCTGATCACACGCTGGATGAACGACCCCGCCGTGTCCGCGTTCTGGAACCTGGCCGGCCCCCGGTCCCAGATCGAGGGTCACCTGCGCGCTCAACTCACCGGCGACGGCCGCAGCGTCCCGTGCATCGGGATCCTGAGCGGCACCCCCATGAGCTACTGGGAGATCTACCGGTCCGACCTGGACGAACTGGCCCGGCACTACCCGGCCCGCCCGCACGACACCGGGATCCACCTCCTGCTCGGCGAAGTAGCCGACCGGGGGCGCGGCCTCGGTACCGCCCTGATCAGAACCGTGGCCGACCTGGTGCTGGACCGGCGACCCACATGCCAACGCGTCGTCGCGGAGCCCGACCTTCGCAACACCCCTTCCGTCGCCGCTTTCCTTGGTGCAGGGTTCTGGTTCGGTGCCGAGGTCGACCTTCCCGCCAAGCGGGCCGCCCTCATGATCCGCGACCGGTCCCTGCGTGATCTGATGTAGCGCCGAGTGACGACGCCGTTACAAGTGGAACGCTGCTGGAATCGCCCTGGTTCCCACTCGTCCCGATCGAATCGCTCTCGATCGGATTACTCCCGACCCGAGGATTCCCGCCCGGTGATCACACCCTTCGTCCCGCCCCACGAGCCGGCTGTGGTCGCCCGTCTGTCAGTGCCGGGCCGTAGGGTGGTCGGGCTATGACGAAGCCCTCTCTCCCCGAACTCCTGCACGCCGCCGTCACAGCCGTCGGCGGTACGGAGCGCCCCGGCCAGGTGACGATGGCCGAATCGGTCGCCGAGGCGATCGACGACGGATCCAACCTGCTGATCCAGGCCGGCACCGGCACCGGAAAGTCACTCGGCTATCTCGTGCCCGCGCTCGCGCACGGGGAGCGAGTCGTCGTGGCGACGGCCACCCTCGCGCTCCAGCGCCAGCTCGTCGAGCGGGACCTGCCGCGCACGGTCGAGGCGCTGCACCCGCAGCTACGCCGCCGTCCGGAGTTCGCGATGCTCAAGGGAAGATCGAACTACCTGTGCCTGCACCGCCTGCACGAGGGCATGCCGCAGGACGAGGACGAGGGACTCTTCGACCAGTTCGAGGCGGCCGCGCCGACCAGCAAGCTCGGCCAGGACCTGCTGCGCATGCGCGACTGGGCCGACGAGACCGAGACCGGCGACCGCGACGACCTCACCCCCGGTGTCTCCGACCGCGCCTGGGCGCAGGTGTCCGTGTCCTCCCGGGAGTGCCTGGGCGCCACGAAGTGCGCGTACGGCGCCGAGTGCTTCGCCGAGATGGCCCGCGAGCGCGCCAAGCTCGCCGACGTCGTCGTCACCAACCACGCCCTGCTCGCGATCGACGCCATCGAGGGCGCCCCGGTGCTTCCGCAGCACGAGGTCCTGATCGTGGACGAGGCGCACGAGCTGGTCTCGCGCGTCACCGGTGTCGCCACCGGCGAGCTCACGTCCGGCCAGGTCAACCGCGCGGTGCGGCGTGCCGCGAAGCTGGTCAACGAGAAGGCCGCCGACCAGCTCCAGACCGCTGCCGAGGGCTTCGAGAAGCTGATGGAGCTGGCCCTGCCGGGCCGCCTGGAGGAGGTCCCGGAGGATCTCGGCTACGCCCTGATGGCCCTGCGGGACGCCGCCCGTAACGTCATCTCCGGGATCGGCGCGACCCGCGACAAGTCGATCCAGGACGAGGACGCGGTCCGCAAGCAGGCGCTGGCCTCCGTGGAGACGGTGCACGACGTGGCCGAGCGCATCTTGAACGGCTCCGAGTGGGACGTCGTCTGGTACGAGCGGCACGACCGGTTCGGTGCCACGCTGCGCGTCGCCCCGATGTCGGTCTCCGGACTCCTCAGGGAGAAGCTGTTCGCGGACCGGTCCGTGGTCCTCACCTCGGCCACGCTCAAGCTGGGCGGCGACTTCAACGGGGTCGGCGCCTCCTTGGGCCTGGCCGCCGAAGGTGTGGAGGGCGACGATCTCCCCAAGTGGAAGGGCGTCGACGTCGGTTCGCCGTTCGACTACCCCCGGCAGGGCATCCTCTACGTCGCCAAGCACCTCTCGCGCCCCGCCCGGGACGGCGACCGCGCCGACATGCTCGACGAGCTGACCGAGCTCATCCAGGCGGCCGGCGGACGCACGCTCGGCCTGTTCTCCTCGATGCGCGCGGCTCAGCTCGCCGCCGAGGAGCTGCGCGTCCGGATCCCCGAGTTCCCGATCCTGCTCCAGGGCGAGGAGACCCTCGGCGAGCTGATCAAGAACTTCGCGGCGGACCCGAAGACCTGCCTCTTCGGCACCCTGTCGCTGTGGCAGGGCGTCGACGTCCCCGGTCCCAGCTGCCAGCTGGTCGTCATAGACAAGATCCCGTTTCCGCGCCCCGACGACCCGCTGATGAGCGCCCGCCAGAAGGCGGTCGAGGAGGCCGGCGGCAACGGCTTCATGGCGGTCGCTGCCACGCACGCGGCCCTGCTGATGGCGCAGGGCGCCGGCCGTCTCGTACGGGCGTCGGGGGACCGCGGCGTGGTCGCCGTCCTGGACCAGCGGCTCGCCACCGCGCGCTACGGCGGCTTCCTGAAGACGTCACTGCCCGACTTCTGGTACACGACGGACCGCAACCAGGTCCGCAGGTCGCTCGCGGCGATCGACGCGGCGGCGAGGGAAGCGGAGGCGAAGTGATTGTGGTCGGGCCGCCCCAGTGCGGTGGGGCGGCCCGACCACGAACGGGGCCCGTCCAATGAACGGGCCCCACACAGCACAGGACCCCGGAACCGGCGCAGAGGTTCCGGGGCCCGGTCAGGGGGCGAACTCGCGGCCCGCCCGCCGCAGGCGTCACACGCGCCGCAGCACCGCGACGACCTTGCCCAGAATGGTCGCGTCGTCACCGGGGATCGGCTCGTAGGCCGCGTTGTGCGGGAGGAGCCAGACATGGCCGTCCTCGCGCTTGAAGCGCTTGACCGTGGCCTCGCCGTCGAGCATGGCGGCCACGATGTCGCCGTTCTCGGCGACCGGCTGGCGGCGGACCGTGACCCAGTCGCCGTCGCAGATCGCGGCCTCGATCATGGAGTCGCCGACGACCTTCAGGACGAACAGCTCGCCGTCACCGACCAGCTGCCGAGGGAGGGGGAAGACGTCCTCGACCGACTCCTCGGCGAGGATCGGCCCACCGGCGGCGATGCGGCCGACCAGAGGGACGTACGACGCGGCGGGCTTGCCGGCGGTGTCCGTGGGCTGCACCGTCACCGCCTGGTCGGAGCCGCGCACCTCGTACGCGCGCGGGCGGTGCGGGTCACGACGCAGGAAGCCCTTGCGCTCCAGTGCCATCAGCTGGTGTGCCACCGACGAGGTGCTCGAGAGCCCGACCGCCTGACCGATCTCCCGCATGGACGGCGGGTAGCCCCGGCGCTGCACGGAGTCCCGGATGACCTCGATCACCCGGCGCTGCCGGTCGGTGAGTCCTGAGCTGTCCGCGCGAATGCCCGGAGGTCGGCCCGGCAGGGAGCGCTTGGGCCCTTCAGGATCCGTGGCGTCGTTCATCGCATGCACCGGCTCGAGTCGGCCCTGGGAGCGCTCCTGGGCGGTGATGGTGGCACTGTCTGCGGTGGTGGTCACGTCGGCCCCTCTCGATGGTCTCCCTGCTGCACAACGGTAGTTGCTTTCGAAAGGTTGCGCCAAACACACGTTCGAGTGAAAATTCGCGATTCGCCTGACGTGATCGGGTCTTCGGGTGTATGGCTACCGCGCTGCCTGGCGGGCGAAATGTCTCATCGCTGTACTCTTCGCCGCCGGGTACGGTCCCGCCGTTCGGCCACCTAGTGTGCCATCCGGACTTCCGGAGGCCGGGAGCCGGTCCCCTTCTGCGCCGGAGTCCTACATGGCCTTCGTGCGGCGCTCACGGTATCCCCGAAAGCCCCGCAACGGCTCGGCGTACGGTGCGCGTGTCCCCGCCGGTGCCCCGCGCGGGAGGCGCGGCCCCTGTGATGTCGCGACACGCACGCGCGACACGCGCGTGGTGTCAATGCGTGAGCCGATCCCCACATCTAGTGGTTGGATTGCGACAGCAGCCCACAAGTTGTGGTGGGTGAGGTCTGAGGTGTCTCTGGGATCGCCTATGCTTGGGGCTGCTCCGAGGGTCCCACGAGGCCTCTTGGGGCTGTTGGTCTGCTGTGAGGAGGGTTGGAGATCATGCACTGCCCCTTCTGCAGGCACCCCGACAGCCGCGTGGTCGACAGTCGTACGACCGACGACGGCACGTCGATCCGCAGGCGCCGCCAGTGTCCCGACTGCTCCCGTCGTTTCACGACCGTGGAGACGTGCTCGCTCATGGTGGTGAAGCGGTCCGGAGTCACCGAGCCGTTCAGCCGTGCCAAGGTCATCAACGGTGTACGCAAGGCTTGCCAGGGGCGACCTGTCACCGAGGACGCGCTCGCCCAGCTCGGCCAGCGGGTCGAGGAGGCGGTGCGCGCCACCGGAAGCGCCGAGCTGACCACCCATGACGTGGGTCTGGCCATACTCGGTCCGCTTCAGGAGCTCGACCTCGTCGCGTATCTGCGATTCGCCTCCGTATACCGGGCGTTCGACTCGCTCGAGGACTTCGAGTCCGCGATCGCGGAACTGAGGGAAGCGACGAGAGGCCTCGCCGTGGACGGCGAGGGCGCGGCAGCGGGGAGCCAGGAAGACGACCGCGGGTGCGGGGGGTCCACTCAGGTACCCGTGCCCGCTCACGCCGCCGACTGACCGGCGGACCGGGGCCGGGCGGAGTCCGGGAACCGGTCGGCAGGCGGCGACCGAAGACCTGTTGCGGGTGGCACCGAGGGTGCCCGCAACACATGACAGAACACCGTGCCACGGGAACACCAGGGCACTTCAGGGCGTTTTAGCCCGTACAGGGAGGCGGCATGACAGAGACGGCGAGCGGTCCGGCACGAGGTTCCCGCGCCAAGGGAGGCAAGGCCACCAAGGGGCTGCGTATCGAGCGCATCCACACCACCCCCGGCGTACACCCGTACGACGAGGTGGCCTGGGAGCACCGTGACGTCGTCATGACCAACTGGCGCGACGGCTCGGTCAACTTCGAGCAGCGTGGCGTCGAGTTCCCCGACTTCTGGTCGGTGAACGCGGTCAACATCGTCACCAGCAAGTACTTCCGCGGTGCCGTCGGCACGCCGCAGCGCGAGGTCAGCCTCAAGCAGCTGATCGACCGCATCGTGAAGACGTACCGGCAGGCCGGCGAGGACTACAAGTACTTCGCCTCGCCCGCGGACGCCGAGATCTTCGAGCACGAGCTGGCCTACGCCCTCCTGCACCAGATCTTCAGCTTCAACAGCCCCGTCTGGTTCAACGTCGGCACCCCGCAGCCCCAGCAGGTCTCCGCCTGCTTCATCCTGTCCGTCGACGACTCCATGGAGTCGATCCTCGACTGGTACAAGGAAGAGGGCATGATCTTCAAGGGCGGCTCCGGCGCCGGCTTGAACCTCTCCCGCATCCGCTCCTCCAAGGAGCTGCTGTCCTCGGGCGGTAACGCCTCCGGCCCGGTCTCCTTCATGCGCGGCGCCGACGCCTCCGCCGGCACCATCAAGTCCGGTGGCGCCACCCGCCGCGCCGCCAAGATGGTCATCCTCGACGTCGACCACCCCGACATCGAGGACTTCATCGAGACCAAGGTGAAGGAAGAGGAGAAGATCCGCGCCCTGCGCGACGCGGGCTTCGACATGGACCTGGGCGGCGACGACATCACGTCCGTCCAGTACCAGAACGCCAACAACTCGGTCCGCGTGAACGACGAGTTCATGAAGGCGGTCGAGGAGGGCGGCAAGTTCGGCCTCCGCGCGCGGATGACCGGCGAGGTCATCGAAGAGGTCGACGCCAAGACCCTCTTCCGCAAGATGGCCGAGGCCGCCTGGGCCTGCGCCGACCCGGGCATCCAGTACGACGACACCATCAACCACTGGCACACGTGCCCGGAGTCCGGCCGCATCAACGGCTCGAACCCGTGCAGCGAGTACATGCACCTGGACAACACGTCCTGCAACCTCGCCTCGCTGAACCTGATGAAGTTCCTCAAGGACGACGGCAAGGGCAACCAGTCCTTCGACGTCGAGCGCTTCGCCAAGGTCGTCGAGCTCGTCATCACCGCGATGGACATCTCGATCTGCTTCGCGGACTTCCCGACGCAGAAGATCGGCGAGAACACGCGCGCGTACCGCCAGCTCGGCATCGGCTACGCCAACCTCGGCGCCCTGCTGATGGCGACCGGCCACGCGTACGACTCCGACGGCGGCCGCGCCCTGGCCGGCGCCATCACCTCGCTGATGACCGGTACGTCGTACAAGCGCTCCGCCGAACTCGCCGCGGTCGTCGGCGCGTACGACGGCTACGCCCGCAACGCCGGGCCGCACCTGCGCGTCATGCAGCAGCACGCCGACGCCAACACCGTGGCCGTCCGCATGGACGACCTGGACACCCCGATCTGGGCCGCCGCCACGGAGGCCTGGCAGGACGTGGTCCGCCTCGGCGAGAAGAACGGTTTCCGTAATTCCCAGGCGTCGGTCATCGCCCCGACCGGCACCATCGGTCTCGCGATGTCCTGCGACACCACCGGCCTCGAGCCCGACCTCGCCCTGGTCAAGTTCAAGAAGCTGGTCGGCGGCGGTTCGATGCAGATCGTCAACGGCACCGTCCCGCAGGCCCTGCGCCGCCTGGGTTACCAGGAGGAGCAGATCGAGGCGATCGTCGCCCACATCGCCGAGCACGGCAATGTGATCGACGCCCCCGGCCTCAAGACCGAGCACTACGAGGTGTTCGACTGCGCCATGGGCGAGCGCTCCATCTCCGCGATGGGCCACGTCCGCATGATGGCCGCGATTCAGCCGTGGATCTCCGGCGCGCTCTCCAAGACGGTCAACCTGCCGGAGACGGCGACTGTCGAGGACGTCGAAGAGGTCTACTTCGAGGCCTGGAAGATGGGCGTCAAGGCGCTCGCGATCTATCGGGACAACTGCAAGGTCGGCCAGCCCCTCTCCGCCAAGACCAAGGAGAAGGAGAAGACCGAGATCACGGAGAAGGCCGAGGCCACCATCCGTGAGACGGTCGAGAAGGTCGTCGAGTACCGCCCGGTCCGCAAGCGCCTCCCGAAGGGACGTCCCGGCATCACCACGTCCTTCACCGTCGGCGGCGCCGAGGGCTACATGACGGCCAACTCCTACCCGGACGACGGCCTCGGCGAGGTCTTCCTGAAGATGTCCAAGCAGGGCTCGACCCTCGCGGGCATGATGGACGCCTTCTCCATCGCCGTCTCCGTCGGCCTCCAGTACGGCGTCCCACTGGAGACGTACGTCTCGAAGTTCACCAACATGCGCTTCGAGCCGGCCGGCATGACGGACGACCCGGACGTGCGGATGGCGCAGTCGATCGTCGACTACATCTTCCGCCGCCTGGCGCTGGACTTCCTGCCCTTCGAGACGCGCTCGGCGCTCGGCATCCACTCCGCCGAGGAGCGTCAGCGTCACCTCGAGACCGGCTCCTACGAGCCGAACGAGGACGAGGTCGACGTCGAGGGCCTGGCCCAGTCGGCGCCGCGCCAGACCGAGCTGAAGGCCATCGCCGCGCCGAAGGCCGAGCCCGAGGCGGCCCAGCCCGCCCCGAAGCAGGCCCACACCAGCGCCGAGCTGGTGGAGATGCAGCTGGGCATCCAGGCCGATGCCCCGCTGTGCTTCTCCTGCGGCACGAAGATGCAGCGCGCCGGCTCCTGCTACATCTGCGAGGGCTGCGGCTCGACCAGCGGCTGCAGCTGACACCGGCTGAGGTGACAGCGCTCACCTGAACCACGAGGCGGGGAAGGCCCGATGAGGCTTTCCCCGCCTCGCGTCATGTCCGGGCTCGGTCCACGTCGGCGCTCCCATGCCGGAGCCGACTGCTCAAGAGCCGGGCTTGTCGTGGATCTGCGGTCCGTCGATCCCGGAGTGCGGGACGACGGGGCGTACGGCGCTGTCGTGCGGCGGACACAGGGGCTGGACGGGAGCGAGCGGCAGTGGCTCGGGGACGGATGGTCGCTCACTTCCGCGATTTCGGCGTGCAGCCACGGACGTTCGCGCCGTTGGTGCTGGCTCGGCTCGTCGAGGCGGGGGAGTGGCGGCCGGGGTGGTGGCGGGGCTTTGCCGACTGGTGTCCCGCCGAGGCGGAATCCGCGCGGCCACGACCCGTCGCTCGGCTGGTTGCACGCGGCCGTGCACGGGGCCGATCTGCTGGCCGCTCTGGCGCGGCGCCCCGGCCAGGGCCCGTAGCTGCTCGCCAGTTGGCCGGAGCCCGGCTGCTGGCTCTCACCGGGCACCTCTTCGACGCGCAGGAGGACGACCGCATCGCCTACGCGCTCGCGCGGATCCTCAGTCACCCCGACTGACCGAGGACGAGTCGGTGCAGTGGCTGGTTCCGGTCGCCGAGGCCTTCGGGACGGGCGAGCCGGGACCGGACGCGTCACACGGACGAGCCGCCGCCACGGCCGTTGACGCATCGTCGAGCCGTCCTGGACGCACTCGCCGGGACCCTCGCCACCGTCGCGCCCTGCACGGGCTGACCGTCAGGGCTGGTGGGCGCGGCCCATGACCCGGGTGAACGTCGCAGGGTCGCCCTCGTAACCATGCACTCCGGGGTGGAAGTTCCAGCTGCCGGACTCGTCGCGCACGAACTCCGCGACCCTCGCCGCCGTCGCCGCGAGGACAGAGCCGAAGTCGTCCTCGGCCAGGACCTCGTAGCCCTCCCGAATGCGCACGGACGGATTCAGCACGTGGATGAACGTCCGCTCCGCGGGCCGCTGCTGGATGACCACACCGACCACCACGCGCGCGTACTCGCCGGCCAGCCGCTCGAGTTCGAGCGTCATGACCTCGTCCCAGCCGAAGCCCTTGCCGTCGGTGCTGTCCCGGTTGAGGAAGATGGTGCCGTCGGGAGAGCGGCTGTCGAAGTGCACCACGTACGCCGGCGTCCCGAACGGATCGCCGGCCGTGTACGTCGCGGCGACGACGTCCAGGTCCGTGGGCGTCTGTCCTGCCGGGCTCGGGTCCCATTTCAGTGCGACCTCGACCTTGCGAATCCCCTTGCTGAAGCCGCTCACCACGCGTCCCCTTCCCCCTCACGGGCTCTTGCCCCAACTAGTGTGCGGTCAAGGCTCGTTCTCCATCGTGCCACGCGCGCGGGACATACGCGCGGGTGATCTCCGCCGTAGCCCGACCGATGCGTTGCCCTGGGCCTTACGATGGCGCGGTGCTGGTCAAGTGGATTCGCTGCACCGTGGTGGACCGCCGTGGATTCGAGCGGGGGCAGCGGAAATGGGCGGGGCTTCTGGGGGAGCCGGGGTTTCGGGGACAGGGCGGAGGCTGGAGCCGGCAGCGACCCGGCGTGGCGCACCTCTTCGCCTTCTGGGAGAGCCGTGCCTTCTACGACTCCTTCATGGCACGCTCGCACGACCGGCTGGCGGCGTCCCAGTCCGGCACGTTCAAGGACGGCCAGGCCAAGCTGTTCGAGTACCGGTTCGACGTGAAGACAGGCTTCGAGCCCCGCTTCACCGACACCGACCTGCTCCGCGTCGCTCACTGCCGTGTCCACGAAGAGCGGGTCGACAACTTCGTCCTCATGCAGGAGAAGGTCTGGAACCCCGCGATGGCCGGATCGCCCGGCATGATCCGCGGGATGTTCGCGGACGCACCGCAGCACGAGTTCCTGGTCCTGTCGATGTGGCGGTCCGCCGCCGAGCACGGCAAGTACCGCACCGAGCGGGTGGAGCGCCTCGCCCTGCGCGCCCAGACCGAGGCGGACGTCGCCGCGCTCACGGGCGACATCGTGGAGCTGGAACCGAGCTGGACCGTGTGACCTGTGTCGTACGGAACCCCCTACGACCGCTCGCTTCGGCGGCCGTCGATTTAGGGTTTCGGCATGGCACGACCTCGGCGCATCGTCCTTGTCCGACACGGAGAGTCGACCGGCAACATCGACGACTCCGTGTACGAACGCGAACCCGACCACGCTCTCGCCCTCACCGAACGGGGCTGGCGGCAGGCGGCCGAGACGGGGAAGGTGCTCCGGGAGACCTTCGGGCGTGAGCGCGTGAGCGTGTACGTCTCCCCGTACCGGCGGACGCACGAGACCCTTCGCGCCTTCCAGCTCGACCCCGAGCTGACCAGGGTGCGCGAGGAGCCCCGGCTGCGCGAGCAGGACTGGGGGAACTGGCAGGACCGCGACGACGTCAAGCTCCAGAAGGCCTACCGGGACGCCTACGGGCACTTTTTCTTCCGCTTCCCGCAGGGCGAGTCCGGGGCGGACGTGTACGACCGCGTCGGCGGGTTCCTGGAGAGCCTCTTCCGCAGCTTCGAGGACCCCGACCACCCGCCGAACGTCCTACTGGTGACCCACGGCCTGGCCATGCGGCTGTTCTGCATGCGCTGGTTCCACTGGTCGGTCGCGGAATTCGAGGCTCTCGCGAACCCCGGGAACGCCGAGACGCGCATGCTCGTGCTCGGGGACGACGGCAAGTACACCCTGGACCGGCCGTTCGAGCAGTGGCGGGACCCGGAGCCGTACTGAAGATCGCCGTACTGAACGCCGGGCCGCTGTGTCCGGCAAGGACGGGCGGGAGGAGACGCTCACCACATCCGCGAACCCTCCGTGCCCGCCGGGAACTCAGCGTGACCGCAGGGCGTTGTTCGGGCAGTGGATGTGCGGCGCATGGGGCGGTGCGAGCGTACAAACCGGCCTGGTCGGGGGCCGGGGTGTCGCTCGGCGATCTCGGCGGCGTAGGCTAAGGGCGCCATGCCGTACGAACCACCGACTCACACCGTTGAGCGCTCCCTGCGCGCCACGACCGGAGCGAAGGTCATCGCCGGTGTCGACGAGGTGGGGCGCGGCGCCTGGGCCGGGCCTGTCACCGTCTGTGCGGCGGTCACCGGCCTTCGTCGGCCGCCCGAGGGTCTCACCGACTCCAAGCTGCTCACCATCAGGCGACGCACGGAGTTGGCCAAGGTCCTTCAGACGTGGGTGACCGCCTATGCGCTGGGGAGCGCCTCCCCGGAGGAGATCGACGACCTGGGGATGACCGCGGCCCTGCGGCTCGCGGCGGTACGCGCCCTGGAGGCCCTGCCGGTCCGGCCCGACGCGGTGATCCTCGACGGGAAGCACGACTACCTGGGCGCGCCCTGGCAGGTTCGCACGGTGATCAAGGGCGACCGTTCCTGTGTGGCAGTGGCGGCGGCCTCGGTCATCGCCAAGGTTCAGCGCGACAAAATGATGGCCGAACTGGGCGTCGACCATGCAGACTTCGGGTTTGCGGACAACGCCGGTTATCCGTCGCCCGTGCACAAGGTCGCGCTGGAGAAGCGGGGCCCCACCCCGTACCACCGGTTGTCGTGGGCGTATCTTGATGCGCTGCCCCAGTGGCGGCACCTCAAGAAGGTCCGCACCGGGGCAAACGGAAGCGTTCCGGAGATCGAGGGCCAGCTCGGCTTCGACTTCTGACGATTCCGCTCGCACTGGTGTGCCACCCGGTCACGCGAGCCGTACCAACGTTTGATAGATATCAAGTCATGCCTCTCATTCCCGAGGAGCCTCAGATTCACGAGAGTGCCCAGGGTCCCCGTGTCGCTCCGGCCAGCAGCCGTACCGCGCCGACCCCCCGCCCCGTACCCGGCCCCCGTCCCGTGACTCCGTCACGCTCCGGTCGTCCGGGCCCCCGGCCCGCGCCGTCGGCGCAACGCACGCCGCGCGACGTGGCCGCCAAGCCGGCCCCGTCGGCTCAGGCCGCTCCAGCTCAGGCCGCTCCAGCCGCTGCCGCGGCCCCGCAGATCCAGCTGATCCCGGCCTCGGCCGAGGGTGCGCTCGACGCCGCCGAGGAGGCAGTGGACCTGCTTCTGGACGCGGGCCGTGCTCCGGGTGAGGTGCTGGTGATCACCACCGGCGACCCGCACCCGTGGGCCACGCACGAGCTGTCCTTCGGCGAGGCGTCCTACTGGGCCCAGCACGACGCGGGCGACGACGTCTTCTACACGGACGCCGCGCTCACCTCCCGTGCCGCGTCCCGTCCCGTGGTCGTCGTCGCCGTCAACAGCGACTCGGAATCCGGAGTTGCCACGGCTCTGCCTCTGGCCCACACCCTGGCCGGCGCCCTGCTGATCGTCTGCGGCGACCCGCAGCAGATCAACTCGGTGCTGGGCGCGGGCGTCTGAGCCACACCCTTCACGTCCGGGGCACCGGGGATCACGCGGATGTGCCGCTGCGGCGGCGTGTGCGCGGGTCCCGTCGGCGTGCCCGGACCAGTGGTGGTCGCCCGGCGGTCGCCGTCCCTCGCCGAGGGACGGCCGCTCGACGTACGACTGACTACGTCCTCGCTCCGGCTGTCGTACGCCGTGCCCCGCGCGCGGCGACGATCCGGCTCCCGCACGGGACTTGCTCCCGGGCCAGGAGCCGGACGTGCGACCGGCGCTCGTCGGCGTCGCGCGCTCAGCGGGCCGCCGCCCGGCGCAGGACCTCCGAGGCGGCACCGCCCGTGCGGGGCGGCGGCGGAGGGGCGTCCGAGGTGGCGAAGGGTTCCGGTGCGGAGTCGGCGTTCGGTCTGCGCCCGCCGCGGTCCTCGCCGAACACCTGCCAGCCGTCGCGGGTCAGCGTGATGTACGCCCCGCAGCGCAGGCCGTGCAGCGTGCAGGCGTCACGCAGCCCCCACATCCACGCGCCGTCCTCCTCCGTCCAACGCGCGTCTCCGTCGCGGCAGTAGAGCAGCACGGCGGTGCGCACGGGAGTGCGGCGCCGCAGGTCGTGCGGGATGACCCGGCGCAGTTGCGCCAGCAGCACGTTGCGGAACATCCAGCCGTCGGCCGACGAGGCGCGGTGCGTGAACGACGCGCTGGCCAGGAGTCGTTCCTCGGGATCGAGGACGCCCACGACAGCGGTGGCGGACTTGGGGGCGTGCCGGGCGTGCAACCCGCTGACGACCTCACGCGGACTGCGCAGCAGCGGGATCCCGGCGGCGGCCCACTCCGCGGGCTCGAGCAGACGGCTGGCGGAAACGGCGGACGCGGACGTGGACAACGATGCCGCCGAGGACGGAGCGAATCCGAAGGTCACGTTCCTCCCTTCGGCTACGCGCCCATACTGAGGGCAGGTCGGATTCGGGGGAGCGCGCACCGCAGCAGCAGCCCAACCGGATCACGGGCGAGCCGTGCGGGGAGCGGACTTCAATTCTTCCTGTCGAACTGGGATGCGGCAATGTGCAATTGAAGGAACCGAAGGTTATCGCCGGGTGCGGGGCTTATATCCCTACCCCGAGAGCCGCCCGCTGACCCATGGGGCGCCGCGCGATCAGCCCTGAACAGCCAGCACCAACGGCAGTACGCCCTGGGCTCCCGACTTTCTGAGAAGGCGCGCGGCGGCCGCCAACGTCCAGCCGGTCTCGGTGTAGTCGTCCACGAGCAGGACCGGCCCCTGCGCCTCGGCGAGTGCCGAGCCGAGGGCGGGCGGCACGGTCAGCGCGCCGTCGAGGGCCTTCAGGCGCTGCGCGCTGTTGCTGCGCGAGACGTGCGGCGCGTCGCCGGTGTACTCCACCGATCCCAGCAGGGGCAGCCGGCCGACCTTGGCGATGTGCTCGCCCAGGGACTGGATCAACTCGGGCCTGGTGCGCGAGGCGACGGTCACGACGCCCACCGGGCGGGGTTGCGCGTCGGCCGCTCCCGGCGCCCAACCGCCGGGGCCGGTGGCCCAGTCGGCGAGCACGCCCACCACTGCCTTCGCCACGTCGTCGGGAACCGGCCCGTCCGAAGTCTGAGGCGCGAGCAGGGGCCGTAGCCGGTTGCCCCAGCCGATGTCCGACAGCCGTCCCAACGCGCGCCCCGAACCGGCCTGTTCGCCGGCCGGGATGCGTCCCTTGAGGTCGATGCCGATGGCTGGCAGTCCCGTCGGCCACAGGCGCCGGGGCTCCACCTCGACGCCCGCGCGGCCCAGATCGACGCGCGCGGCGTCGAGCGCGGCGACGGAGGTGTCCGCAGAGAAGCGCGCCCCCGCGCAGTTGTCGCATCGGCCGCAGGGCTTCGCGCCCTCGTCGTCCAACTGGCGCTGCAGGAACTCCATCCGGCACTCGGTCGTGGCGGCGTACTCACGCATGGCCTGCTGCTCGGTCCTGCGCTGCCGCGCGACCCAGGCGTACCGGTCGGCCTCGTACGCCCACGGCTGTCCCGTCGCGATCCAGCCGCCCTTGACGCGCTTGACCGCGCCGTCCACGTCGAGGACCTTCAGCATCGTCTCCAGGCGGGAGCGACGCAGTTCCACGAGCGGCTCCAGGGCCGGCAGCGACAGGGGGCGGTCCGCCTGCCCGAGGACGTCCAGAGTGCGGCGCACCAACTCCTCGGCCGGGAAGGCCAGCGACGCGAAGTACTCCCAGATCGCCTCGTCCTCCTTGCCCGGCAGCAACAGCACTTCCGCGTGCTCCACACCGCGGCCCGCACGGCCGACCTGCTGGTAGTACGCGATGGGGGAGGACGGCGAACCGAGGTGCACCACGAACCCGAGATCGGGCTTGTCGAACCCCATGCCGAGCGCGGAGGTGGCCACCAGAGCCTTGACCCGGTTGGCGAGGAGGTCGTCCTCGGCCTGCTGCCGCTCGGCGTTGTCCGTCTTGCCGGTGTACGACGCGACCGTGTGCCCGCGCTGCCGCAGGAAGGCGGTGACCTCCTCGGCGGCCGCCACCGTGAGGGTGTAGATGATGCCGGAGCCAGGAAGATCGTCAAGATGGTCGGCGAGCCAGGCCATGCGGTGCGCGGCGTCCGGCAACTGCACCACGCCCAGGCTGAGGCTCTCCCGGTCCAGCGGACCGCGCAGGACCAGCGCGTCGGAACCACCCCCGGTGCCCAGCTGCTCCGCGACGTCCGCGGTCACGCGCGCGTTGGCCGTGGCGGTGGTGGCCAGCACGGGCACGCCGGGCGGAAGGTCGGCGAGCATGGTGCGCAGCCGCCGGTAGTCGGGGCGGAAGTCGTGGCCCCAGTCGGAGATGCAGTGGGCCTCGTCCACGACGAGCAGCCCGGTCGCGGCGGCCAGTTCGGGTAGGACCTGGTCCCGGAAGTCGGGGTTGTTGAGGCGCTCCGGACTGACGAGCAGGACGTCGACCTCGCCCGCCGCGATCTCCGCCTGGATGGTCTCCCACTCCTCGGTGTTGGCGGAGTTGATGGTCCGGGCGTGGATGCCGGCGCGGGCCGCGGCCTCCACCTGGTTGCGCATGAGCGCGAGAAGCGGGGAGACGATCACGGTGGGGCCGCTGCCCCGCGAGCGCAGCAGCGACGTGGCCACGAAGTACACCGCGGACTTGCCCCAGCCCGTGCGCTGGACGACCAGGGCCCGGCGCCGCTCGGCGACCAGCGCCTCGATCGCCCGCCACTGGTCCTCGCGCAGCCGGGCCGCGCCGGAGGCGTCCCCGACGAGACGGGCGAGGACGGCATCGGCTTGCGTTCGAAGGTCCGCGTTGCTCGTGTGCTCCATGCGTCCCATCCAACAGGACGGCACTGACAATCGGGCGGTCCGCGCCGTCGGGAGCGGTGACGCCCGACGCTTGCCGTGTACCTGCCCGGACTTATCCACAGGCCCAAGCGGAATCTCGTGATCCGCGAGATGGTCTCGGCATGACGAACCACAGCGAAACGACCGGACCCTCCGAAAACGGCGACATCGCCGGCCGGGGCGACGTCACGGGACAAGAGGCCCCCGACGCGCGGATCGCGCACGAGAACCAGGTGACCCTGCGGACCCCCGCCGAACTGGCCGACGCCCTCCCGTACCTGCTCGGCTACCGCCCCGAGGACAGCATCGTGCTGGTCGCCCTCCACGACCGGGACGGCCGGGGCCGCTTCGGTGGCCGGGCCCGGCTCGGCATCCCCGCCGGCAAGGACGACTGGCAGTCCGCCGCCCGGCAACTGGCCGAGGGCCTGGTGGTCGGCAGCGAGCGCAGAGGAGTCCGGCCCGAGCAGATGGTCGCCTACGTCTGCCAGGAACCGGAGCGGGGCGAGTCGGGACGTGACGTGATGGAACGCCTGCGGCCGCTCGCCCAGCTGCTGCGCACCGAGTGCGGCCGCCTCGACGTGCCCGTCATCGAGGCCCTGTGCATCTCGGACGGACGCTACTGGTCGTACTGTTGCCCGAACGAGGGGTGCTGCCCGGACAACGGATCCCCGATGGGCCTGCCCGGCACCTCCGTCCTCGCGGCTGCGGCGACCTATGCGGGGATCCAAGTGCGCGGCAGCCTGCGCGAGTTGCGGGCGAGGCTGCTGCCCTGGGAGACCGCCGCCGCAGTGGAGCAGGAGATCGCTCTCGACTCCGTCGGCATGACCCTGGTGCCCCGCATCCTCGACGACGCGGCGCGCGGCGATGCGGCGGAGGAGACCCTCGACCTCGCCGAGTGCCTCATCGGCCGGCTCGCCGCAGCGCCCCCGGTGTCCGGCACCCTCCCGGCCGACCTCCGCGACGACGAACTGCTCACCTCGGAGGAGGCGGCGAAGCTCATCCTCGGCCTTCAGGACCGCACGACCCGGGACCGGGCGGCCGCCTGGATGGAAGGCGACGAGGCCGAACCCGCCCTGCGCCTGTGGCGCGCGCTGGCCCGCCGCTGCGTCGGACCGTACGGCGAGCACGCCGCCGCGCCGCTCACCCTCGCGGGCTGGGTCGCCTGGTCGACCGGCGACGACCTGGAGGCCAGGGAGGCCCTGGCCATGGCCCTGGGCGCGGACCACGACTACCTGTTCGCCCGCCTGCTGCACCAGGCGTGCAACGAAGGCCTGGACCCGGAGTCGATCCGCCGCGTCCTGCGCGCGGAACGCGCGGGGCGGGCGGAGTACGCGCAGGCGCGAGCGAAAGAAGCGAAGGGAGTGAAGGACGCGAAGGGAGTGAAGGACGCGAAGAAGCCTGTGCGGGAGGGCCGGCCGGACCCGGACCGGGCGGACGAGAATGCCTCTGCGTCCCGCGAGGGGGCGTCGCAGGCGCAGCCCCGGCCGCGTCGACGGCGCCGCGGCCGTTCCGGGGACGGCACCGACGGTCAGCCCCGCGCGGCCCGGCCGGAAGGCCGGCGTACGCGCCCCGACACGACGCGGCGCAAGCCTCCGGGCGACGGTCGTACGCGCCCCGGTGTGTCGAGGGCAAGCGGCGCACGCGCGCGGGCGGCGGGGAAGGCCGACACAGGACGTGGAGCGACTCCCTGGGGAGCCGGGCGATTCGGGGGTGACGACATGGTCGGGGAAGCGTGAGCTGCGTCCGGCGGCGGCCTGGGCGGCCATGACGCCGCACGTCAGACGGGCGATCCCGCGCCGTTCCCCTCGGCGACGACGGTCTCTGGTCATCGAGGGGCGGGAGCGTCTTCTTCGTGCGGGTGTTTATCGTCAGGAAGACGACTATGATCGCGGCATGCCCTACGACCCGTCAGCCTTTCCACCCTTCGCCGTCACCGTGGACCTGGTCGTGCTGACCGTGCGACGTGATGCCCTGTGCGCGCTGGCGGTACGCAGGGGCGAGCCGCCGTTCCAGGGCCGCTGGGCCCTGCCCGGCGGGTTTGTACGGGCTGACGAGGACCTGTCGCAGGCGGCGGCGCGTGAGCTGGACGAGGAGACGGGGCTGTGCGCCCACGACCCCTCCGCTCCGGCCCAGCACAACGGCGCTCATCTCGAACAGCTCGCGACTTACGGCGACCCGAAGCGCGACCCGCGCATGCGCGTGGTCAGCGTGGCGTATCTCGTCCTCGCCCCGGACCTGCCCGCGCCGCGGGCGGGCGGCGACGCCAGCAACGCGCGGTGGGTCCCGGTCGAGGAACTGCTCCAGCAGGGCGGCTACGGACGTGAGGGCGAGCCCATCGCCCCGCTCGCCTTCGATCACTCCCAGATCCTCGGGGACGGGGTGGAGCGGGCCCGCTCGAAGATCGAGTACTCGTCTCTCGCCACGGCGTTCTGCCCGCCGGAGTTCACCGTCGGAGAGCTGCGCCGGGTGTACGAGGCGGTGTGGGGCGTGGCCCTTGATCCGCGCAATTTCCATCGCAAGGTGACCGGGACCCCCGGTTTCCTCGTCCCGACCGGCGGTACGACCACGCGCCAGGGTGGCCGTCCTGCTCAGCTCTTCCGCGCCGGCGGTGCCGCCCTGCTCAACCCCCCGATGCTGCGTCCCGAGGTGTGACGCGCGGCGGGGGCAGCGGGGGACGGGCGGGCTCCTCGTCCCGGTCGGATGCCGGACGTCGGACAAGGGTCCGGGCGAAGCGGGTGCTCTTGCGGAATCGCAGATCGGGTGATACCGGGAAAACCGGGCGCAGCGCGCTATCTTGCTGCAGGTGATCCAGGCCTTCGGACTGACCAGCAACCCCCGCAAGGCGCACCCGCCCGTCGTCGACGATGTCTCCTTCGAGGCGCGCGCGGGCCGTGTCACCGTCCTCCTGGGAGCGCCGGGCGCGGGCAAGACGACAACACTCAAGCTGATGCTCGAACTCCAGCAGGGGCGCGGTATCAGCTATTTCAGGGGGCGACCCCTGCACCGGATCGCCCACCCGTCGCGCGAAGTCGGCGTGCTGTTGGGCGACGTACCGGGTCATCCGGCCCGCTCGGTCCGGGGGCACCTGCGCATGCTGTGCGCGGCGGCGGGCGTGCCGGCGCGGCGTGCCGACGAGGTCCTCGAAGTGGTCGGCCTCGAGGGGCTGAGCGAGGAGCGCCTGGGCACGCTGTCGCGTGGCATGGACCGCCGCTTGGGACTGGCGTGTGCCCTGTTGGCGGACCCGCACACGCTTGTGCTGGACGAGCCCGCGTACGGGCTGTCCGCCCGGGAAGGCCGCTGGCTGCACGGCGTACTCAAGGCGCACGCGAGTCAGGGCGGCACGGTCCTGCTCACCACGGCCGACCCCAAGGAGGCCGCCCGCACGGCCGATCACGTCGTCACCCTGGAGTCCGGCAGGCTGGTCGCCGACCAGGAGGGTGCGGAGTTCGCCCGCACCCGGCTGCGTCCCCGCGTGGCCGTCCGCAGCCCGCACGTCGCCCGCCTCGCGGCCGTCCTCTCCAGGGAGGCCCGCACAGGCCGGCACTCCCTCGAGGTGGTGCGAGAGGGCGGCAACCGCCTCTCGGTGTACGGCAGTACGACCGCCGACGTCGGCGAGGTGGCGTTCCGGAACGGCATCCTCGTCCATCAACTCGCGGACGAAATCGGTGACATGGGTCCCGGTGCGGAGGTTTTGCCCGCGCAGGCGCAGAGGTCGGGCGACGAGCCTGTCGCATCGGCGGCATCGGAGGGCGAGCACCATCGCCGTGATCTGTCGGCCCGTCAGTCGCACGCCCTCGGTGATCAGTCCTCGACGGATCAGGAGCGGACTTCGGACGAACAGGCCGCCCCCAGCCGCCAGCCGACCTCGGTGGATCTGCTGGTGCCGGGGCAGTCGCAAGGTCCCGAGGGCCCTGTCCCCGAGGACGCGCCCCCGCCCGATGCTCCCGACAGCACCTCCGCATCGGACGCCGACGATGAACCGGACGCCGCCGCACCCTCACGCGAGTCGCCGGAGCTCCGCGACGTACACCTCGTGCCCCTTCGGGACACGACCTCTCCCCAGCCGCAGACAGGCCGCGCCCGCCCGGCCGGACCCCTCGACTCGCCGTCCGCGGCCGCCCTCCCGCCTCCCATCTCGGTCCGTTCCGCCCCCAGCCCTCTGCGTCCGCTCCGCTACGAGCTCCGCCGCGCCTCCGGGATCGGCACGGGTTATCTGGTCTGCGGCGCCGTGCTCGTGGTGTCCGCCGTCGTCGCCGTGGTGCTCGCCCGCCTCGGGCACACTCCGCAGGCGCGCCTGTTCGCGGCCTGGCCGCAGGAACTTCCGCTGCCGCCCGCAGCGCTCGGGGCGGGGCTGCTCGGCGCGCTGGCCTTCGGCGACGAATTCCGCCACCCCGCCCTGGCGGCGGACCGCGGCACCGTGCCGCGCCGGTTGGGGCTGCTCACCGCGAAGCTGCTCGTGTCCGGCGCCACCGCCCTGCTGCTGGCTGCCCTCACCACCGGATGCGACGCCGGGCTGCTCTATGTCCTCTACGGACGGGACGTCGCCCGAGTTCCCGCCGACTGGCTCGCGCTGAGCGTGAGTTGGACCGGACTCGTGATCGGGTGCGCCTGGGCCGGGGTGCTGGCGTCCGGCGTCTTCCGGTCGATCACCGGCGGACTCGCCGCGGTACTCGCCGTACCCGTCGTGGTTCTTCCCCTTGTGCAGAAGGCGCTTCAGGGGGCGACCGTGCGAACTGCCGTGGGAATCCCGGTGCGGATGCGCGAGATCTTCCTGCTGCAGTGGCCCTTCGGAGGAGAGCGCTACCTGGTCGCGGTGGCCCGCGGCCTCGCCCAACCCGTCGGCGGCGCACTGGGGTTGTCGCTGACCGCCCTGCTGTGCGCGTACGCGCTCACGACCCTGCGAAGCAGGGTCCGATGACGGCGGTCGGTGCGCTTTCGGACCCTCCGTGCGCACAACTCCCCGGGGAAAGCCCATTTCTTTCCGATAAGGCGTCAATTGCGACGGGGTGAGCGATCACCCTTTCGTGTGCTTTTCACCAAAGACCTCAAGGGAGTTGGAAACAACGCCGACAAAAGATCCGTGAGTACCCTTGCGCACACCATGATGACCGCCGCCCGTTCCGCAGACACCGGCCTCGCCGGTCCGGGCGAACTCGACCGCTACCCCTACGCGGAGTCCCCCGCCACCGACCGGCCCGGAGCGTCCCCCTGGGACGGCGCGGACCCCGAGCTGGGCCGTGTGGGCCGGCGCGCCGCGGGCAACCGCGGCCGCGGGCTGCACGGCCAGCTCGTCCAACAGCTGGGTCAGATGATCGTCTCGGGCGACCTGGGCGCGGACCGCCCGCTGGTGCCCGAGGAGATCGGCCAGCGTTTCGAGGTCTCCCGCACCGTCGTCCGCGAGTCCCTTCGCGTCCTCGAGGCCAAGGGCCTGGTCAGCGCGCGCCCGAACGTCGGCACGCGCGTGCGTCCCGTCAGTGACTGGAACCTCCTCGATCCCGACATCATCGAGTGGCGGGCGTTCGGGCCGCAGCGCGACGACCAGCGCCGGGAACTGAACGAGCTGCGCTGGACGATCGAGCCGCTCGCCGCCCGCCTCGCCGCCGGGCACGGCCGTGAGGACGTCCAGCAGCGCCTGTCCGACATGGTCGAGATCATGAGCCACGCGATGGGGCAGGGCGACGTGCTCACGTTCTCCCGGGCCGACGCCGAGTTCCACTCGCTGCTCATCCAGATCGCGGGCAACCGCATGCTGGAGCACCTCTCCGGCATCGTCTCGGCCGCCCTCCAGGTCTCCGGCGGCCCGGTCATCAGCTGTGACCGGCCGAACGACGCCTCGCTCGCCCAGCACGCGCGGATCGTCGACGCCCTCGGCACCGCCGACGGCGCGGCGGCCGAGGCGGCCATGCGTCAGCTGCTGACGGTCCACCCTGAGGTGGAGCGTGTGGTGCCCGCGCCGCGCGAGCACTGATCTCGCGCCGCGGCCGGTGCGGTCGGAGCGCGCGCCGCGTCCTCGTGGCAGCGCCGGGCCCAGGAGCCGTCCGCCGTCGGACCCCGCCGGATCCCGTCCGGATCCCGCAGGGTCCGCTGGAGGCCGGCGCGGCCCGGCGGTGTGACGCCGCGGAACGGTCGGCGTAGCGGCCCTGATTCAGGTCGTCGATCACCCACCTTGCCCATATCTGACCGTTTTTACGTCCTTACGGGGTGTGACCCGGGCCACGAAGATTGGGCGTAACGCTCGTGGGGTCAGTGCGATGACCTAAGAGGTGACTGCCGCGGAGGGAATACGGACGCCTGTCAAGGCGCTGTGAATCTTCCCCGGCCCCCGCCCGCGCCGTCGGCCCATCCCCAGGCCGGTGGTCGGCTCCTGTCCGTCACGGACGGGGCCGGAAGCCGTTTTCCAACGTTCCGAGAGGTTGTTCGTGTCGGCCAGCACATCCCGTACGCTCCCGCCGGAGATTGCCGAATCCGTCTCTGTCATGGCGCTCATTGAGCGGGGAAAGGCTGAGGGGCAGATCGCCGGCGACGATGTGCGTCGGGCCTTCGAAGCTGACCAGATCCCGGCCACTCAGTGGAAGAACGTACTGCGCAGCCTCAACCAGATCCTCGAGGAAGAGGGTGTGACGCTGATGGTCAGTGCCGCGGAGCCCAAGCGCACCCGAAAGAGCGTCGCAGCGAAGAGTCCGGCCAAGCGCACCGCCACCAAGACGGTCGCGGCGAAGGCGGTGACCACCAGGAAGGCCACCGCCACGACGGCCGCCCCGGCCGACCCCGCTGCTGACCCTGCCGAGGAGACCACGTCCGCCAAGAAGGCGGCCGCGAAGAAGACGACGGCCAAGAAGACGGCCGCGAAGAAGACCACCGCCAAGAAGACGGCGGCCAAGAAGACCGCCAAGAAGGACGACGTCGAGCTCGTCGAGGACGAGGCGCTGGAGGAGACCAAGCGCGGCGGTGACGAGCCCGAGGGCACTGCTGAGAGCGCCGGTTTCGTGCTGTCCGACGAGGACGAGGACGACGCGCCCGCGCAGCAGGTCGCCGCGGCCGGCGCCACCGCCGACCCGGTCAAGGACTACCTCAAGCAGATCGGCAAGGTTCCCCTGCTCAACGCCGAGCAGGAGGTCGAGCTCGCCAAGCGCATCGAGGCCGGTCTGTTCGCCGAGGACAAGCTGGCCAACGCCGACAAGCTCGCCCCCAAGCTCAAGCGCGAGCTGGAGATCATCGCCGAGGACGGCCGCCGCGCCAAGAACCACCTTCTGGAGGCCAACCTCCGTCTGGTGGTCTCCCTGGCCAAGCGCTATACCGGCCGCGGCATGCTGTTCCTGGACCTGATCCAGGAGGGCAACCTCGGTCTGATCCGCGCGGTCGAGAAGTTCGACTACACCAAGGGCTACAAGTTCTCCACGTACGCCACCTGGTGGATCCGTCAGGCGATCACCCGCGCCATGGCCGACCAGGCCCGCACCATCCGTATCCCGGTGCACATGGTCGAGGTCATCAACAAGCTCGCGCGCGTGCAGCGCCAGATGCTCCAGGACCTGGGCCGCGAGCCCACCCCGGAGGAGCTGGCCAAGGAACTCGACATGACCCCGGAGAAGGTCATCGAGGTCCAGAAGTACGGCCGCGAGCCCATCTCGCTGCACACCCCGCTGGGCGAGGACGGCGACAGCGAGTTCGGTGACCTCATCGAGGACTCCGAGGCCGTCGTCCCCGCCGACGCCGTCAGCTTCACGCTCCTGCAGGAGCAGCTGCACTCGGTCCTGGACACCCTGTCCGAGCGCGAGGCCGGCGTCGTCTCCATGCGCTTCGGTCTGACCGACGGCCAGCCGAAGACCCTGGACGAGATCGGCAAGGTCTACGGCGTGACGCGTGAGCGCATCCGCCAGATCGAGTCGAAGACCATGTCGAAGCTGCGTCACCCGTCGCGTTCGCAGGTGCTGCGCGACTACCTCGACTAGGTCGACCGAGACACCGTCGTAGGACGTCGAAGGCCCGGATCCCCCTGTGGGAGCCGGGCCTTCGTGCTGCGGGGTGCGGCGCTCTGGATGACTCTGGGTGTCCCATTGGCACCCAGAGTGAGGAGCGTGCATGCGTCCTTCGTTTGTGCGGAAACTGATCCGGCCGCTGGTCCTCGCGGCCGCCGTAACCGTCATACCGCTGGTGAGCGCGGCCCCCGTGGCCGCCGATGGTGTCGTCGTCGGCGGTTTCCCCGTCGACGTCTCCCAGGGCCCCTGGACGGTCGCGCTGTCCAGCCGTGACCGGTTCGGGGGTACGCGCGCGGGACAGTTCTGCGGAGGCGTGGCCGTCGGCCGGACCACTGTCGTGACCGCCGCCCACTGCATGGCCGAGGAGGTCCTGGGGGGCCCACCGAACCAGCTGCGCGACCTCAAGGTCATCACGGGGCGTACGGACCTGCTGTCGTCCGAGGGGAAGGAGATCCCGGTACGCGAGGTGCGGGTCAACCCCGACTACGACGCGGAACACAACATCGGGGACTTCGCCGTGCTCACCCTCGCCGACCCCGTGCCCAAGAGCGCGGTCATCGACATGGCGGCCAAGGGCGACCCGGCCTACGCGCCGGGAACGAGCGCCGAGGTCTTCGGATGGGGTGATGTGACGGGCACCGGCGACTACACGCGGCATCTGCGGGCCGCACGCATGCACGTGCTGCCCGATTCCCAGTGCGAGGACGCCTACTCCGGTGGTGCCGACGGGGTCTACCGGGCCGAGTCCATGGTGTGTGCCGGAGAGGTCCAGGGCGGCCCTGACGCCTGTCAGGGCGACAGCGGCGGCCCGCTGGTCGCCCCCGAGGGGCGGCTCATCGGTCTGGTGTCCTGGGGGAGCGGCTGCGGGCGACCCGGGAGCCCCGGTGTCTACACGAGGGTGTCCCAGATCGTGTCCGAGCTGGACCTCGGTGATGCCGACGGCTCACCGCCGCCGCGCAAGGGTGCCTGAGGCGTCCCGAGCCTGGAGGCGAGGACGGGCGGCCACCTCCCTGCCGGGGGTGGCCGCCCGTTCGCCGGCTCAGGCCGGCTCAGGCTCGTCGGGGACGCGAGGTCAGCGTTCTTCTTCGGAGGCGGTTGCGGGAGCGGACGTCAGCCGCTCCGTCTCGTCCTGTATCTCAGCGGCGATCTTCTTGAGTTCCGGCTCGAACTTGCGGCCGTGGTGGCCGCAGAAGAGCAGTTCTCCGCCGCTCAGCAGGACGACGCGCAGGTATGCCTGGGCGCCGCAGCGGTCGCACCGATCTGCGGCCGTCAGCGGGCTCGCGGGGGTCAGAACAGTAGTCACGTCGCCTCTTCTCTAGCTCGACGAGCTGTCGTACCAGGGTCAACATCCAACCAGCCCGAAAACGTTCCCGCTCGTGGCTTTTCCTCGAAAAAATCTTTTCGGGGCTGCTGTCTGCTGCCGGTTGGCGGCGAATGTGCCGTAGTGCGTGTGTCGTACGGGTTCGCGCTGTGTATCGGTTTCGTCCTCCCGGCTGGGTTGCCGGTTGTTCATGAGGACGTGCCCGGAGCCTAAATGGTTCATGCCTCGAAGGGAACGTGATGTGTGCTTCACCCCTTCGAGGGATCGAACACCCATGCGACCGTGGACTAGTCTGAAGCCCAGACGAGGGTGGCGTGACAACGGCTCTACCAGGCCTCGGTACCCTCATGGCGGCAACCGAAGCCGCGCCCTTTCCCCAGAAGGGCCCAACTGAAATTCAGCGAGGAGCGAACCGCGTGACCGCCGAAACGTCCGTGCCGTCCACTGCGCTGCTGGCAGGAGCAGACCGGGACGGCTCCAACTACACCGCGCGGCACCTGCTCGTCCTCGAGGGCCTCGAGGCCGTGCGCAAGCGCCCCGGTATGTACATCGGCTCGACCGACAGCCGCGGCCTGATGCACTGCCTGTGGGAGATCATCGACAACTCCGTGGACGAGGCCCTCGGCGGCTACTGCGACCACATCGAGGTGATCCTCCACGACGACGGATCCGTGGAGGTCCGCGACAACGGCCGCGGCATCCCCGTCGACGTCGAGCCCAAGACAGGTCTGTCCGGCGTCGAGGTCGTCATGACCAAGCTGCACGCCGGCGGCAAGTTCGGCGGCGGCTCGTACGCCGCCTCCGGCGGTCTGCACGGCGTCGGCGCCTCCGTGGTGAACGCCCTGTCCGCCCGCCTCGACGTCGAGGTGGACCGCGGCGGCCACACCCACGGCATCAGCTTCCGCCGCGGCACGCCCGGCTCCTTCGCGGCGATCGGGCCGGACGCCAAGTTCGAGCCCAAGGGCGGTCTGAACAAGGCCAAGAAGATCCCCAAGACCCGTACCGGCACGCGCGTGCGGTACTGGGCCGACCGCCAGATCTTCCTCAAGGACGCCAAGCTCTCCCTGGAGACGCTGCACCAGCGCGCCCGCCAGACCGCGTTCCTGGTCCCGGGCCTGACCATCGTCGTCCGTGACGAGTACGGCCTCGGTGAGGGCGGCAGCAAGGGCGAGGAGTCCTTCCGCTTCGACGGCGGCATCAGCGAGTTCTGCGAGTACCTGGCGCCCGACAGGCCCATCTGTGACGTCCAGCGGTTCTCGGGCCAGGGCACCTTCAAGGAGACCGTGCCGGTCCTGGACGAGCACGGCCAGATGACGCCCACCGAGGTCACCCGCGAGCTCGGCGTCGACGTCGCGCTGCGCTGGGGCACCGGCTACGACACGACCCTGAAGTCGTTCGTCAACATCATCGCCACGCCCAAGGGCGGTACCCACGTGGCGGGCTTCGAGCAGGCCCTCACCAAGACGATGAACGAGGTGCTGCGCGCCAAGAAGCTGCTGCGCGTCGCCGAGGACGACATCACCAAGGACGACGCCCTGGAGGGCCTCACCGCGGTCGTCACCGTGCGTCTCGCCGAGCCGCAGTTCGAGGGCCAGACCAAGGAGGTCCTGGGGACGTCCGCGGCCCGGCGCATCGTGAACAACGTGATCACCAAGGAGCTCAAGGCGTTCCTGACCTCCACGAAGCGCGACCAGGCGGCCCAGGCCCGGGTCGTCATGGAGAAGGCGGTCGCCGCCGCCCGTACGCGCATCGCGGCGCGCCAGCACAAGGACGCGCAGCGCCGGAAGACGGCCCTGGAGTCCTCCTCGCTCCCCGCCAAGCTCGCCGACTGCCGCAGCGACGACGTCGAGCGCAGCGAACTCTTCATCGTCGAGGGCGACTCCGCGCTCGGTACGGCCAAGCTCGCCCGCAACTCCGAGTTCCAGGCGCTGCTGCCGATCCGTGGCAAGATCCTCAACGTCCAGAAGTCGTCCGTGACGGACATGCTGAAGAACGCCGAGTGCGGCGCGATCATCCAGGTCATAGGAGCCGGCTCGGGCCGCACCTTCGACCTCGACACGGCCCGCTATGGCAAGATCATCATGATGACGGACGCCGACGTCGACGGCTCCCACATCCGCTGTCTGCTGCTGACGCTGTTCCAGCGCTACATGCGGCCCATGGTCGAGGCCGGCCGGGTGTTCGCCGCGGTGCCGCCGCTGCACCGCATCGAGCTCATCCAGCCCAAGAAGGGCCAGGACAAGTACGTCTACACCTACTCGGACCGCGAACTGCGCGACAAGCTCATGGAGTTCAAGAGCAAGGGCATCCGCTACAAGGACTCCATCCAGCGCTACAAGGGTCTGGGCGAGATGGACGCCGACCAGCTCGCCGAGACCACGATGGACCCGCGTCACCGCACCCTGCGCCGGATCAACCTCTCCGACCTGGACGCCGCCGAGGAGGTCTTCAACCTCCTGATGGGCAACGACGTGGCCCCGCGCAAGGAGTTCATCTCCAGCTCGGCGGCGACGCTCGACCGCTCGCGGATCGACGCGTAACCGCCCGTCGGCAGGCGTATCGGCAAGGGTGCTCGGGCTCCGGAGAGCGGAGCCCAAGCACCCTTGTGCGTGAGGGAGTTGGGCAACAGGGGAGAGACTCCTGCGGTTCTCAGGGCTCAGTCACCTAATGGGGTGAAATGCCCCGGGAAAAGGGTCGGGGATCTTCCCGTTCTGTCCATCCTTGGGCATGCAGTCAAGTAATGGCCGTTCACGCGGAGGCGGGAGCGGCCCCGAGAGTATGCCCGAGAACCATGGCCATGGCCCGGCTTCCCGCGAGGTGGAGTACGAGGACCCCTGGTACGACGCACTCGCCTCCGGATGGGGCGAGCTCGGCGAAGCGGGCCCGTCGGCAGCCGTCGTACCGGCCGCGCGCGAGAACCGGGAGGCGGCGGCCCTCCGCGCGCGTGACGTGTATCTCGAGGTGCAACGCAGCGCGGCCTTCAGGGAAGTGCGCAGCAGATACCGCAGGTTCGTGGTGCCCGCCGTCGCCGCCTTCCTCGCCTGGTACCTGGCCTACGTCGTCACCGCGACGACCGCGCCCCGCTTCATGGCCCAGCCCGTCTCCGGCGCGGTGAACGTCGGAATGCTCGCCGGACTCGGACAGTTCCTGACCACCTTCCTGCTGACCTGGGCCTACTCCTGGCACGCGCGCGTGCGCCGGGACCGTGCCGCGCTCGAACTGCGCTGGGACACCCAGGAACTGACGCGCGGTCTCCGTGGCGGTGAGTTGTGACCGATCGTCATCAGACGCTGGCGTTGGTCCTGTTCAGCGCGTTCGTGGCCGTCACCCTGGCCATCACCACCTGGGTGAGCCGCAAACGGCACGGCTCCGCCGAGGAGTTCTACGCGGGCGGGCGGCTCTTCTCGCCCATGGAGAACGGTTTTGCCATCGCCGGCGACTACATGTCCGCCGCCTCCTTCCTCGGCATCGCCGGCCTCATCGCGCTCTTCGGCTACGACGGCCTGCTCTACACCGTCGGTTTCTTCGTCGCGTGGCTCGTGGTGCTCTTCCTGGTCGCCGAACTGGTCCGCAACTGCGGGCGCTTCACACTCGCCGACGTCGTCGCCGCGCGCATGAGCGAACGGCCCGTGCGCATCGCGGCGGGAACTTCCTCGGTCACCGTGTCCGTTCTGTATCTGGTGGCGCAGATGGTGGGCGCGGGCAGCCTGGTCGCGCTGCTGCTGGGGCGTACGGGAGCGGGAGCGCAGGCCTGGACCGTGATCGGGGTCGGCGCGCTCATGGTGATCTATGTGTCGTTGGGAGGGATGCGGGCCACGACGTGGATTCAGATCGTGAAGGCCGTCCTGCTGCTCAGCGGGACGATCGCCCTGACCGTGCTCGTCCTCGTGCGGTTCCACGGTGATCTCGACCAGTTGCTGCTCTCCGCGGCCGAACGCAGCGGCCACGGAACGGCGTTCCTGGTGCCGGGTCTGAAGTACGGCGGGAGCTGGACGGCCCGTTTCGACTTCATCAGCCTGGGCCTCGCCCTGGTCCTGGGCACGGCCGGACTGCCGCACATCCTGTCCCGCTTCTACACGGTGCCGACCGCGCGGGCCGCCCGGCGTTCGGTGGTGTGGTCGATCGGACTGATCGGAGCCTTCTACCTGATGACGATCGTCCTCGGGTTCGGGGCCGCCGCGATCGTCGGTCCGCAGGCCGTCCGCGAGTCGAACGTGTCCGGGAACACGGCGGTCCCGCTGCTCGCCCTCGACCTGGGCGGCGGCGCCGGCTCCACCGGGGGCACGGTGCTGTTCGCGATCGTCGCGGCCGTCGCCTTCGCCACGATCCTCGCCGTGGTCGCCGGGATCACGCTCGCCTCCTCGGCGTCCGTGGCCCACGACCTGTACGCGTCGCTCCGGCAGCGGCGCGGCCGGCCGCGCAGTGAGGTCGCCGTGGCACGGGTGGCCGCGGTCGGCATCGGCGTGGTCGCGATCGCGCTCGGCCTGCTCGCCCGCGACCTCAACGTCGCCTTCCTGGTGGGCCTCGCCTTCGCCGTGGCCGCCTCCGCGAACCTGCCGGTGCTGCTCTACTCGCTGTTCTGGCGCGGCTTCACCACGCGCGGCGCGGTGTGGGCCGTGTACGGGGGCCTGGTCCCGGCGCTGGTCCTGGTCGTGCTGTCCCCGGTGGTGTCGGGCGACCCGGCGTCCCTGTTCCCGGGCGTCGACTTCCAGTACTTCCCGCTCCAGAACCCGGGCCTCGTCTCCATCCCTCTGGGCTTCCTCGCGGGCTGGCTCGGCACGGTCACCTCGGACGAGACCCCGGACGAGGCCAGACACGCCGAGACCGAGGTGCGCTCGCTGACTGGCGCGGGCGCCGTATAGGCCCTGGCGTCGGCTCACGGCCGAGCACCGTTACGGGGCGACCCAGGCGTAACGGTGCTCCGGCCGGCCCGTGTCGCCGTACTTCAGCGACAGCCGCAACCGGCCCGCCTGTTCCAGATGGCGCAGATAGCGCTGGGCCGTTGAGCGGCTCAGGCCGGTCTCGGCGGCGACCTCGTGGGCCGACAGCGGATGGCCCGCGCGGTGCAGGACACCGCAGATGAGATCCGTCGTGGGCTCCGAATGACCGCTCGGCAGCCCGGGCGAGCCCGACGCCGGGGCGGTGCGCAGCGCGCCGAAGATCCGGTCGACCTGCTCCTGTCCTGTCAGCCCCCGCCCGCCGACCCGGTCCACCGTGCGGCGCAGCGCGGCGTACGAATCCAGCCGGGCCCGCAGCGCGGTGAAGGTGAACGGCTTCACCAGATAGTGCAGGGCGCCCAGGCGCATCGCCCGCTGCACGGTCGTCACGTCGCTCGCCGCTGTGATCATGATGACGTCGGTGCCGTGGCCCTGTTCCCGCATGTGGTGGACCAGTTCGAGCCCGGTCCGGTCCGGCAGGTAGTGATCGAGCAGCACCAGGTCGATGGGGTTGCGCTCCACGGCGGCCAGCGCCTGCGCGGCACTGTGCGCGCGGGCGGCGACCCGGAAGCCGGGAACTTTCCCCACGTACATGGCGTTGATCTCGGCGACGCGGAAGTCGTCGTCCACGACCAGGACGTCAATCATCAGGCCTCTCCCTCAAGGCCGGCGAGCATGCGGCCCGTGTTCGGCTCCGCAGTTGTAGCGCGAGCAAAACGAGCACAACAGGCTCTTGCGAGCAAAAGAACGGCCAGTGCTCACAAGGCTGCTGCTGTGGCCGGAACCACACCTACCGTCCCGGCATGAGCGCAGACACCGGCCCCGCCATCGAGCTACGGGGCGCGAGCAAGACCTTCAGAACCCCGTCGGGGGGCCTGCACCCGGCAGTCAGGGGACTGGACCTGACCGTCGGGCGCGGTGAGTTCGTGGCCGTGGTCGGACCGACCGGCTGCGGCAAGTCCACCACGCTGACCCTGGTCAGCGGCCTGGAGGAGCCCACCGAGGGCGACGTGCTGGTCGCCGGGGAACCGGTGTCCGGCGTCGGCGACAAGGTCGGCTTCGTCTTCCAGCAGGACGCCACCTTCCCCTGGCGGACGGTCCTGTCCAACGTCATGGCCGGCCCGCGCTTCCGCGGCGTACCTAAGGCGGAGGCCAAGGAGAAGTCCCGCGATTGGCTGGCCCGCGTGGGGCTCACCGCCTTCGAGGACCGCTACCCCCACCAGCTCTCCGGCGGCCAGCGCAAGCGCGTCGCCCTCGCCGCTACCTTCGTCAACGACCCCGAGATCCTGCTCATGGACGAGCCGTTCTCGGCCCTCGACGTGCAGACCAGGGCGCTGATGTCGGACCAGCTCCTGGAACTGTGGGAGGGCACGGGCGCCTCGGTCGTCTTCGTCACCCACGACCTGGAGGAGTCCATCGCGCTCGCCGACAAGGTCGTCGTCATGACCGCCGGGCCCGCGACCGTGAAGCAGGTCTTCGACATCGACCTGCCCCGGCCGCGCAAGGTCGAGTCGGTGCGCCTGGAGCCGCGGTTCATCGAGATCTACCGCGAGATCTGGGAGTCCCTCGGCGAAGAGGTCCGCATCACCCGCGAGAGGGGTGCCGCCGATGTCGCCTGAGGTCCTCAAGCCGCAGGTCGCCGCCACGGCGAAGGTCCAGGACCGTGCGCAGTCGCGGGCCCGGGCCGCCCGCAGACGCCGGGCCGTCGTCGCCGTCGTACGGGTACTGCTCCTCGTGGCCGTGCTCGGTCTGTGGGAGGCGCTGTCCCGCGCCGCGATCATCGATCCGTTCAACTTCTCGATGCCGTCGAGGATCTGGGACCAGATCTACACCTGGGTGACCCACGGCACCGCGCTCGGATCCCTCGGCGAGCAGATCTGGTACACGCTGTACGAGGCGCTGCTCGGCTGGGTCATCGGTGTGGCCGCCGGTGTCGTGCTCGGCATCGCGCTCGGGCGCATCGCCCTGCTCGCCGAGGTGCTGGGCCCGTACATCAAGGTGCTCAACTCGATCCCCCGGATCGTCCTCGCCCCGATCTTCCTGATCTGGTTCGGCCTCGGCCCGTCCTCCAAGATCGCCTCGGCCGTGGTCCTCGTCTTCTTCCCGGTGTTCTTCAACGCCTTCCAGGGCGCCCGCGAGGTCGACCGCAATCTCGTCGCCAACGCCCGGATCCTCGGCGCGAGCGACCGCCGGGTGACGCTCCAGGTGGTCATCCCCTCGGCAACGTCCTGGATCTTCACCAGCCTGCACGTCAGCTTCGGCTTCGCCCTGATCGGCGCCATCGTCGGCGAGTACATCGGCGCGACCAAGGGCATCGGCCTGCTCGTCGCGCAGTCGCAGAACACCTTCAACGCCGCCGGTGTGTACGCCGCGATGGTCATCCTCGCCGCCGTCGCCCTCGTCGCGGAGGGGCTGCTGACCTTCGCCGAGCGCCGCATCTTCCGCTGGAAGCCGACGACTTCGGACAGCTGAGCCCCCGTACGGCGTCTCCCTCATCCCCGCACCGCCCACTCACAAGGACGTGAACCGCATGCGCAAGACCGCCAGATACGCGTCGACGGCCGCCGCCGGCCTGCTCGCCCTCTCCTCGCTCACCGCCTGCGCCAACGACGCGGCCGGCCCGACGGCCGACAGTGGCCACGGCGGCGGCAAGGGCGAGAACGTCAAGATCATGGTGGGCGGCCTGGACAAGGTCATCTACCTGCCGGCGATGCTCACCCAGCGCCTCGGCTACTTCAAGGCCGAAGGGCTGAACGTCTCCCTGCTGAGCGAGCCCGCCGGGGTCCAGGCCGAGACCGCGCTCGTCTCCGGCCAGGTGCAGGGCGCTGTCGGCTTCTACGACCACACCCTCGACCTCCAGGTGAAGGGCAAGTCCGTCGAGTCCGTCGTGCAGTTCTCGCACGCGCCCGGCGAGGTCGAGATGGTCTCGGCCAAAGCGGCGGGCGACGTCACCTCGCCCAAGGACTTCAAGGGCAGGAAGCTCGGCGTCACCGGCCTCGGATCCTCGACCGACTTCCTGACCAAGTACCTCGCGGTCAAGAACGGCGTGCAGGTCAGCGAGTTCACGCCCGTGGCGGTCGGAGCCGGCCCGACGTTCATCGCGGCCCTGCAGAAGGGTGCGATCGACGGCGGTATGACGACCGACCCGACCGTGGCCACGATCCTGGACAAGAAGGCGGGCAAGATCCTCCTCGACATGCGGACGCCCGAGGGCTCGCAGAAGGCGCTGGGCGGTCCGTACCCGTCGTCCAGTCTGTACATGCAGACGGACTGGGTGAACGGCCACAAGGACACCGTCCAGAAGTTGGTCAATGCATTCGTCAAGACGCTCAAGTGGATGTCCACCCACAGCGCGTCCGAGATCGCGGCCAAGATGCCCGCCGACTACTCCCAAGGCGACAAGGCGCTCTACGCGGAGGCGGTCAAGAGCACGCTGCCGATGTTCACCGACGACGGGGTGATGCCGAAGAACGGCCCCGAGACCGTTGAGAAAGTTCTCAAGGCGTTCAACCCCAACATCAAGAACGCCAAGGTGGACCTGGACAAGACGTACACGACCGAGTTCGTCGAGAAGGCCGCCGACTAGTCGGCTCGGAAGCTCGATCGGGCGCGCTCAGGCGCGGGTCGCCCACACGTAACGGTGTTCCGGGCGGCCCGCGTCGCCGTACCGGAGCGTCAGCCGGGCCCGGCCCGTGCGCTCCAGGTGCTTCAGATAGCGCTGCGCGGTCTGCCGGCTCACACCGGTCCGCTCGGCGATCTCCTGGGCCGACAGCGGGCCCTCCGCGTGCAGCAGCGTCTGCCGTACCAGCTCGGCGGTGGTGGGGGAGTGCCCCTTGGGCAGCTCGGGCTCCGACGGCGCGGACAGCGCGCCGAAGATGCGGTCCACCTCGGCCTGTTCGGCCTCCCCGCCGCCGTCCAGGGTGCGGCGCAGCCCCGCGTACGCCTCCAGCTTGACCCGCAGGCCCGCGAACGCGAACGGCTTCACCAGGTACTGGAGGGCGCCGTGCCGCATCGCCGCCTGTACGGTCGCCACGTCCCGCGCCGCGGTCACCATGATGACGTCGGTCTGATGGCCGCGCCGGCGCATCTCGCGCACGACCCTGAGCCCCGTCTCGTCAGGCAGGTAGTGGTCCATGAGGACCAGGTCGAGCCGCGGCAGCGCCTCCACCTGGCGCAGGGCCGCCGCCGCGTTGTGCGCCTCGCCGGCCACCCGGAAGCCCGGCACCTTCTCGACGTAGGCGGCGTTCACGCGCGCGACCCGGGGATCGTCGTCCACCACCAGGACCTCGATCATCGCGCCTCCTCCTCGGTGAGGGCGGCCACGCGCGCGGCGAACGCCGGGGCGGTGTCCGGTTCGGGTCCGGCGTCGGTCAGGGCCTCCGGAAGGACGACCGTGAACTCCGCGCCCCCGCCGTGCGCCTCGTCCACCTCCGCGCTGCCGCCCTGACGCTCGGCGAGCCGCCGTACCAGGGAGAGACCCAGACCGCGCTTGCCGTGCGCGGGCGGCTCCTTGGTCGACCATCCCTCGGTGAAGACCAACTCCCGCCGCTCCGCCGGGATTCCGGGGCCCGTGTCGCGCACCACCAGGACGGCCGTACGCCCCTCGGTGCGCAACTCGACCTCCACGCGCGCGTGGAGCCTGCCCGCGACGGCGTCGAGCGCGTTGTCCACCAGGTTGCCGACGACGGTGACCAGGCCCCTGGGGTCGATCAGCCGGTCCGGGAGCCGGGTGCGGTCCGAGACCCACAGGGCGACGCCGCGCTCGGCCGCCACGGTCGCCTTGCCGACCAGCAGGGCGGCGAGCAGCGGGTCCTGGATCTTCTCGGTGATCTGCTCCGCGGTGACCCGGTGGTCGCCGACCACCTCGCCGACGAACTCCACGGCGTCGTCGTACATCTCCAGTTCGAGCAGGCCCAGCAGCGTGTGCATGCGGTTGGCGTGCTCGTGGTCCTGGGCGCGCAGGGCGTCGATGAGGCCGCGGGTGGAGTCGAGTTCGCGGCCCAGTTGTTCCAGCTCGGTGCGGTCGCGCAGGGTGGCCACGGCGCCGCCGTCGTCCGTGGGCATCCGGTTGGCGACCAGGACCCGCTGGCCGCGGACGGTGAGCAGATCGGTGCCGGTCACCCGGCCGGCCAGCACGTCGGTCGTCCGGCCCGCGCCCAGCGCCGCGTCCGGAGACTGCCCGACGGCCTCGTCGCCGATGCTCAGCAGGCGCCGGGCCTCGTCGTTGAGCAGGCGGATGCGGCCGCCGCGGTCGAGGGCGACGACCCCCTCGCGGATGCCGTGCAGCATCGCCTCCCGCTCCGCGAGCAGCGCCGAGATGTCCGAGAAGGCCAGGTCCCGGGTCTGCCGGTGGACCCGCCGGGAGATCACCCAGGCCGCCAGCGCACCGACCGCGAGGGCGCCGCCCGCGTACGCGAACAGCCCGGGGATCGCGCTGAGCAGCCGGGCGCGCACGCTGTCGTACGCGATGCCCACCGAGACCGCCCCGACGATCCGGTGCCGTGCGTCGTACAACGGCACCTTCCCGCGCGCGGAGCGGCCCAGAGTGCCCTCGTCGATCTCCATGACCTGCCGGCCCGCCAGCGCCTGGCGGGGGCTGGTCGAGACGTGACCGCCGATCTCCCCGGGCGTGGTGTGCGACCAGCGGAGGCCCCGCCAGTCCATCACCACGATGTACTCGGCGTGCGTGGCCCGCCGGATCCGCTCGGCCTCCCGCTGCACCGGGCCGCCGGGAGTCGGCGGCGTGTTCAGGACGCCCTCGGCGATCTCGGGATCCTGCGCCGTGGTCTGGGCGATCGCCAGCGCGCGGCGCATCGCCTCCTCGTCCAGCTGCTTGCTCAGCGGGGCCAGGAACAGCCCGGTGGCCAGCACCGCGACCCCCGCGGCGATCGCCACCTGCATGAGCAGCACCTGCGAGAACACCCGCCGTGGCAGACCGAGGCGCAGACGTCGCGCGGGGGGAGTGGGGCTCATGACCACGACGGTACGCGCGCGGGTGGCACCTGCCGTAGGGGGTGTGGCATGGATCTCGCGATCAATTCCCGCGGGCCGGTGCGCCGTTGCGTCAGGACTTCAAGGAGACGACGACACCGCCTCCGCAGCTCCCGGGAAGTTCAGCCCGCCAGGGCCGCCGTCGTCAGCTCGCGCACGCTCACCACGTTCATTCGCGCCGGCGTACCCAGCACAGAGGCGCCGCAGCTCTCCGGGCGGGGTGGCAGGGCGGCGCTCTGGGCGACGGTCACCCGCCACGCCCGTCCGTCGGCGTGCGCCACGGTCACCTCCCAGTGGTGCGGCGCGGCCCCGTCCGTCCGTACGACGCTCAGCACGCCCGCCGTGTACTCGCCCGTCGCCTCGCGCACGGCCAGCTCGGCCGCCTGACCGGGTTTCTCCCAGGCCGAGCTCCCGCGACATCCCTCGATGACCACACGGCCCTCCTGGGCGGCGTGCAGGGCCTCCGTGACGGCGTGCGCCTCGGCGCGGCCGTACGCGTAGCCGTACGGCAGCACGAGCACTGTCGGGGCGAAGCGGTGACCACCCAGATGAGTGACCTCCCAGACGCCCTCCACGCCGGACGCCGCGAGCTCGGCCGCGAGCGGGCGGCCCAGCAGGGCACAGCAGCGGTCGCGCTTGCCATTGGTGCACACGAACGCGAGCGGCGAATCCGCGTGCGGCTCGCCGCCCAGCGCGACATCGAAGGACCGGTGGTCGCCCGCGCCGAGGGCGGCGAAGTCGAGGTCGAGCAGCTCCCGAGGGGCGCGGGTGGTGGCGCTGCGCAGCCACACCTTTCCGGGAACTGTGTGGGCGGCATACACCTGCCGCACCGGAGGCGTGCCGGGGTCGGCGTGCCGTCCGGGACGCCGGATCAGCGCGATCCGTACGCCCGTGTCCTTGGCGGCGGCCTCCAGGGCGCGGCCCAGCGTGCGGTCCAAGTGGCTCGCCGTGAGGGCCTTGGCCCCCCAGGGACCGGGCTGCTCCAGCAGCAGCCACGTCGTCGCCGTGGCCGCCGTACCGGCCATGGACTCGTCGAGGCTCTGGGAGATGGTCGCGCACCTACTCACAGAGGTGAGCCTAACCTGACTTGCCCTGCCGTGACGTCCCGCGCCCCCGTGTCCCGCTCCGGGAGGCCCTGACTCCCGTCCTAACCGGGGAGGGGCTGAGGCGGCCGCGGCCCCACGTAGTGGCCGCTCGGGCGCATCCGCAGCGGGCGCTCGCCGTACTCCTCCAGGGCGTGCGCGATCCAGCCGGCGGTGCGCGCGACCGCGAAGATCGTCTCGCCGGCCGTCGCCGGCATGCCGGAGGCGACGGTGAGGACGGCGAGGGCCAGATCGACGTTGGCGTGCAGCGGGGCGTGGCGGGCCGTGGTGGCGACGATGTCGTGGGCCGCGAGAAGGGCGGGTTCCGCCGCGGGGATCTGTTCCAGGAGAGCGAACAGGGCACGCGCGCGCGGGTCTTCACCCTGGTAGAGCCGGTGACCGAGTCCGGGGATACGGCGGCCCGCGCGGAGTTCGTCCGCGATCACCGGGACCGCGGTGCCCTGCTCGAGAACGTCGAGCAGCAGCCGGTGCGCCAGACCGCTGGCCGCGCCGTGCAACGGGCCCTCCAGGACGCCGAGTCCGGCCGAGACGGAGGCGTAGGCGTGCGCCCGGGCGGAGGCGGCGACCCGTACGGCGAGGGTCGAGGCGGCCAGGTCGTGGTCGACGAGCAGGGCGAGCGCGGTGTCGAGGGCGCGCAGCGACGTCTCGTCGGGCTCGCGCGCGGTCAGCCGGCCCCACAGACGGTGGGCCAGTGGGCCGTCGTCCCGGTGGCCGTACGGCTCGGGCGGGAGGGCGGCCACGAGCGTGGGGATGAGGACGCGCGCCGTCCCGAGCACGGCCTCCTCGGACAGGTCGAAGCGCAGGGGGTCCTCGGCCGCCGCGGCGATCGCGGCGACCCGCAACCGGTCGGTGGGAGAGGTGTGTTCGGGCAGCGCGTCGACGGCACGGCGGGCCACGGCGACGGTGGACTCGGGCGCGGTGAAGGTGACGCCGGGGCTCATCCGCCCGGTCCACAGCCACTCGGCGACCTCTTCGTAGGAGTGGTGTGCGGCGAGCTGGGTCGCGTCGACGCCCCGGAAGTAGTACCGGTCCTGGTCGATCAGCGTGATGCGGGTACGGACGGACAGCTCGCCGCCGGAACCCGGACTCCCCGCGCTGTCCCGCCTGTTGCGCCGGGCCAGGGCCTCCACCTCGGCGGCGTCGAAGGTGCTGCCGCGCCCGCCGGGTGCGCGCCGGCTGCCGAGCTGACCGCGGCTCACGTACGCGTAAACCGTCTCCGGCTTCACGCCCAGCAGTTCGGCGGTCTCCCTGGTGCTCAGCCTTCGCTCGGGGTGGTGGGGAGCGGGTTGTTGATCGCGCATGGGGGTCACCGTAGCCGCCCCCCCCGTCAAGTTGATCGAATCAATATTGACAGTTATCCAGTCAAGCATGGACAGTCGGATCAAGTCCAGGGAGGAAGAACATGTCCATCAACAGGGCCGGAGCCACCCTTGTCGACGTGCCACGCGGACTCGCGGGCGTCGTCGTCACCGACACCGAGATCGGTGACGTGCGAGGGTCCGAGGGCTTCTACCACTACCGCCAGTACTCGGCCGTCGAACTCGCGCAGACGCGCAGCTTCGAGGAGGTCTGGCAGCTGCTCGTCCACGGCGAACTGCCGGACGCGGAGCGGGGTGCGGCGTTCGCCGCGGAGACCGCGTCGCTGCGGCGGCTGCCCGACGAGGTCCGGGCGGCCCTCCCCGCGATCGCCGCGGCGAGCCGGGTGTCGGGGCCGCTGGCCGGGATGCGGACCGCGCTGTCGCTCCTGGGCGCGGCACGAGGGTTCCGGCCGGTGTACGACATCGGCGCCGACCGGCGCCGCGCGGACACCGTCGCCGCCTGCGCCGCCGTACCCACGCTGCTGACGGCGCTGTACCGGCTGGGGCAGGGGCTGGAGCCGGTGGAGCCGCGTGAGGATCTCTCGTACGCGGCCAACTACTTGTACATGTTGACGGGTGTGGAGCCGGACCCGTTGCGGGTCAGGGCGATCGAGCACTACCTGATCTCAACCATTGATCACGGATTCAATGCGTCAACGTTCACCGCGCGGGTCATCGCGTCGACGGGGGCGGATGTGGCGGCGTGCCTGGTGGGAGCCGTGGGCGCGCTGTCCGGGCCGCTGCACGGCGGTGCGCCCAGCCGGGCGCTGGACACCCTGGACGCGATAGGCACGCCGGACCGGATCGACGGCTGGATCCGCGAGCGGGTCCTCGCCGGCGACCGCATCATGGGCTTCGGCCACGCGATCTACCGTACGGAGGACCCTCGTTCACGGATGCTCCGCGACCTCGCTCGTACCTTCGGCGGCCCGCGCGTCGACTTCGCCATCGAGGTCGAACGCCACGTCGAGGCGATCCTCGCCGAACTGAAACCCGGCCGCGAACTGCACACGAACGTCGAGTTCTACGCGGGCGTGGTCATGGAACTGTGCGGCCTGCCCCGCGAGATGTTCACCCCCACGTTCGCCGCGGGCCGCGTGGTGGGCTGGAGCGCGAACATCCTGGAACAGGCGGAGGACTCGAAGATCATCCGCCCGGTGGCGCGGTACGTGGGCCCGGAGCCGGCGGTGAGGGTGCCGGCCATGAGGTGAGACGTGCGTGAGGTCCGGCGCCGGCCAGGTCGTCGGCCGGGCGGTGCGTCGCTGCGCCTCGGTGAAGAACCGGTCGAAGAGCGGAAGACGTGCGCTTTTGGTGAGTCCGGGGACAGGTCGCTCCTGTGGGCGCGTTTTCCAGACGTTGAAGGCAGAGGAGCCGTAGCGGACCGCCATCGCGCTTCTACGCCAACTGCGCTTGAGACGCCATGCGTTGGGTGCCCGGTGCGAGGCCTTCAGCGGCGTCGCCTCAGCCGACGCCGATGTCGGGTTTCCTCCCCCTCGTATCCTGGACCGGCATTCATTCCTCGTACGTACGCCGGGACGCGAGCCGGTGTGCGCGTCTGTGTGAAAGAGGTCGCACGTTGGGGCACCAGCCGCAGCAGATCCCGGTCGTCGTGCTCGCCGGATTCCTGGGCTCCGGGAAGACCACGCTCCTCAACCACCTCCTCCACCGCAGCGGAGGCAGCCGGATCGGGGCCATCGTCAACGACTTCGGGACCGTCGAGATCGACGCCATGGCCGTGGCCGGAGCGCTCGGGGACTCCACGGTCTCGCTGGGCAATGGGTGTCTGTGCTGTGCAGTTGCCGCCAGTGAACTCGACGTCTATCTCGAGCGGCTCGCCGCGCCCTCCGCCGGGATCGACGTCATCGTCATCGAGGCCAGCGGGATCGCCGAACCCCAGGAGCTCGTCCGGATGGTGCTCGCCAGTGAGCATCCCGCGATCGTCTACGGCGGGCTCGTCGAGGTCGTCGACGCCGCCGAGTTCGACGACACCCGCGCGCGGCACCCCGAGATCGACCGGCATCTCGCTCTCGCCGACCTCGTCGTCGTCAACAAGCTCGACCGGGCCGACGACGGGGAGCGGGTGCTGGGCCTGGTCCGATCGCTCACCGACCGCGCCGCCGTCATCCCCGCGACCTACGGCCGTATCGACCCCGAGTTCCTCTTCGACTGCCGGCCGAACGAGGAGCGCATCGGCCAGCTCTCCTTCGACGACCTGCACCAGCACGGCGAGGACGGGCACACCGGGCACCAGCACCTGCACACCGGCTACGACAGCCTCTCGTTCGTCTCCGACGTCCCCGTCGACCCTCGCCGGCTCATGGCCTTCCTCGACAGCCGGCCCGAAGGGCTCTACCGGATCAAGGGGTACGTCGATTTCGGCCCCAACGACCGCCGGAACCGGTACGCCGTGCACGCCGTCGGACGGTTCCTGCGGTTCGTGCCCGAGCCCTGGACCGGCGGGGACGCACGGCTCACCCAGCTCGTCCTCATCGGCTCCGGCATCGACGTGCCCGCCCTTGGCAAGGAGCTGGAGGCGTGCAAGAGCGACGCCCCGCACACCGCCGACGAGCACGGAATGTGGGGCGTCCTGCGCTACGTACGAGAACCGGAGAACGACGCCTCCGGCGAGCCGGTCTAGAACACCGGCCCCGCCACCACCGACACCGTCTTCGCCAGCGACGTACCCGAGCCGTCGCGGCGCGGATCGATCTCCGGGAGGTCGACCGGGGTGCCGTTCTTCTGCGCGGCCCGGGCCGGTACGGGGCCCGCCCACGCCAGGGCCAGGCAGTCCTCGCCCTTCAGGAAGCGCTGGCAGCGGACGCCGCCCGTGGCACGGCCCTTGCGCGGGTACTGGTCGAACGGGGTCAGCTTGGCCGTCGTATGCACCGAGTCGTCGAGCGTGCCGCGTGAGCCCGCCACCGTGAAGACCACCGCGTCCGCGGCCGGGTCGACGGCCGTGAAGGAGATGACCTTCGCGCCGTCGGTGAGCTTGATACCCGTCATGCCGCCGGCCGCACGGCCCTGCGGACGCACCTGACCCGCCTGGTAGCGCAGCAGCTGCGCGTCGTCGGTGATGAAGACCAGGTCCTCCTCGCCGGTGCGCAGCTCCATCGCGCCGACGATCCGGTCGCCCTCCTTGAGGGTGATGACCTCCAACTCCTCCTTGTTGGACGGGTAGTCGGGCACCACACGCTTGACGACGCCCTGTTCCGTGCCGAGCGCGAGGCCCGGGGAGGACTCGTCGAGCGTCGTCAGGCAGATCACCGTCTCGTCGTCCGACAGGGAGACGAACTCCGCGATCGGCGCGCCTCCGGCGAGGTTCGGCACCGCCGCCGTGTCCGGCAGCCGCGGCAGGTCGATGACGTTCAGCCGCAGCAGACGGCCGGTCGACGTCACCACGCCCACCTCGCCGAGCTGGGTCGCCGGGACCGCCGAGACGATCACGTCGTGCTTCGTGCGTGCGGCGTCCTCGTCCACGGGGTACGGCTCGGCGGTCGGGGTGCGGGCGAGCAGGCCCGTCGAGGACAGCAGGACGCGGCACGGGTCGTCCGCGACCTGGAGCGAGATCGTCGTGACCGGGGCGCCGGAGGACTCCAGCAGGATCGTACGGCGCTCGGTGCTGAACTTCTTGGCCACAGCGGCCAGTTCGGAGGAGACCAGCTTGCGCAGCTCGGCGTCCGACTCCAGGATCCGGGTCAGCTCGTCGATCTCCGTGTTCAGCCGGTCCTTCTCCGCCTCCAGCTCGATGCGGTCGTACTTGGTCAGCCGGCGCAGGGGCGTGTCGAGGATGTACTGCGTCTGGGTCTCCGACAGGCCGAAGCGCTCGATCAGGCGCTCCTTGGCCTGGGCGGAGTTCTCGCTGGAGCGGATCAGCCGGATGACCTCGTCGATGTCGACGAGCGCCGTGATCAGGCCTTCCACCAGGTGGAGGCGGTCGCGGCGCTTGGTGCGGCGGAACTCCGAGCGGCGGCGCACGACGTTGAAGCGGTGGTCGAGGTAGACCTCCAGCAGCTCCTTCAGGCCCAGCGTGAGCGGCTGGCCGTCGACCAGCGCCACGTTGTTGATGCCGAAGGACTCCTCCATGGGCGTCAGCTTGTACAGCTGCTCCAGGACGGCCTCCGGCACGAAGCCGTTCTTGATCTCGATGACCAGGCGCAGGCCGTGGGCGCGGTCGGTGAGGTCCTTGACGTCGGCGATGCCCTGGAGCTTCTTCGAGCCGACCAGGTCCTTGATCTTGGCGATCACCTTCTCCGGGCCGACCGTGAAGGGCAGCTCGGTGACGATGAGGCCCTTGCGGCGCGCCGTCACGTTCTCCACCGCCACCGTGGCGCGGATCTTGAACGTGCCACGGCCCGTCTCGTACGCGTCGCGGATGCCGGTCAGGCCGACGATCCTGCCGCCGGTGGGCAGGTCGGGGCCCGGGACGTGCTTCATCAGCGCGTCCAGATCCGCGTTCGGGTGGCGGATCAGATGGCGGGCGGCCGCGATGACCTCGCCGAGGTTGTGCGGCGGCATGTTCGTGGCCATGCCGACCGCGATGCCGGAGGCGCCGTTCACCAGCAGGTTCGGGAAGGCGGCGGGCAGGGCCACCGGCTCCTGCTCCTGGCCGTCGTAATTGGGCGCGAAGTCGACCGTGTCCTCGTCGATCGAGTCGGTCATCAGGCTCGTGGCCGGGGCCATCCGGCACTCGGTGTACCGCATGGCGGCCGGCGGGTCGTCGTTGCCCAGCGAACCGAAGTTGCCGTGCCCGTCGATCAGCGGGACGCGCATCGAGAAACCCTGGGCCATGCGCACCAGGGCGTCGTAGATCGAGGCGTCGCCGTGCGGGTGGAGCTTGCCCATGACGTCGCCGACGACGCGGGCGCACTTCACGTAGCCGCGCTCGGGGCGCAGGCCCATCTCGTTCATCTGGTAGACGATGCGGCGGTGCACCGGCTTGAGTCCGTCGCGGGCGTCGGGCAGCGCGCGGGAGTAGATGACCGAATACGCGTACTCGAGGTACGAGCCCTGCATCTCGTCCACGACGTCGATGTCGAGGATCTTCTCCTCGTACGACTCGTCGGACGGCGGGGTCTTCGTGCTGCGGCGGGCCATCGCTGCCAGGCTCCTTGCTGAAGCGTGAACGGGATCTTACGCGGACCATTGTGGACCGCGGCACTGACAACCCGGGCCGGAGCCCGGTGCTCAGGGGCCGCCCCGACGTCGGAAGGCGCCGCGGGTGGCCGCGCCGCGGCACGACTCACGCAGGCTACGCGATCCGCTGTGGGCGTACGTCCCCCGGGAACTTCGCCGGGGGTCCGCACGCTTGCATACAGTGGCAGGACCGGCAGGAAATCCGCGGTTTTTTCCAGGACCGCACCGCGATCGAAGGGACGTACATGCCCATGGGTCACACGGCCACAGCCGAGTCAGGCTCCGGGGGCCTGACCGCGACCGAGCACCGCCTGGCCAACGGCCTGCGCGTGGTGCTCTCCGAGGACCATCTGACCCCGGTCGCGGCGGTCTGCCTCTGGTACGACGTCGGTTCCCGGCACGAAGTCAAGGGGCGCACCGGTCTGGCTCACCTCTTCGAGCACCTGATGTTCCAGGGCTCCGGGCAGGTGAAGGGCAACGGCCACTTCGAGCTGGTGCAGGGCGCCGGCGGCTCGCTCAACGGCACCACCAGCTTCGAGCGCACCAACTACTTCGAGACGATGCCCGCCCACCAGCTGGAGCTCGCCCTCTGGCTGGAGGCCGACCGCATGGGCTCCCTCCTCGCCGCCCTGGACGACGAGTCCATGGAGAACCAGCGGGACGTCGTCAAGAACGAGCGCCGCCAGCGCTACGACAACGTGCCCTACGGCACCGCGTTCGAGAAGCTGACCGCCCTCTCCTACCCGGAGGGCCACCCGTACCACCACACGCCGATCGGCTCCATGGCGGACCTGGACGCGGCGACGCTGGAGGACGCGCGCCAGTTCTTCCGCACGTACTACGCGCCCAACAACGCGGTCCTGTCGGTGGTCGGCGACATCGACCCCGAGCAGACGCTCGCCTGGATCGAGAGGTACTTCGGCTCGATCCCCTCGCACGACGGCAAGCCCGAGCCCCGCGACGGCTCCCTGCCGGAGATCCACGGCGAGCAGCTGCGCGAGGTCGTCGTCGAGGAGGTCCCGGCCCGCGCGCTGATGGCCGCCTACCGGCTCCCGCACGACGGCACGCGCGCGTGCGACGCGGCCGACGTGGCGCTCACCATCCTCGGCGGCGGCGAGTCCTCCCGCCTGTACAACCGGCTCGTACGCCGCGACCGTACGGCTGTCGCGGCCGGGTTCGGGCTGCTGCGGCTGGCCGGGGCGCCGTCGCTGGGCTGGCTGGACGTGAAGACCTCCGGCGACGTCGAGGTGCCGGTCATCGAGACCGCCATCGACGAGGAGCTCGCCCGCTTCGCGGCGGAAGGCCCCACGCCCGAGGAAATGGAGCGCGCCCAGGCCCAGTTGGAGCGCGAGTGGCTGGACCGGCTCGGCACGGTCGCGGGCCGCGCCGACGAACTGTGCCGCTACGCCGTCCTGTTCGGCGACCCGCAGCTCGCCCTGACCGCCGTCCAGCGCGTCCTGGAGGTGACCCCGGAGGAGGTCCAGGAGGTCGCCAAGGCCCGGCTGCGCCCGGACAACCGCGCGGTGCTCGTCTACGAGCCGCTGTCGGCGGAGTCCGCGGAGCACACCGAGGAGGCGGGGCGCGGCGAGGACCCGGAGCAGGAAGCCACCGTAGAGGCCGGCAACAACCACGAGGAGGCGGCCAAGTGACCGAGCTCGCCGCGATGGAGTTCCACCCCCAGCCCCAGGCGGGCGAGGCGAAGCCGTGGGCCTTCCCGGCCCCCGAGCGCGGCACGCTGGACAACGGCCTGACCGTCCTGCGCTGCCACCGCCCCGGCCAGCAGGTCGTCGCCGTCGAGGTGCTGCTGGACGCGCCCCTGGACGCCGAGCCGGCAGGCTTCGACGGCGTCGCCACGATCATGGCGCGTGCCTTCTCCGAAGGCACGGACAAGCACTCCGCCGAGGAGTTCGCCGCCGAGCTGGAGCGCTGCGGCGCCACCCTCGACGCGCACGCCGACCACCCCGGCGTCCGCGTCAGCCTGGAGGTCCCGGCCTCCCGTCTCGGCAAGGCGCTCGGCCTGCTCGCCGACGCCCTGAAGGCGCCCGCGTTCGACGGCGACGAGGTCGAGCGGCTGGTCCGCAACCGCCTCGACGAGATCCCGCACGAGCTGGCCAACCCCTCCCGCCGCGCCGCCAAGGAGCTGTCCCGGCAGCTGTTCCCGGCCACCGCGCGCATGTCGCGCCCGCGCCAGGGCACCGAGGACACGGTCGCCAAGATCGACGCCGCGGCCGTACGCGCCTTCTACGACCGGCACGTCCGGCCCGCCACCGGGACCGCCGTGGTCGTCGGCGACCTCACCGGCATCGACCTGGACGCGCTGCTCGGCGAGACCCTGGGCTCCTGGACCGGCTCCTCGGCCCAGCCGCGGCCCGTGCCGCCGGTGAGCGCCGACGACACCGGCCGCGTCGTCATCGTGGACCGGCCCGGCGCCGTCCAGACGCAGCTGCTCATCGGCCGTGTCGGCGCCGACCGGCACGACCGCGTGTGGCCGGCCCAGGTGCTCGGCACGTACTGCCTCGGCGGCACCCTCACCTCCCGCCTGGACCGCGTCCTGCGCGAGGAGAAGGGCTACACCTACGGAGTGCGCGCGTTCGGGCAGGTCCTGCGGTCCGCCCCGGACGGTACGGGCGCCTCGATGCTCGCCATCAGCGGTTCCGTCGACACCCCGAACACCGGCCCGGCGCTCCAGGACCTGTGGACGGTGCTGCGCAAGCTGGCCGAGGAGGGCCTCACGGACGCCGAGCGCGACGTCGCCGTGCAGAACCTCGTCGGGGTGGCGCCGCTGCGGTACGAGACCGCGGCGGCCGTGGCCGGCACGCTGGCCGACCAGGTCGAGCAGCACCTGCCCGACGACTTCCAGGCCACGCTCTACCGGCAGCTCACCGCCACCGGCACCGTCGAGGCCACCGCCGCCGCGGTGAACGCCTTCCCGGTGGACCGCCTGGTGACCGTCCTCGTCGGTGACGCGGCCCAGATCAAGGAGCCGGTCGAGGCCCTCGGCATCGGCGAGGTCACGGTCGTGTCGGCCGAGTAGCGAACGCCTCCGCGCGCGTGGGGACCTGGTGACGGAATCCATCACCAGGTCCCCTTTGTGCGGCGGCCCTTATATGGGTATCTCGCCCCTCGCCCGCTGAATTGTCCGAATTGGGGCGGGGGTTGCCCGTCTGCCCTGTGGCATGCGCTACAAAAGTCCTGTTCCGTTTGGGTTTTGAAAGTGGCCCCCCTTAGCGTCGTCCGGGCTGTTCGTCAGGCAGTGCGCCGCGCCCGCGGCACCGGACAGTCATCGCCGAGTCCCCTACGGCGCGAGCCAGGGGAGCCGGGGACCCACCGCGGTCCCCCGGGGTGAATCGGACGCCCGCGCCCAGCGAGGGGGTCCGTAGGAGACCTTCCTGCTCCGAACCCTCCCCCAGGGCCTGAACGGCCTGGGGGGACCCCACCGCTGACCCGGTAGGCGAGAAGGAAGGAAAGGACCAGCCACTTCATGGCGTTCACCCGCGCCACCGGGAAGCACCGCCGTCCGGGCCGGATGCACCGCACCACCGCCCGCGCGGCGGGCGTCGCGGCCCTCGCGACCACCGGCGTCGTCGGCACGCTCGCCGCCCCGGCGCTCGCCGCGGAGTCCTCCGCCGAGCAGACCGGTCTCATCCCCGTGATCGCCCTCGGCGACTCGGTCGCCGAGCAGATAGGCGCCCAGGCCGCGGCCCAGGAGCACGCGGCCGAGGAGAAGGCGGCCGAGAAGGCCGCGCGTGAGGCGGCGAAGAGGGCCGCGAAGAAGCGCGCGGCCGCCGTGCGCGCCGCGCGCGAGGCCGAGCGCAAGCGCCTGCTCACCATGTTCGTCGCGCCGATCACGGACTCGTACGTCTCCACCGGCTACAAGACCGGCGGCTCCCTGTGGTCCTCCGGCTCCCACACCGGCATCGACTTCCACGCCGCCAGCGGCACCCCCGTCCACGCGGTCGGCTCCGGCACGGTCGTGTCGGCCGGCTGGGGAGGGGCGTACGGCAACCAGGTCGTGATCCGGATGGCCGACGGCATGTACACGATGTACGGCCACCTGTCGTCGATCGGCGTCTCGGTCGGCGAGCACGTGACCCGGGGCCACCAGATCGGCCTCTCCGGCGCGACCGGCAACGTCACCGGCCCGCACCTGCACTTCGAGGCGCGGACGAGCCCCGACTACGGCTCCGACGTCGACCCCGTCGGCTACCTCCGCGAGCACGGCCTGAACGTCTGACGCACGCCGGCGGACCATCCCGCCCTGCGAACGCCCCGGCTCCCGAGCCGGGGCGTTCGCTTTTCCCGGGCGCCTCGTTGTCGCCCGGGCGTCTCATTGTCCAAAAACCGGCCATGAATTCAGGACCGCCGTCCGGCGTCCCCGCTCATTGTCATAGAGTCGGTGAAACGCCAGTGGAAAACACTGAACACGCGTCAACCGTTCGGCGTTTCACGGGGAATTCAGGCGGAGGTCGGTCATGCGTATTCCGGCGCACTCGGTGTGCGCGGCGATCCGGGACGACATCGTCGGCGGCGTCCACGCGCGCGGGAGCCGGCTCACCGAGGAACTCCTCGCGCGCCGCTACGGCGTCTCCCGCGTCCCCGTCCGCGAGGCCCTGCGCACGCTGGAGGCGGAGGGCTTCGTGGTGACCCGGCGGCACGCGGGCGCGTGCGTCGCCGAACCGAGCGAGCAGGAGGCCGCCGACCTGCTGGAGATGCGCCTGCTCCTGGAGCCGCTGTGCGCCTCCCGGGCCGCCCGGCGGCGCACCGACGCGCACCTCAAGGTGCTGCGCGGCCTGGTCAGGCTCGGTCAGGAGCGGGCGGCACAGGGCCACAGCGGCGATCTGCGCGCCCTGGACGGCTGGTTCCACGAGACGCTCGCCCGGGCGTGCGCCAGCCCCGCCCTGACCTCGGTGCTCACCCAGGTACGGCACAAGATCGCGTGGATGTACGCGGTGGACGTGCCCGCCGGCCCCGTGGAGTCCTGGGCGGAGTACGGCGCCGTCGTCGACGCCGTGGCGCGCGGTGACGGTGAACGCGCGCGGGCGCTCACCGCCCGGCACGCCGAGCGCGCGACGGCCGCGTACCGGCTCCGGTTCACCTCCGGCGGCGAGCGCGCGGAGCGCGTGAGGACAACGCAACGTGCCGTAAACACACCGAGCCTGCGGCATTAACACGGGCGCCGTATACAAAGAGCGGGTATTCGGTGGGTGCGCCAATTCCGGTGCCCTTGGGCGCGTACGCCGTGAATTCCGTCGGGCGGGCGGGAAATGCCGAAGGTCGGGACGCGCGGGAAATGCCGAAGCCGCGCCATCCCATTCCGGGTGACGCGGCTCCGGTGCCGCCGTCGTACCGCTCAGACGGTCTCGGGAAGTTCCTCCAGCCCCTCGGCGACCAGCTTCGCCAGCCGGTCCAGAGCGGCCTCCGCGTCCTCGGCGTCGGAGGTCAGGACGACCTCCTCGCCGCCCAGCGCGCCCAGACTCAGGACGGCCAGCATGGAGGCCGCGTTGACCGGCGTGCCGCCGGGCTTGGCGATCGTCACCGGCACGCCGGAGGCCGTGGCGGCTCGGACGAAGATGGAGGCGGGGCGGGCATGGAGGCCCTCGGCCCAGCCGATGTTGACGCGGCGCTCAGCCATGTGTCTGCCCTTCGGTGTCAGGGTCGTCGTCCAGACCAGCTCTCGGACCAGCTTTACAGATCGGGCCGCGTGCCCGAAGCGGTCCCTCCTCCCGTCCTCCCGTGTCGCCGCGGCACACCGCGGTCCAACTCCCGTTCCCCGCACACGACCTCCCGCCGATGTCGGCGCTGCGCCGTACGCTGGAGCCCATGCAGACCCCGGCCGACCGGCAGGACCGGCACGAGTACCCCGCCCACTGGGAGGCGGACGTGGTGCTGCGCGACGGGGGCACCGCGCGCGTGCGGCCCATCACCGCCGACGACGCCGAACGCCTCGTCAGCTTCTACGAGCAGGTCTCGGACGAGTCGAAGTACTACCGCTTCTTCGCGCCCTACCCGCGCCTGTCCGCCAAGGACGTCCACCGCTTCACCCATCACGACTTCGTGGACCGGGTGGGCCTCGCGGCCACGATCGGCGGCGAGTTCATCGCCACCGTGCGCTACGACCGCATCGACGCCGCCGGCCGGGCCGCCTCCGCCCCGGCCGACGAGGCCGAGGTCGCCTTCCTGGTGCAGGACGCGCACCACGGGCGCGGCGTCGCCTCCGCCCTCCTCGAACACATCGCCGCCGTCGCGCGCGAGCGCGGCATCCGCCGGTTCGCCGCGGAGGTGCTGCCGGCCAACACCAAGATGATCAAGGTGTTCACGGACGCCGGGTACACCCAGAAGCGCAGCTTCGAGGACGGCGTCGTACGCCTGGAGCTGGACCTCGAACCCACCGACCGCTCGCTCGCCGTGCAGCGCGCGCGGGAGCAGCGCGCCGAGGCCCGGTCGGTACGGCGGCTGCTGGTTCCCGGCTCCGTCGCGGTCGTCGGCGTGGGCCGCACGCCCGGCGGGGTGGGCCGCAGCGTCCTCACCAACCTCCGCGACGCCGGCTTCACCGGCGCGCTGTACGCGGTCAACCAGGCCTTCCCGGCGGAGCTGAAGGACATCGACGGGGTGCCCGCGCACCGTACGGTGCGGGACATCGAGGGGCCCGTGGACGTCGCGGTCGTCGCCGTCCCGGCCGAACAGGTGCCCCAGGTGATCGCCGACTGCGGCGAACACGGGGTGCAAGGGCTCGTGGTCCTCTCCGCTGGGTACGCGGAAGGCGGTCCCGAGGGGCGCGAGCGCCAGCGCGAACTCGTCCGGCACGCGCGCGCGTACGGCATGCGGATCATCGGGCCGAACGCCTTCGGGATCATCAACACCTCCCGCGAGGTGCGGCTCAACGCCTCGCTGGCACCCGAGATGCCGCGCCCCGGCCGGATCGGGCTCTTCGCCCAGTCCGGTGCCATCGCCATCGCCCTGCTGTCGCGGCTGCACCGGCGCGGGGGAGGGGTCACCGGGGTCACGGGCGTGTCGACCTTCGTGTCGTCCGGCAACCGGGCGGACGTCTCCGGCAACGACCTCATCCAGTACTGGGACGACGACCCCGACACCGACGTCGTCCTCATGTACCTGGAGTCCATCGGCAACCCGCGCAAGTTCACCCGCCTCGCCCGGCGCACCGCCGCCACGAAACCGCTGGTCGTCGTGCTGGGCTCCGGCTCCGCACCGACCGGGCACGCCGTACGGTCCTCCCGGCTGCCGCAGGCCACCGTGTCCGCGCTGCTGCGCCAGGCCGGCGTGATCCGGGTGGACACGGTCACCGAGCTGGTCGACGCGGGTCTGCTCCTCGCCCGGCAGCCGCTGCCGCGCGGGCCGAGGGTGGCGATCCTCGGCAACTCCGAGTCGCTGGGGCAGCTGACCTACGACGCCTGCCGCTCCGAGGGCCTGCGCCCCTCGCCCCCGCTGGACCTGACCACGCAGGCGAGCGCCGCCGACTTCCACCGGGCACTGGCGCGGGCGCTGGCGGACGACGCCTGCGACGCCGTGATCGTCACCGCGATCCCGGTGGTCGGGGAGGCATCGCCCGACGACGCGGAGCTGGCCGAGGCGCTGCGGTCGGCCACGGCGGCGGCGCCCGCCAAGCCGGTCCTCGTCGTGCACGTGGAGCTGGGCGGCCTCGCGGAGGCGCTGTCGGCCGCGACGAGCACCGCACCCCAGGCTCCGACGATCCTCCCGGCCGACCCCCTGCCCACCAAGACCCCCGCCTCTGGCATCCCGGAGCACCGCCACATCCCCGCCTACCCCGCCGCCGAGCGGGCCGTCCGCGCTCTCGCCGAGGCCGTGAAGTACGCCCAGTGGCGGCGGGAGGCCGCCGATCCGGGGAAGGTGCCCGAGTACGACGACATCGACGAGAAGGGCGCCGCCGCGCTGATCGACGGGCTCCTCGCGCGCGGGCAGGGCCTCACGCTCGGCGCCGAGGCGGCTCACGAGCTGCTCGGCATGTACGGCATCCAGGTCCGTCGCGCGCTGCCCGCCCCGACCCCCGACGCCGCCGCCGAGGCCGCCCGCAGGCTCGGCTACCCCGTCGTCCTCAAGGCCACCGCCCCGCACCTGCGTCACCGCGCCGACCTGGGCGGCGTACGCCTGGACCTGTCGAACGAGGAGCAACTGCGCCGGGCGTACGCCGAGTTGACCGAGCTGTTCGGCAAGCCGCAGGAGCTGCGGCCGGTGGTACAGGCGATGGCGCCCAGGGGCGTGGACACGGTCGTACGGGCCGTCATCGATCCGGCGGCCGGAGCCGTGCTGTCCTTCGGGCTGGCCGGGGCCGCCTCGCAACTGCTCGGCGACATGGCGCACCGGCTCGTCCCGGTCACCGACCGCGAGGCGACCTCGCTGGTGCGCTCGATCCGGACGGCACCGCTCCTGTTCGGCTGGCGCGGCTCGACACCGGTCGACACCCCCGCGCTGGAGGAGCTGCTGCTACGGGTGTCCCGTCTGGTCGACGACCATCCCGAAGTGGTCGCGGTCACCCTGGAACCGGTCGTCGTCGCCGAACACGGCCTGAGCGTCCTCGGCGCGACCGTCCGCCTCGCACCACCGCCGGCCCGCGACGACCAACAGGGGCCGCGCAGGTTGCCGGCGTACTAGCCGACGTACCAGCTGCCGGTCGTTCGCGCCGGAGGCGCCCGGTGCCCGCGACTGGCCCGGAGCGCCCTGGCCCACCGATAGGATGGGGGTCATGGCCAAGACCAGTACGACGACCCAGGGGCTGCGTGCCGCGATCGAGCGCAGCGGCTATTACCCGGCTCTCGTGGCCGAGGCGGTGGAGGCCGCCGTCGGCGGCGAGTCCATCCAGTCGTACCTGGTCCATCAGGAGACGACGTTCGACCAGAACGAGGTGCGGCGGCACGTGACCGTGCTGGTCCTCACCGGCACCCGGTTCATCGTGAGCCACACCGACGAGCAGGGCGCCGACGCCACGTCCCCGACGCCGTACGCGACGACGTCCACGGAGTCGGTGAAGATCGGCCGGATCTCGTCCGTCGTGGTCAGCCGCGTCGTCGCCAACCCGGAGCACTACGCGCCGGGCACGCTGCCCCGCGAGGTCGTGCTGACGATCGGCTGGGGCGCCGTCTCGCGCATCGACCTGGAGCCCGCCGCCTGCGGCGACCCCAACTGTGACGCCGACCACGGCTACACCGGCAACTCGACGGCGGACGACCTGAGCCTGCGCGTCAGCGAGGCGGGCGACGGCCCGGAGACGGTGCGTCAGGCGCTCGCCTTCGCGCAGGCCATCTCCGAGGCGACCGCGGACCCCACCCGCTGATGGTCCAGCCCGCCGCCTGGGACGAACCCGAACCCCTGGGCCTCGACACCGCGCCCGTGCCCGAGTACGGCACCGGCTCGCTCGCCGACCTGCTGCCGACCCTGGCCGCCGGCATGGCCGTACCCGGCATGACCGCCGCGATCCCGGAACTGACCCCGGCCGACCGCAACTGCGTCTTCCTGATCGACGGCCTCGGCTGGGAGCAACTGCGCGCGCACCCGGAGGACGCCCCCTTCCTGACCTCGCTGCTCGCGAGCTCGCGCGGTGGTACCGGCCGCCCGCTCACCGCCGGCTACCCGGCGACCACCGCCACCTCGCTCGCCTCCGTCGGCACCGGCCTGCCGCCCGGCGCGCACGGCCTGCCCGGCTACACGGTCCGCAACCCCGCCACCGGCGCGCTGATGAACCAGCTCCGCTGGCAGCCGTGGACCGACCCGCACACCTGGCAGCCGTACCCCACCGTCTTCGAGCTGGCCGAGCAGGCGGGCGTGCACGCCGCGCAGGTCTCCTCGCCCACCTTCGCGAGCACCCCGCTGACCAAGGTCGCGCTCAGCGGCGGAACGTTCCTCGGACGGCTGACCGGCGAGGACCGCATGGACGTCGCGGCCCGGCAACTGGCCGCCGCCGACCGCGCGTTGGTCTACACGTACTACGCCGAGCTGGACGGCGCGGGCCACCGCTACGGCGTTGCCTCCGACACCTGGCGCGGCCAGCTCATGTACGTCGACCGGCTCGTCCAGCGCCTGGCCGAACAGCTCCCGCCGCGCAGCGCGCTCTACGTCACCGCCGACCACGGCATGATCGACGTGCCCTTCGACGAGGAGCACCGCATCGACTTCGACACCGACTGGGAGCTGCGCGCAGGCGTCGCCCTGCTCGGCGGCGAGGGCCGCGCACGCCACGTCTACGCCGTGCCGGGCGCCGAGAACGATGTCCTGACCTGCTGGCGCGAGGTGCTCGGCGAGCAGTTCTGGGTGGCGTCGCGGGACGAGGCCATCGCGGCGGGGTGGTTCGGCCCGAAGGTCGACGAGCGGGTGTACGCCCGCATCGGCGACGTGGTCGCGGCCGCCCACGACGACGTCCTGATCACGGCCTCCGAACGGGAGCCGAAGGAGTCACTGATGGTCGGCAACCACGGCTCGATGACGCCGGCCGAGCAACTCGTACCGCTGCTCGAAGTACGCTCCTGACCCCCCTCGACGACCCACCCCAGAGACCCACGACCTCGCCGAAAGGTGCTCACCCTCCCATGCCCGAGCTGGTGTTCTTCTCCGGAACGATGGACTGCGGGAAGTCGACGCTGGCTCTCCAGATCGAGCACAACCGCTCGGCGCGCGGCCTGGCCGGCCTCATCTTCACCCGCGACGACCGCGCCGGCGAGGGCAAGCTGTCCTCCCGCCTCGGCCTGGTCACCGACGCGGTCGAGGTCGAGGACGCCCAGGACCTGTACGCGTACATCGTCGAGCACCTCTCGCAGGGCGGCCGCGCGGACTACGTGATCGCGGACGAGGCGCAGTTCCTGGCGCCGGAGCAGATAGACCAACTCGCGCGCGTCGTCGACGACCTCGAGATAGACGTCTACGCCTTCGGCATCACCACCGACTTCCGCTCCAAGCTGTTCCCCGGCTCGCAGCGGCTGGTGGAGCTGGCCGACCGGGTCGAGGTGCTCCAGGTCGAGGCCCTGTGCTGGTGCGGCGCCCGCGCCACGCACAACGCCCGCACGGTCGGCGGCGAGATGGTCGTCGAGGGCGCCCAGGTCGTCGTCGGCGACGTCAACCGCATGGGCGGCGAGGTCGGCTACGAGGTGCTGTGCCGCCGCCACCACCGCCGCCGCATGACGGCGGCGACGTCACGCGCGGCGGCACTGTCGCCGGACGTGCTGCCGGTCTAGGACGTCCCGGGCGGGACTCCGCCCGGGAATCCGACTCAGCGTCCCTTCGGGAATCCCGCTCAGCGCCCCTCTGGAATTCCGCTCAGCGCCCCCTCTGGATCACCGAGAACCGCGCCCCCTCCGGATCCTCCACCGTCGCCACCCGCCCCCGCTCGCTGTCGCGGGCCGGTGTCAGCACCCGGCCGCCCAGGCCCAGGACCCGGCGCAGCGCTTCGTCCGTGTCGGCGACCTCGAAGTACGTCATCCAGTGCGGCCCCCGCTCCCGCGGCAGGCCGCGGCCCAGGCCGTGGATGCCGATGACCGGGCTGCCCGCAAGGTGCAGGGTCACGTAGTCGAGCTCGGCCGAGACCGCCGGCTCCTGCTCGTAGGCGAACAGGGTGGCGTAGAACTTGGCGACGGTCACCGTCTCGAAGGTGAGCAGCTCGTTCCAGGCGGGGGTGCCGGGCACACCGGTGACGGTCGCGCCGACGTGCTGTGCCGCCTGCCAGATGCCGAACACGGCGCCCGAGGGGTCGGAGGCGAGCGCGAGACGGCCCGACTCGGCCGCGTCGAGGGGGCCGACGCCGACCGTGCCGCCGCACAGCCGGACCGTGTCGGCGGTGCGGTCCACGTCGTCCGAGGCGAGGTAGGGCGTCCAGGCGACCGGGAGATCGCGGTCCGGGGGCAGCTGGCCGATCCCGGCCACCTCCTGCCCGTCCAGCAGCGCCCGGACACAGGGCCCGAGTTGCCGGGGCCCGGGCTCCAACTCCCAGCCGAACAGGGCCCCGTAGAACTCCTCGGTCGCGGCAAGCGAATGCACCATCAGACTCACCCAGCAGGGTGTGCCGGGCGTGCGCCCGGCGCGCCCGGCTCTGTTCGGGCCGTCCGACCCCCGTGCCTCGGTCATCGTCACTCTCTCCCCGGCCGCCCGGCGGTGGCCGTGTCACTTCCGCTCTGCGGACCGGTGTGCAGCCGCCGCGTGCACGCTCCGTGCCGATGCTCGCACCCTCCGACAGGGCGCACGTTCCGGCCGCGCCACTGCTCGGCGGTACCGCCGCAAGAGTGTCCCCATCGTTGACTTGGGCCCGTTCCCGGGCGAATGCCTCGGGAGGTCGTCGCGGGCAGCACAGCATGTGCCCGATCCCGTACGCCGCGTGATCGAGCGTGGCCGAGCGGCAGAGTATCCGTACCTGGACGATGCGGCCACCCCTGGCGTATGGATGGGGCCATGAACGACGCCATCATCACCGCGACGCGACTCGCCACCGACCTCGCGGGAGACCGTCCGCCCGTGCTGCTCGACGTCCGCTGGCAGCTGAGCCTGCCCACGCCGGGCAGCAGCGCGGACTTCGACGGACGGGCCGAGTACGCGGACGGGCACCTGCCCGGCGCCGTCTTCGTCGACCTGGACAAGGAGCTGGCCTCGGCCCTGGGCGCGCGCGGCCGTCATCCGCTGCCCGACCTGGCCGAGTTCGGCACCGCCATGCGCCGCGCGGGCGTGTCGGCGGACCGGCCGGTCGTCGTGTACGACGGCGGCCTGGGCTGGGCCGCGGCCCGCGCCTGGTGGCTGCTGCGCTGGACGGGCCACCCGGACGTCCGGGTCTTGGACGGTGGACTGGCCGCCTGGGACGGGCCGTTGTCGACGGAGGTGACCGTGCCGGCCGAGGGTGACTTCGAGCCCGCGCCGGGCGGGGCGGGGCTGCTCGACGCGGACGGGGCCGCCGCGCTGGCCCGTACCGGAGTGCTGTTCGACGCCCGCGCGGGGGAGCGGTACCGGGGCGAGGTCGAGCCGATCGACCGGGTCGGCGGGCACATCCCGGGCGCGGTGTCCGCGCCGACGAACGAGAGCGTCGGGCCGGACGGGCGCTTCCTGCCCGCGGCGGAGCTGAGGGACCGGTTCACGCGGCTCGGCGCGAACGACGCGGAGCAGGTCGGCGTGTACTGCGGATCGGGTGTCTCGGCCGCCCATGAGGTCCTTGCGCTCGCGATCGCGGGCATCCCGGCGGCGCTGTACGCGGGTTCGTGGTCGGAGTGGTCGGCGGACCCGTCCCGGCCGGTCGCCGTCGGGCCCGATCCTCAGTAGCCCGGTCTTCGGCAGCCCGATCCTCAGTAGGGGTTACGCCTCATCAGCCGGACGTGGGGGCTCGCTCCCGAGCCCCCACTCCGTACGGCTGCCTACTCCTGCTTCTTGCGGCGCGTCCCGAAGACGATCTCGTCCCAGCTGGGCACGGCCGCCCGGCGTCCGGGACGGACCCCGTCGGCCTCCGCCTGACGGTCGGTGGCGCCGATGAGCCGGTCGCGGTGGCTGGCGACCGAGCGCGGCATGAGCACGTCGGCGTAGGCGGAACCGGCCGAGGCCGCCGGAGCGGGAGGCTCCTCCTCCGTGGCTTCGGACTCGGGCTCCTCGGGGGAGTCCACCGGACGTTCCGGAACCACCAGGTCACCCCGGAAGCTCGGCACCGCCTCCAGCAGGCTGGTCAGCGAGTCGCGCTCGCCGGTCGTCTCCTCGTCCGGTTCGGACGCCTGCGCCGGCAGGTTCGGCCGCTCCCGGTCCAGGGTTCGGTCCGTCGTGCGTTCGCGCGGCAGGCGGGCGATGCGGGGGACGAACGGGAAGCTCGGCTCCGGTGCGGCGAGATCGTCGGACTCGCCGATCAGCGAGCGCGCCTCGTCGTCGACGGCCTGGACGAGCCGCCGGGGCGGGTCGTACGTCCAGCTCGCCGAGTGCGGTTCGCCCGCGACCCGGTAGACGAGCAGCACCTCCCAGGTGCCGTCGTCGCGGCGCCAGGAATCCCACTGCACGGTGTCCTTCTCGGCGCCGCGCAGCAGCAGCCGCTCCTGGACGGTCTCGCCCAGCGGGGGACCGGAGTTCTCGCCGGGTCTGCGGACCGGGGTCTTGCGGGCCCGCTCCGCCATGAAGGCGCGCTCGGCGAGCACCGGGCCCTCGAACCGGCGTACGCGGTCGACGGAGATGCCGGCGAGCTGGGCGACCTCTTCCGCGGTGGCACCCGCGCGTATACGGGCCTGGATGTCGCGGGGGCGGAGATGGCTCTCCACCTCGATCTCGATCTGACCGAGGCGGGGGCGGTCGCCGCGTACGGCGGCGCGCAGCCGTTCGTCGATGGGGAGGGTGTACTCCGTGGAGTCGGCAGCCTTCAGCACCAGCCGTGTGCCGTCATTCGAGACGGCCACGACACGCAGTTCGGGCATGGGGACCTCCCGGGTGGTGCCTGCCGACGTCACGTGCGTCGCTGCTTCCGCTAGTCGAGTGTGGCCTGCCCGGGTGCAGCCTGCCACAACCTTGCCGAGTTGCCCGGCGTGTCGGGCACGGGCCCTGGGTCGCCGTTATGGCACGGTTACCTATTCGCAACGCTAAGTGACCAACTCCGTCACCCTGTGCAACAAGCCCCCTCCCGGCGGTCCAGCAAGGGCGCGGGCGCCCTGGCGGGAGGCCGAGCCCAGGGCTCGAAACAGTACTCCATTTGGGCCACGTGCGTGGATTGGCGCGCCGCCCAACTTCTGGCAAGGGGTGCGACTTGGCCGCGTGGTACCCCGTTTGCGCGATGACGAACGTGGCGTACTTCACGTAATCGTCAGAAACGGAACTAAGGGTTTCGTTCGTACGTCCCTTTCTCGTGCAGTGGACCCATCAAGGACGGGAAAGGCAGGCAAGGTACGGGAATGAGCGCAAGGCCCGATGCCAAGAGGAAGCGGCGGATCGATCTGAGCGTCGCTCAGGTCGCGAGCACCGCGCTGGGCGCGGTCGGGGCGGCCAAGCTCGCCTCCAGCTTCGGCGTCTACGGCACGATTCTCGGTGCCGGCGTCGTCAGCGTCCTTGCCACCTGCGGAGGTTCCGTCCTGCAGGCCGTCTTCCGGCGCACCGGTGAGCAGATCCGCGAGGCGGCCGTCTCCACCCGGTCGACGAGGCAGAAGCCGGAGCAGGGTTCCCGGGCCGTCGACGAGTTCACGGGCGGCACCGTCTACCGCGCGCGGGTCCGCAGCTGGCGCCGCCCGGTGCTGGCCGCCGCCGTCGTCTTCGGGGTCACCATGGCCGGAATCACCGTCTACGAGCTGGCGTCCGGCGACAGCTTCAGCGGCGGCACGGGCACCACGGTCAGCAACGCCGTCACCGGTCACTCCCAGCGGGCGACCAAGTCCCCCGACAGCGAGCCGGGTTGGTCGCCCACGCCGACCACGTCGTCGTCGGGCGGCGGCACCTCCTCGGGCGGTGCCGCGTCCGGCGAGACCCCTCAGGGCACCACTCCTTCGAGCGGCGCACCGACGGACCGTTCGACGACGTCCGGTCCGGCGACGCCCGAGCCGCGTACGTCGAAGGCAAGCGGAACCCCGGCCCCCGCGCCCAGCGGATCGGTCACGGCCCCAGCACCCTCCGCAGATAGCGGTTCCCGAACCGCCTCTCCGGATCCAGTCGTTCCCTCACTGCCGTGAACTCGCCGAAGCGCGGATAGACCTCGGCGAGGTACTCCGCGTCCCGCGTGTGGACCTTTCCCCAGTGCGGGCGGCCCTCGTGCGCGGTGAGGATGCGCTCGGCGGCGGTGAAGTAGGCGTGGTACGGCGTGCCCGTGAACATGTGGAGGGCGACGTACGCGCTGTCCCGGCCCGAGGCGGTGGACAGGGTGATGTCGTCGGCCGGGGCGGTGCGCACCTCCACCGGGAAGCTGACGCGCAGGCGCGAGCGCTCGACCATCGCCCGGAGGGCGCGCAGCGTCTCCGTGAGCGCCTCGCGCGGGACGGCGTACTCCATCTCCATGAAGCGCACCCGGCGCGGCGAGGTGAACACCTTGTACGGGATGTCCGTGTAACTCCGCGCGGACAGGGCCCGGCTGGAGATCCGGGCGATGACCGGGATGGTCGCGGGCGCCGCCCGGCCCGCCCACTGGGCCACCTGGAACACGCCGTTGGAGAGGAACTCGTCCTCGAACCAGCCGCTGAGCCGCCCGACCGGCTGCTCCGGGCCGGCGCTGCGGTTGTTGCGCTTGGTGTTGGTGCTGCCGGTGTGCGGGAACCAGTAGAACTCGAAGTGCTCGTTCTCGGCCCAGAGTTGATCGAACTCGGCCAGTACCCGGTCGAGGGGCATCGGCTCCTCGCGCGCGGTGAGCAGGAAGAGCGGCTCCACGGCGAAGGTGATCGCGGTGACGATGCCGAGCGCGCCCAGGCCGACGCGGGCGGCGGCGAAGACCTCGGGGTTCTCCCGCGCCGAGCAGGTGAGCACCGAACCGTCCGCCGTGACCAGTTCCAGGCCCCTGATCTGGGCGGCGAGGGAGGCGGAGTCGCGGCCGGTGCCGTGGGTGCCGGTGGAGACGGCTCCGGAGACCGTCTGCTCCATGATGTCGCCCATGTTGGTGAGCGACAGACCCTCCCGGGCCAGGGCCGTGTTGAGCCTCTTGAGCGGGGTGCCCGCCTCCACCGTGACGGTCATGGAGTCCCGGTCAATGGAGCGGATCCCGGTCAACAGTTGAGGGCGGATCAACACGCCGTCGGTGGCGGCGATCGAGGTGAAGGAGTGCCCGGTGCCGACCGCCTTCACCGTCAGGCCGTCCTCGGCGGCCCGGCGCACGGCCGCCGCCAGTTCGTCCACCGAGGCGGGCGTCACCTCGCGCGCGGGGCGCGCGGCGACGTTCCCCGCCCAGTTACGCCACAGGCCGTTCCGCCCGTTCGCCGTGCTGCTCAACGGTGCCTCCCCCACCCGTGACCGCCGGCCTGCTGAGCCGGCGGTACCCGAGGAGACCGAGCGTGACCGCGACGGCCCCGGACGCGACCGGAACCCCGTACCCGGCGTGCGCTCCGGCCGCGTCGATCACCCAGCCGGCCGCGGAGGAGCCGAGCGCGACACCGACCGCGAGGCCGGTGCTCACCCAGGTCATCCCCTCGGTGAGCTTCGCGCGAGGTACGTGCTCTTCGATGAGGGACATCGTCGTGATCATCGTGGGTGCGATGAACAGGCCCGCAGCGAACAGCGCCACGGCCAGAAACACCAGGTCTCCGACCAGTAGGAGGGGGATCATACTCGCGGCCATCGCACACACGCCCAGCAGCCACCGGCGCGCGGGCGGCCCGGAGAAGCGCAGCAGCCCGAAGAACACCCCGGACACGCACGAACCCGCTGCGTACAGCGCCAGGACCACGCTCGCTGCGCCCTTGTGGCCGCGTTCGTCGGCGAAGGCGACGGTGACCACGTCGACCGCGCCGAAGTTCGCCCCCGTCGCCACGAACGTGCCCACGAGCACCCGGAGTCCGGTCGAGCGCAGCGCGGAACCGGCGCCGTGACGGTCGCGCGGATGGGGCTCGGGCTCGGTGGCGCGCTGCGAGGTCAGCCAGAAGACGCCGGCCGCCAGGAAGCACGCGGCCAGCAGCGGCCCCGCCTCCGGGAACCAGGCCGTGGAGAGCCCGATGGAGATGATCGGCCCGAAGATGAAGCAGATCTCGTCCATCACGGACTCGAACGAGTACGCGGTGTGCAGCTGCGGGGTGCCCCGGTACAGGGCGGCCCAGCGGGCCCGGACCATCGCGCCGAGGCTCGGCACCGTACCGATGGCGGCGGCGCAGACGAACAGCACCCAGTCCGGCCACCGGAAGTGCGCGCAGAGCAGCAGCGCGCCGCCCGCGGTGAGCGCCACCAGGGTCGCCGGTCGCAGCACCCGGCGCTGGCCGTACTGGTCCACCAGCCGGGAGATCTGCGGCCCGATCGCCGCCGCGGACAGCGCGATGGTGGCCGACAGCGCGCCCGCGAGCCCGTACCGCCCGGTGAGCTGGGAGATCATCGTGACCACACCGATGCCCATCATCGCCAGCGGCATCCGGCCGAGCAGGCCCGCTGCGGAGAAGGCCTTGGTGCCGGGAGCGGCGAACAGGGCGCGATAGGAGCTGGGCACGGGGGTCTCCGGCGACTCGGTAAGGCGTGAAGGCGGCGATACAGCTTACGAGTGCGGCAACCCTCCCGCACACGGGATATTCCGGCCGGAGAACCGGGCGACCGGGGCCGCGCTCGCGCCCCGGCCGGAGCAGTGCCGCGGAGGCGTGGTTTCCGGGCTGTCAGTGCCGGATGGCAGGATCGAGGCATGCCAGAAGCGCTCGACCCCAGTCCCTACGACGCCCTGCTCCTGCTCTCGTTCGGCGGCCCCGAAGGCCCGGACGACGTCGTCCCGTTCCTGGAGAACGTGACGCGCGGGCGCGGCATCCCCCGGGAACGCCTCAAGGAGGTCGGGCAGCACTACTTCCGGTTCGGCGGGGTCAGCCCGATCAACGAACAGAACCGCGCCCTGCTGGACGCCCTCCGCAAGGACTTCGCCGGCCACGGCCTGGACCTGCCGGTCTACTGGGGCAACCGCAACTGGGCGCCGTACCTCACCGACACCCTGCGTGAGATGGCCGCCGACGGCCGCCGCCGCGTCCTGGTGCTGGCCACCAGCGCCTACGCCTCCTACTCGGGCTGCCGTCAGTACCGCGAGAATCTCGCCGACGCGCTGGCCACGCTGGAGGCCGAGGGCATGGAGCTCCCGCGGGTCGACAAGCTGCGGCACTACTTCAACCACCCCGGCTTCCTCGAGCCCATGATCGACGGCGTGCTCCAGTCCCTCGCCGGCCTTCCCGAGGACGTCCGCGACGGCGCCCACATCGCGTTCACCACCCACTCCATCCCGACCGCCGCCGCCGACACCTCCGGCCCGGTCGAGGACCACGGCGACGGTGGCGCGTACGTCGCACAGCACCTGGACGTTGCCCGGCTGATCGCCGACGCCGTCCGCGAGCGCACCGGCGTCGACCATCCCTGGCGGCTCGTCTACCAGTCCCGCTCCGGCGCCCCGCACATCCCGTGGCTGGAACCGGACATCTGCGACCACCTGGAAGAGCTGCACGGCTCCGGCGTCCCGGCGGTCGTCATGGCGCCCATCGGCTTCGTCTCCGACCACATGGAGGTCCTGTACGACCTCGACACGGAGGCCACCGCCAAGGCCGCGGAACTGGGCCTGCCGGTGCGCCGTTCGGCCACCGTGGGCGCCGACCCGAGGTTCGCCGCCGCGATCCGCGAGCTCGTCCTGGAGCGCGCCGCCGCCGAGAGCGGGCACGACGTCACGCCCTGCGCCCTGGGCGCGCTCGGCGCGAGCCCCGACCGCTGCCCGGTCGGCTGCTGTCCTGCCCGTACCCCTCGCCCCGCAGCCGCGGGCGCCGACAGTCCCTACGCGTGAGGAGCCCCGTGACCCGCCCCCTTCGAGACCCCCTGCACTCGGATCTGCTCGCGCTGGCCCAGGAAGCCGCCCTCCGCGCGGGCGAACTCCTGCGGGACGGGCGCCCGGCCGACCTCGCGGTCGCCGCGACCAAGTCCAGCCCGATCGACGTCGTCACCGAGATGGACATAGCGGCCGAGAAGCTGATCACCGACCTGATCTCCGGCCACCGCCCCGACGACGGCTTCCTCGGCGAGGAGGGCGCCTCCAGCGAGGGCACGAGCGGGATCCGCTGGGTGATCGACCCGCTCGACGGGACGGTCAACTACCTGTACGGGCTGCCCACCTGGGCCGTGTCCATCGCGGCCGAGCAGGACGGGGAGACGGTCGTCGGAGTGGTCGCCGCCCCGATGCGCGGTGAGACGTACCAGGCGGTGCGCGGCGCCGGCGCCTGGGCCACGGGCGCCTGGGAGGGCGAACGCGCGCTCGCGTGCCGTCCGGCCCCGCCACTGGAGCAGGCCCTGGTCTCCACCGGCTTCAGCTACGTCGCCGACGCTCGCGCCCAGCAGGCCGCGATCGCCGCGCGCCTGATCCCGCTGGTCCGTGACATCCGGCGCAGCGGCTCGGCCGCGATCGACCTGTGCGACGTGGCGGCGGGCCACCTCGACGGCTACTACGAGCGCGGCCTCAACCCGTGGGACTATGCGGCGGGGGACCTCGTCGCCCGGGAAGCGGGCGCGCTGACCGGTGGACGTCCCGGAGAGCGCCTCTCCCGCGATCTGGCCATCGCCGCACCTCCCGGCGTCTTCGAGCCGCTCCAGGGGCTCCTGGAGGACTTCGGCGTCTGACCGGCCGACGACCGACATCGGAGAACGACTGTGGGGCCCCGGCGAAGTCCGCCGGGGCCCCACAGTCGTCCTGCGCGCACGTCAGGCGCTGGGCGCACCGATCTCCACGCCGTGTTCGGCGGCGAGGCGGCGCAGGTCGTCGAGTTCGCCCTGCTCCACATCGACGAGGAAGTCGTCGCCCTCGTCGCGGGCACGCGACAGGTCGGACTCGGTCGCCTTTATGCGCTGCAGAAGTCCTGCGGTGAATGCGTCCATGCTGCGCCCCCTCGTCCTGGGTCGTGGGTCGGTGGCACGGGGGTGTGCCGTCGGAAAGAGGCGATCACGTCTGCTGCTGGTGCCCGGCGCAGCCCTGCCGGGCGGCGACGGTGCCGGACACCCACGCCCGCTCTGCGGGAAGCGGATCATGACGTACCGCGTGGTGCAGCGATACATGCAGAGCGTGATCCCGGGGTGTACAAGCCGTCCTCCCCCCGCTCCCGCGATGAGAAACCTCAACCGGAGGTGAAAATCCCGCCTCGTGACGTCGGCGCCCGGTGTCCGCGGGCCCCCCGCTCCCGGCTTACAGCCGACTTACGGCGGAAAGGGGCAGGATGGAGGCGCACCCCACGAAGACCCCTGCTCGCGGGCGCTCACCGTGCGCCATGCGGGTGGACACAGGAAGGACAAGCGACGTGCGCGTACTCGTCGTCGAGGACGAGCAACTGCTCGCCGATGCCGTGGCCACCGGACTGCGCCGGGAGGCCATGGCCGTCGACGTCGTGTACGACGGTGCGGCCGCCCTGGAGCGCATCGGCGTCAACGACTACGACGTGATCGTCCTCGACCGCGACCTGCCGCTCGTGCACGGCGACGACGTCTGCCGCCGGATCGTCGAGCTCGGCATCCCCACGCGCGTGCTGATGCTCACCGCTTCCGGTGACGTCAGCGACCGGGTCGAGGGACTGGAGATCGGTGCCGACGACTACCTCCCCAAGCCGTTCGCGTTCAGCGAGCTCATCGCACGCGTGCGCGCGCTCGGCCGGCGCACCAGCATGCCGCTGCCGCCCGTCCTGGAGCGCGCCGGCATCAAGCTCGACCCCAACCGCCGCGAGGTCTTCCGCGACGGCCGGGAGGTCCAGCTCGCGCCGAAGGAGTTCGCCGTGCTGGAGGTGCTGATGCGCAGCGAGGGCGCCGTCGTCTCCGCCGAGCAGCTGCTGGAGAAGGCGTGGGACGAGAACACCGACCCGTTCACCAACGTCGTGCGCGTGACGGTCATGACCCTGCGCCGCAAGCTGGGCGAGCCGCCCGTCATCGTCACCGTCCCCGGCTCCGGCTACCGGATCTGACGTCTCGTGGCCACGACACCCGCGCCGCCCCAGCTGCCCCCGAAGCCGACCTGGGACCCCCGAAGGGCCCAGGCCCCGTTCCCCTGGCTGCGTCCGACGATCCGTATACGGCTCACGCTGCTGTACGGCGGCATGTTCCTGATCGCCGGCATCCTGCTGCTGTCGATCATCTACCTGCTGGCCGCGCAGGCGCTGAACACGGGCAACGAACCGCTGTTCAAGATCGTCAGCGGTACCGACATCAGGGTCTCCAGCGAGAACTGCCGCGCGATCAACACGACGAGCCTGCCGCTGTCCGACTTCAACGCCGCGATCAGCCAGTGCATCGACCAGCAGCGCCAGCACGCCCTGGACAACCTGCTCAGCCGCTCGCTGCTGGCCCTGCTGGGTCTCGCGATCATCGCCTTCGCGTTCGGCTACGCCATGGCCGGCCGCGTGCTGACCCCGCTCGGCCGGATCACGCGCACCGCGCGCGCGGTGGCGGGTTCGGACCTGTCTCGCCGTATCGAGCTGGACGGCCCGGACGACGAGCTGAAGGAACTGGCCGACACCCTCGACGACATGCTGGACCGGCTGCAGCGCGCCTTCACCGCACAGGAACGCTTCGTCGGGAACGCCTCGCACGAGCTGCGCACCCCGCTCGCGATCAACCGCACGCTGCTCGAAGTGCATCTGTCCGATCCGAACGCGCCCGTGGAGCTCCAGCAGCTGGGCAAGACGCTGCTGGCGACCAACGAGCGCAGCGAGCAGCTCGTGGAGGGCCTGCTGCTGCTCGCCCGCAGCGACAACGAGATCGTCGAGCGCAAGCCCGTCGACCTTGCCGAGGTGGCCACCCAGGCCATCGACCAGGTGCACGCCGAGGCCCAGGCCAAGGGCGTCACGATCAAGGGCGAGCGCAAGCCCGTCATCGTCCCCGGCAACGGCGTCCTGCTGGAGCGGATCGCCCTCAACCTGGTCCAGAACGCGGTGCGCTACAACATCCCCGAGGACGGCTGGGTCGAGGTCTCCACCGAGGTCCAGAACGGGCACGCGGTGCTGACCGTGGCGAACACCGGGCCGGTCGTGCCCGCGTACGAGATCGACAACCTCTTCGAGCCGTTCAGACGGCTCCGTACGGAGCGCACGGGCAGCGACAAGGGTGTCGGCCTCGGCCTGTCCATCGCGCGCTCCGTGGCACGCGCACACGGCGGCCACATCTCGGCACACCCGCGCGAGGGAGGAGGGCTGATGATGCGTGTCACCCTGCCCTTCTGAGGGCACTCGCCCAACACGCGCGAAGCATGTTCGCTTTGCGCAGAATTATCGGGCATCACGAGGGTGTCAAATCGTGTGTGATCGATCACATGGACGGATTTCCGGCCATCTACTCTCCGTGATCATGAAGCCCGTGGAAAGCCCGGAAAATCCGGGTTTTCAGGGGTCTTGATCACGGGAAGTACACGGTGGGGCGCCTTTGAGGTGCGATATTCGGACCGTGTACGGTCCCCATCGCCATCCAAGCCGATCACTCTTGAGGAGTCCGGTTGGGTGTCGATTGAGTAACAGACCTTGATGTGAGGCAAAATCTCCGCCTCGGGTCGGGCACAAGTCCGGCCTCTCACGCGTTACGTGCGCTGGAGACACCCGCAGACACCCAGAGGGGGAGAGCGACATGGCAACCGATTACGACACTCCACGCAAGACCGATGACGACGTCGACTCGGACAGTCTTGAAGAACTGAAGGCCCGACGCAACGACAAGTCGACCTCCGCGGTCGATGTCGACGAGTTCGAGGCCGCAGAGGGCCTCGAACTCCCCGGCGCCGACCTGTCGAACGAGGAACTGGCCGTCCGTGTGCTGCCGAAGCAGCAGGACGAGTTCACGTGCATGAGCTGCTTCCTCGTCCACCACCGCAGCCAGCTGGCCCGCGAGAAGAACGGTCAGCCGATCTGCCGCGACTGCGACTGAGGGTGGGTCGGCCGTGTCTGGCTCGACCCCTCCTCGGAAGCGCCGCTTCCCTTTGAGGAAAGCGGACCAAGGGCCGTCCGACGGCCCGCAGCACGGCGCGCGTGACGACGAGCGGGGCTCATCCGGTACGGGGGCCTCGCTCGAGTCGGCCGCCCGGGGTGACCACCCGGACCCGGCCGAGCAGACGGGGCCCACCGCCCCGACGGGGGTGCCCCCGGCCGGCCCGGAGCCGAGCGGCCGGGGGAGAGCCGGAGCCGTCCGTGACAAGGCCCGGCTCGTGGCCCGCAGGGGCCGCGGCCACGCCAAGGCCGCCCTCGGGCACCTCGCGGACCGGATCATCGACATCGCGCCGCGGATCCCTGTACGGGATCTCGCCACCCTGCGGCGGCAGTTCCCGGGCCTCGGGCCCGAAGAGATCGCGGACAAGCTCAGCGCGGGCGCCGCGAACGCGACCTCGACCGTCGGGGCCGGTGTCGGCGCGGCGGCGATGCTGCCCGTACCGCCCGCGATGGCGGCCGAACTGGCCGCGGAGATCACCGGGGTCGCGGCGATCGAGCTGAAGCTGATCGCCGAGCTCTACGAGGTCTACGGCGTACGACCGCCGGGCGGCCTCAAGGAGCGCAGCACCGCGTATCTGTCCTCCTGGTCGGGGGAGCGCGGGATCGACGTGCTGAAACCGTCGACGATCAACACCGCCCTCGGCGGTCAGATGAAGCGCGAGCTGCGGCAGCAGATCATGAAGCGGTCGATGCGCAACATGCCCAACCTGATGCCGTTCATGATCGGCGCGGCGGTCGGGGCGGCGATGAACCGCCGCGACACCAAGAAGCTGGCCGGGCGGATCCGGTCCGATCTGCGCAAGATCCAGGTCCCGTGGGACGCGCTTGCCGGACTCCCGCCCCTGGAGCCCCCGGCGGAGCCCCTGCGTCCGGGCGACATCTTCCCCGCGGCCCATGAGGACCACGCGGGCTCCGAGGGGCGTCACGAGGAGCGTGACAACCCCGAGCTCTGACGCCGTCCGTGCGCCGTCGCCTACGCGGCCGGCCCGCGCGCGGCCTCGATCGCGGCGGCCAGCTTCTCCGGCTCGCGGCTCGACAGGTACAGGTACGGGGTCGGGTCCCGCGGGTCGGTGACCTCGACGCGCAGCGCCCTCGGGACGTACGCGCGCAGAAGCAGGAAGGCGCGGGTGTCGGCCTTGTGCGTGCGCCAGGCGCGCGCCTCCTCCGGGTCCAGGACCTCCGCGTCGCCCAGGGCCGACACCGGGATCTTCGCCTCGCCCGCGATCAGGTGCCCGCCGACGACGCGGATGCGGATCGAGCCGTACGCGCTGGCGACGACCGCCGCGGCCGCCGTGCCGCCCACCAGGCCGCCCAGCATCGGCAGGGTGCCGAAGGGGAGCAGGATCAGGGCGAACGAGACACCGACCAGGAAGCTGATCAGCCACCAGGAGCGGGGGGCGGTGAGGCGTTCTTCGTAGGGGGCGGCGGAGAGCTGCATGGAGTCAAGCTTGGCACGGTGTCGGGGCACACCCGACGCGCGGGTAAGGTCTGCGCCTGTGATGGGTGGATCGACGACTCTCAAGCCTCCGCTCGGCGCTGTGCCGCCGGTGCGGCATCCCGACGCTCCCGCGCCCGGCGAGCTCCTCGGCGCGCACTACGGCCAGTGCTTCGGCTGCGGGCACGAGCAGCCGCACGGGCTGCACCTTCAGGCGCGGGCCGGGGAGGGCGTCACCCTCACCGCCGAGTTCACCGTCCAGGCCGCCCACCAGGGCGCCCCCGGCCTCGCCCACGGCGGCGTGCTCGCCACCGCGCTCGACGAGACGCTCGGCTCGCTGAACTGGCTGCTGCGCACCGTCGCCGTGACCGGACGGCTGGAGACCGACTTCGTGCGGCCCGTGCCGGTGGGGACGACGCTGTACCTGGAGGCCGAGGTGACCGCCGTGGCCGGCCGGAAGATCTACTCCACCGCGACCGGGCGGATCGGCGGCCCCGAGGGGCCCGTCGCCGTCCGCGCCGACGCGCTCTTCATCGAGGTCAAGGTCGACCACTTCACCGAGCACGGCCGCAAGGAGGAGATCCAGGCGGCCATGAGCGACCCCGACCTCAAGCGCCGCACCCGCGCCTTCGAGGTGAACCCGTGAGCCCCGCCGACCCCACCGCCCCCTCCGACCCCGTGAGCCCCGTGACCCCCGATCCCGTGAACGTGCTGATCCGCCGCATCGACCCCGACGTACCGCTTCCGGCATACGCGCACCCCGGTGACGCCGGAGCCGATCTGCGGACGACCGAGAGCCGCGAACTCGCGCCCGGCGATCGGGCCGTGCTGCCCACGGGAGTGTCGATCGCCCTCCCCGAGGGGTACGCGGCCTTCGTGCACCCTCGATCCGGTCTCGCCGCCCGCTGCGGTGTCGCCCTGGTGAATGCCCCGGGGACGGTTGATGCCGGGTACCGTGGGGAGATCAAGGTGATCGTGGTGAACCTCGACCCGCGCGAGTCCGTGCGGTTCGAGCGCTTCGACCGGATTGCCCAACTGGTCGTCCAGCAGGTCGAGAAGGTCCGCTTCCAGGAGGTCGCGGAGCTTCCCGACTCGGTGCGGGCCGAAGGGGGCTTCGGGTCCACCGGGGGTCATGCCGCGGTGGGCGACGAGAGCGGCACAAACGGTCAGGCCGCCGACAGCGGTCGGACGGGTGGGAATCGATACGCTTCGGTCGTATCCGACCGGGAAGGACAGTGACGTGTTCGGACGTCGCAACAAGAAGGGTGCCGCCGAGGGTGCGGCCGGCGAGGCCGAGCAGGTCGTCGACAGCGTCGACACCGAGGCGGACGTAGAGCGTGTGCGGCTCGAGCCCGAGCCGCGGCCGGACGGGCCCTGGGACTCCTCCGAGGTGCGCGAGCCCGGCGAGGGCCGCGTGGACCTCGGCGGCCTGTTCATCCCGGGCGTCGACGGCATGGAACTGCGGGTTGAGGTCGCGGGCGACGCGATCGTCGCGGCGACCGTCGTGCTCCGCGACAGCGCCGTCCAGCTGCAGGCCTTCGCCGCGCCCAAGCGCGAGGGCATCTGGGGCGAGGTGCGCGAGGAGATCGCGAGCGGCATCACCCAGCAGGGCGGCATCATCGACGAGGTCGAGGGCCCGCTGGGCTGGGAGCTGCGGGCCCAGGTGCCGGTGCAGCTGCCGGACGGCACGAGCGGCTTCCAGGTGGTGCGGTTCGTCGGCGTCGACGGCCCCCGCTGGTTCCTGCGCGGTGTGATCTCCGGCCAGGGCGCGGTGCAGCCGCAGGCCGCCGGGCTGCTGGAGCAGATCTTCCGCGACACGGTCGTGGTCCGCGGCGAGGGCCCGATGGCCCCCCGCGACCCGATCGTCCTGAAGCTGCCGAACGACGCCCAGATGGTTCCCGAGGGCGTCCAGCAGGAGGAGCAGTCCGGCTCCCGCTTCTCCGGCGGCATGGGACAGCTCCAGCGCGGCCCCGAGATCACCGAGGTCCGCTGACCTCAGGCGACAGCGCGTACGTCAAGGGCCGTACCCCCGGCGGGGGGACGGCCCTTCGCGCTGTTCCCCCGCAACCGGCCTGGGCCGCCCCACATCCGTGGACGGCGGGACGCCGGGCGGTGATACTGACGCCCGGCCGACGGAGCCGACGGGGGAGGCGACATGAGCCGGGTGATCACCGAGACCATGGTGCGCGTCGAGGACGTGCACAGGTCCTACGGGCAGGGAGCCGGCGCCGTGCACGCGCTGCGGGGAGTCTCGTTTGAGATCCCGCGGGGCGAACTCGTCGCCCTCAAGGGGCGTTCGGGGTCCGGCAAGACGCCCCTGCTGAACATCGTCGAGGCCTCGACCTGCCCGACCGGGGGCGGATCGCCGTCGACGGACAGGACCTGACGGAGCTGGGCGAGAACGGACTGCCGGCCCTGCGCCGGGACCGGATCGGCTTCGTCTTCCAGTCCTTCGGGCTCATCCCGATCCTCACCGCCGCCGAGAACGTGGGCGTGCCGCTGCGGCTGCGCCGGGCCGATGCGCGCGAGCGCGAGGAGCGCGTCGAGCTGCTGCTCTCCCTGGTGGGACTCGCCGACCACGCGGCCCAGCGGCCCGGTGAGCTGTCCGGCGGCCAGCAGCTGGGGGTGCCCCCAGGCCCTCAAGGCACTGGGGGAGCGTCGCCATCGCCCGTGCCCTCACCAACAACCCCGCCCCGCTGATCGCCGACGAGCCGACCGGCCAGCTCGACGCCGAGACCGGTCTCGCCGGCATGGAGCTGCCGCGTGCCGTCGTCCGCGGCGAGCAGGTCACCGCGGTGGTCGCCACGCACGACGCGACCCTGCTCGAACCCGCCGACCGTGTGCTGGAGCTGAGCGACGGTCGGATCGTCGAGACCTGACGAGCGCCGCCCGGACCGACCCGTCAGGGTTGCGTCAAGGACGCCCTCTCGCCCACCCCATGTCCGATGCGCCGGAATCGCTGGCCGTAAGGTCGACGCTGCGTAGCGGCAGTCACGAGAAGACGATGGGGCCATGGCACGCGGAAAACTTCGGATCTACCTCGGCGCGGCGCCGGGCGTGGGCAAGACCTACGCGATGCTCGCCGAGGCGCACCGTCGCGTGGAGCGGGGCACCGACTGCGTGGTGGCGTTCGTCGAGCACCACGACCGGCCGCGCACCGAGGTGATGCTGCACGGTCTGGAGCAGCTCCCGCGCCGGGAACTGGAGCACCGCGACGCCGCCGTCACGGAGATGGACGTCGACGCCGTCCTGGCCCGCGGGCCCGAGGTGGCCCTGGTGGACGAGCTGGCCCACACCAACGTCCCCGGCTCCCGCAACGCCAAGCGCTGGCAGGACGTGGAGGAGCTGCTGGCCGCCGGGACCGACGTGGTCTCGACCGTCAACATCCAGCACCTGGAGTCCCTCGGCGACGTGGTCGAGTCGATCACCGGCGTACGGCAGCAGGAGACCGTGCCGGACGAGGTGGTGCGCCGGGCCGACCAGATCGAGCTGGTCGACATGTCCCCGCAGTCGCTGCGGCGGCGCATGGCGCACGGCAACATCTACCGGCCGGACAAGGTCGACGCCGCGTTGTCCAACTACTTCCGGCCCGGCAACCTCACCGCCCTGCGGGAGCTCGCGCTGCTGTGGGTGGCCGACCGGGTCGACGAGTACCTCCAGCAGTACCGCAGCGACCACCGGGTCTCGGCGGTCTGGGGCTCGCGCGAGCGGATCGTGGTCGGGCTGACCGGCGGCCCCGAGGGGCGAACGCTGATCCGCCGGGCCGCGCGGCTGGCCGAGAAGGGCGCCGGCGGCGAGGTGCTCGCCGTCTACATAGCCCGCAGCGACGGTCTCACCTCGGCCTCGCCCAAGGAACTGGCCGTCCAGCGCACCCTCGTCGAGGACCTGGGCGGCACATTCCACCACGTCGTCGGCGACGACATACCGGCCGCCCTGCTGGACTTCGCGCGCGGCGCCAACGCCACCCAGATCGTCCTCGGCTCCTCCCGCCGCAAGGCCTGGCAGTACGTCTTCGGGCCCGGCGTCGGCGCGACGGTCGCCCGGGACTCCGGCCCCGACATCGACGTGCACATCGTCACCCACGGCCAGGTCGCCAAGGGGCGCGGACTGCCCGTGGCCCGGGGCGCGCGGCTCGGCCGGGCCCGGATCGTCTCGGGCTGGCTGGTCGGGCTGCTGGGCCCGGTCGTCCTGGCGCTGCTGCTGAACACCGTCGACCTCGGCCTCGCCAACGACATGCTGCTGTTCCTGACCGTCACGGTCGCGGCGGCCCTGCTCGGCGGCCTCTTCCCGGCGCTGGCCTCGGCGGCCTGCGGCTCGCTGCTGCTGAACTTCTACTACACGCCGCCGATGCACCGGCTGACCATCGCCGACCCGAAGAACATCGTCGCCCTCGTGATCTTCATCGGGGTCGCGGTGTCGGTCGCCTCGGTGGTGGACCTCGCCGCCCGGCGCACCCACCAGGCGGCCCGGCTGCGCGCCGAGTCCGAGATCCTCTCCTTCCTCGCCGGCAACGTGCTGCGCGGCGAGACGAGCCTGGAGGAACTCCTCGAACGCGTCCGGGAGACCTTCGGCATGGAGTCGGCGGCCCTGCTGGAGCGGACCAGCGACGTCGAGCCGTGGACCTGCGCGGGCCGCGCCGGCACCGGACCCGAGCTCAGGCGCCCCGAGGACGCCGACGTGGACGTCCCCGCCGGCGACCACATGGCCCTCGCCCTGACCGGACGCGTACTGCCCGCCGAGGACCGCCGGGTGCTGGCCGCGTTCGCCGCGCAGGCCGCCGTCGTCCTGGACCGCCGCCGCCTCCAGGAGGAGGCCGACCGGGCCAGCGCGCTGGCCGAGGGCAACCGCATCCGCACCGCGCTGCTGGCCGCCGTCAGCCACGACCTGCGCACCCCGCTGGCCGGGATCAAGGCGGCGGTCTCCTCGCTCCGTTCGGACGACGTGGCCTGGTCCGGGGAGGACCAGGCGGAGCTCCTTCAGGGCATCGAGGAGGGCGCCGACCGCCTCGACCACCTGGTCGGCAACCTGCTCGACATGTCCCGCCTGCACACCGGCACGGTCACCCCGGTCGTCCGCGAGATCGACCTCGACGAGGTGGTCCCGATGGCGCTGGTCGGCGTACCCGAGGACAGCGTGGAGCTGGACGTCCGCGAGACCCTGCCCATGGTGGCCGTCGACCCCGGGCTGCTGGAGCGGTCGGTGGCCAACCTGGTGGAGAACGCCGTCAAGTACAGCCCGCCCGGCCGGCCCGTCCTGGTGTCCGCCAGCGCCCTGTGCGACCGGGTCGAGGTGCGGGTCGTGGACCGCGGTCCAGGCGTCCCCGACGAGGCCAAGGACCGCATCTTCGAGCCCTTCCAGCGCCACGGCGACGCGCCGCGCGGCGCCGGTGTGGGCCTCGGCCTCGCGGTCGCCCGCGGCTTCGCCGAGGCCATGGGCGGCACCCTCGACGCCGAGAACACCCCCGGCGGCGGACTCACCATGGTCCTCAGCCTCCGCGCCGTACCCTCCTCCACCGCCGCGGGAGCCGGGACCGTACAACCGGAAAGGCAGGTCTCATGACCCGGGTGCTGGTGGTCGACGACGAGCCGCAGATCGTGCGCGCCCTCGTGATCAACCTCAAGGCGCGGGAGTACGACGTCGACGCGGCTGCCGACGGCAGGACCGCCCTCTCCCTCGCCGCCTCCCGCCACCCCGACGTCGTCGTCCTCGACCTGGGACTGCCCGACATGGACGGCGTCGAGGTGATCAGGGGGCTGCGCGGCTGGACCCGGGTGCCGATCCTGGTGCTGTCGGCCCGGCACTCCTCCGACGAGAAGGTCCAGGCGCTCGACGCGGGCGCCGACGACTACGTCACCAAGCCCTTCGGCATGGACGAACTCCTCGCCCGGCTGCGGGCGGCGGTCCGCCGCGCCGAGCCCGTCGGCACCGGCGACGGCGACGTGACGACCGTGGAGACCGAGGGCTTCACCGTCGACCTGGCTGCCAAGAAGGTCAACCGCGGCGGCAGGGACGTACGGCTGACCCCGACCGAGTGGCACCTGCTGGAGGCACTGGTCCGCAACCCCGGCCGGCTGGTCGGACAGAAGCAGCTGCTGCAGGAGGTGTGGGGGCCGTCGTACGGGACCGAGACCAACTACCTGCGTGTGTACATGGCCCAGTTGCGCCGCAAGCTGGAGGCCGACCCCTCGCACCCGAGGCACTTCATCACGGAGCCGGGGATGGGGTACCGGTTCGAGCTGTGAGCCGCTCCGGCGCGGGGCGGGGCCCGGGCGTCGTGTTCCGGTTCCCCGACCTGGGTACCGGGCCGGTTCCCCGACCTGAGTACCGGGCCGCCGGTACGCCCTTGACGGTGCACCCCGGTACGCTGCCTGTATGAGTGCTGTCCCTCGTCCCGAAAAGCCGGTGGGCCGGTTCCGGCGCATGCTCGACCGGCTCTCCTCCTCCCAGGAGGACCTGGAGTCGGAGGAGCTGCGGGAGGACGCCGAGACCGCCGGTTGCACTCGGATCGGTGACTGTCACGACCGCCAGATCGTGACCGTAACTGGTACCTTGCGCACGGTCACCCTGCGTCCGCGCGCCGGAGTCCCGGCCCTGGAGGCCGAGTTGTTCGACGGCTCCGCAGCGCTGGAGGTGGTGTGGCTCGGCAGGCGCTCCATCGTCGGCATAGAACCGGGGCGCAAGCTGATCGCATCGGGCCGGATCTCGATGAGCCGGGGCCGCCGGGTGCTGTTCAACCCCAAGTACGAACTGAGACCCCTCGGACGGGAGTAGCCGGTGACGTCAGTCGACAAGCCGACCCAAGACACCCCTCACCAGGAGTCCCGGGCGGTGACCGAGGCCGCGCTGTTCGAGGCGTTCGGCGGCGTGCGCGGCATGGTTGAGACGGTCCTGCCCGGCCTCCTCTTCGTCACGATCTACACGATCACCAAGGACCTGCACTGGTCGGCGATCGCCGCGCTCGGCGTCTCGCTGCTGCTGCTCGTGACCCGGCTGGTGATGAAGGACACCGTCAAGCACGCCTTCAGCGGCGTCTTCGGCGTCGCCTTCGGCGTGATCTTCGCGATGTTCACGGGCAACGCCAAGGACTTCTACCTCCCCGGCATGCTCTACACGCTGGGCCTGGCGCTGGCGTACATCATCACGACCCTGGCCGGTGTCCCCCTGATCGGCCTGATCCTCGGCCCGGTCTTCAAGGAGAACCTCTCCTGGCGCACCCGCAACCCGGGCCGCAAGAAGGCGTACGCCAAGGCCAGCTGGGCCTGGGGCCTGATCCTGCTCGCCAAGTGCGCCGTCCTCTTCCCGCTGTACTGGTGGGCGGACACCACGCAGCTCGGCTGGGTCCTCGTCACGCTGAAGATCCCGCCCTTCCTGCTGGCCGTCTGGCTGACCTGGGTCTTCCTGGCGAAGGCGCCCGCGCCGATCGACGTGTTCGCGGAGATGGAAGAGGCCGAGAAGGCGGAGAAGGCCGAGAAGGCGGAGGGGGCCACCGCGGAGGCGGGACGGCACCGGCGCTAGGGCCTGTCCGGCGGATCAGGTCGCAGGAAAGCTGCGGCGCCTGATCAGTGCAAGCGAGTGGGGTTCGGCGCGTCCGGCTGCCAGACGGAGGAGGGCGTCGACGCGACGGGGGCCCCGCGCGAGCGGAGCCGAGCGGCGTGGGGGACTCGGCAACCGACGACAACGCCGCAGAGAGGCGTGCCAGACCCCGCGTCTGCGGTGATGCGCCGGACAGGCGCTAGGCGTAGCAGCCGTCGGAGCCGGTGTGAGGTGACACGGAGGAGGGGCGCCCCGGAAGCCCGGGGCGCCCCTCCTCCGTGTCACCGTGCGGCGGTCAGACGTCCTGTCGACGTACCGACAGCAGGTCCTCCAGCTGCTCCTCGCGGGCCGGGGCGGCCACGAACAGGAGCTCGTCGCCCGCCTCCAGGGAGTCCTCCTTGGAGGGGGTCAGCACGCGCGTGCCGCGGATGATGGTGACCAGCGAGGTGTCCTCGGGCCACTCCACGTCGCCGACCTGGGTGCCGGCCAGCGCCGACTCCTCGGGCAGGGTCAGCTCGACGAGGTTGGCGTCGCCGTGGCTGAAGCGGAGCAGGCGGACCAGGTCGCCGACGCTCACCGCCTCCTCGACCAGGGCGGACATCAGGCGCGGGGTGGAGACGGCGACGTCCACGCCCCAGGCCTCGTTGAACAGCCACTCGTTCTTGGGGTTGTTGACGCGGGCGACGACGCGCGGGACGCCGTACTCCGTCTTGGCGAGCAGCGAGACGACCAGGTTGACCTTGTCGTCGCCGGTCGCGGCGATGACGACGTTGCAGCGCTGGAGCGCCGCCTCGTCCAGGGAGGTGATCTCGCAGGCGTCGGCCAGCAGCCACTCCGCCTGGGGCACCCGCTCCACCGAGATGGCGGTCGGGGCCTTGTCGATCAGCAGGACCTCGTGGCCGTTCTCCAGCAGCTCGGCCGCGATCGAGCGGCCGACGGCACCGGCACCGGCAATGGCGACCCTCATCAGTGACCGCCCTCCTCTTCTGGGCCGCCGGCGAACGCCGCCTCGACCTTCTCGACCTCGTCCGTGCGCATCATCACGTGCACCAGGTCGCCCTCCTGGAGCACCGTCTGGGAGGTGGGCACGATCGCCTCGCCCAGACGGGTCAGGAACGCCACGCGGACGCCGGTCTCGTCCTGCAACTTGCTGATCTTGTGGCCGACCCACTTCGGCGAGGCGTGCACCTCGGCGAGCTGAACGCCCCCGGTGGGGTCGCGCCACAGCGGCTCCGCGCCCGAGGGCAGCAGCCGGCGCAGCATCTGGTCGGCCGTCCAGCGGACGGTCGCCACGGTGGGGATGCCCAGGCGCTGGTAGACCTCGGCGCGGCGGGGGTCGTAGATGCGGGCGGCGACGTTCTCCACGCCGAACATCTCGCGGGCGACGCGCGCGGAGATGATGTTCGAGTTGTCACCGCTGGAGACGGCGGCGAAGGCGCCGGCCTCCTCGATGCCCGCCTCACGCAGGGTGTCCTGGTCGAAGCCGATGCCGGTGACCCGGCGGCCGCCGAATCCCGGGCCCAGCCGGCGGAAGGCGGTGGGGTCGCGGTCGATCACGGCGACCGTGTGCCCCTGCTGCTCCAGGGTCTGGGCGAGAGCGGAACCCACTCTGCCGCACCCCATGATGACGATATGCATGGCTTTACACCGCGCTTCCGACAGGCCGTCCGGCCCGCGTAAATGTCGTGCTCATGTCTCTCTCTCGGCTCGCCAGGCAACACCTGCGGCCTGCGTGCCGGCCGCCCGGCACCATCATGCCCGCGGAATCGCTGTTGCGATCACCGCCTGGGCCAGGCTGTCACCTTCGATTGCCTGCGACCAAAATATCCGCAGAGCCGTGTCGTGCGGCGAGGGGGTCCCGCACGGGGTGAGCCCCGCCGGCGGACCGGAGGGGCTCACGTCGTGCTCGATGGTGCGCGGGGAGGCCGGCCGGCCTCAGTACACGTTGACGCCGTACGCGCTCAGCGCCTCGGTGACCGGCTGGAAGAAGGTCGTACCGCCCGAGGAGCAGTTGCCGCTGCCGCCGGAGGTCAGGCCGATCGCCGCGGAGCCGGCGAACAGCGAGCCGCCCGAGTCGCCCGGCTCGGCGCAGACGTTGGTCTGGATGAGGCCGTAGACGATCTCGCCGTTGCCGTAGTTGACCGTGGCGTTGAGGGCCTGGACGGTGCCGCCGTGGACGCCGGTGGTCGAGCCGCTGCGCGTGACGGACTCACCGACGTAGGCGTTGGCGGCGGTGGTGATGTCCTGGCTCGTGCCGTTGTAGAGGTTGACGCTCCCGGGGTGCGAGACGCCGGTGTTGTCGTAGCGGACGATGCCGTAGTCGTTGGTGGGGAACTGCGAGTCGAGGGTCGGGCCGACGTACGTGGTGAGGCCGGAGTTGGTGTACCAGCCCGGGAAGCCGTCCGTGCAGTGGCCCGCCGTCAGGAAGTAGTAGTTGGCGCCGTCGGTGACGTTGAAGCCGACGGAGCAGCGCCAGCCGGCGTCGGCGTAGATCGCGGTGCCGCCGTTGAGCAGCTTCCGGAAGGTGCCGCTCACGCGCTTGACGGTGACCGCGTCGCCGTAGGAGGCGGTGGCGGACTTCAGCTTGGCGAGTTCGGCGCGCGAGACGCTGCTGTCGGCGCTCACGACCAGGGTGTCGCTGCGCGGGTCCGTGGCCCACGCGGTGCCGGGTATGTCCGCGGCCTTGGCGGCGTCGCCCGCCTTGGCGAGCTGTGCGGAGCTGTGGGTGACGAGCCGCGGTGTCGCGCCGGCCTCGCGAACGGCCTGCGCGGCCTGCCGGGTGGTGACGTTGACGACCGAGGTCTTGGTCTTGCTGTCGTAGTACGAACCCGCGGTCCGGGTGGCACCGAGCGACTTGGCCACCGCGGCTGCGGCTGCGGGGGAGGCCTTGGCCGGGGTGGTGGCGGCCTGAGCGGTGGGCATGGTCAGTACGGTCGCCGCGAGCAGTCCGGAGGCCGTGGCGATCAGCCCGGCGCGCCGTGCACTGCTGAAGGTTCTGATACGCACTTGCTGGCTCCTGTGGGGATGAGGCAGACGCCAAGGTGGAGGGCGCGCGAGTGCATCTACTCGTCGTGCCCCTGACAAGCACGGAAGGGAGTATTCCGATGCCCCTGCGTAGTCGGCAAGTAGTAAGCGGAAGACTTTACGCGCGTAACACACTTTGGTGTGGACCTGCACAGCCGTACACGGCCCGGCGGTCAACGTCGCGTGATACTGCGCACGCTGCACAGGGTCAGGATCGCGAGGCCGACGAGGGTGACCGCGGCGCCGATCAGCTCTGCGGGCGCGGGCATGGGACCTCCGGAGGGCCGGGCGCGGATGCGGTACGAGCGCGGTGACGTGCGGGGTTGCCGCGGGTCTGCCATCAAGACACGAAGACCACACCGTCCACGGAATCCGCACTTCCAATCGCTCCCGAGTTCACTCGTGAGGCAGATCCGGGCCCTCTCGACCCGACGGCGCGAGGCCGGGGGAGGGGGAGGGTGGGCGTCAGCCAGTTCGAAGGCTTACGATCCTCTGTCGTGTCCAAACTGACCGACGTGCCCAAACGGATCCTGATCGGGCGCGCTCTGCGCAGCGACCGGCTGGGTGAAACGCTCCTGCCGAAGCGCATCGCACTCCCCGTCTTCGCATCCGACCCGCTGTCCTCCGTCGCCTACGCGCCCGGTGAGGTCCTGCTGGTCCTGTCCATCGCGGGCGTGTCGGCGTACCACTTCAGCCCCTGGATCGCGGTCGCGGTCGTGGTGCTGATGTTCACCGTGGTCGCCTCCTACCGGCAGAACGTCCACGCGTATCCCAGCGGCGGCGGCGACTACGAGGTCGCGACCACCAACCTCGGCCCCAAGGCCGGTCTGACGGTGGCCAGCGCCCTGCTCGTGGACTACGTCCTCACCGTCGCCGTCTCCATCTCCTCCGGCATCGAGAACCTGGGCTCCGCGGTCCCGTTCATCATCGAGCACAAGGTGCTGTGCGCCGTCGCCGTGATCGTGCTGCTCACGCTGATGAACCTGCGCGGTGTCAAGGAGTCCGGCTCGCTGTTCGCGATCCCGACGTACGTCTTCGTCGCGGGCGTCTTCATCATGATCGTGTGGGGCGCGATCCGGGGTCTGGTCCTCGGCGAGACCATGCACGCGCCGACCGCCGGCTTCCACATCAGGGCCGAACACCAGGGCCTCGCGGGCTTCGCCCTGGTCTTCCTCCTCCTGCGCGCCTTCTCCTCCGGCTGTGCCGCGCTCACCGGCGTCGAGGCGATCTCCAACGGCGTGCCCGCCTTCCGCAAGCCCAAGTCGAAGAACGCCGCGACCACGCTGGCCGCGATGGGCCTGCTCGCCGTCACGATGTTCTGCGGCATCATCGGCCTCGCGATGGCCACCAACGTCCGGATGGCCGAGAATCCGGCCGCCGACCTCATCCGGGGCGGCTCCCCGGTCGGCTCCGGCTACGTCCAGAACCCGGTGATCTCCCAGGTCGCCGAGGCCGTCTTCGGCAAGGGCAGCTTCCTGTTCGTCGTCCTCGCGGCGGCGACGGCGCTGGTCCTGTTCCTGGCGGCGAACACGGCGTACAACGGCTTCCCGCTGCTCGGCTCGATCCTCGCCCAGGACCGCTACCTCCCGCGCCAGCTGCACACCCGCGGTGACCGCCTCGCGTTCTCCAACGGCATCGTGCTGCTCGCGGGTACCGCGGCCCTCCTGGTGATCATCTACGGCGCGGACTCGACCCGGCTGATCCAGCTGTACATCGTCGGCGTCTTCGTGTCCTTCACGCTCAGCCAGACCGGCATGGTCCGCCATTGGAACCGCCACCTGGCCACCGAGACGGACCCCGCCAAGCGCAGACACATGATCCGCTCCCGCGCGATCAACGCCTTCGGCGCCTTCTTCACCGGCCTGGTGCTGGTCGTCGTGCTGTTCACCAAGTTCACGCACGGCGCCTGGGTCGCGCTGCTCGGCATGTGCATCTTCTACGTGACGATGACCGCGATCCGCCGGCACTACGACCGCGTCGCCGAGGAGATCGCCGCCCCCGAGGGCCCGAGCGACGACAGCGTCCGGCCGTCCCGGGTGCACTCCCTGGTCCTGATCTCCAAGATCCACCGCCCCACCCTGCGCGCCCTGGCCTACGCCAAGCTCATGCGCTCGGACACCCTGGAGGCGCTCACCGTCAACGTCGACCCGGCGGAGACGAAGGCGCTGCGCGAGGAGTGGGAGCGGCGCGGCATCGACGTACCGCTGAAGGTCCTCGACTCCCCGTACCGCGAGATCACCCGGCCGATCGTCGAGTACGTCAAGAACCTCCGCAAGGAGTCCCCGCGCGACGCGGTCTCCGTGATCATCCCCGAGTACGTGGTCGGCCGCTGGTACGAGCACCTGCTGCACAACCAGAGCGCCCTGCGCCTGAAGGGCCGCCTGCTGTTCTTGCCCGGCGTCATGGTCACCTCCGTGCCCTACCAGCTGGTCTCCTCCGAAGCGGCCCGCGACCGCGCCCGCAAGCGGCAGGAATGGAACGCACCGGGCGCCGTCCGGCGGGGACCGGCGGAGGCGCGCCCGAAGGAGCCTGCGGGCAAGGAGTGAGCAGGACTGAGTAGGGCGGAGCGGGACTGAGCCGTGGCCCGCACGGTGCCGGGGGGACCGAGCCGTGCAGGGGAGGCCGTAGACTGGTGGGCTGTTGTTGTCAGGCCCACCGGCTACGGCCTTCGCCCTTTCCGGCCTTCCCGATCTGGAGTCACCCCACCATGCAGGCAGAACCGACGAAGTCTCTGGTGGGCGAGGAGTACGAGGTCGAGATCGGCCCCGTCGCCCACGGCGGCCACTGCATCGCCCGTACGTCCGAGGGCCAGGTGCTGTTCGTCCGGCACGCGCTGCCCGGCGAGCGGGTCGTGGCCCGGGTGACGGAGGGCGAGGAGGGCGCGCGGTTCCTGCGCGCCGACGCGGTCGAGGTCCTGGAGGCCTCCAAGGACCGCGTCCCGGCCCCCTGCCCCTTCGCCGGCCCCGGCCGCTGCGGCGGCTGCGACTGGCAGCACGCCAAGCCGGGCGCGCAGCGCCGCCTGAAGGCGGACGTGATCGCGGAGCAGCTCCAGCGCCTGGCCGGCCTCACCCCCGAGGAGGCGGGCTGGGACGGCACGGTCATGCCGGCCGAGGGCGACAAGCTGCCCGCGGGCGAGGTGCCGCAGTGGCGTACCCGCGTCCAGTACGCCGTCGACGCCGAGGGCCACGCCGGTCTGCGCCGCCACCGCTCGCACGAGGTGGAGCGGATCGACCACTGCATGATCGCCGCCGAGGGCGTCAGCGAGCTGGGTGTGGAGTCCCGTGACTGGTCCGGCATGGAGTCGGTCGAGGCGATCGCGGCGACGGGTTCCCAGGACCGCCAGGTCATCCTCACCCCCCGCCCCGGCGCCCGCCTGCCCATCGTCGAGCTCGACAAGCCGGTGTCGGTGATGCGGGTCGGCGAGAAGGACGGCGGCGTCCACCGCGTCCACGGCCGCCCCTTCGTCCGCGAGCGCGCCGACGGCCGTACGTACCGCGTCGGCAGCGGCGGCTTCTGGCAGGTCCACCCGAGGGCGGCCGACACCCTGGTGACCGCGGTCATGCAGGGCCTGCTCCCACGCAAGGGCGAGATGGCTCTGGACCTGTACTGCGGCGTGGGCCTGTTCGCGGGCGCGCTGGCCGACCGCCTCGGCGAACAGGGCGCGGTCCTCGGCATCGAGTCCAGCAAGCGCGCGGTCGAGGACGCCCGCCACAACCTCGCCGACTTCCCCCGCGTCCGCATCGAGCAGGGCAAGGTGGAGACGGTCCTCCCGCGCACCGGCATCACCGAGGTCGACCTCGTCGTCCTCGACCCCCCGCGCGCGGGCGCCGGCAAGAAGACGGTGGAGCACCTGACGTCGCTGGGCGCGCGACGCATCGCGTACGTGGCGTGCGATCCCGCTGCGCTGGCTCGGGACCTGGGGTACTTCCGGGACCACGGGTATCGGGTGCGGACGCTTCGGGCTTTTGATCTGTTTCCGATGACCCACCACGTGGAGTGTGTCGCCATCCTCGAACCGGCCGCAAAGGGCTCCTGACCTGCGGTTTTGCGCGTGCGCATTATGTGCGGTGTGTGCGTTACGGGCGATATCCTGACGCTGAAATGACGCTCATTTGACGCTCGTTCTGGTGGAGTGTCAGGCGACTGTACGGGCAGGTCAGAGGCCGGTCCTGCGTGGTTGACGGCGGTGTACTGTTGAAGAAGGTGGCCGCGCGAGATGGGCGAGGTCCGTCGTGGTCAGTTGTCCCGGTAGGGACCACGAGGCCCGTGACGGCTGCGCTGGCCCGGACGATGTCGCCGAATTCCGCGCAGCACATGTGCGTGTGGATCTGCGTGTCCGGGCGCACTCCGCTCGTGCTGAGCCGGAATGCTTTGGTGGCCAGACCGATCAGGTCCGCGAGCCTCAGCGTCCCATCGGGTGGGCGCAGCCCAGCTCCATTCCGGTGTCGATGTCCTGAGCGGCGACGAAGCCAGACCCCAGCCGGTGGGCGGGGGTAGGGCTGGCAAACTGCGGCGCCTGCTCTCCCGCGGTTGGTTCGGGGGAAAGTAGGCGCCGTCTGTGCAGTTGGAGCGAGCTGAACTCGCTCAGCGAGCGTTGCCGGGGGCGGGATTGCTGGTTATATCTGCGGCGCATCCGTGGGTGCCTGTGTCGTGCTGTGGCGGGTGATGAGAACGGCCATCGGGCCCATCGCCAAGAGCAGGGCGAGGGCCGCGTAGCCGTAGGTGAGGGTGGCGGTGGTGGCAACGAGGGCGACCAGCAGGGGGCCGCCCGCGTCGCCGAGTTCGCGCCCGAGTTCGGCGGATCCCATGGTCTGGCCGAGCCGCTCCTTGGGGGTGGAGGCGGCGAGTGCGGCGAAGCCGAGCGGGGTGATCAGGCCGGTGCCGGCGCCGATCAGGACCGCGGCGGACAGTAGTCCGGTCAGGCCGGGCAGCATGGCGCAGGCCAGGCCGGCGGCCGTGACGGCGAGGCCGGTGGCCAGTCCGGAGCGGGTGGTGATGCGGCCGTCGTCCAGGGCCCGTCCGGCTTTGGGCTGTACGAGGGCCGCACACAGGGCGAGTACGGAGACGGCGGCTCCGGTGGCGACCGTGCCCAGGCCCGCCACCGCGCCGGAGACCGGCAGGAAGCCGACACCGACCGACAGGGCGGCGGTGGCGCCGGCGAGGGCGGCGGTGGGCTGCCAGAAGGCGGGGGCGGCCAGGCGTCGCGCGAGGTCGAGCACGGTCTGCCGGGTCCTGGGCAGCGGCGCGACGTGCGGCACCGCGAGCGTGGCCCAGGCGGCAACGGCCGCCGCGAGCACGGCCATCACGGCGAACAGCAGCCGCAGCCCCCCGGCCCACACGAGCACGCCGCCGAGCAGCGGGCCGAGGGTGTAGCCGATGGACTTGTAAAAGCCGTAACTGCCGAACGCGCGGCCGTGCTTGGCGGCCGGGTTGAGCCGGGCGACCAGGGCGGAGGCGGAGGGGGAGAAGGCGGAGGCGGCGGCCCCCTGGCCCAGGCGGGCGGCCCACAGCCAGCCCGGGCTGTCGGCGATCGCGTACAGGGCGGAGGCGAAGGCGAAGGCGAGGAGTCCGCCGAGCAGGACCGGGCGGGCGCCGATCCGGTCGGCGAGGGTGCCGAAGACGGGCTTGAGCAGCACCTCCGCGCCGTCGTACAGGGCAAGGAGCCCGCCCAGGACCAGTAGTGAGGTCACCGCGTCGTGGGAGAGGGCGCCGAGGCTGGCCGCGATGCCGTGCGCGCCGAAGGCGGTGGTGAATCCGGCCGCGTACAGCGGCCACATGCGCCGGGAGGGCGCGGCCTGTATCGGCGTGGCCGTCATCGGCCCCCCCCTCCGGGGTCTGGTGCAGCGCGGCAGTTGGGCCAGGGCGAAGGTGACCGCGACCGCGGCCAGGGGCAGGGGCAGGGGCAGGGGGCTGTCGGCCGCGGCTCCCGCCCGGGTGGGGCGGGGCCGCGGCCGGACCGGCACGGCGGAAGCCACTGCCCCGCGGCTACTTGCCCGCGCCGGGCGTCGAGGTGGCGTGGGCGAAGTAGTCGCCGACGAGGTCGCCGACCAGGGTGCCGGCGGTGATGTCACTGGGCACGTGCCCGGCCATGTAGAGACGGGAGTAGACGATCTGGGCGGCCATGGCCCGGTAGTCCTCGGCGCGGTGCGGGGCCCAGCCGCTGAGGAGGGTGACGGCGGCGGCGGACTTGGCGGCGTGCCGCGAGGGGTAGGAGTAGGGGCCCTTCTGCCCGGCGGTGACGTGCTTGTCGGGGCGGAGCGACGGGTCGAGGACGTAGGGGGCGGGCTGCTTGTAGCGTTCGGCCAGCTTCTCGGTGATCGCCTTGGCCAGCTTCAGCGCGGTCTTCAGTGTGGTCTTCTCTGCCGCTCCCTGCTCCTTGGGGAGCAGTTCGCGCTGGTCGTGCGCGTAGAGCTTCCAGATGTCGCCCTTGCCGTGGACTTCGAGCCAGGTCGCGGCCTTCTTCCCGGCGGCCGTACGGGTCTTGGCGAGCTGCTGCACCTGGTGCAGTTCGGCGGTCCGGGCGGCCTTGCCGGGCGGCGCGGGGACCTGCTCGACGACCCAGGCGGTGAAGGCTTTGTCGTCCC